>NZ_FNNN01000024.1 GCF_900106755.1 Bacteroides faecis MAJ27
AGAAGAAGACGATAAACATTTAACTCCATTTTCTATAAATTTGAAGGCAAAGATAAGAATTTGTAATTTCATCCCTCAGATTTATTCATTGATCCCATATTATTGGTGGATAAATCGTGGGACTAAAATTTAGTTCAAAAAAGTCCCACGAATTCGCATCTTTCTGTATGCTTGATTCTTCTTTAAGTGATTTAAAACAATACCAATTGAGGATATTCAGCCCAAGCTAATGCATTATCAAAAACACGAGGAATATCAAAAGCATCAGAATCAATAAAGCCTCTATCATCTTTATCATACATAGCAGAAGAGCCATGGACCTCATTATACTTATCATCAAACCATAGCAATAAAACAGGTTTATGCTCTTCTGGAAGAGTTTCCATATCATTCCACTTAATTATAGATATATCAATTATCATGAGTACAATCTTTAATCCACACACACTTTTTCACCGCTAAAATACATATTTCATCCAACATACACACTATAAATCAGCGATTTATCTCATGTTTATATCTCAAATAATCATAAAAAATTTGGTATTATCCCCCTGTTAAAACGCAAAAAAGCAGCAAAAAGGGTATTAACTTGGGCGTTATGTATATTCGAACACACTTAAAAATGTCCCGAAAAGGTATCCCCAACTTTTAAAATACGATACCTATCGTGCAAAATCCGGTATCCCCAACTGTATCCCCAACAGTATCCCCAACTATGTTTTTAACAAATCATCATCAAATCAAACTTTCCAATGCAGATTGCCGGCCAATACCAATAACCAACCTATTTAAACAGTTTCTCAAATGCTTGAATATAAATGTAGCCTACCTCTGCTCAATGCACAGAAATAGGCTACAAGTAGTCCCCTAGCTGGTCTTTATTAGTAATTCAATGGCTATTTACTCCATCATATTAGCTCAAAGTTACTCCCATAGTATTCAAACTGTTCAAATAATACTGGAATGTAACTCAAATGCCAAGCAATGTAACGCATCGTTTTGTTTCTCCCATTTTATGGAAATTGATTCAACCCCTTTATTCATCGGCAATCCAACATGTTTTTGCAGCCGCCGTAGTTTACACACATCGTTCTGTGCCCCCTATTCCAGCCTTGCCGACGTTGCCCGTTGGACAAAGAGCGACCGCGAGTTGTTCCCATTTGTTTCCCAACTCCACAGCGTCATCCGCAGCCATTCAAAAGACGAAGCGGAATACAAGCGTTACTTTTCCAGTTTGAAAAACTCTGTCCTGACGGCGTTCTACACGCCGCAGGACATTGTATCAGTTCTTGCTTCCGAATTGGGCAACTACGGAATTGCCCCGTCCTGTTTCCTCGACCCGTCGAGCGGAACCGGAGTATTTGTCGATGCTTTCCAACAACAATCCGCACAACAACCGCCCGCCGAACAGCAGTCCGTTGAACAGCATCCCTCTCGCACCGACTTATCCCCAAGCCCGGCAATAAGGACGACCCAGACACCGCCTATACCAACAAGCCCAAAGGCTTTAAGTTATAACTAAAAATAGCCGCCATGCTTCATGTACGAAGTGATGGCGGCTATTACTCAAAGCTACTATTTAAAGTAAAAAGTTACTAGTTCCTATTTTGTTTAGCCCTCTATTTCTTTTTTGCAGCCCAATTAGACATCAAAACATAACAGATTGAAATACAGGAATTTCTATTCGTATCTTAAAAAATACAGCCCTAAAAAGAAAAATACAGCCCTATTATATATATTTCTTAAATTTGTCCCAATCCTTAATGTATTTAGTAGCTTTACCGACACCTATCCTTTTAATGATTCCGGATTGCTCCATCCTGCTAATAAGATTCCTCACTTGTTTTTCTGTGAGTACTCCATTAAAAGTTTCCATAAGTGTACTTTTACTTATGCTATCGTGAGTTTTAAAACACTCATTGACTTTCTGCAATTGTTGTGAGGTGACTCCTTTAATACTTTCCTTACGAGGAATAAATTGCTTGTATTTATCCGCTAATGAATAAGTAGTTCCCTCATTTACTGTAATAAGCTGTTCTTTTCTTAACTTTTCAATGATATTGGGGTCTAAACTATCATTAATACCTTTACGTATTTTGTCCAATGTAAGCAAATCAAAAACATTCAGTTTTTCAGCCCTACTTTCTTGTACTTCTTTCATAAAGAATAAAAAAGCCTTATCCTGAATGGCTGCCTGAAAGGTCAAATTGACCTGATAAGCATCTGTTTTTGAATAATCGGGTAGTGGTTTACTTTCCATTATACAATAATAGAACATCTTATCCACCCCTTGTCCTGAACGCTCAACTAATCCCGTCTTTTGAAGGATTTCTGTTAGTCTTTTGCTTCTTGGGATACTATTCACAGTTAAGATGTTATTTATATCTACTCCGATAGGAAAACCTCCTGCATTAGATATTGTAATTTCATCAGGATATTGTTTTATAACAATATCACTCTGTATTTGATAGCTGCGATGGGCAACAGCGTTTAAAATAGCCTCTCTGATAACTTCTTCATTAAAGGAAGGTACATCATAAATATATGGACCTTCACTGATATGCAATAATGGATTGCTTGCCGGTTGGTTTATATATGACCAGACTTTATCTATTCCGATAAATAAAGGCTCTTGATATTCCACTCTTGCTGTATAAGGAATCATGGAATGATTGAGCCGATATTCAATAACAATATTACATTGTGGCAGATACTTTTTTATGCTTTCTTTCTTGCCTAACAGAATCAAAGCAGCATAATTAAGTTTCCCGTCTTTCAATAATTCAAGGTCTGATAGAATCTGTTCATCGGGTAAAGTAAGGAATGACTTGTTATTTTGTTTTTCTGCGTATTTCTGTTTCAAAAGATTTATGGCATCTTTATCCAAATCCTCAATTTTTAAAGCATCACAGATTTTAGCAGAGAAGTCAGGTTCCTGCTCTGATAATATTTTAAAAATTTCTTGGTCTGACATTTCCCGCAAACTTTCTCCGGTTCTCATTAAAGGAACGCCTTCAAACTTTAATAATTTACCTATTGGACGGGATGGAATGTTTATGATAAGTACTCTCTTCTCATTTTCAAACAATTCCTCCGTTTTTACTCTAATGCTTAACCGATTATAAATTTCATCCTCTAAAGCACCGGTTTTACCATTGGCGAAGTCTGTTCCAACAACCTCATGTGGAAGTTTGTCAGCCATACCTAAAACAAGTCGTCCACCGCCCTCATTGGCTAATGCTACCACGTAGCCTAATACACAACGCCTGCGTTCAGTTGGGTCACTATGACTTCCTCCGGCAAAAGGATAATTCTTTTTAGCCTCTTTAAATTCAATTCGGTCTTCACTTTCCCGGAGTATCTTTAATTCAGATATTTCACTCATATTCTTATTGTTGTTTTTACAAAATGATACTATAAAAATTAATGCAAATATATTTTTTTAAGAAATTCGTCAACCTTTTGTTTTGTTTCTGTATAAGTTGAGTATTTCCCGTCAAACATATTCCCTTTTAGGGGTAACCAGTTATCTCGCAATTTATCAGCTTCAGCGAAAAAGCTATTAAATGGGTCATTCGTCATTCTCGTGTAATTTATAGCTCTCCATTTATATTCTCCCCACGGTACCCATACTCTCCCAAATTCTTCTCCGTTTAGATACAGGTAATTCAGTGAATATAAATATTCAAAAATATCAAATGTTATATCAAAATCCAAGTCTTCTCTTAATATAGAATTAAATAAGCTCCTAATCTTATTATGAATTAATGTGCTTATAGGCGTATATTTATTTCCGTGTCCAATAAAGTTATTTGCAATGTCCCTATCAAAAATACAAGGATGAATGATTCCTGTAATATTAACTTTATCATCATGAATTGAATTACGTGCAGATATGTGCAGTATTTTATTCAAAAAAGAATACTTATCATATTTGATACATGAAATACCTACTACATACATTAGTAATAATCCGGAAAGATAGTGCAATTTAACTGTTTCCGACTGGTAACTACCTCCACATTTTATGGGAAATTCAACAAAACGAGTTAACATATCGAATATAGCTTGTTCATGAACTGGTTTTGACCAACGAACTGCAGTGATACACATCGGAAGTAATGTATCAATAGCATTTAAATGACGTTTTAAACATTCGTTAAATGTTTGAGAATTAAGCGGGAAATTATAATACTGTATAATTTTATTACAAGCTCTTTCTGCCTCATTTTCAAACAAATCATTATACAGAATAATCTTTTCTGATTTAACAATATATCTTTTTAATCTTTCAACTGCAATATCCTTACTCAGAGGATGATTCCCCTCTAAAGAGGATAAAGCCATAACTCTTTCCGCCAGTTCTGTAAAAAAAGAATCGGCATTTTCAATAGCCAATACATTTCCACAACGGAACGTGGCTAACTCTTTCAAAGTATTCTCGCATTTATTGCAATACGTAAAATAGCTTTCATATCTTCGATTTTCTGAACTTCGGATAATATTTACCAAGCCCTTATCCCATTCTCCAGACCAACCACATGTAATAACCCCAAATTCGTTTACTATACGTAACACATAGTCTTTTAATTTATCAGGATAATCAGCAAGTTCATCTTCGGTATTTAGAAATCTGCAATCAATATAGTCGCCATTTATTTTTACGATTGTAAATCCTGCATGTACAAGTGGGATTGCACCATCTATATCATCAGAATGGCAAATTACTTGTGGAATAATACCAACGTCCTCTAATGCTTTCTCTAATAATCGGTCAAAATTAGTTGTTAATACTAATTTTATATAACCATCTTTTGCCAATTGTGCAATAGCCCTATGTGCTTTTGTCGGTTCTTTCAAGTGGTTTTCTATTTCTTCTTCATTTGGTTCAAAATACGGTTTTAGTAAATTAACCCGTTCTGTTTGAGTATGGACTAACTTAGATAAGATTGTCGAATAATTGGGGGATTCACCATATTGTTCTTCAAACCATTTTTCAGGATTATCAATGTTACTCGTTCCATATTGCACCGCAAGTTTGTGTATAAGATCCGTTACAATATTCCAACCTGTTGGTATTCCTGCTGAACGAGAAATTCCAGATCCTAATAGTAAGGCATAAACTCCTTTATTAAAATATATGGAGAATGATAATGTTGTTAATAAATTATTCATGTTATATTGTTGTTTGCAAGAAAGCGAATTAAAATAGACCTTCTCTTTATTATTAGTTATGTAACATAGCAATATTTGTCTTCTTGTTATAAAGTGCCATTGACAATCATGCTATTGAGGTACATGCAAATATAAGATTATTTTTACTCATAGCAAACATATTAATAAATCGAATTATATAATTTTCAAACATTAAGCTGTCATATTTATCAAAACTACTTGATTGGGCTATACATCAAAATTTCGGCAGTATTATCTTATTACTGCCGAAATTTTGAAAAAATATCCCGTCCTATCATCACGACAGTACGTGCTACACACAACGTCAGGTTATCGGCTAAATCTGCTTAAATGGAAATTATAACAACCTAAATATCTTCTGTTACTTCGTTCTCATCATCGGACAACATACCATCCTCTGTACGTTCATCTTCCTTACATTCCTTCGTTTTGCCTTTCCCTACATTCTCTCCATCGAAATACCTCCGTATAAACTCGTGCAAGTCCTTCTCCCTATAATACGTCTTATGCAGGATCGTGTGATATTTCAGTCCATTATCCCTATACCGTTGCAACGTCTGTTTGCTGATGTTCAGCAACAGGCAAACATCCTGGTTATCGTACAGCCGTTCCCCGTTCAGGTAATTTTGCGGCTTCTTGTTCTTCTTGTCCAGTGTGCCTACAACCCTTTCCACTTGTTCGAGCAACCGTTCCATATACGCCTCGAATGTTTCTTTATCCAATGGTATCATAATCCCGCCTGTTTTAAGTTCCCGATGATATAATAACTCTGGTTCGACGGGTCTTTCCGTATGATTTCCTTCTCCCGCATGAACTTGATATAACTTTTCGCCGTGCGTTCCTTCACGTCCAGTATCGCTTGAATCTGTTCCGCTAAATCCACATAAGTAATAAAGTCCTGCCGTCCGAAAATATCCCGTGCCACCGCCACGAGTTCATCCTCTTTCCGCTTCTCCTTTTCCTCTTTCGGCTTTTCCCCCAGATACACGTGCATCCCGGCATCCTTATCCCATGCAAACTGCATGATAGGCACATCCAGCGGGCTACCGTCACGCACCTTCAGCGCCTTCACCACCGACACCGACGGATCAGTATCTTTCTCTATCAAGAGGATAGCCGCCGCCTTTCGTTGCAACTCACTACCCAGATGCCCGCGCAACTTCAGCCCCGAAGGAATAAAATGCAGGATAGTAACGATACAAGTATTGTAAATCCCCGTCAGCCGGTACAATTCCTCCACCACGGCAATACTTTCCGTTTCATCATTCGCACCCTTTATCAAATCCGCAATCCCGTCGATCACCACCATGTGAATCCCTCGGAACTGATAATGAAACTTATCCATGCTTTGGATAATCGCCTGCAAGCGTTCTTTCCGGCTCATTCCCGTCAGGCAATACACTTTCAGGTATTCCGGCATCGTTTCCCGTCCGCAACACCTTAAAAGGTTTGTAATGTTCTTGTACGTCTGCACCTCCGACTGTTCCGTATCATAGAACAGAATCGCCTTCCGCTTGCTGTTTTCACAAACCGACACCCCCAACGTATCCATCACCTTATCCTTATTATTGTCGGATTGTCCGATGGCACCGGCTATCAATGCCGTCACATAATTACTTTTTCCGGTTCCCTCACCACCGGTAATACAGAGGATATTCCCTTGCGTGCCTAACGGCACATCATTCACCGACACAACCATTTGTGCCACGGGTGGCGGATTATTAAAATCCACCTCACAAGATTTCAGAGCAGACATAGTTTCGCTGTATATTGTATCCAGATAATCCAGAAATAGTTTAATCAAATCCTCCCGACTGTTTCCCAAACGGAAAAAGTCCGAAATATCTTTTTCCACCTTCGTTCCCTCCAGTGGCAGCAACAATCGTTTCACCCCGTAGTTCTTCAACGCCAGTTCTTGTTTTGCCGAACTGTCCAGCCCCGCCTTATCCACATCATAGAGCAGGACAATATGTTTGAACCGGAAAGAGAGTCTATGAATAATCCCCACGGGAATAGTCACCGTTTCCGAATTGAAGCAGATAGCATGGAACCCATGAACCGTCAGGCTCATCACGTCCTTCTCACCGCCTGTAATAAAGAGCAAATCCCCCTTAGCAGGCAACTGTTCCAGCCCAAAGCAGTAATTCTCCCCAAAATCCCCCGCATATAAAAAGCGCATCTCCGAGTGCGGGCGGTACACCTTCACATATTGCTTTGCAGTATATCCGAATACCGGTTCTTTATCCGTCGCCACAATGCTGAACGGTTTCCCTTCGTTATTCTCGCTGCTGAACTTCTTCAACGAAACCACCTGGAACAATTTCAGCACCTCTTGCGTGATACCACTTTCTCCCCAAAAGGCAAGTTCCGCAGCCGTAAAGCTCTTTTGCGCCAACGTATAAGGCCTTGCTTTCTTCCTTTTCGGTACATGTGTAACTTCCGCAATCACCGGAACAGATGTAGTAGAGGAAATTCTCATTTCGGACTTGTCAGATAAGCCCAAGTGCATATCCCGAATGATAGCCAGTATTTGCACAAAGTCTTTAGGTTCTTTACAATTCAGTCCGTTTAGCTTGCCGACCAACGCAAAACAGTCCCCCGAATAATCATCATTTCCGAAATCCTTCATTTTGTACATTCCGTTTCTCCGGTCAAAATACACATTACACGAAGCCTTGCTATCTTTGTACAGCGGATTTAAGAAATTACGTCCGAGTTTAAAAGAGAAAGGGATATAATACTTGAAAACCGCCAACCCCTTATCCGTTAGCAGAAGAATATCCTCTTTATTCGTTCTCGTTATCATTCAAGAAATAATTCCTCCGAAAATTCTCCCTATCCTGTGGTTTGCATTTGATGATGCGTTCATTCAGTCCCCGTTCTATTTCCGAAAGTTTATAAAGACACCGCCCTCTCAGCATAGAGTAACTTATCAGGTTTTCGTTTCTCAATCGTTGTAATGTGCGTGTACTTATATTCAGGGCATCCGCCACCTGATTACTATCCAGCCACACCTCATTTTCCTCTTTGGGCATAACCTGTGCCTTTGCCACGAAGTCGGCAATTCGTTGAATTTTCCCGACAAGGTCTTTATACACCTTGCTATCCATTGTTATTACTTCCATATTACAGTTATCATTTTAATTTGCTGCAAAGTTCATCCAATAGTGCCGGAGCATTTGCCAACTTGTTACCAACTTGGCATAACTTTTCAAGAAATACCTAATAAATTTAACCTAATAACCATCTTTTCAATATCTTCGCATTTTGGAATACTGGATTTCATAAGTAGCGAGCGAAGCCTGTTTGGTGGTTTCCGATACATATATAATAGAAAGAAGATACTCTTTATCGTTCCGGTAGATGATAACCGTAGGATTCAGATTAACGCTTTCCCATGTGCCGACAATAGAAAACAGGTTGAAGGACGGGTAATCTTCTTTAGTTCTTTTCATAAGACGTGGTTTGTTTGGATGATTGATTTTGTGTTTCACTGTCCGCAATAATTCTTTCAATATCGGAAGACTTATAATAAATCTTGCTGCCGATTTGAGAATAAGCCAGCCGTCCACTGCTTCGGTAATATTGCAGCGTTCGCTTACTAAAGCCTAACAACAGGCACACTTCCTGACTATCCTGCCAGTTTTCTACTTTCTGGGTATGAGTGCTGCACAAACTTTCTATTCGTTTGGCAAACTCGGTGAACCGTTCGCAGACATACGAAAAGGTTCTCTTTTCAATGGTTACTACTTCCATACTTTCTCTTTTAAATGGTTTATAAAACGTGTTGATTCTATTTTCATCGGCAAATGAAAGAAGAATCAAGAGACGTTTTAAAAACTGTCTGGAAGTGGTGGAATTTGACTATTGCTGGCTTCTTATTGAAATAAGAAAACAGATAAGTAGTATATATGTTATCGTTGAAATATATTAGATTAAGAATAGATACGCATCATATTGTCTTATTACTTTTTCTGAAACTTGAAGGACTACAGCCTTTGTTTTTTTTAAAAAATTTACTCAAATGGCTTTCATCGGTAAATCCTAGTTCTTCGGCAATCTCATTTATTCTCATTTGACTATGTAACAATCTGCTTTCGACCAATTTTAGTTTATAGCTTAATATGTATTGCTGCATTGTTTCGTTGGTGTGCTTTTTTATATAACGTCCCAAGTAACTTTCAGATATACCAAAATGCCGACTGATTTCTTTTGCTCTAATTTTACCTGTTTGATAGATATTTGCTTGAATATATTGAAGAATATCGAGAGACTTATCATCTGAACATTCATCGACTTGTTGAGGTAAAAACATAGCTATATTTCTTGCCACAACAATAATTATAGTATTTATCAACTGCGTGATAATCTCTTTACTATACAGATTCCTATTTACATACTCCCGAATAATTGCTTCAATCATTGGTTTCACTAATAACTTATCCACCTTATTTCTAAGGATGCAACCCGGTTGATGATTTGCATGTTGCAAAATAAATTCTAATCTCTGAATATTCTCTGAACCAAATATGGCTGAATGTATATAGATGTCATTAAACTTGATATTAATGAATTTTGTAGTTGTGTGAATCTCAAAGGAATGAGAATCATTTGGAGTTATCAAGAACAAGTGTCCATCATGATATGGGAACATATTATTGTTAATCCATTGAATACCTGTTCCTGTTAAGATGTAGACTAGTTCAAAAAAAGTATGCTCATGCTCAGTTAATAACGATTCATTATGCTCGTTAAAGCTGATCTCAAATGGTTGATGAAGATTTTCTTTTTTCATACCTCAAATATAACACATAAAGCGGAATTATACCAATATAGCGAAAATATATACCTATATTTGAAATAAAATAGGTATAACTTTGCCACAAATCAAAATTAGATTACTTATGAACTTTTTAGAACTATCAAAACAACGTTATTCAGCAAGAAACTATTCTTCTGATATGATTGAGCAAGAAAAACTCGACTACATTTTAGAATGTGCCCCTTTTGCTCCTTCTGCTGTAAACTATCAACCTTGGCACTTTTTTGTCGTAAAAAGCAATAAGCCCAAACTACTGATTCAACAATCTTATCCACGTGAATGGTTTACCGAAGCTCCACTCTATATTGTAGTTTGTGCTGATAATTCAATTTCTTGGGTGAGAAAATCAGACAATAAGAACCATGCAGATATTGATGCAGCAATAGCGACTGAACATATTTGTTTAGCCGCAGCAGAACAAGGATTAGGTAGCTGCTGGGTATGTAATTTCGATCCAGATATGCTAAAGGATAATCTTCATTTATCTTCCAATATGTACCCTGTGGCAATTATTTCATTAGGTTATGTAAAACAACCACCTGAAAAATCATCTAAAAGAAAAGATATAATCGAAATAGTTTCAATCTTATAAACGTAACAATTATGAAAACAGAAATGGAAAAATGTCTAGCTGGTGAATGGTATGATTGTCATAATCAAGTTTTCTTGGATTTAAAGACCCGAACACATAAGTTATTGATGAAATATAATTCATTACCTTATGAGGATAAAGAAGAAAAACACAGCTTGCTAAAAAAGATGCTAGGTAGTATCGGAATGAAAGTTTCGGTTGCCAGTCCGTTTATCTGTGATTATGGCTGCAATATACATATAGGGGATAATGTTACTGTAAATACCGGTTGTACCTTTGTGGATTGTAATAAAATCACTATCGGAAGTAATGTTCTTATTGCCCCTAATGTTCAGCTTTATACAGCAACTCACCCTATTGATTTAGATGAACGGCTAGCGCCTGTTGAAACAGAAGATGGAATAAAACGAGTTCGCCGCACTTACGCTTTGCCTATTACAATTGAGGATGGATGCTGGATTGGTGGAGGTGTAATAATCCTTCCCGGAATAACAATTGGGTACGGTAGTGTAATTGGAGCAGGTAGTGTTGTTACAAAAGATATTCCGGCAAATAGTTTAGCTGTTGGAAATCCATGTAAAGTGATACGTCAAATCAATCAAACTAAGAAACTATGATAAAATTGGTCGCTTTTGATTTGGATGGTACAATTGCCGATACAATCCCAATGTGTATCGAAGCCTTTAAGCAGGCAGTATCTCCCTATGCATCAAAAATATTGTCAAAAGATGATATTGTGAAAACATTCGGACTTAATGAAGAGGGAATGATTAAAGAGGTCGTTTCAGAAGATTGGGAAAAAGCTCTGATTGATTTTTATGTGAAATACAAAGAAATGCACACAGTCTACATTCAACCATTTGCGGGGATAAGAGAATTGATAACAGAATTGAAGAAGAACTCAATTATTGTATCTTTAATAACAGGTAAAGGTCAAAGGAGTTGTGATATTACGCTTCACCATTTTGAAATGGAAGCTCTTTTTGACAGTATTTCAATCGGATCTCCAGATAGAAACACAAAAGCGGAATCAATGGCAGAACTAATGTCAAAATATAATATCCAACCAGCAGAAATGGTATATGTTGGAGATGAATTTTCCGATATTACCGCTTGTAGTAAAGTTGGAATACAATGCTTATCTGCTGCATGGATAGCCTCACTCTCAAAAATGAAGAAATTAGAAAAGGAAAATCAAGGATATGTGTTTAGTTCTATCAAATCACTTCATTCTTTTCTAAAGAAAGAAGCTCATTTAGTTTAGATTCATATTCGTAGATTGATTTTAGTATTTTCTGGCATAATGGATATTTATTGGTAATATAAAAGCATGAAATCAGACGTAAAGTCTTTCTATATAATACTTACCATTAAAATTATGCTTATGAATGTATTGTTAAACATGAGGATGTTCAGACTATTCTATGAAACCTCACAAGAAGTAACTAATAGTGAAATGCAAGAAGCCTATGGCGAATTTGTTGAACAGATTAGAACTATAAGTAATGGAAATGATTATTCAACTACTTATCGAATTCTTGCAGCTACCCGTATCGAGATAGCTTTACTTGAGACAATACCTCTTTACGGGCAGGGGGAAAAATGCGCTTAAAAAGCTGTTCATACAAAAGGTACAGGCTACTGTTACCGCAGAAATGGAACTGCTGAATCTAAAAATTCAGTATCCCAGCCAATTTCAAAATAGAATAAACAGCCTTCCACCTTCACCACTCTATTTGACCGACAATACCAACTTAGTTGAAATCATGGAGTTGATTAGTGGACTATTCCTATCACAAAGGGTAGTAACCCATGCCGGAACAAAATCACCATTAACAGAAATTGGGAGAGCATTTGAACACCTCTTTAATATCAAATTAGGAGATGTTCACAAGAAACACGAAAGCGTCATAAAGCGAAAGCCATCTAAAGTAACTGAATTTTTAGATACACTTCGCAAAGCTATTGCTGAAGAAAGTAAAAAGAAAGGTTATCTATAAATCAGGAACTTACCAACAATTGTTAGGGGAGTAGATATACTACACCCCTAACTTATTTGTATCCATTTACCGTACTTTGCTTCATCAATCGATTGAAAACAATAATGTTGAACTAAAAAATGAAGCAAAATGTATATAGACAATGAAAACTTCGAGAAGTGGATGGAAAAGCTATCCAAAAAGCTCACCGTAATCGGACAAGATTTGAAATCTCTTATCAATACTGATACAGTACTAGATGATAATGAGAAGATTCTTGATAATCAGGATTTAGCTTTTCTCCTGAAAGTATCTTTCCGAACTCTTCAACGCTACAAAGTAAATAATCAACTTCCTTATTTCACTATCGGAAGGAAAACCTATTATCGGGCTGTAGATATTCGAGCTTTTGTTCGTGAACGTGCCGATTCCCAAACCTACAAACGGTTTGAAAAAGACAATCAGTTGACAAATCAGCCCTGATAGCAAAACGCAGTAGAGGGAAGAAGCCTGTGTGCGGGCTATTTCTTTGTGTTGTCACCTCGATTTAACAGAAACTGCTTCACCTATCGGTTCAGCCCGTTTCGCTAAATCGAGCAAGAGGGAACTGGACAAGTCCTGTTCTTCCCTCTTGCTCTGCGAGGCAAAGCCTTCGGCTTTAGCGTGTTACAAGAACACACTGTAATGACACCTGTAATAAGCATTTTCTTTGCAACGCTTATTATCAGGTATTTATCCATTCATATTTCTATAAAAAAGTAATTACTATGCCAAACAGCAGTCGAAAAACGATATTCACGACCATTTCCATTGACAAGGAAACGGCAACTTTGGTAGAAAAAATATGCAAACGCTATTCACTGAAAAAGAGTGAAGTTGTAAAGTTGGCTTTTGGGTATATAGATAAGGCACATATCAACCCATCCGAAGCACCAGAATCCGTAAAATCAGAACTGGCGAAAATAAATAAGAGGCAGGATGATATTATCCGTTTCATCCGTCACTACGAGGAAGAACAACTGAATCCCATGATACGGGCAACAAATTCTATTGCTTTGCGTTTCGATGCTATTGCCAAAACTCTAGAAACTCGTATTCTCTCTCAACAGGAAGCCAGCCAGGAGAGACAAACAGTCGTGCTTAAAAAGTTAAGTGAACAGTTTTGTAATCATGCCGATGTGATAAACAACCAGTCCAAAAAGATTAATACACTTTACCAGATATACCAACGAAATTATAAGAAGCTACTTCAACTGATACAACTCTATTCAGAGTTGTCCGCTTGTGGTGTGATGGATGGCAAAAGGAAGGAAAACTTGAAGACTGAAATCAGTAATCTAATAAATGCATAGGATTATGCACATAGATTTTGCTCCACCATCAAACGGAACATATAACAATGCAGGAAGTAGCCGACAGCTAGCTAATTATTTAGAGCATGAAGATTTAGAACGAATGGAGAAAGGCATCTATACTGAAGGCTTTTTCAATCTTACAGATGATAATATATATAAATCAAAAGTCATAAAGGATATAGATACAAATATTGGGCAACTCCTAAAAACGGATGCTAAGTTTTATGCTATTCATGTCAGCCCATCGAAAAAGGAACTTCAAGCAATGGGTAATACAGAACATGAACAAGCCGAATCCATGAAGCGGTATATCCGGGAAGTGTTTATTCCTGAATATGCCAAGAACTTCAATAAGGAACTATCCACTTCGGATATAAAATTTTATGGTAAGATTCATTTTAGCCGCAACCGTTCCGATAATGAACTGAATATGCACTGCCATTTGATTGTGAGCCGGAAAGACCAAGCAAATAAAAAGAAGCTATCCCCCACTAACCAATCATAAGAGCACCAAGAACGGAGTAATTAAAGGTGGATTTGATCGTGTGAACCTATTCCAACAAGCGGAAGAAGGCTTTGATAAGCTGTTTGGTTACGAGCGCCAACAATTGGAATCTTTTGATTATCAGAACATGATGAAGAACGGCAATATAATCGACCAACTTAAATTACAAAAACAAGAACTTCAATCCAGTGAAAGAAAAACAAAAATCAATCAAGATAATAATCAAGAAAATTTGCTATTTATCAGTCTTGAAAACAAAGAAACAAACAATCAGATAGTCTATAGAAGAAACAGGTCTGATAGATTATAAGAAAATTAAGTTGTCTCCATCAATTTCGTTTCACCAAAAGCACCTATACGAAATTTTTAATTTCAAAAAACAAGTATGACGCCAAAAGAGAATATAAATTATAAAAGTAGTACACTCATGCCTAAGATTACCAAACCATTATAAATCATCACCTTTCAATTTTTAAAATACTCATTAATGTTGTATCTTTGCAAAAAAGTAAGAATTATGTTTCAAGATAATGAATATATAGGTTTTGTTACGTACACACAAGGCAAAAGGAACCGAAAAATTCCTTTTGGTATAGTTTCACAATCTTACAAACAGAAAGCCATTGTAACGCATTATAGTAGGAAAATAAGAAAAAATCTGATAGCAATTGAAGACAAGCGCTACTTTTCACACCTAGGAATTGATATAAAATCAATATCAAGAGCCTTATATATGAATATCAAAGCTCGAAGAATCATACAAGGAGGAAGCACCATAACACAACAGTTAGCTCGCAATCTATTCGAAGACCATTCTATAACCTTTCATCGAAAGATAAAAGAAATACTGTATGCTATGTCCTTAGAGAGAGAACACACAAAAGAAGAGATATTAGATTTATATTTTAACAATATTTATTGGGGAAAAAACTTATATGGAATAAGAGCAGCAAGTTTATACTATTTTGCCAAAGAGCCTTATCTCTTATCACAACAAGAACAACTATTACTATTAACCATATTAAGAGGACCAAATTATTATATAAGACACTCTGATTTATGCATGAAAAGATACAACCTTCTTAATGAAATTCTTTTTAAAAAAGGAATTATAAGTAAGAATGTTTATCAGAATAATAAAATGTGGACATACAACTTTGAATACAATAAACTGTCAATAATTCCTCCATCTGTAATACCATATATCACAAAATCTATCAATAATAAGAAATCAAGCATACTAACAAGCCTCAATTTTGATTTACAGAATTTTATTAATTACACTATAGAAAAATCTCCTTATCCCATATCAATTGTTATTTTACAAGATGGGAAAATAATCGGTATTAATAGTAAATATGGAATAGATTATCCTCTTACTTTTCATTCTAATATAGGCTCTACATTAAAACCTTTTTTATATACTTTTTATAGAGAAAATGGGGTTTCAAAAGAAGAAACATTTAATTGCATAACTACAATTAACAATCAAAAATGGAACGTAAAGGAAGCAGAACTACCCAGCAAGTCTGTCTTAAATATACAAGAAGCACTTTTGACATCAAATAACAACGCTTTTATAAATGCTGCCAATAAAATAGGCATGAATAACGTCTTAAAATTCATAGCTAGTTTACTAAATAAAGAAGAGAGCAATATACACCCATCTAGCATTCTTGGAGCAACTAGCGATGGAATTTCTTTATTTGAGCTCACTAAATTATATGCTGATTTTTTCCTAAACAATGATGATCCTTTTAAAAATGAATGCAAGCAACTATTATGTCAAATAGCAAAAATAAAACTAGGAATAGATATAAATAACTTATTTTTAAAAACAGGGACTACAAATGGAAATAAAGAAAGATTTGCAATTTTAGGGAATGAAAAGATTGTCTTAGGGATAATGAGGCAAGAAAACTCTATAAATGATTATTCTAAAGATGGAAGCTTTATTAACTCTATTAAAAATATTGCTCGAAATATTTTTAGCCCAAAAAAAATGTACACATGGATGTAATCAATAATTTCATATCTGAGAATAAAGACATATTAAGTATATTAATTACGCTTTTAGTAGGTTTCATAGCTTGGATATGTAAAGAATTAATCAAAACACCTATGAGACAATCTAGAGAAACTTTTTTCAAAGTAACAGAAAAAAGGATTGGCATATTGTCAGAACTGTACAATTATATAAATATAATTGCATTATTTCCTCAAGAGACAAATATAAAGGAAGAACTACAAAAAATAATTCTATCAGACAAACTGGCTTATGTTGATGAAAAGATAATTGTAAATATTATAGAGATTGCATTTAAAGAAGTGACTAATGAAAGATTAGTGTTAGACACAAGAAAGGAGCTAAGAGAAACGATTGATAAATGTGCAGAGATAATTCGAAAAGAAAATCAATATTTTCTAAAACATGACACGACTAATACTTATAAAAGAGTAATAGCATATTTTATACAACTAATTAAAGCTATAAGCTTTATAGTATTTATCCTAATTGCTATTTTCTATCTCATAAAAAGTATTGTCTTTTTATCTGTTGTATGGATTATATTTTGCTGTATATTCATATTTGCTGTGATGTTGATTCTTGAGAAATATATAATATAGCTACATATTTTTAATAATGCAAATGAATTGCATATCTTTGTTCCCAGTATTCTCCATGAGCAAACTACCGCAAAAGCACGTAGCAAATTAGTGGGTTAAATCATGGGATATGCTTGAAGCTAAAAATATAAAGTTTTAAATATCAGCATGGTAACTCTCTTAGGAGAATCCCAGGCGGATCACTAAAATAAGAGAGCAATTCAAAGTTATTTTTTGAGTTGCTCTTTTTCATAACGCAAGATGTGCAATATCTTAAACCAAGGATGATGGTAAAAAGAATAAAGAGACATACTCAATGTCTACCCGAAAGCAGCACAATAAGGAATTAAATTTCCTATTATAAAGAATCTAAAACAAATACAAATGTCGAAATCGTACAATAGGAATCCTATACGATTGCTTATATTTGTACTATCAGATCGTTTTTCAACAGATACCCTTTCTAAATATGTACAAAGAATACTTACCATGCCATATACTTGCTCCCTATGTTGATAGATATTGGGAATTCAAAGGCCAAACAGAACAAGGTATGCAAATAAAATTATCTACAGATGGATGTACAGATTTTATGTTTATATTAGAAAGTACAGTTAATCACGGCATTATGATGCAACCTTATCATTCTTATTTTATTGGTCCCATGAACATCTGTTCGACATTAATAACATCATCAGGTACTATCAATACATTTGGAGTTCGCTTTCGTCCATGCGGACTATCCCGTTTTATGAAAATTTCTCTAAGCGAATTGACAAATATAAGATTAAGTGTGAATGACTTAGATACTATTTTCAGCGATTCTTTTGCTGAAAGGTTATTCGAAGAACAGGGTATTCAGGGCAAGATTAATTTAATAGAACGCTATCTGAAAGAACACCTATATAAAAGCGACCATACAATGGATGCACAAATCGCATATGCTGTGAATCAAATTAATGCGCATGAAGGCAAGATATCCATAAGCCATTTAATGAACGAAGTTAATCTGTGCCAACGACACTTTGAACGAAAATTCAAGTTACATACAGGTTTTACTCCTCAAAAATATAACAGTATAGTAAGATTCAAGAATGCGATTAAAATATTGAGGAACGAATCATCTGACAACCTTTTATCAGTAGCAGTAAAAGCCGGATATTATGATGCTTCTCATTTATCAAGAGAAGTGAAAAAGCTATCCGGTAGTACTCCAAATTTCTTTTTATCATTGCCCCCCGATAATGAGACTACTATCATTTATACAAAATAAAAAAAGTCGAATTCATCCAATACCCATATCTTATTATACTTTATATTTGCAGCATTAACCAAGTATATAAATAATAAGAACATGAAACTTTGGAAATATAGTGGGACATTTTTAACAGCGACAGGAATCATTCATACGATTTATGCACTATTTATCGGAAAAGATGCTTTTTCGGAAATGCTCAGAAATGGATTGGTAAACTCTATTGGAGAGAATTATAGTCAAGGATTCGCCTTTTGGTTCTTGATCTGTGGAGTAATACTTATCCTTTTGGGGCAAACGCTTCAATATTATATCAGAAAAGAACAAAAACCGGCACCCGTATTTTTAGGTTACTCTATTTTACTGCTTACCATAATCGGTTGTATTATTGAACCTGCCTCCGGTTTCTGGCTCTTTTTGCCGCAAGCAATTATTATTATTTATTCAAATAAAAAAAGAGGATTGTGATATCCTTCAATTTTGAAAAGAGGGCAGACTTGTGCCTGCCCTCATAACCATTAAACAAATCACATTCGAGTCTTAAAGACCTACTAGCGATTCTGGTTTTAGAAACTCTGCTCAAGGCAGAAAGCGTACACACCTATACAATAGAACACTGCATAATAGCAGCATTAACTAGTCACACACCACCAAACAGATCGTTTAGAATTAAAGGTATGCGAATGATGTGAGTCCGGCTACCGCTTTATATCAGACATCTTGAAATGCCGGACATTTTTTCCTTGGGGAATATTCAGATGTCTGCAAAATCTTCTGATATTTTTAATATCATTATCACTATAATAACTAAAATTCCAAATCAGATCATCCACATTTCTTACATTTTCAACAATTGCCTTAAAATATGGAAAGTCTACATCACCCAGCGAATGACCAAGCAATGTAATCTCTTTCAAATCATTCAGCGACTCAAAAAAGCCCAAGTTATGATCTATTATGTCATTAGAATGTTTTATGTTCTTCGCATAATAATTTTCCAAACGCTCCTCAATATGATCTACAGCATAATATCTTATTGGATTTTTCCAATTCCCTTTTTTCATATCCTTTAAAAAGAAAGCGAGATAGACCAACTTATCATTGGCAAAATATTTACCCTTCTTATCCTTCAGATTCGGGCGATATCTCCGACGATTTTTATGTTTATGAACCCACTCATCAAAAGCGACTTCATTATCCTCTACATTATGCCCTAAAACCAAAGAGCCAAATTTCTGTCTTCTATCTCCGTGAATATAAAGAATATGTTCCCGGGAAATATTATATTCTGTTTCAAGAAACAATGTATAATTAAAATTCAGGTAAGCAGCGTTCGGATCAAGATACAGCATATTCTTCCTAAACCCTTTCTTGTAATGTATGGTATTAATCCACCGGTGAAACTGATATTGCATTTCGAAGGTACAAGAAGAAACAACATCAGCAACAATATCTATAGGACCTAAATATTCAGCATAACTAAAATTCTCGTCATCTTCGTATAATCGCGGCAAATTCTCATCAACAAAATCAAAAATACGTTCCCTGTTCAGTTCACTAAGATATTTTTCAAAATCCTTCCATAAATAGTCTTTAGCCCAAGTGTTCTTTGGAGCTGGCAATTTGCGTCCGTATTGTAGGCACAAAAGATAATCATTATAATCATCAAAATTATTCATCATAGATCGGGGACCGAAGAAGAGTTCGAACATCTTCACGACAAAATCATTGCGCTTTAATAGGTAATTGCGAAAATCCATATAAGTAGAATCAGCACCATGATATCTGTCAAATCCATTACCTATAATATAAAGATGATGAATGGGATCACCATTAATTGAATATCTTTTTTTTCGATAAGGTTCGAGCATTTCGGCTCTACGCTGCAGGCAATAATCTTTCATCCCACTGACCAATTCTTTCGTTGAAAGGTCAAGTGGACATTGCATCAAATAATCACGAGCACTATATTTGTCCATATAATCTCTAGCTCGTTTAAAGGTAAGCCCGTCTATTCTCATGAATCCATTGCAAGCTCTGTCAATTAGACGGGCTCTATCAAAAGAATATAGAATATCACTATCGCCAATGTTCATAATTATCAAATTTTCAGTCACAAATTACAGTATCTATTGTTCTAGACCAAACTGTATCATTACATAAGGTAACAAAGATAATAATTTTCAAAGTTCGCTAGTCTCATTGCCCAAAGATAACTAACCAATTTCATACCGTTTGACTTATTGCTATGTAGCTATGAATAAAATAAAACTTCGTCAGCAAATCATATTTTCATCTATCATTCAACTGTTCAGCCTGTTACAATGCATCTTCTTATTCTTTTAATGTAAACAGACACATAGTCTGCTGATTTGAAATTGTCATTCTATAAAATAATTTATGCCTTTAAGCTAACTCACATAATGTGCGATAGCTAATCCATATCATGTGCGGTAGCTATTGCACATTATGTGAGTTAGTTATCGCACTATATGCGCCAATCAATATCATAGATAGAAAAGCATGATTGCGACATTCAAATATACAGAGAGAGAACATAATACCCAAAAAAGAAGGTGCATTGTATTCATTTGTATAATAGAGTATTATGGGAAAAAGTGACTATGAGTTACTTACTCTATTGATGTTTCTTGAATCTACTTTCGAGTTACTGCAATCATTGCAGACGAACACAATAAACATTTTCTCTATAAAAAATAATATCCGCGGGTGCATAAATTAATTCGTCCGCCTATAGGCAACGTTTCATCCGGCTATAGGCAAACGAAACGTCGGCTATAGGCAAACTTGCGTCCGGCTATAGGCGGACGAATTAATTTATGCACTGGAAGGGATTATTCATTGCACAAGCCGGAGCTAAATTTAGCATAAGAATTCTTTATCCAATAAACCACTTTTAGATTTGTATGATTTGAATTTATATATAGACAGTGTAGTTCATTTCTGTACCGGTTTGCTCATTGTTAAATCATTTAGCCCATTATTAAATCATTCAACCCATTTTAAATGATAAGCAAGAAGCAATAATTCAATTGCTGACTTCTATCAATTATTTGATTAGAACACATTTATAGGATATCTATCAAATTAAAGCTCCATTTAGTTATTCTTCAATGTCCGAACAACTAAATGGAGCTTTATCATATATTTCTAAGAATCCTAAATAAGGAAAAGGATAAACCTATTATTATTTAGCGCTTTCCTCTTTTCCCTTATCATATTTATCTCTTTCGATTTTAAGTAACTCCTCAAATAACTTCACTGCTTGATCCATTGAAAAATGGTTGAGATTTTCCACATGAGTAATAGGCCCTATATTAGATGCGCTTACATGGCAGTTCTCATAGAAATTGCTTGTATAGTATAATACAGTTTCTTCTGTAAATTTCTTTAAGCCTTCTTCTGTAACCCCCAATGCAGTAGCCACTTGTTTTAACTTCTCATCATCTATCTTTTCCGCTTGTTCCATTTTGGAAATAGCCTGTTTTGTCACCCCTAGTAACTCACCCAAATCCGTTTGAGTCATACCACGAAGACGGCGTATTCTTTCTATTTTACGCCCCAAATGTGAACTGTTTGTATAAGTTTCTGTTTCCATAATATTTATTTCTTAGTTAAATTAGTTAATCAACTAATAATAATCACCTTTTCTTTAATAATTCAATTTTCTCTCTCTCACTTTGCAGCAGACGTTCATACAATTCCACGATTTTATCCAATGGATTGAACTGCTGGGCTATTGATGTAGCTCCTTGTTCAAAGGTGTTATCTCTAATGTTATTGATATTATATATTGCCTTCTCAACATCAAAATCCTTAATCACCTCAGCAGATATCCCCAATACAGAAGCTATTTGATTTAGAAGCCCTTCTTCGATTTCTTCCTGTTTTTCAATCTTTGAAATGACCTGTTGATTTACACCAAGATCAGCCGCTAAAGCCTCCTGCTTCATACCAAAATAAACACGGATCTTTTGCAGATTATGTCCGACGTGCCTCCTGTTTGCTTTATTTTTTACTTCGACATCCATATTATTGTTCTTTATGTGATTACATTGAGACAAAGATAGTAAAAATCAACCCATTCTGACTTAAAGTCAACTTTATTTTTTTCAATCCACAACGCTCTATGCCTACTTTTGTCCAATCAGTCTAAATAAGTTGATATTGACCGTGGCGCCACATCAAATACATACACTCAGAGATTGACCGTCAATTCACGGTACAATCGCAGTTTTAACCAATAAAATCTAATAGCCTATGGAGTAAATCAAATCGGTATAATCGGACATAGATTTAAATCATTCAGAGATTTAACTATTCAAAAACCAATTAGTGAACATACAATTAAACAAAAAACATGAAATCATTTTCTGATAAAACAAACATAGGGACAGACGTTACCCTAAAGACAGTTTATATGATAAGATTCTACCTGCTATTCCTTTTAACAGGAATAATATCGGTAGTCGGAGCCACACAAGTCTACGGCCAGCAGAGCAGAAGCATCTCCGGCGTAGTGAAAAACTCTCAGGGGGAGACGATAATCGGAGCTAATATTGTAGAAAAAGGCACAAACAACGGGACTATTACAAATGTAGACGGACTCTTCACACTGCGTGTTTCGCCCAACGCAGTACTCAAAGTATCTTACATGGGATACATAGAACAGGAAGTCAGCACACGCAATAAAAGCAAACTGGAAATCACGATGGTGGAAGATGCCCGACTGATTGACGAAGTGGTAGTAGTAGGATACGGTTCCGTCAAAAAGCGGGATCTGACAGGAGCGGTAACCTCTGTCAAAAGTGCCGAGGTACTGGCTGCTCCTACCAGTAATGTGATGGAAGCTCTTCAAGGAAAGATACCCGGCATGGACATCACCAAAACATCGGGACAGGTAGGCGGTGAAGTCAGCATCTTGCTGCGTGGTTCGCGTTCCATATATGGCAATAACGAGCCACTGTTTATTATCGACGGAATCCCCGGAAGCTATAGTCAGGTCAACCCTTCCGATATTGAAAGTGTCGATGTTCTGAAGGATGCTTCATCCACCGCCATTTACGGTTCGGCAGGAGCAAACGGTGTTGTGATTATCACCACCAAAAGAGGAAAAGAAGGCAAAGCCACAATCAACTTTGACGCGTATTACGGCTTCAGCGGATCGCCCAACTACAAACACGGAATGACTCAGGATGAATGGGTGACTTACCAGAAAGAGGCATACCGATATAAGAACGGTGATTTCCCTTCCGATATGTCTGCACTACTGGGCAAACAGGCTTTTACAGATGCGTATAATGCCGGAAAATGGATTGACTGGGTAGACGAGGTTTCCGGCAATACAGCTACCACACAAAAGTACAGCCTTTCGGTAAGCAGCGGAACGGAAAAGACAAGGATATTCGCTTCGACCTCCTACAACCGGGAAGAAGGCCTGCTCAGCAATGAAAATCTGAACCGGTACTCTTTACGGCTCAACATCGACCAGCAACTCTTTTCGTGGGCGAAAGTCGGTTTTACCTCCAATCTGGTGTACCGTGATTTGAATTCCGGCGTGAAAAACACGTTTACCCGTTCCCTCTCCGCTTTCCCGTTGGGGAATGCCTACGATGAGGAAGGCAAGATCAATCACGAATATATCACAGGGCAGTATTCGCCGATGGGAGATTTTATAGAGAATCAATATGCGAACAACACCCGTTCCACTTACCTGAATATGAGCGGGTATGTCGAACTGACTCCTCTCAAAGATTTCACATTCACCAGCCGGATCAACGGGACATTGAACCATTCCCGACGAGGACAATACTGGGGAAACCAATGCAACGCCAACCGTCCGAGTTATGCGGGTTCGCCTCACGCCTCCATCACCAATGACAACGCATGGAATTACACGTGGGAAAACATTCTGGCATACAGCACGACCCTTGCCAAAGCGCATACGGTAGGAGGTTCTTTAATCACTTCGTGGAACAAGAACCAGTCGGAAAGCAACATGGCTGCCGCAAGCGGACAGATGGTAGACCAATGGTCGTTCTGGCGGTTGACTTCGGGTTCCTCCCCACATGTGGAATCGGACTTCGCACAGACACAGAAAATGTCTTTTGCTTTCCGCCTCAACTATTCATACAAGAGCAAATACTTATTCAACTTCTCCACCCGTTGGGACGGTGTCTCACAATTCTCCGCCGGACACAAATGGGATGCTTTCCCGGCAGGCGCCATAGCCTGGAGAATTTCCGACGAGGCTTTTATGGAAAAGACACGAAGCTGGCTGGACAACCTGAAACTGAGAGTCAGCTACGGCATCACGGGCAACTCCGGCGGAACAGACGCTTACAGCACCACTACACAAGCCTACGTATATTCTGCCAGCGGAGTCTCTGTCAATGGAAAAATCGTTCCT
This sequence comes from Bacteroides faecis MAJ27, assembly GCF_900106755.1. GTDB lineage: Bacteria > Bacteroidota > Bacteroidia > Bacteroidales > Bacteroidaceae > Bacteroides > Bacteroides faecis. The sequence goes on from NZ_FNNN01000024.1 coordinate 24,745, forward strand.
TTCACACAATACTCGGAGACTTACGGCAGTGCCGACCTCGGTTGGGAAAAATCGTACAACTGGAACATCGGTCTGGACTTCGGCATACTGAACAGCCGCATCGACGGTTCCATTGAATGGTTCAGAACAACCACCAAAGGATTATTATTCAAGCGTATATTGCCCATCACCAGCGGACTGACCGGATGGGGTTCTCCTCTGTCTATCTGGCAGAATATCGCCCAAACCAGCAATCAGGGCGTGGAAGTGATATTGAACTCCCACAATATACAGCACAAGGACTTTACATGGAACACGACCCTGTCCGCCACCTGGAGCAAGGAGAAGATAGACAAGCTGCCCGACGGTGACCTGATCTCCGAGAACCTGTTTACCGGTGAACCGATTCATGCCATTTACGGCTATAAATATGCAGGAATCTGGGGAAGTGACACTCCAAAGGAGACGCTGGATGCGTATGGCGTAAATCCGGGATTTATCAAGATAGAAACAGTGGATAAAAACGGAGACGGCGGAGTACATAAATACAGCACCGATGACAGACAGATTCTGGGACACACGAATCCGGACTGGATCATCGGACTGAACAACTCCTTCACCTACAAGAACTTCGATTTATCCGTCTTTGCAATGGCACGCTACGGGCAGACAATCAACAGTGACCTGCTCGGCTACTATACCGCAGAGCAAAGTGTGACCAAGAATCAGCTGGCAGGCGTGGATTACTGGACAGAGGACAATCAGGGCGCATACTTCCCGCGTCCCGGAACGGGAGACGAACAAAAAACGGTATATCCTTCGCTGAGAGTACACGACGGCTCCTTCATCAAGATCAAGAATATCACTCTGGGATATACCCTCCCCGCCAACATTTCCCGCAAAGTATTGATGGAGAAATGCCGCATCTACGCTACGGCCTACAATCCGTTCATCTTTGTGAAAGACAAGCAACTGAAGGACACAGACCCCGAAACGAACGGTTCGGACGCGTTTCCCACCTATCGGCAATTTGTATTTGGAGTTAATCTCACATTCTAATTAAAGAAGAAAATGACAATGAAAAGTATACATTTAAAAACAGTTTTTTACTCTGTCCTGCTGTCCGCACTATTCCTGCATTCCTGCTCGCTGGAAGAGTACAACCCGGGCGCATTTACCAATGAAACATTGGCTACCTCAACCGAGGGATACGAAACACTGATCAACCAGTGCTACTTCGCAATGGAAAGGTTTTACTACGGTGCCGCAGACTGGATGTCGCTGACCGAAGGGGATACGGACCTCTGGACGTACAAGGCTAACCAATCGGCAAGCTACACCGAATGGTTCTGGTTTTTCGCCGGCACATCGCCCAACACGACCTACACCAATAACTGGTGGAACGGGACATATGACGGAATAGGTTCCTGCAACGAAGCCATCGCCTTAGGCGACAAGCCTCCCTACACCACAGAAGAGGAACGGAATGCGAAAATTGCCGAAGCCCGCTTCATGAGAGCTGTCTATTACTTCAACGCAGTGGAACAATTCGGAGGGGTAACCATGCTTACGGAACCGGAAACCAGCCTCAACTACTCTCCTGTCCGCACCGACCCGATGACTATCTACAAAGAAGTCATCCTGCCCGACCTGAGATTCGCATCCGAATGGCTGTCAATCGGGAATCATGCCACGACTACCACTCCAACCAAGAAGGCCGCTCTCGGCTTTCTGGCAAAAGCCTGTCTGCAGACCTACGAGTATGGAAGCACGGAATACCTGCAGGAAGCTCTCGACGCAGCCTTGCAGCTGATCTCCGACTGCGAATCGGGTGGCGGGAAATACAACACTTATATGTATCCTACGTACAGTGAAGTATTCGAAGAAAGCAATAACTGGGAAAACAAGGAAGCGCTTTGGAAACATCGCTGGTATGCAGGCACGGACGGACACGGTTCGAGCAACGGTAACTACAAGTTAAACCGCAATGACGAGTATTTCCTGTGTGACATCAATAAGTTCGGTGCCCGTGAAGACAATCAGGAGACACGACTGACATGGGAAGGCTCCGTCAGCGGCATCTTCATGCCTACGCAACACTTGCTGAATCTGTATGTACAGAATGACGGCACGTTAGACCCCAGATTCCACCAGTCATTCACTACCCAATGGAAGGCCAATAAAAGTTATACTTGGGACGAAAGTGCCGTACACATGTACGACAAAGACGAAACAGTTATCGGCAAAACTCTGAAGAAAGGTGATCCGGCCATTAAATTTATCATGCCGCAGGATGCGGATTATTCTACGGAAAAACAGAATGAGCACAAGACCGACTATTTGTTGATTGATCACAACCATGTCTACAGTGATAGAAACAACAATGTGAATATGAACTACTCGTATACAAATGTAACAGGGAATTACAAGAACGACGGTACCAGCGAGAATCTGTTCCGTTACTATTATCCGTCACTAAACAAGCACAACAGCAGTAACTATTACGTTGCAAACGCCTCCAAACAAAGAAACGGAAACTTAAACGCTACGTTTATCATGCGTATGGCGGAAGTCTATCTGATTGCCGCAGAGGCTGACATTTATCTGAACGGAGGAGCGAATGCCGCCAAATACCTGAATAAGGTTCGCGAGCGTGCCGGAGCAAATCCGTTAACGGGCAACATGACGGTTCGTGACGTATTAGACGAAAGAGGACGCGAACTATGCGGTGAATATTGCCGCTTCTACGATTTGAAACGGACAGGGATGTTCAAGAGTTCCGATTATCTGAAAGATACTCACCCGGATCTCGCACGGTTCTTTGATCCGAATTATGCTTTACGTCCCATTTCTACGACCTTTACCGCTACCATTATTAATGGCAGCGAGTATCAGAATCCGGGATATTAAATTATAATACCCATATACCCAATCATTATCGGTACAATGATCCATATAGCCACACTATTGACTGTACCAACGATTGGGTATATTTTCCACACCTTTCCACATTTCCTCCACACCTCCTCCCAAATATCCATTTTTCAACTTCGCTGTTAATCTGTATCTTATCTTTTTAAGAAATTCTTTATACCCCATTGGTATACACTTTGTATCGACCTTACAACAAATGTGTTTTTAAATATAAAAGTATGAAGATTAATCAAAGGTTAACATTATGTTTTAGCTTACTGTTTAGTTTGTTGAGTATTTCGTATGCATCCGCTCAGCAACTGAACATATCGGGCGTTGTTATATCATCAGAGGATAATGAACCACTTATCGGCGCCACCGTCAGTGTAAAGGGAAATCCCACCAAAGGAGTGATTACTGATATCAACGGTCAGTTTCAGTTGTCCGTTGAAGCCGGAACCAAGATGCTGGTCGTATCTTACGTGGGAATGAAAACACAGGAAATACCGGAAAGGTACGTGTGGATTTGAACGTGTCAGGCGGTTTCTCTCATGCGGCTGTCGACTTCCGCCCTACCTTGAATGGTGACCAACGTGAAGAACTTCTTTATGAAGGATTGCTGAATTATGCAACAGACAACGGTATGGAGTCTCCGGCTGAATATGCCAGTTCCAATATCGGCACGTATGCGTATAAACCGGCTATGGGATACACGGACTGGCGAAAAGAACTGCTCCGCACCGCTACACATCAGAGTTATGAAGCTTCCGTCTCCGGCGGTAACGACCGTTCTACATTCTATGCCTCGCTCGGCTACAACAGTCAGGAAGGATTGGCCAAAAACTCCAGTCTGGACCGTTACTCTGCACGTTTGAACATGACGCAAAAAGTCGGCAAATACGGAGAAGTAGGAGCAAATATGATGTTCTCACAAATGAATCAGGAGATGAATGAAGAACGCGGATCATCTATCAACCCTTTCCTGTGCGTAGCTATGACCATGACACCCTCCATGGTGGTACGTGATGAAGAAGGGAACTACGTAGGAGCTTATGACGGCACCAGCCTGAACCCGTTGCGTGATATATTGACCGATTACAACCGCGTGCGTATGACACGTATGTTTTCAACCGGTTACGCAGCGATAGAGCCGGTCAAAGGTCTCAAACTAAAGGAAACATTAAGCTATGATTATACCATCCAGAAGGATTCACGCTATTATAACCCTTTGAGTTCGGCTGGCCCTAAAAGCGGAAGCGATGCCCAGACAGCCAAAGGTTTTATTGAATACGGCAAACTGATTTCATCGACCTCCCTGAACTATGTGCATACTTTCGCCCACAAGCATCACCTGAATGTATTGGCAGCTTATGAAATAGAAAGTTACCAGACAGACCACGCTTCGGGTGAAAAGTCCAAACTGCCCAGTGATAAACTGACAGAACCGGATAATGCCGCCGTATTGAACAGTTTCAAGTCTGCCACTCAGGCCTATCGGATGATTTCATATCTTTCACGACTGAATTATGATTATGACGACCGCTACTACATTGCCGGAAGTTACCGCCGGGACGGCAGTTCACGTCTTTCACCCAACAACCGTTGGGGTAATTTCTGGTCTGTATCGGGCATGTGGCATTTGGGCAACGAGAATTTTATGAAAGCCGTAAAACCGGTTCTGAGTGATGTCAAGATACGTGCTTCGTATGGTGTAAACGGAAATCAACCCGGCTCATACTATGGCTACAAAGGGCTATACAGTTATGGCGAAAACTACATGGAGGCAGCCGGATCTTATGAATCGTCACAACCTAATGATTTGTTGACATGGGAAAAGAATTACAGTTTGAACCTGGGTATCGACCTTTCATTTATTAACCGTATTTTCGCGAGTCTGGAATATTACAACCGGGATACCAAAGACTTGCTCTACAGCCTCCCCATCAGCGCCACTACCGGATTTACCAGCTATTTGAGCAACATCGGACGCTTGAACAACAAGGGAATAGAATTTGAGTTGCGTACGCTGAACGTTGTTTCCAACGACTTTAACTGGACCAGTGTTTTCAACCTGAGCCATAACCGAAATAAGATTGTTTCACTCAACGGACTATTGGATCAAACGATTGAGGGAACATGGTTCATCCATAAAGTAGGTCTCCCCTATCATACGTTTTATGTAAAAGAGTTTGCCGGAGTAGACCCACAGACCGGTTATGCCCAATATTACCTGAACACTAAAAATGAGGACGGAAGCTACAATCGCGAACTTACCACCGACGCTGACAAAGCAGAATCCATTCCGTACAAAACAGCCACTCCCAAAGTATCGGGAGGATTCACCAATATTCTGAATTACAAATGGATAGACCTGACTTTTACGCTGACTTATTCATTGGGCGGCTACTCGTTCGACAAACTGGGAACTTATATTGAAAACGGCACTAGCTCCATCTATAGTTCACGATACAACTTACCCGCATATATGATGAACCGTTGGCAGAATCCCGGAGATCAGACAGACATTCCCCGGTTTGTATATAACGAATCGGCTACTTCTACCAACTCGTCCCGCTATATCCATAGTACCGATCATTTACGCCTGAAGAACTTTACACTCGGCTTCACACTGCCCAACCAGTGGACGCAAAAACTGATGATTGACAAAGTACGCATATATTTCTCAGGAAACAACCTGCTGACCTGGGCCAAATGGAAACAGTATGACCCCGAAACACCCGTCAACGGCGAAGTCTTTTGTGAGGCTCCTGCTATGCGTACTTTCAGTTTCGGAGCACAATTATCATTCTAACACACATGTCATTCTAACTAAATAAACAGCATAATGAAACGAATTCATATATACATACTTACAGCAATGGTTTTGCTAAACAGTTCCTGCTCGGCAGACTGGTTAGACCTTAACACTACCAGTTCGGTAGAAACAGGACAGGCAATCGTAACACTGGACGATGCCCAAATCGCTCTGAACGGAATTTATCGTCTGGCATCCGGCCACAGCTACTACGGAGATAACTATTGGTATTACGGTGATTGCCGTGCCGCCGATGTACAGGCACGTATAACCAAAGGAGACGGAAAACGCGTATCTCCCTATTATGAATACAACGTGCTTGCTTCCGATAATCTGAATATTGTACTGCCCTGGAACACCGTTTATAAAGTAATACGACAGACGAATAATCTGATACAGAAAATTGAGTCGGGCAGTATTCAAAGCAGTGATACCAAAGAACTGAACCGCATTAAGTCCGAAGCGCTGGTCATGCGGGGACTTTCTCTCTTCAACCTGACCCGGTTGTTCGGAATGCCTTATACGAATGACAAGGGGGCTTCATTGGGAGTACCCATCGAAACCTCCCCGTCCGATCCCACGCATAAACCGTCACGCAATACTGTAGCACAATGCTACGAACAGGTAGTCAGTGACATGAGCAATGCACTCTCCGGATTGACACAAGAGACATCCAATGGTTATATCAACTACTGGGCAGCTCAGGCATTACTATCGAGAGTCTATCTGAATATGGGTGAATATCAGAAAGCCTATGATGCCGCTACGGATGTTATCAATAACAATGGCGGACGTTACCAGCTTTACAGTTATGAGGAATATCCCAATGTATGGGGACAGGATTTCCAGTCGGAATCATTATTCGAACTCTACATCACTTTATCCGAACCCTCTGGAGGTACAGGCGGTGAGGGTGCTCCGATGGTTTATGCCAACGAAGCAACAATCGACTGGAATAATCTGATCTTGTCGGAGGATTTTCTCAACCTGCTGAATGAAGATCCCAAGGATGTACGCCATTGCCTGACAAAGGAATCTGTTATAGAAAACAACACCGGACTTCCGACTGCCGCCAGGCACGAGAAAGTCTATCTTGCCAAATTCCCCGGTAAGACCGGAGATGATCCCAAGACCAATAACATTTGCATCATCCGCCTTTCCGAAGTCTATCTGAATGCGGCTGAAGCGGGACTGAAAAAAGGAACGAATCTTGAAGAGGCACAAAGTTATCTGAATGACATTATCAGCCGCCGTACCACGGATACGAGTCAACAAGTATCAACAGAGACTTTCACTCTGGACAGAATTCTTAAAGAACGCCGCAAGGAACTGGTTGGAGAAGGGGAAATCTTCTATGACTACTTACGCAATGGCCTGGCTATTGAACGCAAAGGCAGTTGGCATCTTGAAACTCTGAAAGCATTTAACGCACAAAAGATAGAAGCTACCGATCTGAGAATAGCTCTGCCTATCCCGCAAAGTGAGATAGATGCCAATCCGAATATACAGCAGAATCCAAGATAACCAACGTCTATTGATGTATATAATTTCCGGAATAAACTGGCTATATTCACATATTTAACCTGTCCCCCTGATATCAAAGAAGGTACATTTCATAAAAACTGAAATGTACCTTCTTTACCATTCAACACAGTCCTCACTCTCCCGCTTCTTTCCTCCTTAGTAAACGAATCGATAAAACAAAGCCCTTTTTCACCTGCATCTATTGTGAGCAGAATTGTTTTTCCTATTTTTGCACTTGACAGAAAATTATTAAGGGCTACTTTATGAGGAATATTATAGATAAGATGAACTCTTTGTATCCAATTTCGGATGAAACGATACAAATACTAAAAGAAAATACAGTATTATGTCATTTTCCAAAGAGACATCAACTGATAGAGGCTAACAAGTTTTGCAAATCGGCTTATTTTATAGAAGAAGGGATGACCCGCTCTTTCTGGCTGGTAAACGGAGAAGAGATAACAACTTCTTTTGCATGTGAAGGGGCGATTGTCTTCAGTATGGATGAATTATATTATAATAAGATGAGCGAAGAATTTGTGGAAACCCTTGAGGATGTTGTCGCATACAAAATATCACTGACGGATCTGCTCCGGTTGTTTGAAACCAATATCGAACTGGCAAACTGGGGAAGAGTGATTCATCAAAACGAATACAGACGCCTGCACCGTTCGCACAAAGACCGCCTTACCCTGTCTGCTAAAGAAAGATATGAAGCATTCAAGCTTCAGTTTCCTCAAATGTGCCAGCGGATACAATTAGGATACATCGCCTCTTATCTGGGCATAACACTTTCAACACTCAGCCGCCTCAGAGCATACAAATAATTCTCATACATGGTAAGATTTTGATGCAGGACAAATTTTTAAACCTATAAAATCCGTATTTTTGCGGCTTCTACAATGACTAATACTAATTTGAACAATAATTTAAAACATGCAAAAAATCTCTTCTTCTGCCTTTGCAGACTCTAAACCCCATTACGTACTCCTTGACGGACTGCGAGGGGTTGCGGCCCTTCTGGTTATATGGTATCATGTATTTGAAGGCTTTGCCACAAGTCCCATCGATCAGAAATTCAATCATGGATATCTGGCTGTCGATTTCTTCTTTATTCTGTCGGGCTTCGTTATCGGCTATGCTTATGACGACCGTTGGAAAACAACGATGACCCAGAAAGAGTTCTTCAAACGCAGGTTAATCCGTCTGCATCCGATGGTTGTTATGGGAGCCGTTTTAGGCGCTATTACATTTTGTATACAAGGCTGCGAGCAATGGGATGGCACCCGTGTTTCCATATCCATGGTCATGTTGGCCATGCTCCTCAATCTTTTCCTGATCCCGGCTGTTCCGGGTACAGGTCCCGAAGTCCGTGGAAACGGTGAGATGTATCCTTTGAATGGTCCCAGCTGGTCTTTGTTCTTCGAGTATATCGGTAATATTTTGTATGCCCTGTTTATTCGCCGACTGTCTACCAAAGCACTTACGATACTCGTTGTGATAGCAGGAATCGGATTGGCGTCCTTCTCGATATTCAATCTTTCCGGCAACTATCACTTAGGAGTAGGCTGGTCGATGATCGACTATAACCTGATCGGAGGTTTTCTACGCATGCTGTTTGCATTCTCTATCGGATTATTGATGTCACGCATCTTTAAACCTGTCCACATCAAAGGGGCTTTCTGGATGTGCAGCGTGGCAACTCTCGTTTTACTTTCCATGCCCTACGTTGGCGGTCACACTTCTCAGTGGATGAACGGCATTTACGATGCTGTATGCACCATTCTTATTTTCCCGCTACTGGTCTACCTGGGTGCTTCGGGAAAAACTACAGATAAAGGCACAGCCAAGATCTGTAAATTTCTGGGAGATATATCTTATCCGGTATACATCATCCACTATCCTTTCATGTATCTGTTCTATGCCTGGTTGTGGAGTAAAGAACCACATATTACTTTCTCCCAGTCCTGGCCGATAGCCCTGGTCGTGTTCTTCGGAAGCATCTTGCTGGCTTATCTTTGTCTGAAACTATATGATGAGCCTGTAAGAAAGTGGCTGAGCAAGAAGTTTCTGGCCAAAAAATAAGAATAGTATCTTTTAAAAAGAAACAATCATCTCACCTTGATAAGAAAGAATGCTTATCAAGGTGAGGCTATTTTCTCATCTTTGGCAAAGTCCGACTAAAGAAAAATAGAAGGTAAATAACAATGGCAGTTTACTCAAAACAAACAATAAAAAAGAGCATTACACCATGCTTGATGCAATGCTCCCCATTAAATCAATAAGTATTACGAACTATCCAAAAGAGAAAGTCATATGACTTTCATTATAAACCTCTACCAGTCCATTCTTGCGTTCAATAAACACTTTGTTTTCACGTGCCAGCCAACCGACTGCCAAAGCCGTGCTTTCTACACTAAGATTTACTTTTCGGGCAAGTTCCGGGATGGAAATTCCATCGACTTCATTGAGAACATGCCAAATCTTTCCCGCGTTGACACCTACAATTTTCTTATCCATAGTAGTCTTTTTAGAATTAATACAAAAGGGAAACTAACTCGTCTAAGGGACAACGCTTTTTCACTATAAAACCCAAACTAAAGATCTTTTCATCTGTTTTGAATGTTATCTTGATTATCGAGGATAGGTATAAAAAAACGTGAGCCTTTTCTTCCCAAATGTAGCAACAGGAACTACCAATCCCTACAACACAAATGAGAAGAACGCCCACGCAAAGTATATGTATAATAAGCGTAGGCGTTCAGCCATTTTTACGTGTTGTAATATTTACCCCGAGGGTAAAGAAATTGGTAGTTTCGTTACTACGTAAAAAAGCTGAACGCTTTTCAATATTTAGTCTCAATGAACGCACCTTTCAACGGCTATACAAATATAGCAAAATTTTATATTAAAGATTACATTCGTCCTTTTTTTTTGCTTTGCGACTACTAATTTATCACATTTCTTAGCATTACAACTACAATAGAGTCTCTCTCCTCATCAAATCTCCCTTCCACTTAAGCGCCCTATTTATTTGCCGGGTTCAAGAGGAAGGGAGAGATTTGCTAAATTCAACCAACTACATTGTAAATGTACACTTCAGGGGCTGCCTGAAAGTAGGGCTTTAGTTCAACTACTACATCCTGATTAAACAAATCAGAGACTAAATACCCTTCGGCCTCTGTTGTAGAAGTAAAACCATGAAGTACCTGCACATCTTCCCCCCTTACAAGTAATTGCTTACTGACTGCACCGGATATTGTATCCAAAAACGGTTGACGATACTTTGTGTACACAGCTGCGGCAGCCGCACGATCGTTCTCATTTACTTTAAGAGTTATTTCCAAATAAGCTCCCACAGTTTTTTCTGTTGCCATAATCTTTTGTTTTTAAATTAACACTGCAAAGTTAGAACTACCGGCATTGGTATTCAATGGGGTTTTAAGAAAATGAATGGTAAATTTGAGAAGGCTATTTCATACTTTCAAACTCACTTCCTTAATTTACCATTAAATATCTCTTTTTTACCATTGACCTGACATAAAAACAACTTATCTTTGCAAGCAAACTTATATCCATCAATTGTATTACTAATACCATATCCGCTAATGAAAAAGACAGAAACATTTCCTCTTTATCATTTGGAAGAAAAGACACCTGCCAGTATTCAGTTCGAGCTAATGAAAATGCCGGATTTTTTCTTTGAAAACGGCGACAATCCCAAGCAGCCGCACATACATGGCTTTTACCAGATTATATGGTTTCAGAAAGGTACAGGAGTCCACTATGTTGATTTTAAGGAGTATTCGGTAAGCGACAATACGTTGTTCTTTATATCACCCGGCCAGATACATTATTTCGACAATAATCAGGAAGCTGAAGGAGTGATTATTCATTTCAATGAAAGTTTTCTTTCAGACGAAGGAAGCAGCGAAAATGTATTCCTGAAATATAATGTCTTCAATGCCTTCGATGCTGTTCCTTATTATAATGTAACCCCGGAGAATATCCAACGTTTGGCTTATATTACAGAAGAAATGGAGACTGAAAGCCGGAATATAAATACATTTGCCCATAAAGACTATCTAAAGTATTTAGTAAAAATGTTCCTGATCTACATACAGCGTATCGGACAAAGGGGAACAGGCATCCCATTGTGTATCAACAATTCGTCCAATCGTACTTTTGTTCAGTTCCGTCAAACATTGGAGCACCACTACCGACACATACACACAGTTAAAGAATATGCCAATTATCTAAACGTATCGACTAAAACTCTGACTAACTGTGTTTATGAAAGTTCTCATAGTACACCATTGAAGATTATCAATGACCGAGTGATACTGGAAGCCAAACGTCAACTGCTTCATTCCAGTCTAAAGATCAAAGAAATCGCTTTCTATCTGGGATTTGAAGATCCATCTTATTTCGTAAAATTCTTCAAACGACAGACAGGATATTTACCGGCAGAATTCAGAGAATAAATTAAACAACTTATGAATATAGTATACAAAGAGACAAAAGACTTCACAGAACAAGAGGTAGAAGAACTATTCTTGTCTGTAAAATGGTTATCGGGGAAATATCCCGAACGGCTAATTAAAGCATTAAAATCTTCGTCATTAGTAGTAACCGCATGGGATGGAACCCAATTAGTTGGCCTCATCCGTGCACTGGATGATGGAGAAATGGTTGCATTTCTCCATTATTTATTAGTACACCCCGATTATCAGGGGAATGGTATTGCCGGAAAGCTCCTAGATATTGTAAAGGAGAAATACAGAGATTACCTCTACCTCAACATCATGCCGGATGAAAAGAAAAATATTGTTTTCTACGAGAAACATGGATTCTCGTTATTAGAGGAAGGAGCGGCCATGCAAATCAGGCATTTATAAAAACGATTATTTACTGCCAATCATTTTATTTCTGATTTTTGGCTATAAATCAACCTATTTCTCTGGCTGATCGTCCACACGCCATCTACGAACCGTACATTCTTTGTATCATCATCTTCCACATTCCATGCATAACCTCCTGATGGCAGGCCACGTCTTTCCAGAATTTCATTGGGTTGATCATTAGAAAAGAAAAGCTCTACTCGTGTAGAATCAGGGCTAAAAACAATGAAAGCAGAAGCGTCATTGCAATCAACCGCTTCCGTACGGATTCCTTTTTCGAACAAACGAATACAATCCTGTTGCACCTCACACCATACATATCCGGCAGAGCCGATGCAACCATGCTCATCACGGTCACCTCCTACTATCGGAGATTGCGGATACTGAACCAGCTTAGAAGCCTGCATTCCCGGTGTGTATTTTCCTGTATAGAATACCTCCAGAGTATCATTCAGAAGCAGACCATTGACCTCATCTTTACTCGCATCCATCGTACTGAATGAAAGTGTATCATTTTTATTTGTAACAATCGTTACTGTATTCATAGTCGCATCACAAACGACACCTTTTGAACTTGTTGCCTTTGATGAACAACCTCCCATCATGCACAAAACTCCTAATGCTAATATTGCTGTTTTCATATTTTTAATTGACTGTTTGTTCTAATTCAGTGCAAAGATAAAGGTTATATGGAAAATATACTATCATCGCAAGCTGAATTAATGAATAAACACCCATTTATACTATATCTTTCCATATAAGTATCATTCAGTTGATTAATACGATAATTATTGTAGTCGCACGCAACATTGCCATGTTTTTGCCGAGACAGGTAGACGAATACTCAGAAGAAAAGGCATTGGATATTCTGCAATATATCCAAACTAATATCTACCAACCTGATAAAATCAAGACCAAAGTTATCAGCAGGCATTTTGGCATTTCGGCAAATTACCCAGGTCGATATTTTAAATTATAAACTAAAATTAGTAGAAGATCGATTATTACATAACGAGATGCGGATAAGTGAGATTGTTACAGAATTAAGGCACTAGATTCATCCGGAGAACAAGCACATTGTCGATATTTGCATTCCGATAAAACTTCTTTAATGAATAATTTACTTTACCGGGTAAATCGAAGGAGCTCTTCTCCTCTAATCAGAAAAGAAAAGTCCTTCGACAAGTTTTGGATAGCATAACAATCAGAACGATCTAATTATCAGATTTACTTTATAGTTTGAAATAACAGGCTATTGCCATTGATGTCCATCCATTCCGCCATCAAGCAATAATATGCCGGATAGTCAGCCGGAGTTATCAATTGCTTTTTCAGTTTCAAAGTACGGATGATCTCTATTTTATCCACCGCCTTTTTCACTGCAACTTCCATGCTACCGACAGGATTTTCCATCTTTTTATTAGTTGGTATAACCGTTGATTTCATTCCTTCATCGATTTTTACGATATAGGTGTAAGTTTCATCAGGCAAATACCGCAAAAGCAAATTAACAGGACGAGTGGTATTCAGAGCCGTCATACGTCCATCGTAACTTGCCCACCCACCGCGAGCCTGTGGCAAATCAATTTTCCGATAACCACCAGCCAGCATCTTTCCGGTTTTATCACTCACCCGTAATGTATCAGTCCGTGAAATAACATGAGTAACCTTCTTCAAAGCTACCGGTTGAGCATTCAGATCAACAACTGAAATAAAATCTTGTATATCAGCAACCCCATTATTGGTCACAAACAATCCACTAAGAGCAGCAAGCCCGGCTGCATCTTTATCTTCAGTTTTAGGAAAAGCCGCTTTTAGCTCCGCACGAATACCTATCGCCTGCTGCAAGGCAGCCAACAGAGCTGCTTTCTCCGCTTCAGTTCCGTATGCGGAACGAATCACCTCAAAAGCCGGTCGCAAACGGTATCCGGTTTGTGATAATGTCAGACTGCAATTTCCTAACCCTTCTACATAAACAGTGAGTAAATCCTTTTTTTGTTCTGTAGTTTGTGCACCGGCAGTCAACTTCTGTGCTAATTCGGAAACATCTTTTCCATTATTTTCTAATTGTTGTTTTATCACTTTCAACGCATCAGCTTTTGAAGCATAAGTTGATGCCACAACTGCCTGTATATTGCCTGCGGGCAAAGATACGTCAAGTGAATAAGGACGTGGTTGCACATTTTTCAATGTCCAGGTCACCGTTTTCATACCATCCGCAGTTTTTACAACCGGAGCAATTTTCCCATTCAACCATTCATAATGCAGAGGTTTGCTTTCGGGCACTGACAGTGAAAATACATATTCCCTGATTGGGGAAAGCTCTTCCACCTGCTCACACACATCCAGTTCGGGCAAATATCCCGGACGAGTAACAACAGAGTAATCCAGATAAATAGTGGCTCCCAACTCCAGCCCCGTATGGACAATTACCATCTCTTTCAAACTGTTATAAGCCGGAGCATCTGCCGCCGCAGAAGGAAGTACCTCTACAAACGCATTTTCAGGAGTCTTCACAATAGTACCATCTTTCTGACGAGTATAAGAATCGTGTATCTCCAGTTTCTGATATTCCGGATTGTAAATAATAAAACTCTCTCCATACACACGGTTCATCGCTGCATGGGTAAATAAAGTCAGCTCTTTTTGCACACGCATTTCCTGACTACCGTCAGCGTGTAACGTATAAGTCTTGCTCAGTTTTCCAAATTCAGCTTCGGATGCCGCTTTCATTGGGAGTGCCAGAATCAGCATCACCAGTGTTACTATATAATAATATGTATTTTTCATTCTGCTCTACTTTTTTATCACCAAATATTCACCATACGCCTTGTGGGCATTAACAGCATTGCGGAAACTTTCCCAATCGGAAGCCTCATAGACACGTTTCTTCAAAGCCAGCCTATTGTGGAGCAACACTTTATTCCCTTTCTGTGTCAGCGAACCTTCAAAGTCAGCTCCTACTCCTTGCATCATTTCATTCTTGGCAGCATTCACCAGTTTGTATCCCGCCGGAAGCTGAATCATTTCATCCAGCTCGACCAAACGGGAACAACCATCTTTGAAACCATATTTGCGATTTTCTACTGAAGTGTCGATACGCAAATAAGAACGTACCTGATTATAAAGGTTATTCATCACCATCGGACGGAAGAACATCTCTCCCTCCCCTTTCAAGGCATAGTCGGGTATCTCATAACGAAAAGTGATTTTAATAGGTGCAGCCTGATAATCTTTGGGATTCTTTCCATAGTCTACGCTCAGCAATCTGGCTTTAGGAGAGATAGTTAACAGTTGGCGCTCCATCGTACTTTTCCATTCGCTCTGAAAACCGGTAGTAAAAATGCGGCGGATATTGCTGTCACTTTGTCCTTCGGCTGTAAGAGTGAAAGTACCACGCAGTGTACCATCTGCCTCCAGACGGTTATCAGCTTTGATACGTACATAATGGTTTTCGGGAGATGAAACCGGGGTGATACACAAATCAGAACCTTCGGGTACCCCCGGTAGATAGTTTTGCTGCTGTTCGGCACTACTCCACAACTCGCGGCAGAAAGGAACCCACGTAGGGTCGAGGGGCATATAAGTTCCATTACTCAATTTTACCACAGCCACACAGTGATTAAAATGATCGGCAGGAATACTCTCTACACGACTTCCTGCCATAGTCATCGCCGGATAGGCCTCGAAACCGGCCATACGCAAAAATGAAATCAGTGTACCTGCTATATCTTTGCAGACTCCACAACGGTCAGTATAATTCATTTTCGTATTATGGAGCGTGAAACCCTCTCCTTTTCCCATCGAAATACCGGAATAGCGAATATTATCTGCCACCCAATGAGTCAGTACAGCAATCTTTTCCATTTCGGTGTTCTTACCTTTTACCAATTCATCCACCTTCTTCTGCGCTTCGGGCAATGGGGCAAAGCTCCCATAATCTTCGTTCACTTTATTGAACCAAAGCGATTTGTCTTTCCATTGTGGAGTTGAAGACATCATCAGTTTGGGAGCCGCATCGAAAAGATCTACCATGTTCGGTTCTTTAGCGAAAGGCACCATATCATTCATCACAAAACTATATTTTTTGCAACCGTCTTCATAGCGCATAGATGAGGTGCACTCCCCCTGATAAAACTGAAATTGAAGTTCCTTCTCCATCGGAATACTTACTACATAAACTTTACGTACAGTAGGAGTATTGCTCCAAAAGGGAACAATATCATAAAACTGCCCACGCATAGGCGGAATAAAACGTGATTCGTCTTCATCACCGGCTGTAAGCAACGCATAAGTAAAACCTTTTTTAGCTATTTCGTAGTCCACGACATCACCGGGCTGCAAAGCACCCACTTCGATCATGATTTGTCTCGCTCCCCAATAAATAGCCCGGGCAGGAGCAGCATAATCACAGGTTCCTTTTACATCAAGCTCATCTATCTTACCATTGGCACGATAGATGGTTACGTGTTTAAACTCAGCATAAGCAGTCAAAGGGTCATAATCGTATTTTATCACCCGGTTGTCCACTGCTCCTTTCGGAGTCTGTACCTTAATTACTTTACATACGGCAAACGAGCCTTGCCCGGTAGGTTGGACAGACACCAGCGTGCTATCCAACAGCGTCACGCAATCGGAAGTTTCGTAAGTCTTTCCCTTCGCAATCTTTTCATAAGATTTCCAGTTTTGAGCCAATGATGTGGCCGAAGCAAGAAGGCAACAAAGGAATGACACTAATAGTTGTTTTCTCATGTTTTTCACTCACTTTTTATTTATAAAAACAAATGTAAATAAAATAATCGATTACCCAGCACAAGATAGCTATATCTGACAACGATTCACTAAAAGATTTTCCGATCTTTGCGACACATTACATATCTGATATAAAACAGTAATAACATGAAAGAGACTTTTCAAGTACCGACTCCCAGAGACATAGAGACTCTGATAGGCACAGAACTTCATAATGTATGGAACCGGCTCTGCCAACTCATTGAGCAAAGCTATGAAATGGAGCAACTTTGGAATCGTGGCGGCAAAGCGTGGACATATGAATACAAATACCGTAAAGGCGGTAAAACTCTTTGTGCACTATATGCCAAAGAACGTACTTTGGGATTTATGGTTATCTTAGGTAAAGATGAACGTGCCAAATTCGAAATGCAGCGAGAACTGTTTTCTAACGAGGTACAGATGATATATGATGAAGCTACCACTTTTCACGATGGTAAATGGATCATGTTTGAATTAAAAAACACAGAACTATTCAATGATATGGAACGACTCCTACTAATCAAAAGGAAGCCAAACAGAAAAATAAATATATAGATTTCTTAAGGAAAAGCACGATATCCCACAAAATAAATTTCTCATATTGCCCCCTTCAAGAAGCCCTATCCAAACAAATAATTCCCCCTTGCAACATTTTTGATACCAGAAAAATAAAACATATCGCAACTCTTTTCACCCTATGTCCTCAAATCTACAAATGGAATGTAGATTTGGAGGACTGGGAGAAAGTATTAAGAATAGGATGTCAGAACATTACTCCGACTGAAATTTCAAAGGCACTGCGCGCCATCAATATTTATGCACAAGAACTGGAATGAAATAAGAGGAGGAATTGACAACCTAATAACGGGGTATATTTCTGACCTCCTCGTAATACTTTTCCACTCCAATCTCTTGCATTCGCCTGTTGATGGTTACAAATCTTTTGTATAAATGCTCGTCGAAACCTGTATTTTCACAGGGGAACTGGCTGCACTGGAAACAAAAATCGACTTGTTTCTCTTCGCTGCATGCACGTACATTACAAGTTTTGAACAACTTGCATTTTTCTTTCCTGCATCCTTGACAAGTCGCTACGGACAAATGATCCAGAAACTCTTTAAAGTCCGGATACTTTGCAAAAACAGGTTCGTCAAGCATAGCTACAAAACGCTGTGCATATACATCAAAGTTGCCCAGTGACCTTTTAAGTTCATTGCTATGATAAGAAATATCTCCGTCTGCAAAAGCAAAGCATTTTCCACAATGCAGACCACAAGGGGCAATACGCCCCTTTATAAATTCGCTATCTGCCTTTTTCATTCTTCTATTATTAATTCCATTTGAATGTCTCCCCTTTCATAAGTCGTGTGATATTCGGAAAGTTCCTTGAATCCTAGTTTATGATAAATATGAATAGCAGGTTTCAACCGTGTATTGCTTTCTATAAAGATTCTTTTACCACCCAACTCTTTGGCTTTATTCACGACAGCTTCACAAAGCAGTACTCCGATACCTTTTCCCTGTACTTCAGGACTGACAGCAAGTTTGGCCAACTCATAATCATAAAGCGGATGATCCATCTTGCACAAAGCACATACACCGACCGGCTCATTCTTATAAAGAGCCACCAGAATAGTTCCGCCTTTATCCAAAATGTATTCCTGCGGATGATCCAAGGCCTTATAGTCGGCTTTTTCCATTCGGAAATAGGCAGTTATCCATTCTTCATTAAGAGCTCGGAAGGCCGGCTGATAGCATGGTTCATAAGGTACAATTCTGATATCCTGATTCTCTCTCACCATTTTCGCCTCTTTTACCCGTTGCAGCAGAGATTTATCTGACAATAGTTCTTCCCATTCTTCAATAGCTTTCCAAAGATCATTCCGGGTCTGCCGGGTTATCTCTTCAATAGCGGTCGTCACATCCACACATTGCTCAGCAAAAGAATCCGACATCTTCTTCCCTTTGGCAGATAACATTACTACATTTCTTCTCCCGTCCGACTTGTCTTTTGATTCTTTTACCAATCCTTTAGCCACCATTTCCTTTATTATATTACTCACTGAAGGATGAGAGTGACCTATTTCTCTCGCAATAGAGGTAATCGTTTTCGCCTCCCCACGAGATAATACAAAAAATACAGGAAACCACTTGGGTTTCAAGTCTACTCCAAACATTTTGTAGATTGCAGCTGCATCTACTGTGATCTTATCAGTCAGCATACGCAGTCGGCTGCCTATAGCTAATTTCCCCGTCTGATTAAAAAAGTCCATGTCTTTATTATTTGCGTTATTAAATACGTAATTAATTACGCAAATATAAATACTTTCGACTATACAAACAAATATTATCCAATAAATACGTAACTGATTACATATTTATTGGATAATATCCTTTTTTTACATCCCACGAATGCGGAATTATACCTAACTTAACCGAAAATGAACAAGTTCCAAGTCTTTTTTGTTATCAGGTCTCATTTATCTACTTCACAATCTTATAGATATATTGATTAATGAGATCATGTTGCACTCTGGTGCCATTCTCACCCATAAGAGATTAATCAAATAATTTCTAAGCCGTACGTAGAGAACCTTCCTGAATCCTTCCCAGAATTTTAGGAAATTGCCAAAAGAACAACAACGTACAACAAATGGCAGCTGTTGCGTCGGATATAGCCTCAGCTGCATAGACTCCGGTCACTCCCATAAAATGCGGTAATATCAATGCCAGCGGAATCAACAAAATCACCTTACGCAATAAAGCAATAAAGATAGAAATTCTGGCCTGTCCCAGCGCTACAAACATATTCTGACAAGCACGTTGTAACCCAAAGATTGTCATGCCGCCCAAAAAGACAGGCATCGTCCAACGAACTGTATCAATCAGTCTTTCATCGCTGGTGAATGCAGACGCGATAACTGAAGGAAACAGAATCATGAAAAGCATCAATACCAGGTTAAATGAGAACATAGTAATCATCACAATACGGAAACAATCTTTCACACGCTGTTTGTCGCCATGACCATAATTATAACTTATAATCGGTACAAAACCTTGCGCAAATCCAGTGAGCGGTACGCTGGCAAACTGCATCGCACTTTGCAGAACAGTCAAAGCACTGATATAAATATCTCCAAATCCTTTCAGACTGCTATTCAGAACAAAACCGACCAGGCTCTCTGTGCTTGCCATAATAAAAGGAGATACACCTAAAGCAAAGATGGCAAGTATAATCTTTCGGTCCAGCCTGATATAGCGTCTTTCCAGAGGTAAAGAGGCACGTCGGGAGAAAAGAAAACTCAATACCCATGCCGCACTGCACGCTTGGGAAAATACAGTAGCCAAAGCCGCTCCTTTTACCCCCATATCCAACCAAAAGATGAAGATAGGATCAAGGGCGATATTCAGTAAAGCTCCTATTAAGACTGAGTACATAGCGATGGCAGGACGCCCTTGTGCATTGATAAAGCTGTTCAAACCTGTGGATATCTCAACAAATATCGTTCCCAGCAGATAAATGGAAAGATAATCAACCGCATATTCCAATGTGTTTTCAGAAGCTCCTGTAAAAAGGAGAATAGGCTCCATAAAAGTATATGCGATGAAAGATGTTAATAGAGTAAATAATATCAGCAAAACGAAGCCATTTCCCAGTATTTTCCCAGCCCGTGAACGGTCTCCCTGCCCAAGTGCCATAGCAGCCAGCGACCACCACCGCCGACTATCGCCGAGAAGGAAGAAATCAGTATAATAAGGGAAGTAGTCACCCCTACACCGGCCAGCGCATCGGTTCCAATTCCCGGAATATGTCCGATGTATATACGGTCGACAATGCTATAAAGCAAATTGACAAACTGTGCGGCTACTGCCGGAAGAGCCATTTTAAAAACAAGCGGTAACATACGTTCTGTTCCCAGCCGTTCTTCATATTTATTTATCATTCCACATTTCTTTTCTAAAGCCGGTACAAAGTTACTAGAAAAACAGGCTAATCTTACAAAGGTGACAGATATATTGACTCTGAAATAAAATAGAGGAGGAATACAGATGATTCTAAATAATAGAAATGCGAATCAGATTCAACCACTGATTCACATTCCATACAAACAACATTATTTATTTCATAAGTTCTTCCGTATTTCCATTCATTATGTGAGGTAGATATTGAGCTATCTTATCAATATTCCAGTCCCACCATTTCAGTTCCTGCAGCTGTGCGATCGTATCTTCATCAAAACGCATCCGGATTTTCTTCGCAGGCGTTCCGCCCACTATTGTATAAGGAGGAACATCTTTAGTGACAACTGCCCGTGACGCAATAATCGCTCCGTCGCCAATATGCACTCCTGCCATAATAACAGCTTCATAGCCAATCCAGACATCATTTCCAATCACGATATCACCTTTATTATCCCAGGCTGAAGTGATATTTCTCTTGTCCAACTGCCATTCCTCAAAAAATATAGGAAACGGATAATTCGATAAAGAGCGTAAAGTATGATTGGCACTATTAAACAGAAACTTAGCCCCGCAAGCTATCGAACAGAATTTTCCTATTATCAACCGGTCTCCATTGATAGAATAATGATATAATACGTTGTTCTTCTCAAACTGGACAGGATCATTCACAAAATCATTGTATATAGTGTAGTCACCTACCTTTATATCAGGATTATCGATAACGGCATTCAGATAAATAGTCTGAAGATCATTAGTTCGCGGATATATATTTGTATTCATTGTAATTGCTTCTTTATATCGTTTTTAATATAAAATAATAAAATACCATATGACTTATTAAGTCACAAAAGACCTGAACAACAGACTTTACCATTGTTCATCGTCCATATAAAGCGAAGCTATTTACAACGTTGCCATTTCATTGCGTTAAAAGAATAGGGTTCATATCACCTGACAAAGGTACTGGATAATTTTCATATCCCGCACGACATTCTAAGAATTATCATGTATATTTGCTAAATATGCTAACAGTATTATATATGAATCCATTCAACGTAAAAGATAATACAACAATAGATACAGGAAAACTGGAAAAGATATTTCTGGAAGAAGGTATCTGCAAGAAGCTAAAAAAAAACGACTATCTGATCCGGCAGAATGAAAAGAACAGTCAGATAGGATTCGTTTCATCCGGCATCTTCCGCCTGTCACACATCGATGGAAACGCCAATGAATGGATTGTCGGCTATAGTTTCAAAGACGACTTTGTCTGCGATTACCCTTCTTTGATGAGCAAGACAAATTCTACAGTCAACATACAAGCATCTACAGCCTGCGAAGTTTATCTCCTCACTTCAGACAGACTTAACCAGTTTTGGGAAACAGACATGGATACTCAACGTCTGGGAAGACAAATAGCAGAAAATATGTTTGCAGAAATATACCAGCGTTTATTAGGTTTTTACTGCGATACTCCCGAACAGCGTTATCAGACTCTGATGAAGCGATGTCCTGATTTGCAAAAACATCTATCCCTGAAAGAAATAGCCCAGTTTTTGGGAATCACCTCTGAAACATTGAGCAGAATACGGAGAAAACAGCTATTTAAATAAAAGTCTTGACTTTGGTCAATGTTTTCTTGTCGTATATGCCCTAATATTGCCACCGTAAACAGTAAATTGGCAAAGATATGGCAACTTATATTCATTTTGGCAAACAACCCGATGTACTGAAACATCTGGTACTTTGCGAAGTTCTTCGCAGAGAGAGTTCATCAATCTATGTAGAAACAAATTCTGCCTGTGCTATTTATCCGATGAAACAAACTCCGGAACAGCAATATGGCATTTATCATTTCTTAGAAAAAGTGGCAGAAGGCGACAATCAAGATTTAAAAGACTCCACTTACTTTCAGCTGGAATATACAGAAATGCAGGGAGGCTGCTATTTAGGCTCTCCGGCTTTAGCCATGAAAATAGCAGGAAGGAAGGCACAAAGATTTATATTCTTTGATCTCGAAAAGAGTGCTCTGGATAATGTAGCACTGTTTGCGGAACGAGCAGATCTACTTCCTTCTGTCCACCTGTATCACACCGATTCCCTTGAAGGAGTCATAGCCCTACTGCCTTCGCTGCGTAAAGACACTTTCGTTCATATCGACCCTTATGAGATTGACAAGAAAGGAACATCCGGACTAACTTATCTGGATCTATTAATAGAAGCTACCCGATTGGGAATGAAGTGCTTATTATGGTATGGCTTCATGACTCTAAACGATAAAAGCTATCTGAATTCATACATTATGCCCCGGCTAAAAGATGCAGGAATCAAAGAGTATACTTGTGTAGAGCTAATAATGAAATCTATCAGACAAGATACGGTATTATACAATCCCGGTATTATAGGCAGCGGCATTCTGGCTACAAACTTATCGCAACAATCAAAGAAGATTATTCTTGATTATAGTGATATGCTGGTTCGTCTCTACCAGAACGCAACATACAAGGATAAGGATGGAAGCCTATACAGAGATAAGCCCTTCAACTAAATATGGATTCCATACCGATGCTTCACTTCCGCCATCACAAATGTGCTTTCCAGTGAACCCAAGCTATCGATAGTCCCCAGTATATTAAGGATGAACTCTTGGTAATATTTCATATTGGGAGCATGAATCTTCAGCAAGTAATCATAGCTGCCCGATATATTATAGCATTCGGTCACCTCGGGAATATCCTGTATGATCCGGGTAAACTCAGCCGCAATATCCCTGTTTAGCCGCCTTAGTTTGACACTGCAAAAGACTACAAAGCCCTGATTCAGTTTCTCTGCATCCAGCACAGCTATATACTTCTTTATATATCCTCCGCTTTCAAGACGTTTGAGTCGTTCGAAAACAGGAGTTGATGAAAGACTTACCCGCGCAGCCAACTCTTTAGTCGTCAATCGCGCATTCTCTTGCAAAGTACGAAGTATCTGCAAATCCACTTTATCCAATTTCTCAAAAGTATCCATAAGAAAAATATTCTTCTAACAGGTGATTTTAAAGAATAAGACAATCGTCTTATTCTGTATAACGATACAAAAATAGTATTATTTTCTATATTTCAGTTATATATTGTTCGATATTTCTACGCTCCATAACTTTGCAAGAAAATAAAGAGAGAACATTAAACTTAAAAAGCATACGATTATGGAAAGAAAGAATTTACACTTTGAGACATTACAGGTTCATGTAGGACAAGAACAAGCAGATCCGACAACAGATGCACGCGCAGTACCTATTTATCAGACTACTTCTTATGTATTCCATAATTCGGCTCATGCAGCCGCACGTTTCGGTCTGCAAGATCCGGGTAATATCTATGGGCGTCTGACCAACTCCACCCAAGGTGTTTTTGAAGAACGGGTAGCTGTCCTCGAAGGAGGGATAGCAGGGCTGGCGGTTGCTTCCGGCGCCGCCGCAATTACTTATGCTTTCGAAAACATCACTCGCGCAGGCGACCACATCGTAGCTGCCAAGACAATTTACGGGGGAAGTTATAACTTGCTGGCACACACGTTACCCAACTATGGAGTTACTACCACGTTCGTTGACCCGAGCGACCTTTCCAACTTTGAGAAAGCGATTCAGGAAAATACAAAAGCCATATTTATCGAGACACTCGGAAATCCGAATTCCAATATTATCGATATAGAAGCCGTGTCCGCAATTGCTCACAGCCATAAAATACCGTTGATCATAGATAACACATTCGGCACTCCCTATTTAATTCGTCCTATCGAACATGGTGCAGACATCGTCGTGCATTCTGCAACCAAATTCATTGGCGGTCATGGCAGTTCATTGGGAGGAGTAATCGTTGATTCCGGAAAATTCGACTGGGTAGCTTCCGGAAAATTCCCGCAACTGACAGAACCCGACCCAAGTTATCACGGAGTACGCTTTGTAGATGCTGCCGGTCCTGCCGCTTACGTCACCCGTATCCGCGCCACTTTGCTACGTGATACGGGAGCGACTATCAGTCCGTTCAATGCTTTTATATTGCTGCAAGGTCTGGAAACACTTTCACTGCGTGTAGAGCGCCATGTAGAAAACGCACTAAAAGTTGTGAACTTCCTGAATAATCATCCAAAGGTGAAGAAAGTCAACCATCCTTCACTTCCCGATCATCCGGATCATGCGCTCTATCAACGCTATTTCCCGAATGGCGCAGGTTCAATCTTTACTTTTGAAGTAAAAGGCGGACAAGAAGAGGCACACCGTTTTATCGACAGTCTGGAAATTTTCTCATTACTGGCTAATGTAGCCGACGTAAAATCACTGGTTATCCATCCGGCAAGCACTACCCATTCGCAACTCAATGCACAGGAGCTTGCGGAACAGGAAATTTATCCGGGAACGGTACGTTTGTCCATCGGGACAGAACATATCAATGATTTGATTGCTGACCTGGATCAGGCACTTGCCAAAATCTGAGGATTGAACTTTCCATCACCGTGATACGTTATAACAATATAACATTAAAACATTGCAGTTATGGAAAAATATTTAATACACAGCAACGAACTGCATCTGATAGACGCAGGAAAAATCCACCAGGCAGTAGAAAAAATGGTGGAATCACTTGATCTTGCCGCAGGATCAACCAGTAATTTTGATCTCTATCAGGTCGTAGAAAGCTACTTTAAAGACCTCGAAAAAAGGAGGAAGATCAACCATGTACTGGGAATCAAAGAAGACCGATATGAATTTGCTGAAGACTTCGGCATAAAATAAAAGAAATTTTCCAATCACACCAGACAAACTGTTCATATAAAACGAGAGAGCCTCACCCAAGTGAAACTCTCTCGTTTTAGCATATATAGCATAGAAATCAATTGCCCTGGTGCACTGTAAGTTGCGGGAACGGGAAGTTGATACCTTTTTCATTAAAGGTTTCATAAATAGTCTTGTTTATATCAAAATAAACTCCCCAATAATCTGCTGTATTCACCCAAACTCGTGCCACCACATTCACACTGCTGGCATCCAACGCATGAAGAGCTATAAACGGAGCCGGATCACTCAGAATCCGCTTATCAGACGTCAAAATATCACGGACAATCTGCTGTACCTTATTATAATCTTCTCCGTAATCGACTCCGACAATCCATTCTACACGGCGGGTAGTCTGTGTATTGTAGTTTGTTACGACTCCACTGCTCATTGCGCCGTTTGGTATATAGATCACTTTATTGTCTCCGGTAGTCAAAATCGTATGGAATATCTGTATTTCCTTCACGGTTCCGGAAACTCCCTGACTTTCAATCCAGTCTCCTACCTTATAAGGCTTGAAGAGCAATACGATCAGTCCTCCGGCAAAGTTCTGCAAATTTCCGGACAATGCCATACCTACGGCCACACCGGCAGAAGCCAGCAAAGCAGCAAACGAAGTTGTTTCAACTCCCAAAGCTCCGACTACGGAAATGATTAAAAGAATAGTCAACAGGATGTTTACCAAGCTTTTCACAAAAGTCTTGATACTTACATCGACTTTTCTTCTGTCCATCAGACGTCCGACAAATCTGTTGAGCATTGATATCAGGAAACGTCCTACAGTGAAGACAATGGCTGCAATCAGGATACGTTCTCCGGCACGGATACCGAAGTCTACCAATTGTTGGGTGATAAGAGTAAGCTTGTCCAGTCCATCCGCATTGGCAATCGCCTCTTCCATTAATTTATCTGCGACGATTTGCGTTGAATCAGCAAGCTGTGTTGCTGTCGCTTGAAATAATAGTAGCATAATTGATATATATTAAAATGAATAAATCCCTATCTTGCTATATTTTAACAAACGACAAAGTTATATTGTTTTTAGCAAATCTAAAAGTTTTTTTTGCTTTCCTCCCGCAAAAGCTGTAATTTTGTCACCGATTCACAAAGTAGGGGTGCCTTAACATGACGGGCTGAGAACATACCCATAGAATCTGAACCGGGTAATGCCGGCGTAGAGAACCAATTAATAAGCAAGATGAAAAAAAATATGATGATGGCCGTCGCCTTATTGGGCGCAGGCTTCCCTGTCCATGCACAAACGAGTGCAGTATCAGACAGTCTGAAAGTAATCAACCTGCAAGAGGTGCAGGTAGTATCCACCCGTGCTACAGCAAAAACTCCCGTAGCATTTACCAATATAGGCAAAGCCGAACTTAAAAAGGTGAACTTCGGACAGGATATCCCTTACCTGTTGAGTATGACTCCTTCCACACTCACCACCTCGGATGCGGGGTCGGGAATCGGTTATACGACACTTCGTGTACGCGGAACGGATGGCACACGTATCAACATCACCGTCAATGGTATCCCCATGAATGACGCTGAGAGCCATAACCTGTTTTGGGTAAATATGCCCGACTTCTCTTCTTCTGTAAAAGATATGCAGGTACAACGTGGTGCAGGCACATCGACCAATGGAGCCGGTGCATTCGGAGCCAGTGTCAATATGCAGACCGAAGGTGCATCTATGAAACCGTATGCAGAATTCAACGGTTCTTATGGTTCTTTCAACACGCACAAGGAAACCGTTAAAGTGGGAACCGGACTGCTGAACAACCACTGGACATTCGATGCCCGCCTCTCCAATATCGGTACGGACGGTTACATCGACCGTGCTTCAGTCAATCTCAGTTCGTACTATCTGCAAGGAGGATATTTTGCAGAAAACACATCTGTCAAACTCATCGCATTTTCCGGAAAAGAAAAGACTTATCATGCGTGGAACTACGCCAGCAAGGAGGAAATGCAGGAATTCGGAAGACGTTATAATTCCTGTGGGGAGTATAAAGGAGACGACGGAAAGAAACATTATTATGCTGACCAGACAGATAATTATCTACAAAAGAACTATCAACTTATTTTCAATCATAGTTTCTCTACCGCATGGAATCTGAACGCAGCCTTGCACTATACCAAAGGAGACGGCTACTATGAAGAGTACAAAGACAGTAGCTATCTGGTAACATACGGGCTGAAACCATTTACAATGGATGGAAAAGAAGTTTCGAAAAGCGATCTGGTCCGCCAAAAGAAAATGGACAATAAGTTTGGCGGAGGTGTATTCTCCCTCAATTATACCAACCACCGGCTGACAGCTTCCTTGGGCGGAGGCTTGAATCAGTACCGGGGCAGCAACTTTGGAAGAGTGACCTGGGTGAAGAACTACATCGGCGCATTATCTCCCGAACACGAATACTATCGTAACCAATCGAAGAAAACCGATGGCAACATCTACCTGAAAGCAACTTACGACCTGTCCAAAGGCCTAAGTGCCTATGCCGATCTCCAATACCGGCATATAGACTACACCATCGACGGGACAAATGACAAATACGACTGGAATAAAAACACGTTGCGACCACTCGCCATAGACAAGAAATTCGACTTCTTCAACCCGAAAGTCGGACTGAACTGGAATATCAACTCCAACCATCGCATCTATGCCTCTTTCTCCGTTGCCCAAAAAGAACCGACAAGAAACAACTATACCGATGGCAATCCGGACAGCTACCCGAAAGCCGAAAAGCTGCTCGACTACGAAGCCGGATATACCTTTGCCACTCATTGGCTGACAGCAGGTGCCAATTTTTACTACATGGATTATACCGACCAGCTTGTCCTCACCGGTGCACTAAATGATATTGGTGAAGCTCTGACTGAAAACGTTCCGGACAGTTACCGGATGGGAATCGAACTCATGTTAGGCATCAAGCCGTGCAAATGGTTCCAGTGGGATATCAATGCCACATGGAGCAAAAACCGTATCAAAAATTTCGTAGAAAACATTCCCATATACGATGATGACTGGAACTTATTGGATGTCGCAAGCGTTTCTCATAAGAGTACCCGAATCGCTTTTTCACCAGATTTCCTGCTAAACAACCGTTTCGCTTTTACGTATCAGGGATTCGAAGCCTCTCTTCAATCTCAGTTTGTCGGTAAGCAATACATGACAAACGCCGAAGTAGAAGCATTGACACTGGATAAGTATTTTGTAAACAACCTGAATCTGGCTTATACATTCAAGCCCCGCAAGGTAGCGAAAGAAATCACTTTGGGTGTGACCGTCTATAATCTCTTCAACGAAGAATATGAGAATAACGGCTGGGCATCCAGTTCATACGATAAGGACGTGAATCATAGAATAGATTCTGCCGGATATGCTGCCCAGGCGGGAACAAACGTTATGGGACATGTGTCTTTCCGTTTTTAACAATAACAATTCAAACAGATAGTACAGAAGCCGCCAACATGAAACGCGGCTTCTTATTTCCTCATTTTCTCTTCCATATATTTGGAAGGAAGCACCCCAAACTGTGCAACGAACTGCTTACGGAAGGAAATCATCGAATCATATCCTACCATTTCCGCAACTTCTGTCAGACTGCTATATCGCCTGCTCATGATAATAGATGCAGCTTTACTCATCCGTACTCCATGAATCACCTCTATAATCGACAAACCAGTTTTCTGCTTAACCTTGCGATAAAGGGTCGGCTGGCTCATATTCAATTGGTCCGTCAGCACTTTTATTGTAAAATTCCGGTTTGATAAATTTTCTTCTATAATCTGAAGCATTTTAGGCATAAAAACATCCTGAACATCTTCTGAAGATTCCAGTACCTCTTCATCCAGCATAAGAGTTTTCGCATAAAGTTTTCTTAACAGATCACGTTGTTCTATCAACGCTTTCACCTTCTCTTTCAATAACTCCGGATTAAAAGGTTTCATTATATAGTCATCTACCCCTATTTGTAAACTTTTCAACCGGTCAGCATCCTCTGCTTTAGCTGTTAAAAAGATAACCGGTATATGAAAAGTCCGCTTATTTTCACGAATCTCCCGACTACATTCAAACCCATCTTTAACAGGCATCATTATATCAGATATGATTAATTTAGGTATATATTTATCAGCCATAGCCACCCCTTCTTCTCCATTTCCAGCCTCAATAACATTATAATCTTCTTTAAATAGACTGCATAAATATTCTCTCATCTCATCGTGGTCCTCTATGATCAACAAAAATTCCTTATTATTTTTCACTCTGTTAACGGTCTCCTCCATAGTCTCATTCTTTTCTGCTATTACTTCTTCCATCGGACGTTCTTCTGTCGTACACTCTTCCAACAAATCTCCCTTCACCGGATCAGGTACCATTTCATATTCTCCTGGAACAAAATGAGAAAGTCCCACCGGAATGTGCAGAACGAACCGGCTTCCTTCTCCAACACGACTGGTTAACGTTACAAATCCATGATGCAACCCCATCGTATGCTTTACAATATGTAATCCAAGACCTATTGACGTGGAATATTGCGGGATACGTTTCCCTGTTACAAACGAATCAAACACGTGCTGTTGCAAATCATCAGGTATCCCAACTCCATTATCAGACACTGTTACAAGGCAATAAGGTCTTCCGTCAATTTCCGCCTCTGACACAGCCAGTTCAATACGTCCATTCTGAGAAGTGTATTTAAAGGCATTTGATAACAAATTTTGAACAGCTGATTCTATTTTCGCCACATCCACCCATAAATACAAAGGCACTGTATCCACCTGGACCAAAAATTCCCGCTTCTTGACCATAGCCATTTGCAGAAAAGGATTAGCCACCCGGCTAACAATCTCCTTTATATCCGATTCTGACAAATGAAGTTTTATCATGCCTCCCTCTATCTTCTGTACATATAGCAGACGATCAACCAATGTCTGTAGAGAAAGACAATTCTTGTGCAATCTGCTAAATGAATCAAACCAATTATCCGATGGGGTAATGGACTTCATTATATCATGTATAGAAGCAAGTATCAAAGTAAGAGGAGTTCTTAACTCATGAGCAGCATTCATAAAAAAGTTCTCACGTTCTTCCCGTATATGCCGTTCTGCGTTTCTCTCCAAATTTGCAATCGTCAGTTCATGTTTCAATTGAATCATTTTTTTGAAACGATGTTGCCGCCGCAACAAACTATAGAAAATATAACCAACCAAAAATAAAACCGAGAAAATCAAAAGCAAACGAAACCAAACGGTCTGGCTCCAATGTGGAAGGATTGTTATCGGCAATGCAGTAACGTCTCCTTCCGTATTATTAGGGAACAATGTTTTGACTTCAAAAATATAATAACCGGCAGACAAGTTGGTAAACGAGACCTTACCCGCTTCAGAAACAATCCAATCTTTTTGATATGGATATAACCGATAGCTATATTTTTGCAGATCCTTCGAAAAAGCCAGATTATTGAAAAGGAGAGAGAAATCACGGTTTGCATTGACCAGTTCCAAATGGTCAATTGATGCAATATTTGAGTCCAAAACAACTTGCCCTTTTATCTTCTCACCTATATTGATTTGTTTATTATCGACTTCCAATCCAGTTAAAAGAGTTTTGCTGGCAATGGTGGCAGATGTCAGTATTTCCGGTTCAAAATAAGTTAAGCTCTTGTTATTTCCCCAAAATAAAGTATTCTTAAACAACATCACAGATTTATTGCTACTAGAAATATAATAGTTGTAGAAGACATGTTGTTGTCGGCTATATCTTGAGATACCGGATATACTCCCCAACCAAATACGCTTCTTCTCATCTTCCACTATACAATCTATACAATCATTACAAAGTCCATCTTTTACTGTATAAAAAGACGTTATCCTATCTTCGCCCACAGGAATGATTCCAAATCCATTTTTATAACCCACATATACAGTTCCGTCAGTACCAGTCAGTAAAGCACTAACTACACGAGCTCCTATATTTTCTTTTTCTTCATATCCATGAACCATCTTGAATGGACGAACATTGACCTGTGATAATCGTACAATACCTTTTGCTGTCCCTATCCAGATATTCCGCTGTTTATCTTCACAAATAGCAGTGACCCATGGCTCTGCATCTTCTTTCAAGGCTTCACGCAATGAGAATAATTCAAAATGACCTGTCTGATGATCAAATAAGTACAATCCGGCAGAAGTGCATACCCAAAACCGATAACGGGAGTCAATCATTAAGGCCACTATATAGGAGTTTACCTTTTTCCCTAAATAATTGAGCGGATATATATGGAAAGAATCGGAACTCCAGTCATAACAAATCAAGTTTCCGGAAGCATTTCCAAACCATAAATTAGAACATGAATCTTTGATTGCACAAAACACCGGGACTTCCTTTTGATTGCCCACAGGAGAAAAGTTCAGTGGTCGCGATTTAGCATAAGGCTGGTCACTACGCATAATTCCTTCATGGTAAGTGCCCAACCAAATTCGACCATCTTTGTCAGCTACCTGAGCAGAGATTTCATTATGTTTTTTGCTGTGATATTGCATATAAGAATGCTGTCTAAAATCAAAATAGACAATCCCTCCTCCTCTAGTTCCGATCCATAGTATTCCCTCTTTATCATAATAAACAGAAATCATTCTTGTCTCTACATTCCGGTACTGCAAAAATGAGGTATTCGTATAAGGCGTTGCCAACAACTTAGAAGGATCATTTTCTTCAGGAGCTAACAGAGTATATCCATTCCAGGTTACTGCAATGTAAGAATCATTATCCAATGCAACCACCCCATACGCATCTGAATGTGATAAAGAAGACAACCTGGCATCCTCATTATACTGATAATAATCAGATTTTCCCGTGGGAATATGCAGACGAGTTACTCCACCCACTATAGAAGAAACCCAAATATATTCCCCTTCACTCATGATAGTAGTAGCATTAGCACTAGGATTAATAGAGTATTTGAACTTCCGGACCACTTTACCTGCAATCTTATCAAAGAACAACAAATTTCCCTTATCGGTAACCAAATACAAGAAATGCCCGTCTTGTGAAGCACATAAATTCGAAAAAGATTCCCCCTCATCTAAAAAAAACGGATAGCCTGCTTCGACGGTCATCTCTATTTGTAAGTCACCTTTCACTAATTTATAATGTCGTTTCAAGCATTGCAATTGTCCGCCTTTTACTATCCAAAAAAGTGAATCCCCCGTTATTTCCATAGCACTTACAGAAATGGCCTTTTTTCCATCCTGAAAAGACGGAAGAACAAATTTCTCTTTCCGTCGATCAAAACAATATAAATACTCATTAGCTATTACCCACAATTTATCATCAGAAGTCTCTTTTATATCGGAAACATACATCCTCGCATTGTCTACACTAAAATTGCGAATCTGCTTCCCGTCATATCGACTCAGCCCATTACTGGATCCAAACCACATAAAACGATCTTGATCCTGATAGATACAAGTAATGATGTTATCTACCAAGCCATTACTCATATTCAACTGATGAAGTTCATTATAAGGCAGAACAGCATAGAGAGAAGTAGTAATAACTAAAGAATTTATAATAGCAATCAAAACAAGGACGGTATATCGAACGGTTCGCTTCATTATATATTCATATTAGTTTAAGTGTCACAAAAATAATCAATATTATAACAGAAAGGCGAAGCAAATGATAAAAAAAGCAATTTTGAATGAAAAGATATACATGGATGAATAAAAGCATATGCTCCTGATTCCTTGAAATCCCCTAAGTTTGTATCCTGAAAACCGAACGGAAAGTGTGCTTCACAATTATATATAGCCATTTACACCTTTGAATCTGTAATATTTAAAACAATTAATCACATGAGAGAAAAAGCCAAAAGCCCTTAAGTCAAATTGAAATCAATTAGAATCTATTAAACCTTATTTAAATAGAAAGCCTAAAAAGACCTTTTTTCAAACTAATAAAATCTTATAGAAAAACATGCGTAAATCATTTAATCTAATCTGGATGGTTTTCGGCTTCCTGCTACTAATAGTAGGTTGTAATGAAGACAAGAAAAGCACAGCTTTCGATCCTAATCAACCAGTCAAGTTTACAGAGTTTATGCCCGATTCCGGTGGCATACGAACCAAATTCATTGTTAAAGGTTCCAATTTCGGAGAAGACAAAAGCCAAGTGAAAGTTTACTTCAAGGATGAAGTAGGTAATGAACGGGAGGCATTGGTTTTAGGTGTCAAGCCTGATGTTATTTATGCCCAAGTGCCCAAGCAAGCCGGAGGGGAAAGCCATGTACGGGTGGAGATTGCCGGAAAAGAAGCTGAACTCAGCAATGCTGAAAAAACATTCAAATATATTGTAACTTCTTCCGTATCTACAGTAGTAGGAAAAGCCAAAGAAGGTGGCAATAAAGACGGAACTCTCGGCGAGACCACATTCAATACTCCAAGGTATGTAGCTGTAGACAATGATGACAATGT
Source organism: Bacteroides faecis MAJ27 (assembly GCF_900106755.1). Taxonomy (GTDB): domain Bacteria; phylum Bacteroidota; class Bacteroidia; order Bacteroidales; family Bacteroidaceae; genus Bacteroides; species Bacteroides faecis. The sequence continues at coordinate 58,913 of NZ_FNNN01000024.1, forward strand.
ATTCATATTCGACTCTGATGGGAGAACGCGTTTATCATCCATCGAACAAAATAAAACGATCACTTTACTGGATGGCATGGTAATCGACCAACCTTTATTTATCGATAAAGAAAAGAAACAACTATTTGGTCCATGCGATAATGCCAACTTCGGTTGTTTCTTATTCGATGCTAATGTGAGCTGGGTGGCTGATAAAATGGGACAGCTTTTAGCCAACGGAGGATGGATGCATAGTGTTGTTCTCGACCCTGTAGATTCTACTTTTGTGATATACCGCCAAAACACAGGACAATTGTGGACACAACCTTTTGATAAGAATAAAAGAACCTTAAATCCCAACAAAGCAAAACGAATCGGTACACTCTATAATGTAGGCTCCAATGGTTTATGTGCTTACAATCCGGTTGATAAGTATGTTTATTGTGTGTTGCATAGTAAAAGTGCAGTTTATCGCTTTAAGCTCACACGCGATGCGGACGGTTGGCCAGCTCTAGACGGAGACATTGAAGAATATATTCCCGGTGCAGGCGCAGGCTTCCGGGACGGAGATGTACAAGAAGCACAATTCAATGAGCCGCGTGGAATTGCTATTGATAAAGAAGGCAATTTATATATAGCGGATGTTAATAACCATCGGATTCGTAAAGTTGACACCAAGTTAAATATCGTGACCACGATAGCAGGTAGCGGGAAAGGATACAAAGACGGGGATCCTTTGGAAGCCCAATTCGATCAGCCTTGGGGTGTCTATTTGGACAAAAATGAATTTCTTTACATTGCAGATCAAAACAACCACTGCATCAGAAAACTTGCTATTGAATAATTAATAAGGAATAGAAATGAAAACACTATATTTTAAATTAACCCTGTGTTTCTTTCTGCTATTGGCAGGAAATGCAACACAAGGGATATGGGCCCAACAAGAACCAATTCAAATTGCCGGAATCGTGTTAGATGAACATGGTGATCCGCTCCCGGGTGCAAACATATCTGTTAAAGGGAAAGAAAAAACCGGAACTATAACAGATATGGATGGTAACTTCAGTATGAAATCATTAGCTCCAAAAACAACGCTGATTGTTTCATTTATGGGATATAAGAGCAAAGAAATAGTGGTTGCTCAAACCGATAAGAAGATGCGTATATCTCTGGAGCCCGACTCAGAATCATTGGACGAAGTAGTTGTTGTAGGTATGGGAACACAACGTAAAGTCAGCGTGGTAGGTGCTGTCACCAGTGTCAATCCGGCTGCCATCAGTGCTCCGTCAACTTCCGTAGCCAATATGCTGGGAGGTGTGGTTCCCGGTATTATAGCCGTTGACCGAAGCGGCGAACCGGGGCAGGATGTTTCTGAGTTCTGGATTCGCGGTATCAGCACATTTGGTGCCAACCAGTCTGCGCTGGTTTTGATTGACGGTATTGAAGGAAACCTCAACGACCTCGACCCGTCGGATATTGAGAGCTTCTCTATCTTGAAAGATGCTTCGGCAACAGCCGTTTATGGTGTACGTGGTGCAAATGGCGTTGTTTTGGTAACGACCCGTTCCGGTCAGGAAGGTCGAACCAAGGTAACCTGGAAAAGCAGTATGACTCTCTCTTATTCCCCCCGTATGCCCGAATATCTGGAAGCATACGATTATGCCAGCTTGGCAAACGAAGCCCGAGTGGTAAGCAATATGGACCCTCTTTATAGCCCGACAGAACTGGAGATTATTAAAGCAGGACTGGATAATGACTTATATCCAAACGTTAACTGGCAAAAAGAGATACTGAAAGATGTAACTATTAATCATCAGCACTATTTAAATGTATCCGGTGGTGGAAAAGTTGCCAGATATTTTGTCAGTGTAGGAGGTACATTCAAAGATGCTATCTTCAAGCAAGACAAAGTTAACAAATACAACACGAATGTCAAATGGGCTAAATATAATTTCCGCGCAAAGGTAGACATGAATCTAACTTCATCGACGATCATGGGATTGGCTATGGACGGAGCTATTGTAGAAGACAGAGCACCGGGATTCGGAACTAACAATGACGCACTCTGGGCCGCACAAGCCTATCTGACTCCCCTGACGGTGCCTTTACGTTATTCCAATGGAATGCTTCCTGCTTATGGGAAAAACGGAGAACAAATCTCACCATATATCTTGTTGAACCATACCGGATTTAAAAAGGGAAACCGGACCACTATGAACATCAATTTCACCTTACGTCAAGACTTCGGAAAATGGATCAAGGGTTTGACTGCCAGAGGAATGTTCTCGTATAACAATAACAATATACACAACGTAGTCCGCTCCAAAATGCCGGACCTATACAAGGCCTTTGGCCGTTACAATGACGGTTCATTAATGACACAACGTACGGTATCAGCCAGCAACATTCAATTCGCCAAGAGTGCTGCCAGTGACCGGAGATATTACTTCGAATCGCAACTTGCCTATGAAAGACTTTTCAATCAGGAACACCGTGTAACCGGTTTGATACATTACTATATGCAAAGCACCGAAACCACCGAAGCAAATGATGAAATTTCATCTATTCCCAAACGTTATCAAGCATTATCTGCCAGAGCTACTTACTCTTATAAAGATGCTTATCTGATAGAAGGAAACGTAGGATACACCGGTTCCGAAAACTTTGAACCGGGCAAACAATTCGGTTTGTTCCCTGCAATAGCCTTAGGATGGATCCCGACCCAATACGAATTTATGCAGAATCATGCAGGATGGCTCAACTTTTTGAAGATCAGAGCTTCTTATGGTGAAGTTGGTAACGATCAGATCGGTGGTGGACGTCGGTTCCCATATCTGACGTTGATTAACTTTGGAGGTGGTAGTCGTTGGGGTTCCAATGGATTGACAGAAAAACAAATCGGAGCCAACAACTTACATTGGGAGGTAGCCAAGAAATATAACCTGGGTATCGACTTCCAATTTCTCAATGATAAAATAGGTGGAACGGTAGATATCTTCAGAGACACTCGTGATAATATCTTTCAGGAAAGAAAAATGATGCCTTCGGAAGTAGGCGTCGTGACCAACCCATATACCAACGTAGGACGTATGCGCAGTAGCGGTATAGATGGTAACATTTACCTGAACCAGAAAATAAACGAAGACAACTCTTTCACGGTGCGTGCCAACATGACATATGCTGTCAGCAAAGTTGTACATTGGGACCAAGATGCGGTGCGCTACCCTTACCAATCGTATAGCGATGTAAATTATGGTGTTATGCGCGGTTTGGTTGCATTAGGCTTATTTCAAAATCAGGATGAAATCAACCGAAGCCCGAAACAGACATACGGCGAAGTACGCCCCGGAGATATCCGCTATAAAGACGTGAACGCTGACGGAAAAATTGACGATGACGATATTGTTCCTATTGCACACTCCAATGTACCGCAAATTCAATACGGTTTTGCACTGGAGTACAGATATAAAAGATGGACTATCAGTGCTTTATTCACTGGAGCAGCCAAAGTTAACTTCTTATACGGCGGTTCCGGATTCTATCCCTTCTCAGGCGGAGAAGTCGGCAACATTCTATCCATCGTAAACGACCCGAAGAATCGTTGGACACCGGCATGGTATTCAGGGGATCCTTCTACAGAAAACCCGAATGCACGTTTCCCGCGCCTGACTTACGGAGAGAATAAGAACAATAACCGTGCTTCTACTTTCTGGCTGGCAGATGGTTCTTACCTGCGTTGGAAATCATTGGATATTTCCTATCGTATCGGAACGAATAAAGTACTAAGGACAGTGGGCATCAGTGATATGAATCTGCAATTTGTCGGACAGAATCTGGCAGTATGGGATTCAGTGAAACTATGGGATCCGGGACAGGCATCTAAAAACGGCGCCGTATATCCGCTACAGCGTACCTTCTCTTTACAGTTAACAGCTACGTTCTAATTGAAAACTATTATGAAAAAGATATTAAAGAAAAGCCTTCATATTCTATGCACGACACTGGGAATCATCCCGTTCATGCTGACTTCATGCAACTATCTGGCAGTTGATGAATACTTTAACGACCTGACTCCACTCGACTCCATCTTTGCCAGACAAGATTATCTGGAGCGTTATGTGTGGGGAACTGCGGCATTAATGCCCGCTCAAGGCAACTTGTTTTCCGGTTCCTACGGTCCTTACGAGACTGCGGTAGATGAAGTCCTTCTGTCATGGCAGAAAGCTGAGTACGCCGGTACCTACTTGTATGCAGACAAAATCACGCAGAACGATTCTTACTACAACATGTGGGGACAATACTACAAAGGTATCCGTAAGTGTAACACTATCTTCACCCGCATCGATGAATGCAAAGACCTGAAAGGATTGGACAGACGTGAAATTATGGGTTTGACTCATTTCATGAGAGCTTCCTTCTATTTCTATCTGTTGGAACTTTACGGACCGGCAGTCATCCTTCCCGAAGAGCCGCTGTCGGTAGATGAAAACATTGAAAACTTGTCATTCGAACGTAACACGTACGATGAATGTGTGGAATATATCTGCAAAGACCTCGAAGAAGCTTACAGTCTACTGGACCCGACGCGCCCGAGCACTCAGTTCGAACGTCCTACCAAATATGCGGCAGCCGCCCTCATGTCACGTGTCCGGCTTTACCAAGCTTCCAAGTGGTACAACGGCAATCAATATTATGCCGACTGGACCACTTCCGACGGACGAAACATGATAGCCCAGCAATATGACCCGGTGAAATGGGCGAAATCAGCTGCTGCCTCCAAGAGAATTATCGATAGCGGTATTTACTCATTATACACTGTACCCAGCGATGAAAACACGTATGCATCCTCTCAGGCGTCACAAGCGGAATTTCCGTTAGGAGTAGGAGGAATCGATCCTTACCATTCGTATATAGACATGTTCAATGGAGAAGCACTGGCTGTGAAAAACCCTGAACTTATTTATGCTACTCCCTTGAACAACAACATCATTTCAATCGCCTTCCCGTTGAAACTGGGAGGATGGAACGGCTTAGGAATCACTCAGAAACTCATAGATGCCTACTACATGAAAGATGGAGAAGATTATGTGCAACAACCTGATTATTATGAAGAAGCGGGTACTGTACCTACCATCGCCACAGGATATGAGCTGAGACCAACCGTTGCCAAAATGTATCTGGACCGCGAACCGCGTTTCTACGCATCTATCGGATTCTGTGAATGTTTCTGGCCCGCAACTTCGGTAACAGGAACCGAAGCTCCCAACGTGACTAACTTTACAGCAGGATATTACGTGAATGGCAACTGTGCAAAACAGGCTGCCAATCCAGAAGACTATAACTTAACGGGATATACTCTAAAGAAATATATCCATCCGGAGGATAACTGTACCAGTCATACAGGTGCTAAAATAAAACCGAAAACATTCCCTGTATTCAGATATGCGGAAATACTGTTGAACTATGTAGAAGCATTGAATGAACTGAAAGGAGAACCGGAATATACGGAAGCGGCAGATAACACCACTTATCATGTTTTGTATAATCCGGAGGAAATCATGTACTACTTCAACATGATTCGTTACCGTGCCGGATTGCCGGGCATCACCCTTGCCGATGCCAGCGATCAAGTGAAGATGCGTCAGTTAATCATCCGCGAACGTATGATCGAATTTGCATGCGAAGGAAGAAGATATCATGACCTGCGTCGTTGGGGACTAGCAGAAACAGAAGAGAACAAACCGGTACAAGGTATGGACGTTACCAAGAAGACGACCGAAAGAGACCAATTCTATACTGTTGTCAATGTAGTTCATAAGTATGCATTACGCAGCTTTGACAGGAAGATGTACTTCTATCCTATTCCGAGAGCCGTATTGGATAAAAACGCGAAACTGAAACAAAATCCAGGATGGGACGGATTCGGAGATTGGTAACTTACCTCTTTCCATTATATAACTGATTATTAATCATATAAAATTGAACATATAATGAGATCAATATACAAACTAGTGGTCTGTTCTTTACTAACACTCTCCATCACTTCTTGTGAAAAAGACCTGCTTGAAAAAGAACAATATCAGAAAGAAATCTACCTGATCGGCGCTTACAACCGAGTATGGACTACAGAAGTAAGCTACAGTAACGAAGAAGTGAAAACTTATTTCACGGTCAGCAGTTCCGGTACGTTAGCATTAGATCGAGATGTGAACGTAAAAATGAAGATCAACGAAGAGCTGGTAGATATTTACAATAGAAAGTACTGGACCGTTCTGAATGAGGACAAATATTATAAATCATTGGATACTGATTTATATTCCATTCCTTCTTTGGAGAATACGGTAATCAAGCACGCTGAAGGTATTTCCGCCGAAGTTCCTGTGTTGATAAAGACAGCAAGTCTGAAGATTGACCAGTCATACGTCATCCCCGTCGAAATAGAAAGTACAACAGGATATCCGATAAGTACATCCGGGTGTAAAATGTTGGTTCTATTAAAATTAAAGAATGACTATTCGGGCAGTTACCAGATGAGTGGACATACCACTTTAGAAGGAGAAACTCCGAAGACGATTCAGAAGCCTAAAACGATTAAGCCTACCGGAGTCAACACCGTCAGACTATTCTATGCCATGAACAACGAGAGCGACGAGAAGGCTGATATCCAAACGGGTACAATAGAACTGACCATCACGGATCAGATAGTGGAAGGCACTAATGATGTGAAGAAAGTTTCGGTCAAAGCATGGGATGCTGAAAACGGACCGGCAATTGTCGACTCAGGAGAAAGTACCTACAACACAACCGCCAAAAAGTTCAGCCTCAAATATACAATCGGTAACACGATATATGAAGAGCAACTGACTAAAGAAAAAGAAGTTTTATAATACACGACAAATGAGGAGAAGAGGAGATTTCACGGCATCACAAAAATGCCGTTGAAATCTCCTCTTCGTTTTTTAACGGAAGACTTGTTTTTACATGATTCCTTGTTTTCCTTCTGCTAAATTCGTAATTTTACCGCCGATTCACGCAATAGGGGTGCCCTAACATGACAGGCTGAGAACATACCCATAGAATCTGATCCGGGTAATGCCGGCGTAGAGAACGAATAAATAAGCAAATATGGAAATGAATTATCTGGAGATATTCGGTACGTTTATCGGCATTATCTACCTGTGGCTGGAGTATCGCGCCAGTATCTATCTGTGGCTGGCGGGCATCATCATGCCGGCCATTTATATCTTTGTTTATTACGACGCAGGACTGTATGCCGACTTCGGCATCAACATTTACTATCTGATAGCTGCCATCTACGGATGGTTCTTCTGGATGTGGGGACACCGGAAAAAGAAAAGCCAACTGACAACTGACGGGCAAACGACAGAGAAAACGAAAGATCTTCCGATTGTACATACCCCATGGAAATGTTACCTGCCACTGCTTCTAGTGTTTATCGTGTCTTTCGTCGGCATTGCCTGGATACTTATCGAATACACAGACAGTAACGTTCCGTGGCTGGACAGCTTCACAACAGCGTTGAGCATTGTCGGAATGTGGATGCTGGCACGCAAATACATTGAGCAATGGTTTGCCTGGATTCTTGTCGACATCGTCTGTTGCGGACTATATATTTATAAAGATCTCTATTTCACCTCCGTATTGTACGGACTTTACTCCATTATAGCTATCTTTGGCTACTTCAAATGGAAAAAATTAATGAGCATACAATGATAAACGAACACTATACACACGAAGCCGTGATACTTGCCAACGGCGAATATCCTGTCCATCCACTCCCTTTACAAGTTTTGGCAGATGCCAAATATGTAGTTTGTTGTGATGGAGCCGCCAACGAATATATTTCGCGTGGACATACTCCTGATATAATTATAGGAGACGGAGACTCGCTTCTACCAGAATATAAAAAGCGTTTTTCTTCTATTATCCATCAAATTCCGGATCAGGAGACGAATGATCAGACCAAAGCTGTTCATTATCTGCAAAGTAAAGGCATACGGAAAATCGCCATCGTAGGTGCTACCGGCAAACGGGAAGACCATACATTAGGAAACATCAGCCTACTCATGGAGTATATGAGAAGTGGTATGGAAGTACGGATGATAACTGACTACGGTATATTTATTCCTGCACAAGATACACAAACTTTCGCTTCACATCCCGGACAGCAAGTCTCTATTATCAATTTCGGTGCTAAAGGATTGAAAGGAAAAGGATTGGTTTATCCTCTTAGTGACTTTACTAATTGGTGGCAAGGCACATTGAATGAAGCTATAGCAGAAGAGTTTAGCATTTATTGCACGGGAGAATATTTAGTATTCCTCGTAATTTCTGATTATCTATAATATTTATTCATTCCTGTACGATGCCGCACTTTTACTATTTAAAAGTGACAGAATCGTAAACAAATGGAAGGATGACATTACCTTTCATATTAAGGCATCCATACTTTCCTGCTTTACAGGCAGGAATATTCCCATTTTTATCAGGCCATGATATCCAGTCGAACTTAAAAGGAATAATTACTTCACCCTTTATATTAATGACACCCCACTTCCTCCTATATTCTGCAGAGAACATTATGCCATCTTCCCAACATATCATATCCGTATATTTTAAGGGCACAAGAATCTGATTGTTCAAATCAACAATTCCCCATCTTCCAGAATACTGATATTTTTTCCCTTCCTTGAAACCAATATTTACAGCAACCGTATCAGTTCCGATATATTGGATATTATCATATATCGGAGGAATAATAAACTCATCTATATTATTAATTAATCCACATTTTGCTACAACAGGAGAATTATCTTCCGTAAATACAGAATCTTTTACCCACACAACAGCTTTCCCATTGATAAAAGGATAGGTATCGATAATCATCATTTCTAATTATTTTGAATTGATCCATTCCATTGCTTCCGGTATTTGTTTTGTTAGAAACTCATACCATTTCCCTGGACTAAAATAACAAGACGAATGCTTCATAAATACAATATTAACACTATAGTTAGGGTTCATATTAATGGACATTTTCCTTGGGTAAACTCTATTAATTTTTTCTAATATATCAATCTCTGAATATTGAATCTGATATTTGGCCATCGTGCTTTCAAACAGCTGCGAAGACTCTATCCCAACAAAGATACAATCAGTAGGATGTAATATATCGACAATTTTCAAAAAGAGTTCCCAAGCTATTTCATAATCATCAAGATTGGGACGTTCCTTAGGTGCAGTGGTATAATCCAATTGTCTTTGGATAAAATTATAATATGCAATTTTCGACAACACCAATTTATCTTCAGAAATTATCCCTCGGTCACATAATGCCTCCATTAAATTAGGGTAGGTTCTATTACACCATGATTTATCTACCAATACTTCATACAAACAATTTCTCGTATGATATTTATCTACTTTTACCTCCTGTTCCCTCAGTTTTCCCTCATCTTCAATATCTTCGTCGATGTAATGAGATTCTCCTACAATTAAAATCCTACGTTTACCATCCTCATAGTCCTTACCTACCCAAGGATACCATGTCAGATTCTCAATCTGATTAAATTGAGAGTCGTATTTTACTTCAACAATTTGATCCATATTAACTATTTTAGAATAAAATATCCCATTTGTGTTCACTTACAAAGCTACTAAATCCATACCGGTTTTGCAATAAATCAAGTCACAAAAAATAGAAGTATTTGATTCATTTCCGCACAGAAATGAACTGAATTATAAATTGAGGATTAGGCACGGATTACACGGATTTCACGGTTTTAGTGCTATGATTACGTAAAACAACCGTGTTAATCCGTGTAATCCGTGCCTAAATATATTCTTTTCCGATTCGTAATGAAGCATAATAACAGATCGACAACGTATACACAGACAGACAAGTTAGTAAATATGGAGTAATTGATCAGCCCTGATTCCAATATCAGTTTCAACCGTTGGAACAAAGTGTTTCATGCCTTGAAACTAAAAGTTTCATTACTTGAAACCATTTGTTTCAAGGCATGAAACTCTTTGAAGATACACTACAATGAGAGCAAAAACAGCTTTCAAATCATTAGGAGGGATATAGAATTTAATTTTTGTTCGATTCAGAGTATAATAAATCCGCTGTTACCTAAGAAGATATACACTTATAGGTAACAGCGGAAAATCTATTATTTCTAAGGATATTTGCTTGAGCAACAGGATCAAATAGTAAGCAGATACTTCTTGAAGTCTGCAAATTCCTTCGTCATTGGCAAGCTCTTCTTCTCCCCTTTCATAAACTCCTGCAGCTTGGCCGGTATCTCTACCGCTTCACCGATAATACCTTCTACTGTTTCCAGAAATTTAGCAGGGTGAGCTGTTTCGAGAAATACTCCCGTTTCACCCGGTTTCAATCCTTCTTGCAAAGCGCGATAGCCGCATGCCCCATGAGGATCGAGCAAGTAATGATGTTCTTTCCAAGTTTCCTTCACTGTTTCGCGAATCTGTTCGTCAGTATAGGTAGTTCCCGAAATCTCAGCAGAAATCTCAGCATGAGAACCGCCATACAGATCAAGCACACGGGCAAAGTTACTCGGGTCACCTACGTCCATAGCATTAGCGATAGTTGCGATGGATGGCCGGGGATTATATTTACCTGTTTGCAGGTATTGATAAAATATATCGTTGCGATTGTTGGCAGCAATAAAACGTTTGACAGGCAAGCCCATCTTCTTTCCAAACAAGCCGGCTGTGATGTTACCAAAGTTTCCGCTAGGTACACAAATCACTGCATTATCGGCTTTTCCGGCACGCTTCAGCTGGGCATAGGCATAGAAATAATAGAATGCCTGCGGCAGAAAACGAGCCACATTGATAGAATTGGCGGAGGTCAGCGACAGATGTTCGTTCAATTCCTTATCCATGAAAGCAGCTTTTACCAACGCCTGGCAATCGTCAAACGTTCCGTCCACTTCGAGAGCAGTGATATTCTGTCCTAAAGTAGTGAATTGCTTTTCCTGTATCTCGCTGACTTTCCCCTTCGGATAAAGCACATACACATGAATACCTTCCACACCCAGAAAACCGTTGGCAACGGCACTCCCTGTATCACCGGAGGTCGCTACCAGTACGTTTACATCCTTCTGTCCTTCTTTCTTGATGAAGTATCCCAGCAAACGTGCCATGAAACGACCGCCTACATCTTTGAAAGCCAGTGTAGGTCCGTGGAAAAGTTCCAGAGAATAAATGTTGTCCGCCACCTTCACCAACGGAACATCAAAGCTCAATGTATCATACACAATCTGTTTCAGTGTATCAGCGGGAACGTCTTCACCAAAGAAGGCATCGGCTACACGGTAAGCGATTTCCTGAAAAGAAAGGCTGTCAATCGTATCGTAAAAATCCTGAGGAAGCGGCTTGATAGTCATAGGCATGAAAAGCCCTCTGTCAGCGGCAAGCCCTTTTACTACGGCTTCTTGCAGAGAAGCCATCGGCGCCTGTTTATTCGTACTATAGTATTTCATTAGATCATATTTTTATTCATCACAGACTACGCAGTTCCATACAGATTTCAATGTCCGGCGGGCAATCTGCATAATCTGTGACGAAGCGTTATTTCATGAACTCTTTTATAAATTCGTCTTCTTTCAACACACCGTAACTGCCATTGCATGCCGATACCTCATCGTATGTCTGTACCTCATCCGGTTCGATACCCGGATACCAGATAAGGAATGGTATAGGCTCGGAAGTATGGGTACGAAGTTCACAAGGAGTAGGATGATCGGGCAATACAGCAATCGCCACCGGCTCGTCCCAGTCTTTCACAGCCTCATAGATAGGTCCGACCGCACGTTTGTCGAGATTCTCTATTGTCAGAAGTTTCAGATCTATATCCCCCTCATGTCCAGCCTCATCACTGGCTTCGATATGGAGATAGACGAAGTCATCCGTCTTCAGAGCTTCCAGAGCGGCAGCTACTTTATTCTCGTAATTTGTATTATACAGTCCGGTTGCCCCCTCCACTGCGATGCGACGCAAGCCGGCATAATATCCGATTCCGTTAATCAAGTCAACAGCCGAGATAACAGCTCCTTTCTTTACTTGCGGGAAAGTTTCGGAGAAAGTGGGCATCTGCGGACGATAGCCGGGGCTCCAAGGCCAGATACTATTGGCCGGATCTTTGCCTTCGGCAATCCGCTTCAGATTTAACGGATGATTCTTCAGCAATTCCTGTGATTGAAGAATAAGGTCATTGATAAGGCCTGCCGTTTCCTGAGCCTCCGGCACTGAAGGCTTCACCATCAACGGACGGAAAGGTTTCAAAGGAACATCGTGCGGAGGAGTACAATCCAACTCTTTATTACCGCCTTTGATCACCAGCAGATGCCGATACTGAACTCCCGTATGAAAACGTACGCGATCATTTCCCAATTTCTCTTGCAGATACTGAATCAGCACATCTGCCTCCTCTGTAGATATATGTCCGGAAGAGTGATTCTTCAGAATCTCTCCTTCCACACAAATCAGATTACAACGCATTGCCATCTCTCCCGGCTTCAAGTCTACGCCGATACTGGCAGCTTCGAGCGGTCCGCGTCCCTCGTATACTTTCGGAAGATTATACCCCAACACAGACATATTGGCAACCTCACTACCCGGATGGAAACCTTCGGCAACGGTAATCAAACGACCATTGCGCCCCATGCGGGCTAATTTATCCATATAAGGCGTCTTCGCATATTGCAGGAGCGTCTTGTCCCCTAATGACTTCACTGGCCAGTCGGCCATTCCGTCTCCCAATATAATAATATGCTTCACTTCTTTAGAAATTAAGAATGAAGAATGATGAATGAAGAATTGTCTGTGCCATTATGCTGCATAGTAATTCTTCATTTTTAGTTCTTCATTTAAATTAAACGTTGGCGATACTCATAATGTCAGCGAATACTCCGGCAGCCGTTACTCCGGCACCGGCGCCGTATCCTTGAATCATCATCGGATATTCTTTATAGCGTTCCGTAGTCAGCAAGATGATGTTGTTGCTGCCTTCCAGTCCGTAGAAAGGATGGTTGGCACCCACTTCCTGAAGTCCGACAGAAGCTTTTCCGTCTTCCAGTTTGGCTACAAAACGCCAATGCTTATGTTCTTTCTCCAATACCTGACGACGGGCTTCAAAGTCTGCATCGAGACTCGGCACCCGTTTCCAGAAGTCATCCAACGAACCTTCGAAGAAGTCGTTCGGAACGAAGAGATTCTTTTCCACGTCTTCCTGTTCGATGCGGTATCCGGCTTCACGCGCCAGAATCACCAGTTTACGGATCACGTCTTTTCCACTCAGGTCGATACGCGGGTCCGGTTCGGAATAGCGTTCTTCCTGTGCCATCTTGATGGTGCGGCTGAAAGGAATATCAGCGCTGATCTTATTAAAGATATAGTTCAATGTACCCGAAAGTACCGCTTCAATCTTCAGTATCTTGTCACCACTATGAATCAGGTCATTGATGGTGTTGATAATCGGAAGTCCCGCACCTACGTTTGTCTCAAACAGGTATTTCACACCACGTTGACGGGCAATCGTTTTCAGTTCGCGATAGTTTTCGTAAGCCGAAGATGCCGCGATCTTATTGGCTGCCACTACGGAAACATTGTGTTGCAGAAGGTCTTTGTAAAGCGATGCAATGTCAGGACTTGCCGTACAATCGACGAATACGGAATTGAAGATATTCATTCCGACTATTTCGTCACGGATGGTCTGCAGATTGCTGTCCTTACCTTTCACTTGCAGTTCTTCACGGAAATTAGCCAGGTCAAATCCCTCACGGCTGAACATTGCTTTCGCTGCATCGATGATACCTACGACATGCAATTTCAGTCCGTTCTCCACCATCAGTTTCTGCTGCTGGCAGCGGATCTGCTCTACCAGGCTACCGCCAACCGTACCAATACCACAGATAAAGAGGTTCAATACCTGATATTCGGACAGGAAGAAGGAGTCATGGATAACGTTCAGAGATTTACGCAACGATTTGGAATCGACAACAAAAGAAATGTTGGTTTCCGAAGCTCCCTGCGCACAAGCGATAACATTGATACCATTACGTCCCAGCGTACCGAAAAGCTTACCTGCAATACCCGGTGTATGCTTCATATTCTCGCCAACGATAGCAACCGTAGCCAGATTTCTCTCTGCAAGGATCGGAGAAATCTCTCCCATCTCGATCTCTTTCGCAAATTCCTCGTTCAGCACTTCACAAGCCAGATCGGCATCAGCGTTACGGACACCGATAGAAGTACTGTTTTCGGATGAAGCCTGCGAAACGAGGAACACACTGATTCCATTCTTTGCCAAGGCCTTGAAGATGCGATAGTTTACGCCGATCACACCAACCATACCCAGACCCTGAACCGTGATCAGACTCGTATCGTTGATAGAAGAAATACCTTTAATAGCCTTGCTCTGCGGATTGGAAGTTTCTTGTTTAATAACAGTTCCTACTCCGTCGGGATTGAATGTATTCTTTATAATAATAGGAATATTCTTATGACATACCGGATAGATCGTCGGCGGATAAACCACTTTCGCACCAAAGTTGCAAAGTTCGGTTGCTTCTACATAGCTCAGTTCGGAAATAGTATAAGCAGTTGAAATCACACGCGGATCAGCAGTCATGAAGCCGTCCACATCCGTCCATATCTCCAGACTGTTAGCATCGAGCGCTGCGGCAATAATGGCAGCTGTATAATCCGAACCACCACGACCAAGGTTAGTTACATCTCCCGACACCTTATCCGAAGAAATAAATCCGGGCACCAACGATACTTTCGGAATGGAATGGAAAGTCTCTTTTACTAACTGATTAGTCAGGTCCGCATCGATCGTATGTTTGTTATGTTTCTTTTCAGTCTTGATAAAAGTACGTGAATCAAACCATTTTGCCCCATCAATCAGTTCAGCTACGATGATGGAAGAAAGACGCTCGCCATAGCTGACAATGGTATCCGATGTTTTCGGAGAAAGGTCTCTGATCAGGTAAATACCCTGGAAAATATCCTTCAACTCATTCAGCAATTCGCCAATCTGACGCTGCAATGCCACTTGCCCGGCTCCGGCAGGAATCACTTCCTTAATCATCTCTACATGACGATAGACAATTTCACGGAACTCACCTTCGTAAGCCGAATCTCCGGCTGCCGCCATCTTCGATGTATTAATCAGTTTGTCAGTGATGCCTCCCAATGCGGAAACAACTACAATTACCGGCTCGCCGGCCGACTCTACAATTCTCTTTACACTTAAAATGCTGTTCACGGAACCTACGGATGTTCCGCCGAATTTCATTACTTTCATGAAGATACATATTTAAATACAATCCCCTCGAGTATAGTTATTACAGGGTGATTGGTTGTTTACGAAAAAAATTAAAATTGAGTTTTGCCTACTTACACAGGCGTGAATCACGTAGATACACAAATACTATCCATTAACCCCAAAGGGTCATGGTACACATGGATGTGACTGTATGTGGATAGTACTTCATCATAGTCTCTGTTTCTACCATTGTTTTTGATAAGTGTCGCAAAAGTAATAATAAAAACGTTCAATCTATCACTTTTTTCGGTTTTTTTCTGATAAAAAGAACATCGCGTCTCTTTCCCAGCCGATAAAAGCCCTGCACTTTTATGACATTTTGCTATCTATATATCGTTTATATTATTATATTTGCAAAAACAACAGCATAAAACCAGCATATGACCCCGTTAAATACTTCCGTATTGTTAATATATACCGGTGGAACAATTGGAATGATTGAAAACACCGCAACAGGCGCATTGGAGAGCTTCAACTTCGAGCAACTCCAGAGACATGTCCCCGAATTGCAAAAATTCAACTTCCCGATTGACACTTATCAGTTTGATCCACCAATGGACTCTTCGGACATGGAACCTGATATGTGGAGAAAGCTGGTACGCATCATTCATGAGAACTACGACCGCTATCATGGATTCGTTATCCTGCATGGCACGGATACGATGGCTTATACTGCCTCGGCCCTGAGCTTTATGCTGGAAGGACTGGATAAACCGGTCATCCTCACAGGATCTCAGCTTCCGATAGGGGTACTCCGCACGGATGGAAAGGAAAATCTGATGACAAGTATCGAAATTGCCGCTGCACAAGATAAAGACGGGAAAGCAGTGGTTCCGGAAGTCTGTATCTTCTTCGAGAATCATCTGATGCGGGGGAATCGGACGACGAAAATGAATGCGGAAAACTTCAACGCATTCCGTTCATTCAACTATCCGGTACTGGCAGAAGCGGGTATTCACATTAAATACAATAATGTACATATCCATGTTAATAAGAGCAGGCAGAAATTAATGCCACATTATTTATTGGATACGAATATAGCCGTACTTAAACTATTTCCCGGTATTCAGGAGAACGTGATAGCCACGATTTTAGGAACGAAAGGTTTAAAGGCCGTCGTACTCGAAACATATGGCTCCGGCAATGCACCACGTAAAGAGTGGTTTATCCGCAGGCTCTGCAAAGCCAGCGCACAAGGGATTGTGATTGTAAATGTAACCCAGTGCAACGCCGGAATGGTGGAAATGGAACGTTACGAAACGGGATACCAGCTGTTGCAGGCAGGAGTCGTCTCCGGATATGACAGTACAACAGAATCAGCTGTAACCAAACTGATGTTCTTATTAGGACACGGATATACACCGGATGAAGTCCGCGATCACATGAACCGGTCGATAGCGGGAGAGATCACTCTGTAAGCTTCATCTATTTCTATTAGGCAGGGATAACTTATTTCTAATAAATTATCCCTATTTTTGTACCCTACAAGAAGAAAGGAATCTCAATGGCAAAAGAAAAGACCGTATATGTATGCAGTAACTGTGGGCAGGATTCACCGAAGTGGGTGGGCAAGTGCCCGTCGTGCGGAGAATGGAATACGTATGTAGAAGAGATCGTACGGAAAGAACCGACCAACCGCCGACCGGTATCGGGCATCGAAACGCAGAAAGCAAAACCAATAATCCTTAGTGAGATAGAAGCGGATGATGAACCACGTATCAATATGCATGATGAAGAACTGAATCGTGTATTGGGCGGAGGACTTGTCCCCGGCTCCCTGGTTTTGATCGGTGGCGAACCGGGAATCGGAAAATCGACACTCGTCATGCAGACCGTATTGCGTATGCCGGACAAGAAGATTCTCTATGTATCCGGTGAAGAAAGCGCACGACAGCTGAAACTGCGTGCCGACCGTCTTTCTGATGTTTCCAGCGACTGCTTCATCGTATGCGAAACTTCACTTGAACATATCTATGTTCATATCAAGAACACAAATCCTGATTTAGTTATCATCGACTCCATACAGACTATTTCCACTGAAAACATAGAATCCTCTCCCGGAAGTATTGCCCAGGTAAGAGAATGTTCGGCATCGATTCTCCGTTTCGCAAAGGAAACACATACACCGGTCCTGCTCATCGGGCATATTAACAAGGAAGGCAGCATTGCAGGTCCAAAAGTGTTGGAGCATATTGTAGATACCGTTCTCCAATTTGAAGGAGATCAGCATTATATGTACCGCATTTTGCGAAGCATCAAAAACCGTTTCGGAAGTACCGCCGAACTGGGCATTTACGAAATGCGTCAGGACGGGTTACGCCAAGTCAGCAATCCTTCGGAACTGCTGTTAAGTCAGGATCATGAAGGCATGAGCGGAGTAGCTATTGCTTCGGCTATCGAAGGGGTACGCCCGTTCCTGATCGAGACACAGGCACTGGTAAGTTCCGCCGTTTATGGAAATCCCCAACGGTCGGCAACCGGATTCGATATACGAAGAATGAATATGCTGCTGGCTGTTCTTGAAAAGCGTGTCGGATTCAAGCTCGCACAGAAAGATGTATTTCTGAATATTGCCGGAGGATTGAAAGTGAACGATCCCGCTATCGACCTGGCAGTGATCAGCGCAATCCTATCTTCCAATATGGATGCCGCTATCGAACCGGAAGTTTGTATGGCGGGAGAAATAGGGCTGTCGGGAGAGATACGCCCCGTAAACCGAATAGAGCAACGCATCGGAGAAGCGGAAAAGTTAGGATTCAAACGATTCCTGCTTCCTAAATACAATCTGCAAGGGATTGATACCCAAAAACTAAAAATAGAATTAGTACCTGTCAGAAAGGTAGAAGAAGCATTCAGAGCACTCTTCGGATAAGTCCGGATGGGCAACCAGCTGTTGCCCGTTCACAAACTAACAGGTACACATCAAACAGTAGACTAATGACACAAGAATACCAACTCCGCATCCTCCCTGAAATCGCAGCAAACGAACAGCGACTGAAAGAATACATTTCGAAAGAAAAAGGTATCAATCTGCGCAATATCAACGCTACCCGAATACTGAAACGAAGTATTGATGCACGCCAGCGGACTATCTTCGTCAATTTAAAGGTGCGGGTATATATCAATGAGATGCCCAAAGAAGATGAATACGAACATACTATATATAATAATGTAGAGGGCAAACCTCAGATTATCGTAGTCGGTGCGGGTCCGGGCGGATTATTCGCTGCTTTACGCCTCATCGAACTCGGATTACGTCCGGTCATTGTGGAGCGGGGAAAAGATGTGCGCGAACGAAAGAAAGATCTGGCGCAGATCAGCAGAGAGCATACCGTAGACCCGGAATCGAACTATAGCTTTGGTGAAGGAGGTGCAGGAGCGTATTCGGATGGTAAACTTTATACCCGCAGCAAAAAAAGAGGAAATGTAGACAAGATACTGAATGTATTCTGCCAGCACGGAGCTTCTACTTCAATATTAGCCGACGCTCATCCTCATATCGGCACAGATAAGCTTCCGCGTGTGATTGAAAATATGCGGAATACAATCATCGGGTGTGGAGGAGAAGTACATTTCCAGACCAGAATGGACGCACTGATCATTGAAAACGATGAAATCAAAGGTATTGAAACGAATACAGGAAAAGTCTTTCTCGGTCCTGTAATACTGGCAACCGGACATTCTGCAAGGGATGTATATCGCTGGCTGGCTGCCAATGGCGTTACGATGGAAGCCAAAGGAATCGCTGTCGGTGTCCGGCTGGAACATCCGGCAACGCTGATTGACCAGATACAATACCACAATAAGAATGGACGGGGTAAATACCTTCCTGCTGCCGAATACAGTTTTGTAACACAGGCAGAAGGAAGAGGAGTATATAGTTTCTGCATGTGTCCCGGTGGCTTTATTGTCCCTGCCGCCAGTGGACCGGAACAGGTGGTAGTCAACGGTATGTCTCCCTCCAACCGTGGTTCCCGCTGGAGTAATTCGGGAATGGTAGTAGAGATTCAGCCGGAAGACTTAATGAATGGAGAATGGAAAATGGAAAATGGAGAATTGGCTGCGCAACAGAAAGAGCGGCTATTGGCCGTTAACCCATTGCTGAGCAGTTCCCAACTCTCGGCTCTCCATGCTCAACTTACTCCCCTTCACTTTCAGGAGGAGTTGGAACGTCAATGCTGGTTGCAGGGGGGCAGACGCCAGACGGCGCCGGCACAACGCATGCTGGACTTTACCCGCAAGAAGTTAAGTTACGATTTACCGGAATCTTCATACAGTCCGGGATTGATTTCTTCTCCACTCCATTTCTGGATGCCGGAGTTTATCAGTAAACGGTTAGCTCTCGGTTTTCAGCAGTTCGGGCGTAGCAGTCATGGCTTCCTTACAAATGAAGCGGTCATGATCGGTGTAGAGACTCGCACTTCCTCACCTGTCCGCATCGTACGAGATAAGGAGACGTTACAGCATGTGACTGTCCGCGGGTTATTCCCCTGCGGAGAAGGTGCGGGATATGCAGGTGGAATTGTCTCGGCAGGAGTAGATGGCGAACGATGTGCGGAAGCGGCAGCTAATTATATAAATCAATAATAAAAACTCTGTGATAAGATGAATAATAAACCCGAAATAGCGATTATTGAATCTAACACCCTTACTTGCCTTGGACTAAAAAGTATATTGGAAGAGATTATTCCAATGGCAACGATTCGTACCTTCCATAGTTTCAGTGAGCTGATAGATGATACCCCGGATATGTATGCTCATTATTTCATCTCAGCACAAATCTATGTTGAACACAATGCCTTCTTCCTTCCCCGAAAACGAAAAACAATTGTACTGGCCAGTGACAGTCCGCAATTCCAGTTGTCGGGCGTGCCGGTACTCAATATTTATGAGCCAGAAGAAAAGCTTGTGAAAAGTCTGCTGAAACTTCATCAACATGCACACCACAACGGTTATCCTGTGAAAGACATGCCCCCGATTGCCCTGCCGGAAGCACATCAGGAAATCTTATCTGCCCGCGAAATAGAAGTGCTTGTATTAATTACCAAAGGATTGATCAATAAAGAAATTGCTGACAAGTTGAACATCAGTCTGACTACTGTCATCACCCACAGAAAAAACATCACGGAAAAACTGGGAATCAAGTCGGTATCAGGATTGACTATCTATGCTGTAATGAATGGATACATAGAGGCTGACCGGATCTGATTTCTTAAAAAATCAGGCATAATCCTAATAAATGAGGATTGTCCGTCTTATATATTTGCCGTTACTTTGCACCAGACAAATTAACTGCGAATGAAAACAAAGAATATGATGATTGCCCTCGCACTCCTAACAACAGGGACAGCATGGGCTGAAGATTTACCTAAAGATTCTCTAAAAGTAGTGGACATCGAAGAAGTAGTAGTGATTGCTGCTCCAAAAGAGAATCGTAAACTACGCGAGTTACCAACTGCCACAACACTGTTGTCACAACAAGACATGCAGGCAAATCAGGTACAATCTGTGAAAAACCTAACAGGTATTGTTCCTAACCTCTTCATTCCGGATTATGGTTCGAAGCTGACTACTTCTATTTATATTCGCGGAATCGGTTCACGTATCAATACCCCATCCGTAGGACTTTACGTAGATAACATCCCTTATATCGACAAGTCAGCTTTCGACTTCAATTATGCCGATATTGAACGTATTGACATACTTCGCGGTCCGCAAGGCACCCTCTATGGACGTAACACAATGGGAGGCCTCATCAAAGTACATACAAAATCACCTTTTACTTATCAAGGTACTGATATCCGAATGGGAGCTGCGACCTATAATAATTACAATGTTTCATTGACACATTATCACCGCATATCCGATCGCTTCGCTTTCTCTACCGGAGGATTTTACGAACATGCAGGCGGTTTCTTCGAGAATATGACTCGGAATAATGAAAAAGTAGACAAAAGTAATGCCGGAGGCGGACGCTTCCGTGGTATCTATATGCCAACATCAAACCTAAAAATCGACATGACACTAAACTATGAATACGGTGACCAGGGCGGTTATCCTTATGAATACACAGGTGTCACTCAAGGAGAAGAGACACGTCCGGAATACATTGGTAAAATAGCCAATAACGAGCGCAGCGGTTATCGGCGGGGATTACTTAATTCGGGAATAAATATAGAATACCAAGCCAGAAACTTTATTCTCAGCGCTGTCACTGGTTATCAGAACCTGAATGACCGTATGTTCCTCGATCAGGATTTCACAGAAAAAGACATCTATACATTGGAACAAAAACAAAGAGCAAATACCATTTCAGAAGAAATCACTTTCAAATCAAAGCCGGGAAATAATTGGCAATGGGCCACTGGAGTTTCCGGGTTTTATCAATGGCTGCATACTACAGGACCTGTACAATTCGGACAGGAGGGAGTCAGATCCGTCATAGAAGATAATGCCAATGAGCAATTCGAAAATATCACAGCCGGTAATCCCAGAGCGCCCAAGATGCATATGAACATCAATAACCAAGGATTAGCTGTAGGAGGTAGTTTTGATACACCAATTTTGAATGGAGCCATCTTCCATCAGTCCACATTTAATAATTTATTTATTAAAGGACTATCTGCAACAGTTGGTTTGAGACTGGATTATGAAAAGCTAAAGATGGACTATAACTCAGTTTCCGATCCTCTTAACTTTGATTTCTCTATCACAATGCCCGGTGCCCCTAAACCCTTCCTTACTTGCGAAGGATTGGAAGGAAATGCATCTTTCATAGGGAAAGAATCTACAGATTACCTTCAGCTACTTCCTAAATTTGCCTTACAATATGAATGGACAAAAGGAAATAGTGTTTACACAACCGTATCCAAAGGATATCGTTCAGGAGGTTATAATATACAGATGTTCTCCGATTTGGCAAAGGGAGGCTTAATGAATTCAGCAATTGAGGCATTGGCAGCCGACCCCAAACTAAGTGCGATGGCAGCAACAATAGAGAGCCAAAAGAAAGAACTCCCCCAAGTGAGTAAAGCTACCCAATACAAACCCGAATACTCCTGGAACTACGAGCTAGGCAGTCACCTCACCTCATGGGAAGGAAAACTTTGGGCAGACCTCGCTGTGTTCTACATGGATACACGCGACCAGCAAATCTCTCAATTTGCGGCAAGCGGCCTGGGACGTATCACGATCAATGCCGGTAAAAGCCGTAGCTACGGTGCAGAAGCATCTCTCCGTGCCAGCCTGACAAACGAACTCAGCCTGAACGCAAGCTATGGATATACATATGCCACCTTTACCGATTATATTGTCAATGAAGAAGATAAAGATGGCAACCTGACTGTGAAAGCAGACTATAACGGCAAATACGTCCCCTTCGTCCCCAAGCACACACTAAATATCGGAGGAGAATACGCCATCACCTGCAAGCCCCGTTCTATCTTTGACCGGGTGGTTTTCCAGGCAAACTATAACGCAGCCGGACGTATCTACTGGACCGAACAGAACGATGTCAGCCAAGCCTTCTACGGTACCCTCAACTGGCGTGCAAACCTGGAAATAGGAGACGCAATGATCAGTTTCTGGGCACGTAACTTCCTGGACAAAGACTATGCAGCCTTCTACTTTGAGACGATGAACAAAGGATTCATGCAGAAAGGACGTCCCGCACAATTCGGCATAGATCTCCGTTGCCGGTTCTAAGGTCTGATAACCAAGTCAACTATTGATATACTCCTTTGGAGACATACCAGCACAGCGCTTAAAGAACTTCCCGAAGAAAGATTGATTCGAGAAGTTCAGCTGTTCGCTGATCTGCTGAATAGTCAGTCTGCCTGATTTTAATAACGTCTTGGCTTCCAGTATTACATAAGCATCGATCCATTCTCCTGCCAGTTGCTGACTGATCTTATAAATGACAGTAGAAAGGTACTTGGGAGAAATACACAACAAGTCCGCATAGAACTTCACACTCCGTTCCTTCCGGTAATGTTTTTCCACTTCACCAATAAAACGCTGAAAGATTTCCTCTTGACGTGTATGCGAATACTTTGACCGTGACTCTTCTTCCTTCAGCACTATAGGCAGCATTCTATAATACAATATCTGTACATAAGATTGCAGCATCGGAATCCTGTAAGGATGGTCCAGCTCCTGCAAAGTCGCTTTAATGGAGTGATAGACCCCAACAAACGCCATTACTTCCTTTTCCTCTAAAACAAAGCAATGTCTACTCTGCAAACACTTATAAAAAGACATTACCTGAGTCGTCTTTTCGGTGACAGGCATAAAATTGGTCCGGGTAGCTATCATAAATCCCCGAAAGTCATTACTTATAGAAAGTACCTCAAAAATCATCCCCGTGATTATAACACAAAACATGTCCGGACGCAACGTGTATTCTTTCAAAGAAATCCGTACATGCAGCTCTCCTTGCAAACAAAACAGTACCATAGACATTCCCGCCTGAACAGGAAAATCGTTTTGAGGCAACTGCTCCAAAGGTTCGGAGAAAGGGATTTCCATATTATCCGATAACACTATCTCCCCTTTTATAAAAGAAACCATATCCATTTCTGTCAGATGAGAAATATCAAGCAAAAAGATATTATGACCCATATTTTACTAAATTATTAGAGAATTTGACAGCAAATGTAATCGATCCGAAACATAAAACGAGTATGATTCGACCTATTGACCAAAATGCTAGACCTTTTGACCTTGAGCCGATATTTAATCGGGAGGAAGTACGACCATATAGTACCGGGAAAGACGGAAGTACGACGAAATGAATCAAGACATGTAGTTCCAATCCCAGTTTCAACCGTTGGAACAAAGTGTTTCATGCCTTGAAACAAGATGTTTCATGCCTTGAAACAAAGTGTTTCGTACGGTGAAACAAAGTGTTTCAAGCATTTGAAACTGCTTGAAACAACTTATGTCCTGATTATTCGAAGCAACAAGCCTTGATAAAGGGACGATTCATCCTTTATCAAAGAGCAAGTATCCTTTGATAGGCAATACGCTCTGTTCCGTTTTTTACATAAATAATGCCGCAACGCTGAAAGCCGTGTTTCGTCAGAATGTGCTGCATGACTTTATTATCGCGGTGTGTATCCACCCGGATATTTCCGGAGTGTTCAAAGCACCAGTTCAGACAGGCATCCGATACACCTTTCCTTTTGCCGCCGGTAGCCATCCGGTGAATGACTCCGTAGGGTTCATCATTGAGCCATTCACCTTCGTAGATATGCTGATAAGTAGGATCTTCGCCCAATATAAAGCAGAAAGTCCCAAGTATCTCTCCCTGCTCGTCCGTGCAGACAAAGCTATGACCGTCTTCTATCTCCTGACGGATGAATGATTCGGACGGATAACCGTCAATCCATTGAGTTGCATTCCCATTGGCACGCATAAAAGCACGGGCATTATCATAAATCTCCATCACCAAAGGGAGATCTTTCAGTTCGGTAAGTCTGATTTCCATCATTCAGAAGTATTATTCGAAAATGAAACAAGATATAAAGAAAATTATTCATTAATTGCACCGCAACGGGGGCAAACACCTTTTTCTTTCAGCTTCTCCCCGCAATGTCCGCAACGATATTTATAGCCGATATTTCGGTGTACTTTCTTCACAAACACCCAAATAAAGAGTGCGAGGAACAAATAGCCGATATAAATATGTGTCATCAGAATAAAGAAGAAATAGCAGAAAATACAACTGGACATCAGCCCCAACAAATAAAAGACCGCAGCTGCGGGAGTCAACTGCCGGAACAGATCATCGAGCACAGCCAAAGTGACAACCAGAAACAACCAGATGCTCAGCAAAAAGACTGAAAGAATAAAAGGAACTTTAAAGGGGGATAAAGTGGGATTGAAATAGAAATGTTCCCACGTATCCGGTACAAAAACTTGCATGGATTCGTAAATCGTCGCACTGAAAGCCATCAGCAGACAGAGAAACAACGGATAGACACTGTCAATATCATTAAAGTAGACCAACTGCAACTGCTTCCGGCGGAAAGCACGAAACAGATAGACTCCGACAAACAACGCGAAGATGACCATGAAATAAGAAGCATGCGTATTGCTGAAAAAATGGATTGCCTGCGAAATGCTGTCCGTAGGTACAAACGATTCTTTCAGTTCTGCTTCACGTATCCATCCCTGCTCCTCTTGTGTGTGTGCCAGCTTCACCCAGACACTGTCCACACTGTCGGCAGGATGGATGGCAAACTCGGCAACAACCACCCGGTCTCCTTTATACAATGCAATGTATGTATCCTTTATGGGGAGACATTCCATCGTTACAGAATCGGTGATTACTTCCAGATTGGTATTCCATGTATAATGCCGGTCATAAAGATAGTTCAGAGAGTCTTTCGTCTTCTCCGACAACTCCTCGGAAGTAAGATCGGGGCGCCTATAATGACAGGACGAAAGAAGCAGCAAACTCAACAGCAACCCCATGACAGAACAGCACAAAGCAGTACGGAGCTTTTCTCTGCCGAAAAGAAACTCCGTAAAATTCCGTATATCTCTGTCGGGGAATCGTTTCATTGTGCCGCTTTTACTTTCATTTGACAGTTCTTGCAATCGAATTCAAGACGGAAACGCTTTCCGTCATTCGACACCAGATAGTAAGGCTCCTTATAGGGCGAGCGTACTCGCTGATGGATAGGACACCAGCCCATGCTATAACGCAAACAATGTTTGCAGAACATCAGCACGGCATCTTCCACCCGTTCCTTTTCATAAGCCTCGGCTACTTGCTGCACTCCATGTTCCCGATAAAAAGAAGCGGCACGGGTATTCATCACGTTTCCTAAATAAGTGAGGGTAGTCTGCGGGAAGGCATGGGCAGTCGGCTTCCAGACAGCCAGTTCCTGACGGTAATTGATTCGCCGGGCAGCAATCAGTTTTTCTATCGCCTGACGGCGGAAGTCCGCCAATACGGAAGCAGGCAGAAACCAGTTCTCCGAAAAAGAAACTTCGATCTTTCTCGCTTCGAAGGGCGTGTTTCCTAATTTAGAAAGTTGTGTCTTCAGGTTATCTGTCTGCGGAGTACGAGCCAGTTCTTTCTCACGGGGCAGAGCAAGCGTAACGCTGTTGTCATCTTCATCCGTCAGCGTCAGAGAGAAACCGAAGTTGTTGTCTGTCAGCAGTATGCTCACAGCCATCTTCCGCTCGGCTGATTTACGGGAAAGGATACGTTCAAACTCCTGGTCGAAGTTGCGGTAGAGCTTGGTACGGGGTTTGATGCGAGGCATTTCCTGGGGATAGAGCTTGTTTCCGTCCACCCGGTTGACCCGGAATCCCTGCAAGCGTCCTTGCTCGTCAATATAGCAGACACCGTCTCCGTTATTAAATGATTTCAGTCCGGCAACAGTCAGAAAGTTGCCACGTGCTTCTTTCATTGTACCCATTTCCTCTCCCAACGATTTCGGAGTATCGAACGAAAAGATATCCTCACTACGTCCATGCAGGAAGTAATGAGTAAATCCACGGCTGAAACTCTTGTCCAACTGTGGTTTGAACTCGAAACTGCAAGTACCGGAAGAGGCACGCACATATTCCGGTCGGCGGGCAATGATGGCATCCAGCTTCTGACGATAAGCAGCTGTGACATTCTTCACATAAGACACATCTTTCAGACGGCCCTCTATCTTGAATGATGATGCGCCGGCATCCAGCAGTTGTTCCAGTTTGTCACTCTGGTTCATATCTTTCAGAGAGAGCAAGTGCTTGTCTTTCACCATCACTTTCCCGTCCGAATCGACAAGACTGAAAGGCAGCCGACAGAACTGAGCACATTCTCCCCGGTTCGCACTGCGTCCGAAACAAGCCTGACTAACGTAACACTGACCGCTATAGCTTACACAAAGCGCACCATGTACAAATACTTCCAACGGAACTTCGGGACAGGTCTCATGTATCTTCTTTATTTCACGAATCGACAGTTCCCGCGCCAGAACCACCTGACGGAAACCTGCTTCCCAAAGGAATTTCACCTTCTCCGGTGTGCGATTGTCCATCTGTGTACTGGCATGGAGAGGAATCGGAGGAAGATTCAGTTTCGTAATTCCCATATCCTGCACAATCAGAGCATCCACACCTATCCCATACAGGGCATGAATCATCTCTTCCGTCTCTTCCAGTTCCTCTTCTTTCAGAATCGTATTGACGGTGACATAGATACGGGCATTATACAAATGAGCATGTTTCACCAATGCTTCAATATCTTCCAGAGAATTCACAGCTGCTGCACGGGCACCAAACTTAGGTGCACCGATATACACGGCATCTGCTCCATGATTGATAGCCTCGATACCACATTCCAGATTCTTCGCCGGAGCGAGAAGTTCTATTTTACGCTGCCTGATCATTCAATATCATTAATGTTGTAAGGTGTTTCCTGATAAACAAAGTAGTTCAGCCAGTTGGAGAACAAGAGGTTAGCGTGAGCACGCCAACGTACCAGCGGACCTTTCTCAGGATCATCATCTACGTAATAGTTACGAGGAATTTCTATCGGCAAGCCTTTACCCAGATCCCGACGATATTCCGTATCCAAGGTATAAGGAGAATATTCAGAATGTCCGGTCACGAAGAACTCACGTCCGCCACGTGCCATAGCCATATAAACGCCCGCATCTTTCGATTCGGAAAGTAATGTCAGTTCGGGAACTTTCAGGATATCCTCCCTGCGTACTTCCGTATGACGGCTATGCGGCACATAAAAGCAATCATCGAACCCACGGAAGATAGAATGGAAAGGCTGCAGCACCCGATGTTCAAAGATGCCGAACATTTTCTGATTTAACGGATACTTGGGCACACCATAATGATGATACAGCCCGGCCTGTGCAGCCCAGCATATATATAAAGTAGATGTCACGTGCGTACGTGCCCAATCAAATATCTCGGTAATCTCATCCCAATAAGTCACCTCCTCGAAGTCCATCTGTTCCACAGGAGCACCGGTGATGATCATGCCGTCGTATTTCTCGTTACGCATTTGCTCAAAGTCTGTGTAGAACGTCTGCATATGTTCTATCGGCGTGTTCTTGGAAGTATGACTCTTGATCTTCATAAACGAGATTTCTACCTGAAGAGGCGTATTGGAGAGCAACCGCACCAAATCCGTTTCCGTTGTTATTTTCAACGGCATCAGGTTCAGAATCACAATCCGCAACGGACGAATATCCTGCTGCGTAGCACGCGAAGTATCAATTACGAAAATATTCTCTTCCTTCAATAATTCTATTGCAGGGAGCTTATCGGGTAAATTTAAAGGCATAATCGCTATATATTAGTAATTTGGCTGCAAAAATACGAAAAATATAGCATATATCAGGGAGGTTGCTTATTTAGAAGACGTACAAATTAAGTCAATTTAATCAAAGAAGCATACCAAGTAATGAATAAAAGCTTTATTTTTGCCGAACGAATTAGTACTAATAATTTAAATCTTAAAAAAATGGCTTACGTAATTAGTGACGATTGTATTGCTTGCGGAACTTGTATTGACGAGTGTCCTGTAGAAGCTATCTCTGAAGGTGATATCTATTCTATCAACCCGGATGTATGTACTGACTGTGGAACTTGCGCAGACGTTTGCCCGTCTGAAGCTATTCACCCGGCTGAATAATACAATCTACAAAAGAGTATAGGCTGCTTTCTATGGAAGCAGCCTTTTTTATTTTATTCCTTCTTCGGACAAAAGGAAAAACACATAAAAAAACGGCAGACTATTTCCTGAAAAGAAAAAAGTCTACCGTTCTTATTATATAAGATTGCTTACTTCAATTTAGCCAATGCTTCTTTGATTCGGCGAATAGCTTCTGCAATATTTTCATCGCTTGTAGCATAGCTCATACGAATGCATTCGGGAGCACCAAAAGAAGCGCCGCCTACACAAGCTACATGAGCTTCTTCGAGCAGATACATCGCCAGGTCATCCGAATCTTCAATCTTACGTTCACCATTACTCTTTCCGAAGAAGTAGCTACATTTCGGGAACAGATAGAAAGCACCCTGCGGTACGTTCACCTCGAATCCCGGAACCTCTTTCGCCAACTTCACAATCAGGTCGCGACGACGTTCAAATGCTTTCTGCATTTCTTTCACCGGTTCCTGTGTACCTGTATATGCAGCTTCAGCAGCTTTCTGAGATACAGAACAAGGACCCGAAGTGTACTGACCCTGCAACTTATTGCAAGCTTTCACAATCCATTCCGGACCGGCGATAAAACCAATTCTCCATCCAGTCATGGCATACGCCTTAGATACACCGTTCACAATCACTGTACGTTCCTTCATTTCCGGGAACTGAGCGATACTTTGATGTGCACCGATATAATTAATATGTTCGTAAATTTCGTCGGCAATAACCACTACTTGCGGATACTTGGCCAATACGGCTGCCAATCCTGCCAGTTCTTCTTTACTATACACCGAACCTGTCGGGTTAGACGGAGAACAAAGAATCAAAGCTTTGGTTTTCGGAGTAATAGCAGCTTCCAGTTGTTCCGGAGTAATCTTGAAATCTTGTTCAATGCCGGCAGAAACGATAACAGGAGTACCTTCTGCCATCTTCACCATTTCCGGATAGCTTACCCAGTAAGGGGCCGGTACAATCACTTCATCACCCGGATTTACCAAAACCAGGATAGTATTGCAAACAGATTGTTTGGCACCATTCGCACAAGAAATCTGAGCGGCAGTATATTCAAGACCGTTCTCTTTTTTCAGCTTCTCAACAATCGCATTGCGTAAAGCCGGATAACCCGGTACCGGAGAGTAGCGAGAAAAGTTATCATCAATGGCTTTCTTCGCAGCTTCTTTGATGTGGTCAGGAGTATTGAAATCCGGTTCTCCTACACTTAGGTTAATAACATCAACACCCTGCGCTTTGAGTTCATTGCTCTTTTGCGACATGGCAAGTGTCGCCGATGGCGACAAGCTGTTCAAACGGTCTGATAATTGATTCATTTTGTATCTATTTTATTGTTGTTGAGTGAAAATCGTTGCAAAATAAGCGATAATATTCGATATATAAAAACAAAATGGCATTTTACTTATTAAAATGTAAAGTATGTCCCATTCTTTCCTTCTTTGTTCTCAAGTATCGCTCATTGTAGGGGTTAGGAACTGTTTCAACAGGTACATTTTCCACAATCTCCAATCCATAGGCTTCGAGTCCTACACGTTTCACCGGATTATTTGTCAAAAGTTTCATTTTATGCACTCCCAGTTCACGAAGAATCTGAGCTCCTACTCCATAGTCACGCTCATCCGCCAGATGTCCCAGGCAAACATTGGCATCCACAGTATCCATTCCGTCTTCCTGAAGTTTATATGCTTTCATTTTCTCCATCAAGCCGATACCACGACCTTCCTGATTCAGATAAACAACCACACCTTTTCCCGCTGCATCTATCATTTCCATCGCTTTATGCAACTGTTCGCCACAGTCACAGCGTCTGGAACCAAAGATATCACCGGTAGCACAAGAAGAATGCACACGCACCAAGATCGGTTCGTCCTCATTCCAAGTTCCCTTGAATAAAGCAACATGTTCCAAACCATTTGATTTCTGACGGAAAGGAATCAGACGGAACATACCATGTTCGGTCGGCATATTTACCTCAACACCTTTTTCTACAATCGATTCCTGTTTCAAACGATAAGCAATCAAATCATGAATGGAAATCAGTTTCAATCCATGTTCATCAGCCATTGCACGAAGTTCCGGCAGACGTGCCATTGTACCGTCATCGCTCATTATTTCCATCAAAGCACCTGCGGGGTAAAGTCCGGCAAGACGTGCCATGTCAATGGTAGCTTCCGTATGTCCGGCACGACGAAGCACTCCTTTTTCCTGTGCATACAACGGATTGATATGTCCGGGACGTCCAAAAGTGGCCGGTGTAGAAGCCGGGTCAGCCAATGCCAGGATAGTGGCAGCACGATCGGAAGCAGAAACTCCGGTACTGCAACCTTCCAGCTTATCGATTGTCACCGTAAAAGGAGTACCCAATACAGAAGTATTATCACTGACCTGATGCGGCAAATCCAGTTCTTTACAACGAGACACAGTGACAGGAGCACAAAGTACACCACGTGCATGTTTCAACATGAAATTAACTTTCTCAGGAGTTATCTTTTCGGCAGCTATGATTAAATCACCCTCATTCTCACGATCTTCATCATCCACTACAATGACAAACTTGCCTTCTTTGAAATCAGCAATCGCATCTTCTATTCTATCCATTTTAATCTCTTCCATAACACTTATTTATTAATATTCTGTATGATGAATTGAACTTGTTCATTGTTTTTTATGATCCGCTCCATATCCTTAGCCAGACGAACACGGAATGCCCAGATACGGAAATAGAAAAATAGTCCGACAGGGAAAATAACCCCGGCAGCCAGATTCAGCCAATATATATGAAACGGGCGTATATGAGCAGAAACGGAAATAACCGGATAATTGTTTAATGTATTCAACAAAGTCACAGACTTCGTATTGGACATCTCTTCTATCAGTGTTTCCAACTTTTCATTGATATACATCACCTCATCGTCCTTCTCACCCGACATCCACAATTTAAAATAATTCGGAGCTTTCATCAAGCGGTTTTTAGCCACATACTCTTTACATTTATCAGTAAGCACCTGCAAGTCAACCGGTATACGATTATAATCCGGATCATGAATCACAACTTCTTTCTTAAATAGATGGCGTACGTTACGAATACCGACAATCTTCTTAAACCAGTTGATATATGCATCGGCGTTGAGCACTACAGAGTCTTTATTTGATTTATAAGTCAGGAAAGCACCCAACGGGGCAAGCACAGCGCTACTGGTCCACACTCCCATCCATACTACCCATCTGCCGTCACGCGCCATTTTATAGCCCGTATTATCTATAATATAATAAATGATGAAAACCATTACCGAAACGATAACCGGCATCCCCAGTCCACCTTTACGGATAATCCCGCCTAATGGAGCACCAATGAAGAAGAACAACAGACAAGAAAGCGAAATAGTGATCTTTTTATGCCATTCTATCTCATGCTTCCTCATACTATAATCATGGCTACCCATTGTGTAGCTTTTAAAGTTTATATCGCTGCTCAGATTTTCCGCACGACTTGTAGCAGCTGAAATGATCTTCTGCTTTTGCATCAAAGGAGCTACCTCATAAAGACTATCGATATTATATTCAGTAATATTCGCCTCCATGATCTTAACCGTGTCCTCTTTTGTCAGCCCATAAGTTGTACGGAAATTCCCCTCCGAAACCTCCCGGTAATATTGTCTTCCGATACTATCTCCCACCATTTTCATAGAGTCGATAGAAGCTTGCAGCATTGACATATCCTTGGCAGCGGATGTATTACTCATAATACTGGCATCTGCCATATTGAAGTCTGAGTCAAACTCAATAATCGTATGTTTTTCCCTGAATTCTTCACGACGATACGGCACATTCTGAGATTTCATATTCTGTGCTCTCAGGTTTTCAAACAAATCTCCACTATATAAATGCAGCCAGAGATGCTGTTTATCAGCAGTCATCTCCATTCGTCCGGAATCGGCATAAATAATATGTGCGTTCTCAAATCCGTCTTTCAGATTATAAATCATCACATCATACATCATACCTGTTTTTCGGTTTTTCTTAGCTATTTTCAGATTATAATCCGGTATTTCCGAATAAAACACTCCCTCCGGGATATCCAATTCCGGAGACTTTTGTTTCATCGAAATAATCAGTGTGTATAGCTTAGTCTGGGCGATAGGTCCCACGACGTTCTGGAAATAAAAAGAGACAGCAACCAAACCACAGACAAAGAAAGCCAGCGGGCGCATAATTTTAAGCAAAGAAATACCCGCAGCTTTCATTGCAAGTAACTCATAACGTTCGCCAAAGTTGCCGAAAGTTATTAAGGAAGCCAGCAATATTGCCAACGGCAACGATATCGGCACCAATGTCAATGCGGAATAAAAGAAGAATTGAGCTATCACACTCATATCCAGCCCCTTTCCGACTAATTCGTCTACATATCTCCACAAAAACTGCATCATGAAGATGAAGAGACAGATGAAGAATGTACCTACAAAGAGCATCAGGAAGCTCTTTACGATAAATATATCTAATTTCTTTATGCGTAGCATCTTAATAGGTTCGTGCAATTAAGACGCAAAATTAGCACAAAAAAAGTAGCATAGAAAATTTTTAGTTGAAAGTTAACTAAAAACCACACGTTCTTCTCAATTTCGCCACTTGTGACTCCCACAATTCTTCCATATCATCTACTTCGTCCGCCTCTGCGAAATCTGTAATTTCTAATACATAATCACTTGTCAGCTCATTATAAGTCATTTTGATCTCAAAATAATCGCGCTCGTTTTCATCATCCTGCCAACGGAACCGGATAAATGAGAAAGAACGGATTGCAATAATTTCGGCACTTCTCTGTTCCGTCTTCCCCCAATGGAATTCTACGACTTTATCATCAGATATTACTTTATCAGCAAACCAGTCCTCCAACCCGGTCGGTGTGCTAATAGCTGCCCAAAGAATATTTTTAGATGTTGCATTCAACAAATACTCCAAATGAATCTTTTCTTTTTTCATAGCAATTTCGAATTGTTTTTACGTGTGCCAAGATAGATACTTTTTTCTAATTATGTGGCATAAATCAGACACTTTATTTAAAACTTATTTCTTTTCAAGGCCTCAAACTCCCTATTTATAGGAAAAAGAGAACCTCGTTCTAAAGAAAAAACACAAAAAAGTTATGAATTGTTTTGGAGATTACAGAAAAACATCTATCTTTGCACCCGCAATCGAGAAACGATGGCGGGATAGCTCAGCTGGTTAGAGCGCATGATTCATAATCATGAGGTCCCCGGTTCAATCCCGGGTCCCGCTACTTGATAAGAATAAGGCATTTGGGAGGCTTCCACTTCTGGGTGCCTTTTTCTTTTTATCTCCGGTTTGCGCTATGGTTTGCGCTAGCGTCAAATACGGATCAATGTAAAAACCTGAGGGATTTTCATTTTATGCATATAACTTAGTAAGTCTGTATAAAAAAAATGCCTTATCTCTGACTCCTCTAAACTG
>NZ_FNNN01000054.1 GCF_900106755.1 Bacteroides faecis MAJ27
TATTTAACCAATTTATTACTATATTTGAAAACAGGATTCAAGTATAAAACCCGAATCCTGAAGTTTTCTATTTACACAAAATGGTGGACAGTGCCCATTAAAACCGAAACACTAGCGTTTGGCAATTAATTTAATTTCCCCATTCAAGGCATCCTTTAAAATTGCCTTTATAAACTCTTGAGCATCAATAGACATATTTATGGTTTTGTTTTTTTGTTCACACTCATATTTTATAGCTCTAATCTTTACTAAGCCCCAAGGGGTATCTACATAAGAATCTTCCAAAGAAAAAACACGGTCTTTATCAGGCTGCAACTGATTTTCCAAATTATCCAATGTGTCTATAATTTCTCCTTTTGCATTACAGATTTTCCCACCTTTAACTTGCAAAGGAATATAAATGGAATGAAGCCATTTCTCTTTTGGAGGAAAGTTTAGACAATCTAATCGTTCTCTATATGCTTGAAGATCTAAACCGTTTTCTTTCGCCCAAATTTCATCTACCTCAAAAAGACAATGTCTGATTGATACGTTTATACAAGTTTTTACTTCTGCAATAATGGCCTCTCCTTGATTAGGTGTTCTTAATTCTTTTAGGCTTATACCATAATGGTTGCCAATTTTTTTAGCCCCTTCCTGATAACCAATCTTTGTAACCATAATTCCAGATACATTATTTAAATCCGATAAAATACCATAAAAATCACGAACCTTGCTGACGGGAACAGGCTTATTATAATTTTTGCACTCAATAGCAACTTTGTGTAATACTCCTGCTATTTCATACTCCCAATACACATCTATTTGATGTTTCTGCCCTGATTTACCAAGAATCTTTATATCATGCCTGACTTCAGTACTTTTTACAACATCAGCGTTTACTAATTCTTGATAAACCTCTTGGGCAAATTTTTCATACTCTATGTTAGCATTATTCATATTCGGCAACAAATTAATGTCACAAACCACTTTTTACATTTGTAAAGATACAATTTTTCTTGCTGAATATTATACATCAGGAAAAATATCTTTTAGCCAATCTACAGAATGACATAAATAAAGTACATGCAACTATATCAGATACTCTTTTTTATAGGAAGCCACAGTCAACAAGCTTTTTTAAAATTGAAATATAATCCAATATAAAGCTGTTTTCCAACATGTTTTTATTCCATAAATCCTATTATAGGATGAAAGTTCAAAAAGAATGGTTAACTTTGTATTTCAAACATCTACAATAATAAGTTATATGAGTAAAGATATAAATCGGCTAAAGGTGGTGCTCGCAGAAAAAAAACGCACCAATAAATGGTTGGCAGAACAGTTAGGAAAAGATCCGGGTACTGTTTCAAAATGGTGTACAAATACCATGCAACCGAACTTAGAGACATTGGTTGAAATAGCAAAAGTCCTTGAAGTGGACACCAAGGATTTATTATGGTCAATTAAAAACACTAAGTGAAAGAGGACAGACATCAATGAAGAAAAAATATAAAGGAATAGATTTGTTTTGTGGTATAGGCGGTTTTCGACTTGCCATGAACAGCAGTCAGGTGGAGTGTGTATTCTCATCTGATAATGATAAGTTTGCACAACAAACCTATGAGGCGAATTTCCATGAAGTACCGACGGGAGATATAAAGGCTGTTGATGAAAAAGACATTCCAAAATTTGACATCTTAACAGCTGGGTTTCCATGTCAACCATTTAGTTATGCAGGAGAAAAACAAGGTTTTAATGATGAAGTAAGAGGTACACTTTTTTTTGACGTATGTCGAATTCTAGAATACCATAAACCTCCAATGGTATTTCTTGAGAATGTAAAAGGTTTGAAATCCCACGATAAAGGGAAAACGCTTCAGACTGTTCTGGACACTCTAAAAAAACTTGGTTACTACCCACATTGGACTATTTTATCTTCCTTAGATTATGGTCTTCCTCAGAAACGGGAAAGATGGTATTGTGTAGCCTTTAGAACCGATGTCGATTTTGAATGGCCTAAGCCCATAAAAGGACATCCTGTATTACGTGACATCATAGAAATGAATGACAGGAACCCATCTTTGGCTATTTCTAAATTTGA
Organism: Bacteroides faecis MAJ27; assembly: GCF_900106755.1. Taxonomy (GTDB): domain Bacteria; phylum Bacteroidota; class Bacteroidia; order Bacteroidales; family Bacteroidaceae; genus Bacteroides; species Bacteroides faecis. Next base: position 2,084 of record NZ_FNNN01000054.1, read on the forward strand.
ATTAGACAGAATAGATTATCATTTTGCAAACGCCAAACCTGGCGATAGAATCCAACATGACAACTCGAAATATAAGCCAAATACAAAAAAAGGAAAATATGGTGTTTTTTCTTTTCAAAAGACAGACGGCTCTTTACGATTTCATGTTGGGGATCCAGCTAAAACGCAGATTCAAGAGGCATTCTATTCTTGTCTTGACACATATGCTTCTACAATTATAGCTAATAGGACTCCAAAACTTTGGGATATTCGCAGAAAGCTGTCTGTACTTGAATCTAAAAGAATTCAAGGCTTCCCAGACGACTTTGTATTCCCTGTGTCCGATGCCCAAGCATATAAACAGTTAGGAAACTCTGTCAGTGTGCCAATTATCGTAAAGATAATGAATAATATGATTAAAACTTACGAAAAAACTCTTGAAAAATGAAATACATAAATGTAAAGTCTGTCGTTGAGGCCTACAAAGGCTTTCAAGATTGCATGACCAATAAGTCATGGGGCTATTTGGCTTTGCTAAAAGGATGCAAGAATAGAGTTTGCCCTTCAGTACCTTATGAGGTTGATCTTGACGAAGTATCAAACTTCCTTGAAGATATATTCAATTTAAGTCAAACAAAAAAGAAATATAACAGTGGACGTACATTGCATATTGTATTCTCGAACAAATGGGATAAATATTTTAACGACCAAGGAAAGCACCTCCCTAATATCTATGATGTAGCAATTTGGGCATACAGAAGAAATTCTTTTGAAGACAATGTGACCAAGGAAGATGTTCTCCAAAGGTTTGCAAAAGAATTCAATATTCCATTGAACATCATTTCAAGTAGTTTCAACACTCGTACCAAAGAAACTGTGTTTACGGATTCCTTGTATTCTGAGGCTGTACTCAAATCAGAACTGAATGCTATCGGTGTCGATGTGTCTAAGGAAAATATTGATGCAAAAAAAGGAAGCGTTGTAGCTTCTCCTGGCGAAATAAGCCGTGGCCCTTTTGTTCAAACGTTATATGCTGGGCTGGAGATTACAGACTATGTTCTTATCTTACAATCAGACTACCTGTCTCTTTATGGCAATACCGTAAAGTCTAATAACAGCATAGATTGTATTAACTACAAAAAAAGTTCTAACTACCGTCCCTATATCACCGCTATCAAGTCCAAACCTTTCCTGTTACTAGCCGGTATTTCCGGTACAGGCAAGAGCCGTATTGTTCGTGAACTAGCTCGTGCTTGTTGGAATAAAGGCTCCACAGAGTATAATGCTCATAAACCTAAAAATTTTGAAATGATTCAGGTGAAACCCAATTGGCATGATTCCACTGAATTAATGGGGTATATCAGTCGTGTTAGTGGGAAACCAACGTATGTGGTAGGCCATTTCTTAAAGTTTATTGCACGAGCTTGGGAAAATCCAGACATACCCTATTTCCTCTGTTTAGACGAAATGAATCTTGCCCCTGTAGAACAATATTTTGCAGAATATCTGAGCGTAATCGAATCTCGCAAGAGCCATGAAGGCGGAAACGTAACAACAGATCCAATACTTGAGAAGGTAGATGAAGAATGGTATTTCAATTTAACCGCATCATTGACCACAGTTGAAGACATTAGAATGAGATTCAATGAAGAAGGCATTTGCATACCTCAAAACTTCATAATTATCGGCACAGTTAATATGGATGAAACAACCTTCTCTTTTTCCCGAAAGGTACTCGATCGCGCAATGACCATAGAAATGAATGAAGTGGATTTGTATGCCGGATTGGACAGCAAATATGAGCGTATTGGTAAATTAAACAGCGATATGCTTATCGGTACAGCCGTAGAAGGCGTGGATGTCTATGCCGATAATGAGGAGGTTTGCAACAAGGCGCTAACCTACTTGCAAGCTGTGAATGATGTCCTAAATGGCACACCATTCAAAATCGCCTACCGTACGCGAAACGAATTCTTACTTTATGTGGTAAACAATTTGCCATACAACATGGATGAAAACGGAAATGAGCTCAGTGAGGATGAAGTTATAGCAACAGCATTGGATGAAATAACAAGCATGAAAATATTGTCGCGTATTGAAGGAGACGACACAAAAGTCAAGCACTCACTTCTTGAAAAGTTGATTACCACTATCGAAACGCAGTTGTTGGCATTGACTGGAGAAGATAAGAAAATAGAGTCTGTTTCCATATCCAAACTGAAAGAAATGCAAGGACGACTGTCATCCGGTTATACAAGTTTCTGGAGCTAAAAACTATCAGACATCTGCAAGAGACGATGGAACTGCTTACCATAAGACATCAGGATTTTGAAATGATTGTCGAATGTACAAAGTTCGATGACATTTGGCGCAAGACTAAGAGCAATGTGGGAGAAGAAGGCTTACACTCTACTTACTCTTGGTCAGAGGGAGTAGTATCTGTTATTCTAAACCATATCGGAGAAAGAGTTACGATTGAGAACAGCCAACAAGCCCCTGCTATATTTTTTGACAATATCGATTACCCTATTTGGATTGAATTCAAGGACTATGTAAAAAAAGCACAGTTCGGTTCCATTCTTCAAAATGAGAATGAGAAATTTACTTTTCGCAGACAGATATTAGCCGGTTTCTTGAATTATGGCAATGAGGTTGGGCGAAGTGAAATACAGCTCATATATCAAGTGGGGACAGAGACCCGTAGGTTTGTCTTCTCCTTTGAAGTGTTAAGCACAAAGCTCAACTATCACGAGCATTGGAAAACCATTATCGAGGATATTGAACAGGAGTACAGAATGCTTTCACTTGATTATATGCGAAGAACCTTTCATGGCTTTTCGCCCGATACAAGCGGAGATACTCCGGAAATAATCTGGTGGAGCGTATTTGCCAATGAGCAACAGAAATTCATAAAGGCTTGTAAAAACATCATTGACCGCCCACGGCATCGATTACATGGAAAGGATACCTACAAATGTGCTGACAAGCTGACATTTATCCCCTCTTACATAGAAAACGAATTGGCAGAACACAGAAATGACTGTGCTCATTTATACCGTGTAGAGGAACATGTTTGGACAAACGATACGCAGGAAAACAGGTTCTTGAAATTTGCGCTTAGACAAATTACCGACAAATATGAGGTCTTGAAGAAGCGTATAGAAGCTGTGAAGAATGCCTCTGATGTAATGAAGGACGATATGCAAGCCACGTTAACGACACTGAAACATCTACAACGAAATCCCTTTTTCCGCACTGTAGGAAATTACAAAGGTATGAATCAAGAAAGCTTGGCCTTACAAAAGGCTACCGGATATAGTCAGGTATATCGTACATGGAGCCTACTCCAACGCTCTTATTCACTAAATGATGGCATATATCGCTTGCAGACCAAAGATATTGCAACGCTTTATGAAATCTGGTGTTTCATAGAAGTAAGCCATATAGTAAAAGAAAATCTGCACTTATCTGATGAAGATATAGACCACAGAAACCGCATGGAAATGAATGGTCTGTTTACATGGGATTTAGGCAAAGGAGAACATTCGCGTATTCTTTTTAAAAAAGATAATGTGGAACTGGCGGAACTAATCTATAATCCAAAGAGTTCAGAACATGAAAATAACTCTGTCGGTATAACTGATTTGGTAGTACCAACTGTGCCTCAAAAACCGGATATTGTGTTGCAACTTACCAAAAACGATTTGCAAGAAGGAATGAAAATGACTTACCTGTTTGATGCAAAATACCGTATTGATGGAAAGGATAGAAATGGAGTAGATGTTCCCCCCGAAGATGCAATCAACCAGATGCACAGATACCGTGATGCCATTTATTATAAAGATTGTCAATCGGATGCTTTGAAAAAAGAAGTGATAGGTGGTTATATCCTGTTTCCTGGTGATGGTGAGCCAACTGATGTTGCCGTATCTAAGTTCCGTAAAACTATAGATGAGGTAAATATTGGAGCATTCCCACTTCGTCCCAAGGATATTCATAACCGACTACTTTTAGAGCAATTCATAGAAGAACTTATTCAAAATAAGTCACATGAAACCATATCGAAAGTAATACCACAAAAGGGCGCGTTATTGCAAGTACCTAATCGCCTTCTTGTAGGTTTGGTTGGGAATAGTTCACGACCCGGATATACACAAAGTTTCCTTGACGGTAATGCCACTTTGTACTATACAGGACCAAAGTTCCCGACAACCATTTCATTGCATGACCTTCATTACTTTGTACCTTATATAAAAGGTGAAGGTGTTCGTGATTTATATGAAATTATCCGTATAAGAACCATAACGAGTAAAGAGGCAAAACAAGCCGAAGGTGAAGATATAACAGATGATATGCGTTTAGCATTCGAATTGCGTTTCAGCCGTAAGCTATTTGAAGATTATCGACAGATAGATACTCATAAGATGATTAATTATACTTTTATTGACACTACATTTGACGAGACAGAAAAGTGGTTGATAGTAAATGAGTCATAGCTATCTTTCACTAACAAATGTAATGGCATATTATACAGTTAACAAATAGATATTTACATAAATACAAAATCCTATTATTGCAATTTATGATACAAAAAATAAAAATTGATTGGAGAAATTGTTATGGTATTAAGGAGCTCAACCAAGAATTCAAGTTTACTCCTGGTAAACAAATACATTTAATCTATGCTCCAAATGGTTCAATGAAAACATCTTTTGCTAAAACTATGCGCTATTTATCAGGGCAGTCCAAAGAGAAACCATGTGACAAGCTACACGATAAAGACAAATCGAGTTTCATCCTAAAAGTGGACGGTTTAGATGTGTCTAAGGAAAATATATTCGTAGTTAATGGAGATGATGATATTGATTGTTCAAAGTCGTTTGTGAATTTCCTTGCAAGCTCAGAATTAAAAAACAGGTATGATTCTATATATCAACAATTGTCAGAGAAGAAGGAACTCCTAATAAGTAAATTAAAAAGTGCCTCTTTAAGTTCCGACTGTGAAAAAGAGATATTCGGTACTTTCAAACAAAATGATGCAGACACTATCTTTAGCATACTTGAGCGTTTAAACAGTGAAGTCAAATCAGGTTTACCAAAGTTTGAATTTAAGTATAATGATGTATTTGACACCAAAGAGAATGTTAAGAAATTTATAGAATCTAATAAAGATAACCTGAATATATATATCGACAATTACAATAGACTTTTAGGGAATTCCAAACTATTCCGAACTGTGGCCGGTCATACATTTGGAACGTATCATGTTACGCAATTACAACAGTATGTTTCTGATGGTTCATTTTTCGGTGTTAATCATAAAATTGTACTTCAGGACGATACGGAATTATCGTCCGAGACAGAGTTGCAAGAACTTATTAATAGTGAACAACAACGTCTTTTAAAGGATGAAAATTTAAAGAAAGCTTTTGATAAAATCACAAAAGCAATTGACAAAAATGTCGAATTGAGAGGTTTTAAATCTGTTTTGAACAATCATCCTGAATGGATACCTGAAATCATCAACTACGAAGTATTCCGAAAAAAAGTTTGGTTAGGGTATTTATCAGACAATGAGATAAAACCTCTGTTTGATGCTTATATACAAGTTTATAATGAAAATAAAGAGGCACTACAGCAAGTCTTAGAAGAGGCCAGCTCGCAGCAAGAAAGATGGAAACAAATTATAGCCCTTTATAATGCACGTTTTCATGTACCAATAAAAGTTTCTATAGCCAATCAAAAGGATATTATACTAAAACAAGAAGCAGCGAAACTACAGTTTTCTTACGTTGAAACTTCAAGTACAGAAACAACTGTGGAGAAAGACGTGCTGGAGAAAATCCTTAGTCGAGGCGAAAAACGCGCTTTCATTATCCTGCAATTTCTCTTTGAAATGGAAGCACGTAAGACTATGGATCATGATACAATTTTAGTTATGGATGATATAGCTGATTCATTTGATTATCAAAACAAATATGCGATAGTAGAATATATTAAAGACATTGCTGCAGACAATAGCAATAAGTTCTATATGCTCGTGTTGACTCATAACTATGATTTCTATAGAACATTGTCGTCCCGTCTTAGTCTATTCCAACCAAATCTATGGATGGCAGAACGCTTAGCTAATGGAAAGGTAATCATCAACCAAGGTCAGTATAAAGGTAATATATATACTAATGCTTTTATCGAGCATGATAATGATGATAAAATATTTATAAGCATGATTCCTTTTGTTAGAAATCTGATAGAATATACTAAAGGGGAAAATGATGATTACAAAACATTAACAGAATGCCTTCATAAAAAAGCAAATACACGAACTATAACAATTGAGCAGTTGATAAATATTATGACTGATTTTACACAAGGTAAAGGTATGAAACGCCCTAAATCAGCAGATAAAATTTACGACTTGATTATGCAAACCGCAGATAGCATCATAACCGAAGCCAATCCTAATCAAGTGCTAATTGAAAATAAAGTGTGCTTATCTATTGCCATAAGACACTTGGCGGAAAATTATATGTACGACAAAATGATAGCAAAAGGTAAAAGTGAAGAAGATTTAGCTATAATAGGTAGTCAAACAGGGAAGTGGACAGGTCTATTTAAAAAAGCCTGTCCGAAAGATGCTCATTATGATATTATAGAGCGTGTTAATATGATGACCCCTGAACTAATTCATATAAACAGTTTTATGTTTGAGCCTCTCATAGATATGTCTATATATCATTTAATTCAACTGTATAAAGACTGTAAAGAACAACTCAAATAAACGATATGGCTGATGTGCTGAATAGAGAACAACGCCACCGTTGTATGTCCGCTATAAAAGGGAGGGATACAAAACCTGAATTACTGGTTCGCAAGTTCCTTTTTAGCCGTGGCTTCCGCTATCGGCTAAACCATCCACGCCTGCCCGGACATCCTGATTTGGTACTTCGCAAATATCGAACAGTTATTTTTGTGAACGGCTGCTTTTGGCATGGTCATGATAATTGCAGATACTTTCGCCTACCTAAAACAAACATTGACTTTTGGCAAAAGAAAATAGAGCGAAACAAAGAGCGTGATAAAAAAGAACAATGCCAACTTGCTGCTATGGGCTGGCATTGTATTACAGTTTGGGAATGTCAACTAAAACCTAAAGTCCGCATACAAACACTTGAATCATTGGCTTATACTTTGAATCATATTTTCCTTGAAGACAGGAAAATAAGAACATACGACTTACCTGATATAAATAATACACCTATGGTGGCAGAACCAGAAGTAACTTATGGAAGAAAGGAGCAATAGTAAAAAGCCGTTGCTTATTTTCTCCAAGGACTATTCCGTATTCTTTTGGGGCTCTAGTCCTATTTTTCCCATCAAGTACTGATGCTGTTCCCTCACCGCCCGATACATAGAATAATGAGCAAAGGATTCTTCCTTATACTTCATACTACTAACAGAAGCAGCAACAGCCCATATCATAATAACGACCACGAAGGCCACGACATATCGTAACTTAATATAATAGCCACGTATAAACATCCCATTGATATTGGGTGGAATAATGGTCACTGGATTTTTCAACTCATTAATTTTTGCAAGTATCTCATTCTGCCGTCTTAATATGCTGTCGGTATTCGCCTCGATATTCATACGGTTGAGATTGTAATCGCAAACGTGCCGATAAAGATATTCAAGAAGTTTGGACTTCTGCTTGAATGTAAGCAATCAGTAAACCCCGTATCCTAGACCATAATAGTTCTTCATACCTTTGCGTGTGAATTATAAAACGTAAAAGATATGAAGGTAAGCAA
>NZ_FNNN01000026.1 GCF_900106755.1 Bacteroides faecis MAJ27
CCTAAGATAGAGCTGGGAGCAATGGTGATGCCTGCTAAAGCGGCGGCTCCCGTTTTAAGGAATTTTCTTCTTGAAAAGTCTGACATGGTTTTATTTTTAAGAGTTAGTAATTAATTTCAGCCTGTTATATCATTAAAAACTTATTATGGCTTTTGGAGTAATCCGTATCCGTTTTTCATATTTCTTCTTCTTTCCCATATTTGCTCCAGTGTCTCCAGTTCTCCTATCGCGGGTAAATCGTGCGTATAGGCGTCGTGCAAAAAGGTCCATGCGTATTCGGACGCGATGGCGGAGTCTCGTATGAGCGGGAGTTTGGGGTTTCTGGTTCCGGTTTCTATGGAGTCGGCAAACAGGTCGCACAGTACATCGATGTTTTTCCCTCCGAAGGGTTTCTCTATCCGCTCTGTCCGTGTGACTCCGCGAAGGTCGACAACGGCGGTTTTAAAGTCGTGCGTCATGCGGGCGATTCCTTTGGTACCGATGATGTCCACGTATGAATTGTGGGTCTGGTCCTTGGATAATTGTCCGTAGACAAATCCCTGGGTGATATCGAAGACAACGCCGTTCTGGAATGTTCCGTGGCATTGCACCCACCAGGGGTCCTTATAACTCCACATGTTGACTCCCTGTGAATGCCACGTCTTGTATTCGCATCCGGCATACCAGCGTGCGATGTCTACATAGTGCATTCCGCAGTCGTGGAAGGCGGGTCCTTCATATTCGTGTCCTTCCCCCGGTGCGAGTCCCGGAGTCATGTGGCAGATGCGCAGGATGGCCAGTTCACCGATCTCTCCCCGGTCTATAAATTGCTTGATGGCCTGATGGTACCAGGCATTACGGAGATACAGGTTGACGGTAGAGAAACAAGCGGCTTTTTCAGTGATGTCCACTACTTCCCATTCTTTGTCGATAGTGTCTGAAACGGGTTTTTCGGAGATGATATGCTTGCCGTATTTGATGGCCTTTTCAATCCGGTCTTTCCGTGAGTCTGCCAGAGCAAATAGTCCTACTACCTGCACACTTTCATCATCGAACATTTCCTGTTCGTTTTCCAGTATCTTCGATTCGGGAGATAATTTCTTCGCCAGTTCCCGGCAATCGGGATTGATGTCGCAAATGTATGCGACCTCCCATCGCCCGCTTTTCTGCATTTCTTTTAAATAAAATCGCCCCATTCTGCCAAAACCGATGAGACCAACTTTAATCTTCATAATACCTATTCTTTTAATTTTTTTATCCCATAAAATACTTAGCCTTCTTCGGAATCACTTTATATACTGCTGCCGTGAATGCCCAACTGCAAAGGAAAATGCAAACAGCCATCAAGGGAACCTGCAATGGAATAGGAATTTCCGAAGGACCTATCAGCAGGAAGAACGGACCTACCACAAAGTAGTGTACCATGTAAATTCCGAAACCGCACTTTGTCATATTGGCTAATGCTTTGACTACGACAGGCGTATTGACTACCACTTTCTTCATCAACAGGAATGCTGCTAACGTCATCAACAGCACATTCGGGCTACAGAACGTGAAATAAAGTTCCATTTCAGTCTCCGTAGCATTCGGATTGGCAGCAGTCGTACTGAATCCTGTGTACGTCACGTAATAACCGACGGCAAACATTACGGCACAAATAAGGAATGTCTTCCACACACTCCAATTGCTATTATGACGATCGGATTCTCCGTTACCACTAAAAGGCCAGAAGATTTTTAGTATATTTCCGTCCTTGTTTTCTTTCACGTAATGTCCCAGCAGCAGATAACCGTTGAATCCGGCGAAGTAGTAAAGCATGCTGAATTCGTTCCATGTATCGGTACCGAAAACATAACCGCTGCGGTCGAAGAGCCAGTTGGCTACATATTCGCGTATATAAGGAATAAAGAGAGAGACGATCCAGATAAACAGGAATACTTGCTTGGTTTTGTTGCTTGCCCGCTCTACCCATGCAGAGAAGAAAGGCATATAGAGGTATAATCCGATGAGCAGATAGATATACCACATGTGATTTTCCTTGTGGCTGAAATTGAACGGAATCATGGCCACATCTTTCAGCGAATCCATGAGACTTTGCGACTCATGTCCCTGAGTGTAGCAGAAGAAGTCGCCTATGATTTCTTTGGGCAGACCTAAAAGTCCCGTAAACCAGGGGAACATACTGTAAAGCACCGACCAGATGAGGAACGGAAAAAGTACGCGGAAAATACGTTTCTTGTAAAAAGTGCCCAAAGGCTGTTCTTGTCTGACGGGAAGCAGAAGGAGTCCGGTCATCATCACGAACAGGGGAACCGATGGACGCAGAAGTGAACCGTAGATCGCTGCCCAATGTGTGTACTCAGGAATAACCCGCATCGTGGGGGAAATGTAAAAAGGATCAATACAATGTACGCCGATTACCATTAGCATGGCAACGCAACGAATCACGTCCAGCCAAACCATCCGGTTGTCTGTAATAGAGTTTTTTGTCATGGTGTTTTGTTTTTAAGTTATGTAGGCAAAGTTAACGAACGGGAGAAACATCTATGATTAAAAAATGACCATTTTAGAGCAATCCTGAACCAAATTAAGCGTAAATGCTTAATTTTGCACTTAATTAATGTCATTATATACAGAAAACTTATGCTGAAAATATTAGTAACGTATGCCGTTCAAGGCGAGTTCGTAGAAATTAAGTGGCCGGATGTGGAGCCTTATTATATCCGTACGGGCATCGGAAAAGTGAAATCTGCCTTTCATCTGGCAGAGGCGATTCGCCAGGTGCAACCCGATCTTGTCTTGAATATCGGAAGCGCGGGAACGGTCAGCCATCAGGTAGGAGATATCTTTGTCTGCCGTAAATTTATAGACCGCGACATGCAGAAGCTTGCCGGGTTCGGTATGGAATGTGAAATAGACTCTTCCGCTTTGCTCGAAACAAAGGGGTTCTGCAAACATTGGACAGAAGAAGGGATCTGCAATACGGGAGATGGTTTCCTGACGGAACTGACTCATGTCAGCGGAGACGTTGTGGATATGGAAGCGTATGCGCAGGCCTTCGTCTGCCGTTCCAAGGAAATCCCTTTTATCTCCGTGAAGTACGTGACTGACATTATCGGGCAAAACTCCGTGAAACATTGGGAAGACAAACTGGTTGACGCCCGTCAGGGACTTTCGGATTATTTCAATGTCTTGAAAGAGAGAATATGATAGGTGACGCCTGCCGCTATTAGTCCCAGAAGGATTTTCACCCATAGAAGCGGAATCAGGAAAAAGATGCAATAGAGCATCGTTCCCCACATCAGCACAAGGGAGATGATCTTGGCTCGGAGCGGTATGGCCTTATTTTCACGGAAGTTGCGGATGTACGGACCGAAGTGCCGGTGATTCAGCAACCAATTGTATAATCGGGGCGACCCTTTGAAATAAAGTGCGGCGGTAAGTAATAGAAAAGGAGTAGTAGGCAGTAACGGCAGGAAGATGCCGAGAATGCCGAGTCCGAGAGATATGCTTCCTAAAACAATATACAGAGTTTTCATTCGGCAAAGATAGTGTAAAAACAGGAAAAAATAATCGGGTTTGCGGGATGAAAGCTCTTTTTATATTACCTTTGTCCTTGCATCGAGGTGACATTAGATGCATGTAACCATATAAAATATATACAGCCATGTTTACAGTAATCAAACGCATGGAGATATCAGCTTCTCACAAACTGGTACTCCCGTATCGCAGTAAATGCGCCAGTCTACACGGTCACAACTGGATTATCACTGTCTATTGCCGTTCTTCACGGCTCAACTCCGAAGGAATGGTGGTGGATTTCACCCGCATCAAAGAAGTGGTCACGGAGAAACTGGACCATCAGAACCTGAATGAAGTACTTCCATTCAATCCGACAGCGGAGAACATTGCCCGCTGGGTTTGCAAACAGATTCCGCAATGCTATAAAGTAGAAGTGCAGGAGTCCGAAGGAAATATCGTTATCTACGAGAAAGACCGTACCGAAGACGAGAAAGAGTAAACGCGCACCAAACAAAACTTTTTTTGAAAGATGAGAAAGATTAACGAAATCTTTTATAGTTTGCAGGGGGAAGGCTATCATACCGGAACACCGGCTGTTTTTGTCCGCTTCTCCGGCTGTAACTTGAAATGCAGTTTCTGCGACACGCAGCACGAAGAGGGCACTTTGATGACGGACGACGAAATCATAGCCGAAGTCAGCAAATATCCGGCTGCAACCGTTATCCTCACCGGCGGAGAACCGTCGCTCTGGATAGACGACGCGCTGGTCGACCGTCTGCACGAAGCAGGCAAGTATGTTTGTATCGAAACCAACGGGACACGCCCTCTGCCGGCATCTATCGACTGGGTGACTTGTTCGCCAAAGCAAGGCGCCCGGTTGGCCATTACCCGGATGGATGAGGTGAAAGTGGTCTACGAAGGACAAGATATAAGCATTTATGAACGACTTTCCGCTGAACATTTTTTCCTCCAGCCTTGTTCTTGTTATAACACTGCTTTGACAGTGGATTGTGTAATGCGACACCCCAAATGGAGACTAAGCCTGCAAACACACAAACTAATCGACATCCGCTAAACAGACAGAACGGATGGAGTAGCAGAGGATGCATCTAAATTTTACGTAATATAATTATGAAAGTAGGTTTATTTATTCCTTGTTATATCAATGCTATTTACCCCAATGTGGGGGTAGCATCGTATAAACTATTGAAAAGTTTAGGAGTAGATGTCGATTATCCGTTGGATCAGACCTGTTGCGGACAACCGATGGCAAACGCCGGTTTTGAAGACGAGTCGATGAAGTTGGCATTCCGTTTTGAAGATCTGTTCCAGAAGTACGATTACATTGTCGGCCCTTCTGCCAGTTGCGTGGCATTTGTGAAAGAAAACCATCCCCGGATTTTGGGGACCGAAGGACATGTGTGCCAGAGTGCAGGGAAGATTTATGATCTCTGCGAGTTTATCCATGATGTGCTCAAACCGGCGAAGATACCGGCACGCTTCCCGCACAAAGTCAGCATTCACAACAGCTGCCACGGTGTGCGCGAACTCTTCATCTCCGCTCCCAGCGAATTGAACATCCCTTATTACAACAAACTGCGTGATCTGCTCAATATGGTGGAAGGCATCGAAGTGTTCGAGCCCAGCCATATAGACGAATGTTGCGGCTTCGGCGGAATGTTTGCCGTAGAAGAACAGGCGGTATCCGTCTGCATGGGGCGTGATAAGGTGAAAGACCACATGGCTACCGGAGCCGAATACATTGTCGGAGCGGACAGTTCCTGCCTGATGCATATGCAAGGTGTCATCAAACGGGAACATCTGCCGATTCAAATTATCCATATTGTAGAAATCTTAGCGTCGCAATCATGAGTACCAAACATTCGAAGGCTGCCGAAAAGTTCTTGCAGGACAGCAAGATGGCAGCATGGCATAACGAAACCCTTTGGATGGTCCGTGCCAAAAGGGACAAGATGAGCAAGGAAGTTCCCGAATGGGAGGAACTGCGCAACAAGGCTTGTGAACTGAAACTGTATTCCAGCAGCCACCTCGAAGAACTCCTGCTGGAGTTTGAGAAGAACGCTACTGCCAACGGGGCGATTGTACATTGGGCAAAAGATGCAGATGAATATTGTGCCATTGTGTACGAGATTCTGAATGAGCATAACGTGCACCACTTCATCAAAAGCAAATCGATGCTTGCCGAAGAATGTGGTCTGAACCCTTTCCTGATGGAACGTGGAATTGATGTGGTAGAGTCCGACTTAGGCGAGCGTATCCTGCAACTGATGCATCTCGAACCGAGCCATATCGTTCTGCCTGCGATCCACATCAAGCGGGAACAGGTAGGCGAATTGTTTGAAAAGGAGATGGGTACGGAAAAAGGAAACTTCGACCCGACCTACCTTACACATGCCGCACGCAAGAACCTGCGTCACCTCTTCCTGAATGCGGAAGCTGCCATGACGGGCGCCAACTTTGCCGTAGCCTCTACCGGAGACATCGTCGTCTGCACCAATGAAGGAAATGCCGATATGGGTACTTCTTATCCCAAACTGAATATCGCCGCTTTCGGTATGGAGAAGATCGTGCCGGACTTGGAGGCGCTGGGAGTGTTCACCCGTCTGCTGGCACGTTCGGCAACCGGACAGCCGGTGACTACTTATACTTCTCATTACCGTCGTCCCCGCGAAGGCGGTGAATATCATATTATTATCGTAGATAACGGTCGGAGTACACTGCTCTCCAAGCCCGGTCATATCAAGACACTGAACTGTATCCGTTGCGGTGCCTGCATGAATACCTGTCCGGTCTATCGACGGAGTGGGGGATACTCTTATACTTACTTTATACCCGGTCCTATCGGTATCAATCTGGGGATGGCCCACGATCCGGAGAAGTATTATGATAATCTTTCCGCCTGTTCGCTGTGCATGTCTTGTTCCGATGTCTGCCCGGTAAAAGTGGACTTGGCGGAACAGATTTACAGGTGGCGTCAGGATCTCGACGCATTGGGAAAGGCGAATACCGGAAAGAAGATAATGTCCGGTGGAATGAAATTCCTGATGGAACGTCCCGCACTGTTCAATGCGGCTTTGTGGGCGGCTCCGATAGTGAATGGTCTGCCGCGCTTTATGAAATACAATGACTTGGACGATTGGGGCAAAGGGCGCGAACTGCCGGAATTTGCCGGAGAGTCATTCAATGAAATGTGGAAGAAAAACAAGGTACAGGGAAAGGAGGAATCAAAATGAGCAGCAGAGAAGAAATACTGGCGAGCATCCGTAAGCATACGCAGTCGCATTATGAAAAGCCGGATATAGCAGATATGAAACGGTTGACGTATCCCGACAAAGTGGAGCAGTTCTGCGCTATCAGCCGTGCTGTCGGTGGTACGGCAGTGGTATTGGACAAAGGGGAAGATGTGAATGCTGTCATTCGCCGGACGTATCCGGATGCGATGCGCATTGCTTCCGTACTGCCGGATATATCTTGTGCAACTTTCAATCCGGATATGGTGGACGACCCGAAAGAACTGGACGGAACGGAAGTTGCCGTCGTTCGGGGAGAGATCGGGGTAGCCGAGAACGGTGCGATCTGGATACCGCAACAGGTGAAGTATAAAGCGATTTATTTTATCTCGGAGAGTCTGGTGATTCTGATCGACCGGAACAAGATTGTGGATACCATGTATGACGCTTATTGCCAACTGGACGGACAGGAATATCAGTTCGGTACTTTTATTTCCGGTCCCTCAAAGACGGCGGATATCGAACAGGCATTGGTCATGGGAGCGCATGGAGCACGGGAGGTTTTAGTCATATTGACATAATTCCGGCTTTATTATTCTAAAATAAATTTGGATTTAAAACAATAGAAGCTTAGTTTTGTTAGGACAAAGAAAAAACAGAGCTTCTGTTTATATCGAACGAAGGCTCCGTTGCTCAGAAACAGAGCCTTCGTTTTCATTATATAGAGTCTCTGTTTGAGATCCCGTTGACAGACAAGAATCAAAAATCGTCTAATAATAAATTGATATGTATGCAAATAAAGTAAAGAAGATAGCTGCCGTTCACGATCTTTCGGGGATGGGACGCGTTTCTCTGACAGTCGTTATTCCTATATTGTCCTCGATGGGCTTTCAGGTCTGTCCGCTTCCTACGGCAGTGTTGTCCAATCACACCCAGTATCCCGGCTTCTCCTTTCTGGACCTGACGGATGAAATGCCGAAAATCATTGCCGAATGGAAGAAACTGGAGGTACAGTTTGATGCTATTTATACCGGTTATCTGGGCTCTCCGCGACAGATTCAGATTGTTTCCGATTTTATCAAGGATTTCCGTCAGCCGGATAGTCTGATAGTAGCCGATCCGGTGCTGGGAGACAATGGACGGCTTTATACCAACTTTGATATGGATATGGTGAAGGAAATGCGTCATCTGATAACCAAGGCGGATGTGATTACTCCGAATCTGACTGAGTTGTTTTATTTGCTGGACAAACCGTATAAAGCGGACAATACCGACGAGGAACTGAAAGAATATCTCCGTCTCTTGTCTGACAAAGGTCCGCAGGTGGTTATTATCACCAGTGTTCCGGTGCACGATGAGCCCCATAAGACTTCCGTATATGCCTACAATCGTCAGGGTAACCGCTACTGGAAGGTGACTTGTCCTTATCTGCCTGCACACTATCCGGGTACGGGGGATACTTTTACGAGTGTGATCACCGGTTCTTTGATGCAGGGAGACAGCCTTCCGATGGCGTTGGACCGTGCTACGCAATTTATTTTGCAAGGTATCCGGGCAACCTTCGGCTATGAGTATGACAACCGGGAAGGCATTCTGCTGGAGAAGGTTCTTCACAATCTGGACATGCCGATACAGATGGCTAGCTATGAGTTGATATAAAAAGCTTTTAATATTTATAAACTTTTGTACTTCAGATATTTCTGCTATTTTTGCGTCATTATAAATTGATCTTGAATAACTATATCTGATGACTCAAACACTTAAAACGACTGAACGGCTCGGAGTTGTAGATGCTCTGCGCGGATTTGCCTTGCTGGCTATTGTATTGTTGCATAATCTGGAACATTATAATCTGTTTTTACCGTTGGAATGTACCTTGCCTGCATGGTTGCAGACGGTAGATAAGTATGCGTGGGACACCATGTTTTTCCTGTTTGCAGGGAAGGCGTACGCTACGTTCTCTTTATTGTTCGGCTTTAGTTTTTATATTCAGTTTCATAATGCGGAGAAGCGGGGAACTGACTTTCGCGGGCGCTTTGCGTGGCGGATGTGCTTGCTTTTCCTGTTTGCGCAGCTGCATGCCTTGTTCTATAACGGGGATATTCTGCTGCTCTATGCAGTAGTCGGCTTTGCCTTGATTCCGGTTTGTAAACTCAAAGATAAAGCCGTTTTCTGGATTGCCGTTATCTTGCTTCTGCAACCCTACGAGTGGGGGCGTGCCATCTATGCAATGATCAATCCGGAGTATGTACCGGTGACAGGTCATTATATTCCTTTTGCCAAGCTTGCGGAGGAAGTGACGGCTACCGGCAGTTTCTTTGAAGTACTCCGTTCCAATATCACTGACGGACAATTATATAGCAATATCTGGCAGGTAGAGAACGGTCGCCTGTTCCAGACGGCAGCTTTATTCATGTTCGGAATGCTTCTGGGACGCCGGAAGTACTTTATGAAAAGCGAAGAGTCCCTGCGCTTTTGGAAGAGGATGCTGACAGGTGCTGCAATCGCTTTTATTCCTCTCCATTGTCTGAGGGTGTTTGTTCCTGAACTGATCACGAATCCGTCCATCTTGGTTCCGTATAAGATAGCTGTCCCGTCTTATGCCAACTTTGCTTTCATGATTGTTCTTGTTTCCGTCTTTACCTTGCTTTGGTTTAAAAAAGATACGGGATATAGCTGGCAAAGTCTGCTGATTCCTTATGGCCGTATGAGTCTGACGAACTATATCTCGCAGTCCATCATGGGGGTAACTATCTATTATGGATTCGGACTGGCCATGTACAAATATGCAGGTGCAACAGGAAGCTTGCTGATCGCATTACTTATCTTCACCGTACAGCTGATATTCAGCCGCTGGTGGCTTGCCCGTCATAAGCAGGGACCGCTTGAGTTTCTGTGGCGTAAGGGGACTTGGATTTAGTGGACATGAAGAATGATGAACGAAGAATTACTTTGCAGCGTGATAGCGCAGCCAGTTCTTCATTCATCATTCAAAACCATACAGAAAGAAACAAACTGAAAACAACCGGGATTTCGGATTGATCCCCTATTTCATATAGAGAAATCAACGGGTCCGAGTTGCTTCTACATAAGAGTTTTTCGGGCATTCTATTGTCATCTGTCAGCTTTTAGTATTTAAACATCTACGAAACAGCCGTTTATATCATGACAATAAGACCTGATAATAAGGCTGACAGTAGAAAAACAGGCGTTTTATTGTCAGCCCATTACCCAAAGATAAATCCTGCAATTTAAATATCCTCTCCTTCTCCTTGTATTTTTTGAGCGCTCACTTTGCTCATGACAACCCATCAAAGCAGTTGTGCCATACCGGTAAAACAGTTGTGCCAACGTAGTGACACAACCGTGCCAACACGATGGCACAACTGTGCCAAGCCTTTGGCACAACCATTTCCAATAGAAGAAACAACAGTTCCAAGCAAGGAAACGACAATTCTATAAACACGAAACAGCAGCTTTCTACAGATGAGCAAGCAAAAACATCCGCCCAGTCATTTATCCCCTTCAAGATTCGCAAGAATAAGAGAAATCATTGATGCCTCCTATCAGAATTGAAAAAAAAGGCTGACAATAAAACGCCTGTTTTCTATTGTCAGCCTTATTATCAGGTCTTATTGTCATGATATAAACGACTGTTTTGTAGATGTTTAAATACTAAAAGCTGACAGATGACAATAGAATCTACTTAATTCTCGAATGTATATGTCTCCTACAATAGATGTTTTTAACTTCTAATTTGTAACAAAAGGATACGAAGGACTAATATACTCACCTACCACCTCCCCCTACGATCAGGAAGCGGTCTTTTCCTGAATTGTTTCGATAAAAAAAGAAGCCCCCTTTCTCACGAAAGAGGACCCCTATTTACAAACAAAACAAACAATGTTATTTTCCCACTAAATTCTGCTCCAAAAACTTTTTAAACACGTTTTAACGCATGTTCATTCCTGCTACAGAATGAAACCTCTGCATCATACCAACGAATTACTAATGGAGCACGAAATATTAAAAGGACTTGAAATGGTATTATTTCTACTATTCGGTAGAGAATAACTTAAATATCTTTTGATGTAACATTCTGATATACTACTTATTAAAGAAGAAATTTTCTGCATACATATCAATCTTCTGAAAGTAAAAAGTGTCTTCATTGCCTTTTCTGTTTTATTTGTTGGCGTAAAGGTAATAATAAATGCTCTTTTTTACCTACATTATCAGTGTCTTTTAATCTTTTTTCTTCTTTTACCCCTTTTCTATCGTTTTAAAAAGTGATATTTACATAGAAAAGGCAGGAAAATACGATTTTCCCGCCTTTTGAAAAGCTTATATAATAAGTCTGATTAGTTATTTTCCGGACGAAGTTTGCGAACTGTTACAGCAGTCTGCCACATTTCGCTTTCGCGCAATGCTTTCAGTTCTTCTTCCAGTTTCTCACGATAATCCGGTTTAGAGTTGGAGTCGATTGAAATCTGCGCTTCGTTACCAGTCTTTACACTGTGATACAATTTTTCAACTACCGGTTTGATAGCGTCATGGAACGGGCCCATCCAGTCGAGAGCACCACGTTGAGCTGTAGTAGAGCAGTTAGCGTACATCCAGTCCATACCATTCTTTGCGAACAACGGCATCAGTGACTGAGTCAGTTCTTCTACCGTTTCGTTGAATGCTTCAGAAGGGCTGTGTCCGTTTTCACGCAAAACTTCGTACTGTGCCAACAACAAACCTTGGATTGCACCCATCAGTGAACCACGTTCTCCTGTCAGGTCGGAAGTAGCTTCACGGCTGAAAGTTGTTTCAAACAAATAACCTGAACCGATACCGATACCCAGTGCAATTGTTCTGTCCATTGCATTGCCTGTTGCATCCTGATAGATAGCGTAAGAAGAGTTCAAACCGCGACCTTCGAGGAACATGGTACGCAAAGAAGTACCCGAACCTTTAGGAGCCACCATAATCACGTCGATATCTTTTGGAGGAACTACACCTGTGCGATCACTCCATGTGATAGCGAAGCCATGAGAGAAATAAAGAGCTTTTCCGGCAGTCAGGTAAGGTTTGATAGTTGGCCATACAGACATTACTGCCGCATCAGACAACAAACACATAACGACTGTACCTTTCTCACAAGCCTCTTCAATGCCGAATAAAGTTTCACCCGGAACCCATCCGTCAGCTACTGCTTTATCGTATGTTTTACCCGGACGCTGACCAACGATTACATTAAAACCGTTATCACGCAGATTCAATGCTTGTCCAGGACCTTGTACACCGTAACCGATTACAGCGATTGTTTCATTTTTTAATACTTCACGAGCCTTTTCCAATGGAAATTCATCACGGATTACTACGGTTTCTGTAGTACCGCCAAAATTCAACTGTGCCATTTTTTTGTTTTTTTGTTTTAAGCCTTTCTTCTTTCTCCATTACGAAAAAATAAAGAAGAGGCAAGTTATTAATTATTATAATCTTTTTAAAATCCGATTCTCCAACCTACATTAAATTGAAAAATGCTGTTATACTTCTTGCCGGAAGAGGACCATTCATCGGGATACTTCTTCCAGACATCAATCAGCCCCAAATTGTGACTTGCCGAAAGCTGAAGACCAAAGTCCCACTGATAACCGATACCGACTCCTATAGAAAAGTCAAATTTACGCATTTTGTCCAGATCTGACAATTCATCATAATCTCTTCCATCATCCCGGACTACATTAAAACCGAACTGGGGACCTGCAAATACAAACAACCCTTTGTACACATATCCTTTTGCGTAAACCGGTATACTGACGTAATCCAACTTGGTCGTATAAGAGATGTAATCAGTTGTAAACCTATTGCCCAGCACCAGATAATTAACTCCTATGCCCATACCGACTCTTTCATTCCAGATAACTTCCATCCCCATACCTATATTAAATCCGGGACGCACCTTACTATTATTGTCGCTATTGGTTATATTGGATAATCCTAAACCTACTTCTGGTATAAAACTGATCTCCTGAGCACTCACTTTGAGTGCGGACAAAAGAAGCAATATGGCATACCATTTCTTCATCTCTCTGTTTGCTATTCAAACATCACTTTGGAACGGCAAACGACTTCGCTCCCGTTTTTCTTCACTTCTACATGAAACTCGTTTTCATTCGCCTCATCGCAGAAGAAAGAAAGCTCATCTCCGAAATAACTTTCAGCCACATACGCCATTTCAAACCGGCGGATGCGTTTTGTCTGATACAATTCTATCGGAAACAAGTCTAGTATATGCTCGATATAACGGATACTGTTTACATGCCCGTTAATATCTATATCACTGTATTTGGCCGTCAGCGTTGCAACAGGCTGATCACTGGTCACCTTGATACGCGAAGGCTTTTCAATCGGACAAGGCTCATCGCACACATAATCGACGATGCTCCCTCCATGCAGTGCCAACAGATCGGCAGGCTTACGGGTATTCAAATTGATCATCGCCCATACGGAACGTGCATAGCCTATCTTTTTGCCATCCTTGTCAATGATGGCAAAGTTACGGTCGGTAAACAGACGATAGACATTCTCCACCCATGTCTGAACCGAGAACTTCTCGTATTGATAAGGCATCTCATCCAATTCGACAGCCAGACGGGAAAGTACCCATGTGTAATTGTCCTCGTTCAGCGTAGCAATACCAAATCCACGGTCGCTGGCATGAAAACCTGCACAATTCAGCAGATGGTTTCCCAGCACTCCCATTGTCAGGCGTCCGTTAAAGTCCACATGAAACGGCTCTGCCACAAACTGATAGGTCCCTATTTTATTTTCTTCACTCATCACTCTTGTTGTTGTTTACTTTGCTTATACTTCGCTTCCTGTCCATCCAGAAACTCATTTACCCGCTCGAAACAACTGGTAGTAATGGCTACACGCCCCGAACGAACAAATTGCAGAACACATTTCAAAGCCCGAAGTTCTTCGTAAAGTGAAGTGATCTCTTCACTCATACCGTTTTTCTCAACGATAGAGAATACCGGATTCACTTCTACAATACGGGCATTATATCTGCGGATCACCTTAGATGCTTCCGGAGTTTCCTGAAAAGCGGGAGTAGATACCTTATATAAGGCAATCTCGTGAAAATAAATCTCGTCTTCCGTAAAATAGTGTGCCTGAATAACGTCAATCTTCTTTTCAATCTGCTTCACCACCTTCTCGATAGTGTCCCTATCGGTCCATGCGGTAATCGTATATTTATGTACACCTTTGATAGAAGAAGCAGACACGTTCAAACTCTCGATGTTTATTTGGCGGCGTGTAAATACAGCAGTTACCTGATTCAGCAATCCGGCTATATTTTCGGAATGAACTATAATTGTATATAATGTCTTATCACTCATAACTTTTTAAACTAAGAATTAACATTCCAGCAACATCTGATTTACCGAACCACCCGGAGGGGTCATCGGCAGGACATTACCTTCTTCTACCACACAAGCTTCGAGCAGGAACGGTCCGTCTGTCGACAGCATTTCGTCGATAGCCACTTTCAGTTCTTCCCGCGAAAATACACGCTTGGAAGGAATATCGTAGGCAGAAGCGATTTTCATATAATCCGGATTCAGCATCGGAGTAAACGAATAACGGCGATTAAAGAACATTGCCTGCCATTGGCGCACATTGCCGAGATAATTGTTATTCAAGCAGATAATCTTCACCGGAGCCTTCTGTTCCATGATTGTCCCCAGCTCCTGAATATTCATTTGCAGTCCGCCGTCGCCCATAAATACACATACTGTGCGATCCGGACGTCCGAAAGTAGCTCCGATAGCTGCCGGAAGACCAAACCCCATTGTGCCGAGTCCGCCCGAAGTAACGATACTACGTTCTTTGGTATATTTAAAATAACGGGCAGAAATCATCTGATTCTGACCTACATCTGTCACCAATATAGCTTCGTGCCGGGTCGCTTCGCTTACTGCGCGTACTACTTCTCCCATACTCAGAGAATCCGTTGCGGGATGAAGTTCGGGACGAATGACTTTTTCTTCCTCTACTGCCTCATATTCCTTGAAACTATCTACCCATTCGGTATGCTGATTCTTTTTCAACAGTTCGGTCACAGCGGACAATGTCTTTTTGCAGTCACCCAGAACGGCAATATCTACCTTTACATTCTTGTTAACTTCTGCCGGATCAATATCAAAATGAATCACTTTCGCTTGTTTGGCATAAGTAGCCAGATTACCTGTCACACGATCATCAAAACGCATGCCGACAGCAATCAGTACATCACATTTGTTGGTATTGATATTGGGGCCTAAATTTCCATGCATGCCCAACATTCCTTTATTCAAAGGGTGATCAGTAGGCAATGCGGACAGTCCGAGCAAGGTACAACCTGCCGGCATATCTGCCTTTTCGATAAAGGTACGCAGTTCTTCCTGAGCATTTCCCAGTTCTACTCCCTGTCCTACTAACACAAGCGGACGTTCGGCATTATTAATCAGTTCGGCAGCAGCCTTTACCGATTCTTCGTCTGTGTCGGGAACCGGAACATAACTGCGGATAAACTCCTGCTTTGTCGGTTCATATTTCGTTTTTTCAACCTGTGCATTTTTAGCAAAGTCGAGTACCACCGGACCGGGACGTCCGCTGCTGGCAATATAAAAAGCACGTGCTATCGCCCAAGCCACGTCTTCCGCACGACGAATCTGATAGCTCCATTTAGCGATTGGCTGGGTGATACCTACCAAATCGACTTCCTGAAAAGCGTCCGTTCCGAGAAAACCTGTCCCCACCTGCCCTGCAATGACAACGATAGGAGTGCTGTCTATCATCGCATCTGCAATACCGGTGATGGTATTTGTTGCTCCGGGACCACTGGTTACCAGACAAACACCTACTTTACCCGATACACGGGCATAGCCTTGTGCCGCATGGGCAGCTCCCTGTTCATGGCGAACCAAGATATGATTCAATGTATTTTGATGGTCGTACAGGGCATCGAATGTAGGCATTATGGAACCACCGGGATAACCGAAAATGGTAGTCACTCCCTGATGTTCCAGAGAACGCATCATTGCCTCTGCGCCTGTTATTAAGTCCTTACTCATAGTTTCTTAATGGATAATGGAAATTCATAATAGATAATGAAGTGGATCAATCAATTAATCTCACTGCTCCCTTATCGGCAGAGCTTACCATGCTGGCGTATGCTTTCAGACTCTTCGGCACGTAACGGTCACGAGTAACGGGAGTCATCGGGCGGGCAGCCAGTTCTTCATCTGTTAGTCGCACGTTAATCGTTCGGGCGGGAATGTCGATTTCAATAATATCTCCATCTACTATCTTTCCTATGTTACCTCCGGCAGCGGCTTCAGGAGAAACATGTCCGATACTCAATCCGGAAGTTCCACCACTGAAACGTCCGTCGGTAATCAAGGCACATTCTTTGCCAAGGTGACGGGATTTGATATAAGAAGTCGGGTAAAGCATTTCCTGCATACCGGGACCACCCTTCGGACCTTCGTGCGTGATGACGACAACGTCGCCGCTGACGACTCGGCCTCCAAGAATGCCTTCACAAGCTGCTTCTTGTGAGTCGAATACTTTGGCCGGTCCGGTAAATTTCCAGATACTTTCGTCTACCCCCGCCGTTTTTACCACACAACCGTCCTGAGCAATATTTCCTTTCAATACCGCCAGACCTCCGTCTTTGCTATAAGCATGTTCCAAATCACGGATGCAGCCGCTCGCACGATCTGTATCCAGTTCCTTATAATATGCACCCTGAGAACCAAGTACGAGATTGAATCTGTTTCCTGCCGCACTTGAATATTTCTTTATTGCTTTTTCTGTAACATGGGGGCTCGTGATTGAATATTGATCGATTGCTTCCGCCAACGACATGCCATCCACACGGAGAACAGAGGTATCAATCAGACCGCCTTTTGCCAATTCTGCTAAAATGGCAATAATACCACCTGCACGGTTAACATCTTGAATGTGATATTTTTGTGTATTCGGAGCGACTTTACACAGACAGGGTGCCTTACGTGACAGCATATCAATGTCATCCATCTTGAAATCAACTCCTGCCTCATGTGCTACAGCCAACAAGTGAAGAACTGTATTCGTAGAACCTCCCATCGCAATATCCAATGTCATTGCATTGAGGAATGCCTGACGGGTAGCAATGCTGCGGGGAAGTACGCTTTCGTCTCCTTCTTCATAATATTTCATTGCATTCTCTACAATCAATTTGGCAGCATCTTCAAATAGCTTTGTACGATTTTCGTGCGTAGCTACAATAGTTCCATTCCCCGGAAGAGCCAAACCGATGGCTTCATTCAGGCAGTTCATTGAGTTCGCCGTAAACATTCCTGAGCAGCATCCGCAAGTAGGACAAGCATTCTGTTCGATATTAGCCACTTCCTGATCACTTACGCTGTCATCTGCCGATTTAATCATAGCATCAATCAAATCCAGATGCTGGCCATTCCATTCGCCGGCTTCCATCGGTCCGCCGGATACGAATACGGTAGGGATATTCAGACGCATGGCAGCCATCAACATTCCCGGAGTAATCTTGTCGCAGTTGCTGATACATACCATTGCATCCGCCTTGTGCGCATTGACCATATATTCCACGCTATCTGCTATGATATCACGGGAAGGAAGCGAGTAAAGCATTCCATCGTGACCCATAGCGATACCGTCATCGATAGCAATCGTATTAAATTCCGCAGCGAAGCATCCCAGCTTCTCAATTTCAGCCTTTACCAACTGCCCGATCTCATGCAGATGCACGTGTCCCGGAACGAACTGTGTAAATGAATTGACGATAGCGATAATGGGTTTTCCCATCTGATTCTTCTTCATGCCGTTGGCTGCCCATAATGCGCGGGCTCCCGCCATGCGACGGCCTTGTGTACTAAACGAACTGCGTAATTGCTTTTTCATTTCAATCTATCTTTTAATTAAAGAGCCTCCCTCACATCAGTGAGAAAGGCTCTAAATTCTATCTTTTATGGTACGAATACATACACAAAACCTTTCTCACGCTCTTGATGGCACCACCACGACGCGAATAATATGCAGAACTGCTAGGTTAATAGATGTATGTAATATATTCATATCTTCTTTTCTTTGTTTTCGTGCTGCAAAGGTAAGGGCTTTTTTATTATCTCCAAACAAATCGAAGAAAAAAATCACTAAAAAGCGAATAATCGTAAGAAAAGAGCGGTAATAAACCTAAATTTTATCACTTAAAGGTTGAATTTGCAACTATCAGTTAGTAGAGAAGGACTGTCCATTTCTTACAAAAGCGCTTAATAATCTGAAATTTACTCAGTATGCATCCGGTAGCAAGCAAATTATTCGTATCTTTGTCCACCCTAAATAAAGGGATTTATTAATTAGAAACTATAAATATCAGATGGAAACAGTAGAAAACAAGTACATCACCGTTGCATATAAGCTATATACAGTGGAAGATGGTGAAAAAGAATTGTTCGAAGAAACAAATGCAGAACATCCTTTTCAGTTCATTTCAGGATTAGGCACAACGCTCGAAAGCTTCGAGAACCAGATAACAACTCTTTCTAAGGGTGATAAATTCGATTTTACCATTCCTGCAGATAAAGCGTACGGAGCATACGATGAGCAACATGTATTCGATCTTCCTAAACATATCTTCGAAATAGATGGCAAGTTCGATAGCGAACGCGTACAAGAAGGCAGCATTGTACCTTTAATGACCGGAGATGGCCAGCGTGTAAACGCCAGCGTAGTAGAAATCCAACAGGATGTAGTAATCGTTGACCTCAACCACCCGTTGGCAGGTGCCGACCTGTTCTTTGAAGGTGAAGTCATTGAAAGCCGCCCTGCTACTAACGAAGAAATCCAGGAACTGGTGAAAATGATGAGTGGCGAAGGCTGTGGTTGCGGATGCGACAGCTGTGGAAGCGACTGTGGCGATGACTGCGGTTGCGAAGGCGGACACTGCCATTGATAAAATGAAGAACTAAAAATGAAGAATGAAGAATTGCTATGCAGTTATTGCGCAGCTAATTCTTCATTCTTCATTTTTAGTTCTTCATTTTTAGCATCCTTTATGCGTCATAATATCAAGCACCATCTTATCCGTTTCATTCATGGCCTGCGAACCTATTCGGGTCAAATTACGGATACTTTGATCCACATCCTCATCAATAATGCCCTCTACAGAAGTTACGCAACGATCCTCCATCGCCATCATAGCAGACAATACGGCTGTCGAAACTCCTGTTGTCACTTTTAGTGCGCAACTCGGTTTGGCACCATCACAAATCATTCCCGTCAAATTGGCAATCATGTTTTGAACGGCAAAGGCAACTTGATTGTAATTTCCTCCCATCAGCCAAGTGATTCCACAACTAGATCCTGTAGCAGCTACTACGCAGCCACATAAGGCAGAAAGGCGCCCCAAACTCTGTTTGATATAGATGACTGTAAGATGACTCAACATTAAGGCACGGATCAGTTCTTCTTCGGTTTTACCATTTTCTTCGGCAAATACCACAACGGGAAGTGTAGCGGATATTCCCTGATTACCACTACCGGAGTTACTCATTACAGGAATCATTGCACCGGCCATCCGGGCGTCGCAAGCAGCTGAAGTATAAGATAGTATATGAGAAAACACACTATCTCCCATGACTTTATGTTCGTAAGTTCCCCGGAGCATCTTACCCAAAGAATGACCGTAGTTACCTTTAAAAGCCTGTTCAGCAGCAGCTTTGTTCAAACGTGCTGTATCTAGGATAAAACGGATTTCATCCAAAGGGGAGGTCAGGGCAAAATCATAGACTTTACGTAAGTTTAGTTCCAGCTGAGCTTCTTCCTCTTCCTCATTGACGGTCTGCTGCTTGTCAAGCAACACTTTCTCATCCGTAGCAATATAAACAAAAGTAGTATGTCCGCCGGCAATCACTGCCGTTGCTTTCCGACTACCGGCTTTACAGATTACTTCGATATATAGTTTCTCTGCAATATCTTCTTTTAGAGAAATACAGATTCGTTTCTCTGCGATAAACTGTTTACCTTCTTCCACCGCCTCTGGTCTGCAGTCTCTCAGCACTTCCAACTGATATTCTGATTTGCCGATCAACGCTCCTAAGGCAACAGCTATGGGAAGCCCGACCATATCCGTTCCCGGAATACCGACTCCCATCGCATTCTTCAGTATATTCGCACTCAATAATACTTCTATTTTCTCCGGTTTCATATTGAGAGTTTCGGCAGCTTTAGCCACACAAAGTGCTACCGCAATGGGCTCCGTACATCCTATCGCCGGAATCACTTCTTTTCTGATCAAGTCTATTATTTGCTTTCTTTCCGATTCAATCATAACCTATAAGGCTTTAGTTTCCACAAAAGTAGAAAATTCTTTTTTATCAAACATCCATTAGTGAACAAATAAAATTGCATATTGTTATAAAATCCCCCAAGAACCGAACTTTAACAGTTAGAATAATAGAAAAATGAAAGCAAAACACGTTATTGTTTATTTACTGCTAGCCATTTTCTCTTCTTCTTGCATCCGCGAAGAAGCTCCCAATGCAGAGGCAGATATATTGAGCTGCAGATTGCCGGAAGCAGTCATGACAACAAGCCCGATCATCACTAATAACTCCATTAACATATTCGTAGCACCGGGAACAGACATTTCATCCCTTGCACCGGAATTTACGTTAACTCCGGGAGCTACCATCGATCCTCCCAGTGGAAGTACAAGAGATTTTCATTCGCCCCAGCCATATACTGTTACGGCTGCTGACGGCTTTTGGAAGAAGAAGTACACTGTGGCCGTCATTGATACAGAGCTTGCTACCATTTATAATTTTGAAGATACGCTCGGCGGGCAGAAATATTATATTTTTGTAGAACGGGAAGGAGAAAGAGTAGTGATGGAATGGGCAAGCGGGAGCGCCGGCTATGCGATGACCGGAGTTCCTAAAACAGCCGACGACTATCCAACCTTCCAAATTGCCAATGGAAAAAGTGGAAAATGCCTGTCCTTAGTAACTCGCAGCACCGGATTCTTTGGTAGCATAATGGGAATGCCTATCGCTGCCGGAAATTTGTTCATCGGTTCCTTCGATGTAGGAAATGCCATGAGTAACCCACTGAAAGCGACTAAATTCGGGCTTCCTTTCCGGCATGTTCCTACTTATCTGGCCGGTTATTATAAATACAAAGCCGGAGATCAGTTCACAGAAGGAGGAAAACCTGTCAGTGGCAAACGTGACATATGCGATATATACGCCATCATGTACGAGACCAGTGAATCTGTACCGACCCTCGACGGAACAAATGCCTTCACCAGCCCTAACTTGATTTCAATGGCACGCATTGATGACGCTAAAGAGACAGATGAATGGACCTACTTTAAACTTCCTTTTAATATGCTAACCGGAAAATACATTGATAAAGAAAAGCTGCTGGAAGGAAAATATAATGTAGCTATCGTATTCACATCCAGTCTGGAAGGCGATCATTTTAATGGAGCTATCGGAAGTACGCTGTTGATCGATGAGGTCGAACTCATCTATCGCTCAGAAAACTGATTTCATTCTATCCATTCTCTCATATTAGAAGAGGAGACAGAGTGACTATCTACATAATGAAATAATGAATAATTTGATAATAATAAAGATGAAAGTCCATTCCTACATATTCAGTTTACTTGCCTGCATAAGCATAGCCCTTCCCGGCTATTCGCAGGTTGACAGAAATGAAACGCTTATCCGCTCCGCTCTTCATGGGCTGGAGTATGAAATCAAAGCAGGGTTCAGCATTGGCGGCACGGCTCCGCTCCCCCTACCTGTGGAAATCCGTTCGGTTGACGGCTATAACCCGACGCTGGCTATCAGCATTGGAGGAGAAGTGACCAAGTGGTTTGCCGTTCAAAACAAACTGGGAGTAATTGTCGGATTACGGTTGGAAAATAAAGCCATGACAACAGAAGCCACCGTAAAAAACTATAATATGGAAATTCTGGGACAAGGAGGAGAAAGAATCAGCGGTGTCTGGACAGGAGGAGTAAAAACCAAAGTCCACACTTCCGGACTGACAATTCCTCTAATGGCTACTTACAAGTTGAGCAACCGTTGGAATATTAAAGCCGGACCTTATTTTTCGTATCTGCTTTCAAGAGAGTTTTCGGGACACGTATATGAAGGATATTTGCGTGAAGGTGACCCGGTAGGCCCCAAAGTAGAATTTACGGATGGTAAAATCGCAACTTATGACTTCTCGGACGACCTGAGACATTTTCAGTGGGGAATGCAAGTAGGAGTCGGATGGAGAGCATTTAAACATCTGAATATATATGCAGACCTCACATGGGGATTGAATGATATCTTCAAGAATGATTTCCAGACAATAACCTTTGCCATGTATCCGATCTATTTAAATATCGGCTTCGGATATGCTTTCTAAATAATAAAAAAGCCAGGCACGGAATTACGCGGATTAACACGTTTTTTAGTTACTCAATTCTTAAAACTGTGAAATCCGCGTAATTCATACCTACAATCTTATTTGAACCCCTGCCGGATCAGTCCTTACCGGATTCTTCTACCTGCTTCACACCGAAGAAAGTAACTTTCACGGTTTGCTGTAACGCAGGCACTTTTACCTGAATATTCATCGAAGCATCTCCATTTTGAACCGTCCCTTCTATCGTAGTAGCGCAGGTCCCCAAACTAGCAGCATCTCCCTGAAAAATCAAGTCCTGCTGTCCTGTAAACGTTGAAACGTCAGTTGCCTTTTTCACCGTACACTTATCTATTACGATATCACCGAACTTCAAGATGTTTCCGTTTATAAACAGTTCAAAATCCTTCAGTTCCATCTTCACTTCCGTATTGCTGACCTGCGAGAAAGTGATGAATTTGGGAAGTCCGTCAGCAATCACTATTTCCTGGCCAGAGCCATCCGGTATCATTGAAATATCAAGATTACCCCAATATGTCCCTACCACATCGGGAGCAGTTATTACCGCCTCTTCTTCCGGAGGAGTCGTTTCATCATTGACCGTATTATCATCATCGCTGCTACAAGCCGCCAAAAGAGAGACAGAGCATACCAATGCCCACAAATACAATAGATTCTTTTTCATAAATTTCCGGTTTAGTTAGTAAATAATCGTCATTTATAAACTAAAAAGAGGAAAAAAGGTTCAATTTGCTTCCTTTTCCGAAGATATTTTGAATTCACAACCTTCTTATCGAAAACTTTGTTATATTTGCATAGAGTAATTTTAAAAAAGCCACAACTATGTTTAATTCATTTGGCAACATCTTTCGACTCACCAGCTTTGGCGAGTCTCATGGAAAAGGAGTTGGGGGAGTAATTGACGGATTTCCTTCCGGAATAACGATTGACGAAGAATTTGTACAACAAGAACTAAATCGACGCCGCCCGGGACAATCCATCCTCACCACAGCACGCAAAGAAGCGGATAAAGTGGAGTTTCTTTCAGGCATCTTCGAAGGTAAATCAACCGGATGCCCTATCGGATTTATCGTATGGAATGAGAATCAGCATTCCAATGACTACAATAACCTGAAAGAGGTATATCGCCCTTCACACGCGGATTATACCTATAAAGTAAAGTATGGTATCCGTGACCATCGCGGTGGCGGACGTTCATCCGCCCGTGAAACGATCTCACGCGTAGTAGCCGGTGCATTGGCTAAATTAGCCCTTCGCCAGTTAGGAATCAGCATCACAGCCTACACATCGCAAGTAGGTGCCATCAAATTGGAAGGCACTTATTCCGATTATGATCTCGACTTGATAGAAACAAACGACGTACGCTGTCCGGACCCTGAAAAGGCGAAAGAAATGGCAGACCTTATATACAAGGTAAAAGGCGAAGGCGACACTATCGGAGGTACGCTGACTTGTGTCATCAAAGGATGCCCTATCGGACTGGGTCAACCTGTATTCGGCAAGCTTCACGCAGCTCTGGGCAATGCCATGTTAAGTATCAATGCCGCCAAAGCCTTCGAATATGGAGAAGGATTCAAGGGATTGAAGATGAAAGGTTCCGAACAGAACGACGTTTTCTACAATAATAACGGACGAATAGAAACGCATACCAACCACTCCGGAGGTATTCAGGGGGGAATCAGTAACGGACAGGATATTTACTTCCGTGTGGTATTCAAACCGATAGCTACCTTATTGATGGAACAGGAAACGGTGAATATTGACGGTGTAGATACCACGCTGAAAGCCCGCGGACGTCATGACGCCTGTGTACTGCCACGTGCCGTGCCTATCGTAGAAGCAATGGCTGCCATGACCATACTTGATTATTATCTGTTGGATAAAACAACGCAGCTTTAAATCTCATTCTTATGAACGAAATTCAAAAATACATCGCAGCGAACGAACCGAAAATAATGGAGGACTTGTTCAGCCTCATCCGTATCCCCAGTATCAGTGCCTTGCCGGAACATCACGATGATATGCTTGCATGTGCACAACGCTGGGCACAACTATTGCTCGAAGCCGGAGCAGACGAAGCATTGGTAATGCCTTCCAAAGGTAATCCGATTGTTTTCGCGCAAAAGATCGTGGCCCCCAATGCCAAAACGGTATTAGTCTACGCCCATTACGACGTAATGCCTGCCGAGCCGTTGGAATTATGGAAAAGCCAGCCATTCGAGCCCGAAATACGGGACGGGTACATTTGGGCGCGCGGCGCGGACGATGACAAGGGACAATCCTTTATTCAGGTCAAAGCCTTTGAATATCTCGCCAAGAACGAACTTCTAAGAAACAACGTCAAGTTTATCTTCGAAGGAGAAGAAGAAATCGGTTCGCCCAGTCTGGAAGCTTTCTGTGAAGAGCATAAAGAGCTATTGAAAGCAGACGTCATTCTGGTTTCGGATACCAGTATGCTGGGTGCCGAACTTCCGTCACTAACCACTGGCCTGCGTGGTCTGGCTTACTGGGAAATAGAAGTAACCGGTCCGAACCGTGACTTACATTCGGGACACTTCGGAGGAGCAGTAGCCAATCCGATCAATGTGCTTTGCGAAATAATCAGTAAAGTGACAGATAAAGACGGAAGAATAACCGTTCCCGGATTCTACGATGACGTAGAAGAGGTACCGCAAGCAGAAAGAGAGATGATCGCTCATATTCCTTTCGATGAAAAGAAATACAAAGAAGCGATCGGAGTAAAAGAACTCTTTGGAGAAAAGGGATACAGCACACTGGAACGCAACAGTTGCCGCCCGTCTTTCGATGTATGCGGCATTTGGGGAGGATATACAGGTGAAGGTTCCAAAACAGTCCTTCCTTCAAAAGCATATGCGAAAGTTTCCTGCCGACTGGTTGCACATCAGGATCATCACAAGATTTCGCAGATATTTGCAGATTACATCGCGCATATTGCTCCTGATACCGTACAGGTAAAAGTAACTCCGATGCACGGAGGACAGGGGTATGTTTGCCCAATCTCCCTCCCAGCTTATCAAGCTGCGGAAAAAGGTTTCGAAATAGCTTTCGGTAAAAAGCCACTGGCAGTGCGCCGTGGTGGAAGCATTCCTATCATCTCAACATTTGAACAAGTATTGGGTACTAAAACGGTACTGATGGGATTCGGGCTTGAATCAGATGCGATCCATTCACCGAATGAGAACTTCTCGCTGGACATTTTCCGAAAAGGAATTGAGGCAGTGGTTGAGTTCCATCAAGAATATGCGAAAAAATAAATAAGCCGCAAAGGTGTAAAATAAAAGAACGGTAGACAGGTTGATGATCTCATCACTTCTCTACCGTTCTTTTTATTCAGAAAAAGGTATTTATTCAGAAAAAATCCAAGTTACTTCTATTTGAGTTAAAAAAGCCTGCGAATGGAATAAAATAAGACGTATTATTTGCTTTTCAAAATGCCTTTCGTTATTTTTGTATATAAGATTCATTAAAGTAAAGGAGGGCAAATGCGTATGAAACAAAAAGTTAGCATATCATCGCTTCCAATTCATTGGGGAATCCTCATTCTGCTGATTTTTATTCCGCAGCTACTCTCCGCACAAGAAAATAATGACAGTATACGCATAGCCCGTGACAGTGTATCAATGGAGCCAGAAAGCGTGTTACAACGTTCTACACTTGAAATTTTTCCAGAAAAGAGCACTACATATTCTTTATATCCAGCCAGACAGTCAGAACATATGCCCCGTTTTTCACTGAAAAGAGACATTAGCCTGCCTTATCAGACTAATCCTTCCCTTCTTTTCAGAGGTGATTACCGCACAGACGGGATATTGCATCAATTCGCCCACGGGGCAGTGTTCGGCTCCGGGAGTCAGACAAGCATGGCAGGTATCGGGCGTTTCAATAATGCTTCGCTAGGTTATCAGCACATTTTCAATGAACAATTTGAGTTGCAGGTCCGTGCTAATGCGATGAAGATCAATATGTCCCACATCACCGGACAGGCTTTCAGTACTTCGGGCGCCTTTCTTTATCATCCTTCCGATCGTGTCACTTTCAAAGTGTTCGGTTCATACGACATCGGAAACTCTTATGGCATGAGTACCCATAGCTACGGCGCTACCATGTCCGTTGATATGTCCGACCGTTTTGGAATGGAAATGGGAGTACAGCGATATTACGATGCAATGAGCGGACGTTGGGAAACGGTTCCTGTCATGATCCCCTACTATCATTTCAACAAGTTCACATTGGGTCTGGATGTAGGCGGCATACTATACGAGATTCTCCGTGATGTCGTCTTTGATAAAAACAGAGGTATAGGCGGTCCGACGATCGGACCACCCCGCATGCATATACCTATACGGTAAAATCGCTATCGCCAACTTATTTCAGATAATCATTCACATCCAGCAATTTATATTCGGGCGAACATTCAAACAAGTAGTTCAAAAGATTCATATGTGCCGCACCAAAGATCACAAGTATCCGCCTGGCTGATTTTGGCGTACGCTGGATATTCCGGAATATTCTCAGGTTGCGGTTGAACCATCTTCCTGATTCAAAATCGGTTCCTGTATAATCTCCCTTGTCAGATTCATACTTAAAGTGTCCGATAAGATAGTTACCCAAGTCCTTTTTAATATGTTCGGGGTCATTAAGATGTATCAGTTGGGGAAGTATTCCTTTTTGCTTGAATATGGGCTGGTCTTCGAAATATAAAGAAGAGTCGGGAGAATGCACAAAACTCTCTTCAAAATCCTGATATTGTTTCGTGCTATCGTCTTCCAGTAATTCTTCGATACGAGCAGTCTGTGTTCCCCGTGCATCTGCACAATAAATCTTTGCATGACACAATTTTGCTATCCTGAAACCAAGCTGTTGCACTTCACTTTTCGAAAGTTTATGTTTTCCGGCAAGGTATGCCTTAAAAAGATTATCAACCTTTGGCTGTCCGGTTACAGGATGCTCAATGACAATTGCATCCGGCCTGAACTTCGCCAGTTTATTCGCTATTAACTCTATTTCTTTCTGATAAACAGGCGATAATACATCAATCTGATCCTCTTCGGATATTTGCTGCATATCGAGGTTCGGAAAGTCAAAGTGAAAGACTCCCAGTGTCAGAACTTCTGTTTGCTGAGCATATCCTTTCAGGTAAAATATGCACGCCATGATAAAAAACAATGTAACTTTATTCATTGTATTTGTTTATATGTTTGATGCTCAAAGTTAATAAACTTTTTTCAAACAACAGACATTAAGCTAATTTAAGTATAATCATTGCAGTCATTTTCATTTTATGTCGTCAAAAAGAAAAAGAAGCAGCATGATAAAAGAATACGCAAAACAAATGGTAAGCCTTCTCTTTCTATTGTCAGGGATTGCATTATCAAGTTCGGCACAAAAGCAGCAAGTATGGAAGCCGTTTTATGACAAATGCCGGCGGGAAAAAAGTATCATTGATGCCATTCCCACTGAGCTGGAAAAAGCCTTGCATTGGTCGCCTACTATAAATAAGGAACAAAAAGCCGTCATACGCTATATTTTATGGAATATGATCTATGTAGAAGGAAACAGCATAAATATGGGAGAAAATAACGACGTTCCTGTTACTGTAGGCTCTTTCTTTATCAATCGATATGAGGTCAGCCAAGATGAATGGTATGTGATTATGGGAAACAACCCTTCCAATCAGCACAAACGCGATTTTCCGGTAGACCAAATCAACTGGTATGATGCCCGTCGCTTCACTCAAAGGCTATCCGAACTGAGCGGGTTACCCTTCCGGCTACCCTTCGAAGCGGAATGGGAATATGCGGCACGTGGAGGACTGAATACAAAGAATTTTATCTATTCCGGCAGCAATAATCCGGAACAGGTAGCCTGGTTTAGAGAAAAATATAATAATAACTATGTATCCAAAGAGACAGGAAGAAAAGAGCCAAATGAACTTGGACTTTATGACATGAGCGGGAATGTATATGAATGGTGCATGGACTGGTACGATAAAAAAGTTCCTTTTACCGGAAACATCGATCCCGATTTAGGTGGAAAAGACATGCATAAGGTTTTGCGAGGAGGCAGCTATTACACTATTGAGAAATATTGCAAAATAACCAATCGCTATGGAGTAAATCCGCAACGATGGGATATTGACTATGGATTACGGCTAGTAATCCCCTCTCCGGTACAGTAAATCAAAGTAAAATACCCACGAGCACCTTTGAAAGAATACTCCCAAAAGAATCTTTCAGGCTGGCTTAGCAACAATTCTTCTTTTATTTGCTTTTCTTTATTCGTCCCACAATTGTTTTCCTTTCGTTCCACAGCTATGGAACGAAGCGGAAACAGTTGTGGAACTAAAAGACAACAACTGTGGAACGAATAAGAATCAGTATAAAAAAAACTAAAATATGCGATAAAGGAAAGTTTTACTCAAAGCTCTTCCGATACGTACATCCATTCCTCCATTCCGAACATCCGTAAGCCGTCTTTCCTTTAATGACAGTGCCTTTCCCACAAAGCGGACAAGGCTGACCGACCAAAGCATCAGTATGGTCAGGTGCAGAAGAAGCAGTAGCAGCAGCCGGTGCAGGGACAGAAGGCGATTTACCCGTTTCTTTCGATTCAGTTTTCGGCTTCTTCTCTTTGGGAGCGCTTGCCTTACGCTCGCGCTTTTTAGGTTCTTTCTTTGCTTTTTCTTCTGTCTGGGCAACCGCTTCCTGAATAGTAATACGCCGGTTTGTATTGTCAGAAAGTACGCTCATCACAATTTCCGACACCATTTGCTTCAGTTCTTCCAAAAACTGGCGGGCATCGTATGTTTTCTTTTCGATCTCACGTAATTTCTTTTCCCAGATACCGGTCAGTTCCGCTGATTTCAACAGTTCTTCGTGAATAATCTGCACCAGCTCTACTCCTGTAGGGGTAGCTATCAGGTTCTTTCTTTCCTTGCGGATATAGTTTCGCTTGAACAACGTCTCGATAATGGCGGCACGGGTAGACGGGCGACCGATGCCATTCTCCTTCAAAGCATCACGGAGTTCGTCATTATCTACCAACTTTCCGGCTGTCTCCATGGCACGAAGCAAGGTTGCTTCCGTGTAAGGTCTGGGCGGTTGTGTCCACTTCTCATTCAAATCCGGGACATGAGGACCGCTTTCTCCCTTCACAAAAGCAGGAAGTACATTTTCATCCTCTTCCTCTTTTTCCTCGGAAGTATCTTTCACGTCTTTAGCAAAAACAACACGCCACCCCGGTTCCAGAATCTGTTTACCGGTCACTTTAAACTCTATCTTATCCACTTCTCCCATCACGGTAGTAGTAGAAATCTTACAATCGGGATAGAACACCGCAATAAAACGACGGGCTATCAAATCATAAACACGACGCTCCATATCCGTCAGATTCTGCGCATAAACGCCTGTAGGGATAATTGCATGGTGATCTGTTACCTTCGAATTATCGAATACTTTTTTCGATTTAGGCAATGAAGCACCTGCCAGAGGAGCTGTCAGCACTTCATAATCCCGAAGGCCTTTCAATATTCCGGGACACTTGGGATAGATATCGTCACTCAGAAAAGTGGTATCGACACGCGGATAAGTGGCTACTTTCTTTTCATAAAGGGATTGAATCAGTTTCAGCGTTTCGTCGGCAGAGTAAGCAAACTTCTTATTACACTCTACCTGAAGGGAAGTCAGGTCGAACAGACGCGGAGCGTACTCCTTTCCATCTTTCTTACCGACGCTGGTGACAACAAACGGAAGATCCTTGATACGTTCTACCAAGGCTTCTCCCTCCTCCCGATTGGCAATAGGATCAATGCCGGGATTGTCTATCTTCTTCTTTCCACCGTTCTTTTCTTCTTCGGCAGCTATTTCTTCATCGCTTTTCCGGATGAGAGCAGAAAAAGTCGTATCCCGATAATTCGTTTTCAGTTCCCAGTATTGTTTCGGCTGGAAGTTAGCAATTTCCAGTTGACGATTGACAATCAATGCCAATGTAGGGGTCTGTACACGACCGATGGAAAGTACTTGTTTATTCTGACCGTATTTAATTGTGTAAAGACGGGTCGCATTCATCCCCAACAGCCAGTCCCCCATTGCACGGGAAAGTCCGGCTTCGTACAAAGACTGGAAATCCGTCTGGTCTTTCAGCTTGGCAAATCCTTCACGAATGGCTTCTTCGGTCAGTGAAGAAATCCACAAACGTTTCACCGGACAGCGGGCACCTGCCTTCTGCATCACCCAACGCTGAATCAATTCCCCTTCTTGCCCGGCATCACCGCAGTTGATAATCTCATCTGCATGCTGCATCAGTCCTTCGATAATGTGGAATTGTTTTTCGTAAGTAGGGTTATCAATCAGCTTGATACCGAAACGTGGCGGAATCATCGGTAAGCTACCCAAGTTCCATGATTTCCAGTTAGGGGTGTATTCATGCGGCTCTTTCAAGGTACAGAGATGCCCGAATGTCCAGGTCACCTGGTATCCGTTTCCCTCTATATATCCTTCTTTTCTGGTATGAGCGCCGAGTACTTCGGCTATATCACGTGCTACAGATGGCTTTTCGGCTATGCAAACTATCATTTTTTCTCTTCTTGTTTTACACTAATAGTCTACAAAGTTACACGAATATTTCTCACTGACCGCACTAAGAGGCAAAAAATATCCCGCCTCCAGTCCAAATGGACTTATAAGGCGGGATAAGAAATTAGTATTTTTCAGCGTTTATTCTTCATCCATCAGGATTTCAAGAATCTGGCAAGCAGCCTTCGCTACCGGAGTACCCGGACCGAAAATAGCAGCTACACCCGCTTTGTACAAGAAATCATAGTCCTGTGCAGGAATTACACCACCAGCGATTACTACGATATCTTCACGGCCCAGTTTCTTCAGTTCTTCCATGATCTGCGGAATCAACGTCTTATGTCCGGCAGCCAATGAAGAAACACCGACTACATGGACATCATTCTCAACCGCTTCACGGGCAGCTTCCGCCGGAGTCTGGAACAATGGTCCCATGTCTACGTCGAAACCACAGTCCGCATAACCTGTTGCTACTACTTTGGCACCACGGTCGTGACCGTCTTGTCCCATCTTCGCAACCATGATACGAGGTTGACGTCCCTCTTTCTTCGCAAACTTCTCAGCCAGTTCACAAGCACGTTTGAAGTCGCTATCGTTTTTACTTTCTGATGAATACACGCCTGATATAGTTCTAATTATTGCTTTATAACGTCCTACAATCTTTTCGCAAGCATAAGAGATTTCACCCAACGTTGCACGAACACGAGCTGCTTCCACTGCCAATTCCAGCAAGTTACCTTTACCGGTCTTCACACATTCGGTAATCGCTTCCAGCGCTTTGTCTACCTCAGCTTGGTTACGCCCTTCTTTCAAACGCTTCAGATTCTCGATCTGTTCAAGACGCACCGCTGTATTATCAATCTCCAGAATATCAATCGGAGCTTCTTTTTCGAGACGATATTTGTTCACACCGACAATTGTCTGAGAACCGCTGTCGATACGAGCTTGTGTACGGGCAGCAGCTTCTTCGATACGCATCTTAGGAATACCGGTTTCAATCGCTTTCGCCATACCGCCCAGTTTTTCTACTTCCTGAATACGTTCCCAAGCTTTATGAGCCAGTTCATTCGTCAAGGCTTCTACATAGTAAGAACCACCCCACGGGTCAACGTTCTTGCAGATATAAGTTTCTTCCTGAATGTAAATCTGAGTATTACGTGCAATACGTGCAGAGAAATCGGTCGGAAGAGCGATAGCCTCATCCAATGCATTGGTATGCAATGACTGAGTATGTCCCAAAGCGGCAGCCATAGCTTCAATACAAGTACGTCCTACATTATTGAACGGATCTTGCTCTGTCAGTGACCATCCGGAAGTCTGGGAGTGAGTACGCAATGCCAGTGATTTCGGATTCTTCGGATTGAATTGTTTTACAATTTTAGCCCACAACATACGTGCTGCACGCATCTTGGCTATTTCCATGAAGTGATTTGTACCAATCGCCCAGAAGAAAGACAAACGAGGAGCGAAAGCATCGATATCGATACCTGCTGCAGTTCCGGCGCGGAGATACTCCAAACCGTCAGCCAATGTATAAGCCAACTCGATATCTGCCGTAGCACCCGCTTCCTGCATGTGATAACCGGAGATAGAAATTGAATTGAACTTAGGCATCTTCTGTGAAGTATATTCGAAAATATCGGAAATGATCTTCATAGAGAATGCAGGCGGATAGATATAAGTATTACGCACCATGAACTCTTTCAAAATGTCGTTCTGGATAGTACCTGCCATTTCTTCCAGCTTGGCACCTTGTTCCAGACCGGCATTGATATAGAATGCCATAATCGGAAGTACCGCACCATTCATAGTCATAGACACTGACATCTTGTTCAAAGGAATACCATCGAACAAGACTTTCATGTTTTCGAGCGAACAGATAGAAACACCGGCTTTACCAACGTCACCCACTACACGTTCGTGATCGGGGTCATAGCCGCGGTGAGTAGCCAAGTCGAATGCTACTGACAAACCTTTCTGCCCGGAAGCCAGGTTACGGCGATAGAAAGCATTGGATTCTTCAGCTGTAGAGAATCCGGCATATTGGCGGATGGTCCAGGGGCGAAGAGTGTACATTACCGAATACGGACCACGCAGATAAGGAGGAAGTCCGGCAGCATAGCCGAGATGTTCCATACCTTCGAGGTCTTCTTTTGTATAAACAGGCTTCACTTCAATGTGTTCCGGTGTATTCCATTCTGCGGAAATTCCGTTAGCCTTTTGCCATTCAGCACCGTTAGCAGGCTGAAATGCAGCATATATATCTAAGTTTTTAAAATCTTTTCTCATCTTACTTCAATAGTTTGGCGTTAAACTCTTTCAAGGTATCCAGTACGTTGACACGAACATGGATGAAGTTCTCGATACCTGCTGCCTTAAGTTCGTCCATACAGGCAGGAGCACCTGCTACAATAAACATAGCACGACCATTCAATGCTTTGAATGCAGGTATTGCATATTCAGCATATTCATCATCACTTGAACAGATGACAACAATGTCGGCTTTAGCAGCCATAGCAGCTTCTACCCCGGCTTCAACTGTTTCGAATCCGAGATTATCGACAACTTCATAACCGGCACAAGCCAGGAAGTTGCAAGAGTATTGTGCACGTGCCTGACGCATTGCCAAATTACCGATAGTCAGCATAAACGCTTTCGGACGCTTACCGGATGCTTCCGTTTCAAGACGCAACGCTTCAAATTCGCTGGCAGCACGGTCGAACACCAATGTATCCACATCTTTCTCGCAAGTATGGTCTTTACCTCCA
Source organism: Bacteroides faecis MAJ27 (assembly GCF_900106755.1). Lineage (GTDB taxonomy): Bacteria > Bacteroidota > Bacteroidia > Bacteroidales > Bacteroidaceae > Bacteroides > Bacteroides faecis. Next base: position 33,613 of record NZ_FNNN01000026.1, read on the forward strand.
CAGCAACATTTTGCTTCTACCGGTTTCTTGTCACCTGCCTTTTCATTGAAGTTAGGGAACTGGTTGGTACCCAGCAACACTTCACGGCGCTGGGCAACTGCTTTATGACGGGCTTTATTGCTTTCATTCACAGCAGCCTGAACCGTACCGGCTTTCAACGCCGCATAGAAACCACCGGCTTCTTCTACAGCAAGGAAGAGCTCCCATGCTTGCTTAGCAATAGACACTGTCAGATTTTCGATATAATAAGAACCGGCAGCCGGATCAATCACCTTATCGAAATGAGATTCTTCTTTCAACAACAGTTGTTGATTGCGTGCAAGACGTTCTGAAAACTCATCCGGAGTTGAATATGCTTTATCAAACGGAACAACTGTCATAGAGTCTACACCACCTAATGCAGCACTCATCGCTTCTGTCTGTGTACGAAGCAAGTTCACATGAGCATCAAACAAGGTAAGGTTGAAAGTAGAGGTTTCGGCATGAACAGCCATCTTCGCAGCACAACGGCATTCTCCGTTAGCACCTTTATTATCACAATCGCGCAGACATTCCGGGTTGTAAGAAGCTACGATATTAGCCCACAACATACGAGCCGCACGGAATTTCGCAATTTCGAGGAAGTAATTGGAACTGATACCGAAATTGAATTTGATTTTCTTTGCTACTACGGCAGAAGGAATCCCGGCATCCGTCAATTGATTCATGTATTCATTACCCCAAGCCAGCGCATAACCCAGTTCCTGAGAAATGTAAGCTCCTGCGTTGTTCAGTGAGATTGCATTTACATTCAGTACCCGATAGAAAGGAAGTGGTTGGATAGCTTCGATCAGGGCTTTGGCTGTTTGAATCATATCCCCCTTTTCTTTACCACGGGTCAACATCTTGTTAAAGAAGTCATAATTGATAGAGCCTTTCAGCTTTTTCACATCATAATCCTTCTTCTGGAAATAAGCTACCAGCAGATTAGCCAACTCAACAACGTGTCCCTGACAGGTAGAGAAGTTAAGTTCTACACACTCAGCTTGAATATCATTCAACAGTGTTTCAATGTATTCTGCATTGAGTTCTTTTGCTTTTACATGGAAAGAAAGCGAATCAATTCCTTTGTTGAGGATATCCAACGCTTTCGCATTGGCTTCCTTCGGACATTCTACCTTGATTTCCTGACGAACCAGCCACTCATTATTGTTTTTCTTGGTACCTCTCAGATAGGGAAATTCTCCGGGAAGCGCGTCTGTTGTCTTTAAACCTTCCAGATCTTCCATCCGGTAGAAAGGTTTCACTTTGAATCCTTCGTTTGTTTTCCAAACGAGTTTCTTCTCAAAATCAGCACCTTTCAAGTCGGCTGTAACCTTCTCCATCCATTGCTCGGTGGAGACAGGAGAAAAGTCTGAGAAGAGTTTTTCTTTTTTGTCTGCCATAGTTTATCTAAAATTAAAACAAGAATTAATATTGTCTTTATTTTTATGTATCTCTTTCCAAATGTCCGTCGTTAGACCTGCAAATATAACTAATTAGTTAAAACAAAGCTCTTTTTTAGAGAAAATTCGCACTGTACACTTGCACAATGTCGGACATTTGCCCGGGAAAATAAAAGACGGGAAATATTTGATTAGCTCCAATGTTATGAGTAATTTTGCACCCGTTTTTAGAAGAACATTATAAAAACTACTAATATTTATGGATTGGTTACAAAGTTTATTGTGGGACCCCAGTTCCGTGGCACATATCGTGTTCCTCTACGCCTTCGTAGTGGCAGCCGGTGTATATCTCGGTAAAATAAAGATATTCGGAGTATCTCTGGGGGTTACATTTGTTTTGTTTGCCGGCATCCTAATGGGACATTTCGGCTTCACAGCCGATACACACATCCTACATTTCATCCGCGAGTTCGGGTTGATCTTGTTCGTATTCTGTATCGGTCTTCAGGTGGGGCCATCGTTCTTCTCTTCTTTCAAGAAAGGGGGAATGACGCTGAACCTGTTGGCTGTAGGCATCGTAGTGTTAAATATTGCCGTTGCACTGGGACTCTATTACCTTTGGGACGGTCGTGTAGAATTGCCGATGATGGTAGGTATCCTCTACGGAGCTGTGACGAACACTCCGGGACTTGGTGCTGCCAACGAAGCACTGAATCAGCTGAGCTATAACGGACCGCAGATTGCACTGGGTTATGCTTGCGCTTACCCGCTTGGTGTGGTAGGTATCATTGGTTCTATCATCGCCATCCGCTACATTTTCCGTGTCAACATGACGAAAGAGGAAGAGAGTCTGAAAGCTCAAAGCGGAGATGCACATCACAAACCTCACATGATGAGCCTCGAAGTACGTAATGAATCTATCAGCGGAAAGACACTAATTGAAATCAAAGAATTTCTGGGACGTAATTTTGTTTGTTCGCGTATTCGTCACGAGGGACATGTAAGTATTCCGAATCATGAAACCATATTCAATGTGGGCGACCAGTTGTTTATCGTCTGCTCGGAAGAAGATGCTCCCGCAATTACCGTATTCATCGGTAAAGAAGTGGAACTGGACTGGGAAAAACAAGACCTTCCGATGGTTTCACGCCGTATCCTGGTTACCAAACCGGAAATTAACGGCAAGACTTTGGGATCTATGCACTTCCGCAGCATGTATGGCGTAAACGTTACCCGTGTCAACCGTTCGGGTATGGACCTGTTCGCTGATCCTAATCTGATATTGCAGGTGGGTGACCGCGTCATGGTAGTAGGCCAACAAGATGCTGTAGACCGTGTAGCAGGTGTACTAGGTAATCAGTTGAAACGTCTGGATACACCGAATATCGTTACTATCTTTGTCGGTATCTTCTTAGGTATCCTTCTGGGTAGTCTCCCGATCGCATTCCCCGGTATGCCGACGCCTCTAAAACTAGGTTTGGCAGGCGGTCCGTTGGTAGTAGCCATTCTGATCGGACGTTTCGGTCATAAGCTGCATCTGGTGACTTATACCACAATGAGTGCCAACCTGATGCTTCGTGAAATCGGTATTGTACTCTTCCTTGCCAGCGTCGGTATAGATGCCGGTGCCAATTTCGTGCAAACGGTGGTCGAAGGAGACGGATTATTATATGTAGGCTGTGGATTCCTGATTACGGTGATCCCATTGCTTATTATCGGTTCTATCGCCAGATTATATTATAAGGTGAACTACTTCACCCTGATGGGATTGATAGCCGGTAGTAACACTGACCCTCCTGCATTAGCTTATGCCAACCAGACAACATCCGGCGACGCTCCTGCAGTAGGATATTCTACCGTTTATCCGTTGTCCATGTTCCTCCGTATTCTGACGGGACAAATGATCTTACTGGCAATGATGTAAATCGAGCTCAGCTCTTATCAATAATAAAGCCGGCCAAATTCTTCGATGAATTCAGCCGGCTTTCTTTTTATCTCTTCTTTTTTACTTTTGTATTTCTTTCCAATCAAAATCTAAGTTGCAGTTTTTTCGCCACAAACTCTTCTATAAACCGCACAGTTTCTTCAATTCCCAATGAAGAAGAATCAATGCACAAATGATAAGTGGCAGCTGCTCCCCATGTCTTATAACTATAATAATTATAATATTCAGAACGTCTTTTATCCGCTTTCTCTATCATTTCTTCCGCTGCTTCTTCGTCAATATGATGCATCTGACACAACCGTGCGATACGGTCATCTTTCGAAGCTGAAATAAAGACATTCGCACAATGGGGATGCTCCCGCAAAATATAGTCGGCACATCGTCCGACAAACACACAGGATTTCTCCGCTGCCAGACGACGGATTACATCGCTCTGTACCTTGAATAAGGCATCGTTGCTCAGACAGTTGGTACAAGGCATCGCCCCTTCACTGATAAAAGGAAAACGCATACCGAACAGCCCGCCAATAATACCTTGCGAAGCTTTCTCATCTGCCTTTTCAAAGAACTCTTTGCATAATCCGCTCTCTTCAGAAGCCAGATTGATCAGTTCTTTATCATAAAAGTCGATACCCAAACGGGCTGCCAACTTTTCTCCTATTTCTTTTCCGCCACTACCTAACTGGCGACCGATATTGATAACATAATTACCGCTCATAGTACATTTTGTTTTATGGTTCTGTAGCAAACATACGACTTTTTTCTAATATATCATAAAGCAACGGCATATTAATATGCTTTCTCACATGTTCTGCCAATTTATCATACTGCTCTTCCTTAAACGCCGTATAGTCAAATGTCTGTTGCCCCAGTTTACCGATATAGGGAGCAAGCAGAAAATCAATAAATGGCTGATTATCCAATATTCCATGAATGTAAGTCCCCAAACATTTCTTCTGTTTATCCTGATAACCATCCTCGCGTCCATCTGCCAATTGATTGAATGGTGATGGTGGAGAACCTTCAGCAGGCACAGTCCTCCCCATATGTATTTCATAGCCTTTGCAAAGAGCTTCTGTCCCGTCAAAAGTAAATTCCACCTGCCGGGTTACTTTATCTCCCTGCATAGTGGTAATCACAGGAAGCAGCCCCAGTCCCGGCAGCATTCTGACATTTCCTTCCACTCCTTCCGGATCACGCACTTCCAATCCCATCATCTGATAGCCTCCGCAAATCCCCATAACCGTCGCTCCTTCCTGCGACGCTTTCAAGATAGCCTGTGCCACGCCATTCCGACGTAATTCATAAAGGTCATCCAATGTATTTTTACTTCCGGGCAATAAGATGATATCCGCTTTCGTGATGTCATCTACATTATTAGTATAATACAAATGTACCCGTTCGTCCCGTTCCAGCACATTGAAATCTGTAAAGTTGGACAGATGTCTTAACAAGATGACGGCAACATTAATTTTACCGGCTGCCGCTTCCCTATTCTTACTCTCAAGCATGACGGAATCTTCTTCTTCGATATAGATTCCTCTGTAGTAAGGGACTACTCCTAACACAGGAACCTTACAAAGGTCTTCTATCATCCGGATACCTTCTTCAAATAAGCGGATATCTCCTCTGAATTTATTAATGATAATCCCTTTAATCAGTGAACGTTCTTCGGGAGTCTGCAACAGGATAGAACCATAAACACTGGCAAAAACACCTCCACGATCAATGTCGGCTACCAAAAAGACGTCTGCCCCTGCATGCATCGCCATTGGCATATTGACCAGATCACAATCCCGAAGATTGATTTCTGAAATACTTCCGGCACCCTCCATGACAATAGGATTGTATTGGTTCGCCAATCGGTCATACGCGTCATTCACCACTTTACGCAGTTCCTTGCGTCCCTCCTTCTGGAAAAACTCATATGCGCTCCGGTCACCAACCGGTTTACCGCACAGCACAACCTGGGCTGTCTGTTCCGTACTGGGTTTCAATAACAGCGGATTCATATCTACATGACACGACAGTCCGGCTGCTTCCGCCTGTACGGCTTGCGCCCGCCCTATTTCCAGTCCTTCCGGAGTAACGTAGGAATTCAATGCCATATTCTGCGCCTTGAACGGTGCAGGAGTATAACCGTCTTGTTTCAGAATGCGGCAAAAAGCCGCAGCCAATACACTTTTACCTACATCGCTCCCTGTTCCGGCAAGCATAAAAGAGTTGAGTTTCTTCTTTTCCATCTCTACATATCTAAAAATAAATCTCTATCGTTTTGAGGATATTACAAAGATACCACAAAACAATAGAGATTTTAATTCCAGTATAATCTTTTAATATTTTGTATCTAATAAGAAAACAGCATTATCAAATACACTTACTTCTTTCCCCATTTAGGCGTGATGCCAATAAAGAATTCAAAGTTAATTCCCGGCATCGGACGAGACAATACCGAGAGATATTCTTCGTTAAACAAGTTATTGACTGTTCCTTTCAATGACAAATCCGCCCAACGGAGTGAAAATCCTTTCTCAAGAGTCACATTGCTCATCAGGTAATGAGGGAGATGCCCCGTCAATGTTTTTTTATTACTTGTCATGGTATAGCGTTCACTATAATAGCACCACTTATACAACAAGCTCCAACTACGATAAGACAGTCTGCCTGACAACGTAGCCGAATATTCCGGTACATACGGCAGCTGCTTTCCCAATGACTGATCAGCCGAACTCATCGGTTCACCTTCATTAATCGAAGGGGTCCAGGCAAAAGTAGAATGTACTCCCAATTTCCAGTTCTTAGCCAACCGTAATGCGAGATCCGCCTCCGTTTCTATACCATAAGCGTGCACTTCTTTGATATTAAGAGGAGAATAATACCCTTTAAAATTGGGTAACCAAATAATCCAGTCATTGACATGTTGATCAAACCACGAAGCTGAACCGGACAAGGTGTAAACATTATCCTTACCCACAGCAAATGACAATCCGGCTTCATAAGTAAACCCGCTCTCACGCTTTAAATCCGTATTCCCTCCCGGCAGGAAATAAAGGTCGTTTAACGTAGGAAAACGATAATTGCGTGTTATGGAGGCTTTAGCTGTTATATTCCCTTTTTTCGACAGAACATAATCGACGAAAAAAGCAGGAATAATCGGCGACCAATTATCACCGTACATTTCTTCCCTCAATACCACTGACATCCCCAAGCGTTCTATCGGACGCCATTTTGCCGATACAGTACCGGAAAGTTCTACACGTGCCTTATCATAACCGACCACCGCCCGATTGCCAACCAGGGTAATGATATTTTTATCCGAACTTTTCACAAAATGCTGATGTGCCGACAGCCCGGCGGTAAAAAGTAACTTTTCCGTTAAAAAATACTCGCCATCCACTTGCCCGTAAAGAGTATTGATTTTACTTCTCGAACGGGTCATGGAAGCCATATCTCCATTCCCTTTATCATTTTTATAATCATACGCCATCCATGTATAGATATAACCGGCTTTCGTCCCCAACTTCCAGTTTTCGCGTGTATGATCCCACGACAGAACACTGCGCAATGTATGCTCCCGCTGACGATTCTCAAAACGAGTTCCGTCACTCTGGTCGCTCGTCAACCGTCCCAATTCCCGGTTAGAGTTAATATACCATGCATTCAGTCCGAAACGGTCACCCTTACCTGTGTTGTAGTACGCCTCTTGCAAAAGATGTAAGTCCTTAAATGACGCATTATTATTACGTTCGACCGGATAATATTGTGAAATAATCGTATAATTATCATCATAGATATTCTCTTTCTTATCGCGGTTGCGGAACTTAAAATCATTAGGTGAAGACTGATAGACCGCACGGGTCGATACCTGCCAATGCTTGTCTCCATACGTCAGACGTAGAAACTCGTCAAACGTCCGATAGGAACCAACTCCCTGAACATATTGCATACCAAATCCTTGTTGATCGGCAGGTATAGTAGAAAGTTGTACCAAACCACCTAAACCACCGCCCACCATATTGACAGATGAAGTGCCATGCAACAGAGAAGCATCGTCTATGAAGTAAGATGGAATTGTGGAAAAGTCGGTCATACCCAGCATCGGGCTATTTATTCTCATTCCATTCCATGTCACCTGCGTATGTGAAGCCGATGTTCCACGAAAAGAAACAGTCGAGAGCGTAGCGCGTCCGTAATTCTTCACAAAGATAGAAGAGTTGAATGTGAGCACATCAGCCATCGACAAAGCTATATTTTCTTTCAGGACAAGTGAGTCAAACACTGTTTTCTGCACGCCGATATCTTTCATTGGGCGCTTGGCCTTGATTTCAACTTCACGAAGCCGTATTCCTCTTTCCGCCCAATTTTGCTTATTTTCCGTTTGCTGCGACCGGAGAACAGTAGGTATGCCCCACATGACAGCTATAGTAAAAATGATCCATTTCGTCTTTTTTCCCATATATTTCCCTTTTGGTTATTTCCAACAAAATGCTCCGGGAATAATCCCTACATAGAATTGGTCTATTAATTTTCCTTCCTTCGTATAACGATATACAATGCCGTCTTGCTGATAATCAATGGCATCTGCCACATATACGTCACCATTTTTCGGATCGACCGTCAACCCATAATATATCGTATTACTATACTTAAGAAATGGACGCACGGGGACACGGTCAGCATCGACAGACATCTGCCATATATCTTTATTGATCCAATAAAGCATATCACCTTCCCGGTTCAGTTGCACTTCGGAAGGCCAGTCGCCAAGTTTAAATTTAAACTGTTTCTCAACCTGGAACGTCTCGGCATCGATCCGATAAAGCGACGGAGCTTCATAGCCATACGGGCTGCCTTCATAGCCCCCATCGGTTATTGTCCACATCTTATTATTTTTGTCCAGTACCAATGATGTAGGTTGTATCCCCACAGTCAGTTGATCCACCACCTTATCCGTTTCTGTATCTATCTTCAGGATACGGTTCTGATACGACCAGCAATTCACAAACACGTACTTACCATATTGCACCATTTGCTCCGTCGATCCGGACTCTGTAGTCATGTCGGGACAATCAATATATCCGGTAATCTGATAAGTCTTGGGATTGACTATAAAAATGCGGTTATCCCATATCTGCGTGACATAGGCTTTCTCGTCCGAGAGGAAATGGATATAACGTGGAGAAGTCAGCCCCGTTATACGTCCTACCTCTTTAAATGTATTAATATTGATAGCGTAAATGACGTGAGAATTATTGACCACCACCCAGCCAACGCCGTTGCGGATTGTCATCGATTGGGCTACATCACCCAGCTTCATGGCATTAGCCCGGTAGAAAATCTCATTCTCCACAGTTTTCGTTTCCGGGTCATAATAGGATAAAGTAGCATTCCCATACTGGAAATTACCTTCGTTTGTAATAAAAAGCCCTTCCCCTGTTGCGGAGAAGTCTTCCATTTTACCGTAATCCCATTCCATGCAACCGGTAAAGGCTATCAAAACAAGAAAAACGAGCAATTTTGAAATTCGATTCATTGTTACCTCCTATAATATATAAATTCATTTGTTACTACAATCGCGCTACGGACTTGATGAGGATACCATTAAACGCAAGAAAGAGTGTCCGTTTATAATCGGGCACTCCATTCTCTTTTCGATCAGCGACTATTATGGTTCTTCATACTTCCCCGCTTTCATATCTGCATAAGTAGGGTTATAGCCACATGTAGACACGCTCCATTGCGAAGTCTCCGTAAGAATATTTTTGGTAAATAACGGCGCAAACGTACTAAAATTCTTTAAGGCATTCTGATTTACTATTTTGATGCTTTCGACGCTTTCCAATGATGGGAATTCAAGTGTGGTGAGCGCCTCATTTCGATACGCATCTGTAATTCGCGTCGGTGATATTGTCAGTCCACCCTCAATCGCCCTCAACTTAGGAAACGAAAATTTTTCTATCTTAAAATCAGTTTTCGCACCAGTATTAATAGTCAAGCTACCATTGATAATAGTCAGTTCCGGATAGTTAAATTCTTCCTCATCACTAATCTGCCATGTCGACACCTTATTTTCTTCTGAAGTGAAGGCTTCCCCGATAGATTGCAACTTAGGCATTTCTACACCACATCTTAAAGACGTGACCTTCATATTCAGAGACTTGCCAACCTTCATAAGACTACCAAAAGAACACTTGGCAGCCGCCTTAGGTATTTGCTGAATAGCAAGACTCCCCCCGACTTCTGTCAAATTTGGGATATCAATGTCTTTAACTGGAGCAGCTGTCACCCCACTAATTGCAATAATCGCATCTCCTTTTATGATTTTCATCGGCAATGTGAATGCTGTGACATAATTAAAATTCCCCGATTCGAAATTACCATTGATTACAGAAAAGCCCTCAAAAGCAAAAGAAGTAATTCGCGAGGTATTATCCGGTCTAATATAAATGCTACCATTGAATGTATCGTCCGCTTTCACAGTGGCTAATTTTTCACATGTGAGCCGAAGTTCTCCTCCATTAAAGTCAATTCCTCTTAGATCAAGTTCCGTAATCCCGACACCCCCTAAGCTTAATCCTTTTACATTTTTCAGATGAGAAAGGCAAGAAAAATCGGAGACGTTCTTCACCCCCGTCAAAGTAAACACTCCATTGACTGTCTCTAAAGCAGCAAAGCCTGTCAGATCTTTTATTGTTCCACTGTTTAAATATAAATCTCCATCGACTTCTGTCATTTTTGAAAAATCAATGTTGTTAACGTTGCTGCAATTTCGGATATAGATTTCCCCGCTCTTTAGCATTTCAGGAGCCTGAATATCCGACAAAGCCGAGCATTGAGTAAATGTGAAACCACCGGAACGAACCAATTCCGGAAATACAAGCCCCGGCATCTGAGAACATTGATCAAGAGTTGTCATTCCATCGATTTCCTCCAACACAGGATAATAAATAGATGTCATGCTTTTCTGGTACTGTATTGTCATGTTTCCACCCACTTTTTTGAGCTGGGGGAAAACGATTGATTCGATATCGGAACTTTCCGTAGCAGTAGTCGAACCGATTAGCGTAAGATCATCACCTATGAAGGAGAGCATATTGACATTGACAGAGGTAAGGTTATCTGTCGTGATATTAAATGTTTCTCCGACTGATGCCAATAATGGCAGATTGATATTTTTAACCAGGGCATTACGCAAAATCAAGTCACCGGTAATTTCCTCCAATGCCGGTAATGCAATATCCTCAAGCGTTTCATTGTCCGACATTTTATAAAGAGTACCGAGCTTTATACTGCCTGCATGTTTGAGCGAGGCTAATCCTTCCAAATTTTGTCCCTTATAAGATGATTTGATAATGATAGAGTTGGTTACACTCTCCAGGTTGGAGAGCCCATCAAGATTTTCAATACCGTCACCGTTATCCGTACCAATTGTCAGGTTACCGTCGATGCTATTGATCTGTGTGGCTTTGAATTTATCAACGTCAGCCTGTGTCTCTAACACGACATTTCCGCTCTTGGAAATATCGCTATACTCATAGGTATAATGATAAACACGGTTTTCTTTGTTATCCGCCGTAGCTATAAACTGCCATTCTTCGTCCCATGCGGTGATTTCTGCCGGATCGGGGTTGATTCGGGCATTCTCACTCAACGTATACGATGCTTTCGCATTTTCGAGAGATACATTATAAGGTATGCTTACCTTGATTTTACCTTCGGTAATAGAAGCATCGTATGTCACCCCGTCTACTGTAAGTGAAAATGCGACGATATAATTATCTTTGCCGACAAAAGAGACGCCGTCATCGTCGTTACAAGCGATAAATGCCGTAGCAAAAACCGCCATCATCAATATCTTGAATAATTGTTTCATTTCTATTTCTTATTATTTTCATCTGTAAATCCGTAAACTTCTGTTGAGTTCTCACCCAGCCATCCCGCTTTAGCATTGACGCCGGTCTGCACTTTGATGAAATCAATATGCGTAAGATTCGCCGATGATCCATCCAAATTTACAGCATCCGATATCTTGAAATAATTACTGATAGACGAGGCATTGGGATTGTCTTTCGAAGGCATATCATCGCCTACATTGTCAGCATATCCCCATTCGAACGACCGATTTTCCCAGAATCCCGGTCGAGACTCTACGGTTTTAGATTTTAACCGCGTTCCATACAATGTATAAGAATCTTCCTTAATCCAGAGCGGATAATAGTAAGCCTGAGGATGATATCCCCCGAGGTAATCTACCTCTCCTACATTTCCCTGGTTATCAGCCCACTGAGTTGCCATTTTTGCACCACCGGGACGATAATAAGTCACTGCATAATCCTGAATAGTACCGTTCTTTCCATATTCAGAACCTTTCAGTTCGTACCATTCGTCATCAGGCAGTTGGTTTCCGTTTACATCCTGCATCACCCATACGATACCCGGCTCGGACGATCCTTCAAATGCGTTGCCTATGATAGAAAAGTCATAGCCGCCCTTATTTTCGATGCTATGGTCGAAACCTACGACAATATAACCTCCCCAGCCACCGAGTGAAACATAGGAAGTGGTTGCCAGTCTATTTTCCGCATAGGCGATAGCTGCCTCCTGTGTAGATTCCGTCCCGGTATATCCGGCTGTATTCGTCTCATTCACGAATTGTCCGGGTGCCGGTATAAATTCATATACCTTATTACTATTCAACGAACAACCTTCCGTGTAAGGACGCTTTTCGGATGCATCAATGCATGCAACCGGAATATCCAACGATATTTTATCCGTACCTGTCACGCTAATGTTGCGTGTGATCCGTTTCTGAGCAGCACTGTTTCCGTAAGAAAGAGCAAAGGTCAGCGTATGTTCTCCCTTCGCTTCGGGTGTATATGCATACATCAGTGAATTGGCTCCACTGATAGGTTCTCCATCCAGACTCCATTGATAATTGGCGACAGACGATATGTTAACATACGGTCGGAGATAAAGAGTACGCCCCAAAGCAACTGTTTTTACGAGGTTTTCTGTATAAAATGACGGAGCAACAATGGTTGCATCAGCCGATAATTTGTCTACTACATTGACCACTACTTCTTTCGAAGTATCGCCATCTTCATTTTTCGCATAAAGTACTAGTTTATAGGAGCCTAACTCCTGCTCGTTGAAAGTATATTCGGCAGTTGTACCTACTTCTTTCCCGTTCAGAGTCCACCGGAATATCGCTCCTTCCGCATTCTGAATGTCCGGTGTTATTTTGTGTTCGCGGCCGGCAAGCACATTCAGCCCACCGGTCGGAACAACTAATGAGATAACCGGCGGAGCGAGTTCATTCACTTCCATACGGATTTCTTCTTCGGAACTACCTTTGGGGGTATCCACCCGGATAGTCACATAATATGAACCAGATTGATTGAAAGTATAAGTCAATGAAGGGCTATCCGAAATAATCCGACCGTTATACTTCCATGAATAAACCGCAAAGTCAACATTTGAATAAGTAGGATTTACCTTGACTTCTTTTCCCACCTTAACAACGTAAACACCCGTTTCGCTGTCGAGCTCAATAAGAGGATTTTCATTTTCCTGCGTTATAACATCGTCTTTATTACAAGAAATGACAAGCGCTAATAATAGAGGGAGCAATAAATACTTTCTCACAACTGATTTTATTTAAAGATTTCAAAATTACAATGAAATGGAAAGGTTATCTAACGCACAGTATGCCGGTGTGTTCAATCCGTAATCACTCTTGTCACTACCGACAAAATTAACGACAACCATATGAACACCCGTTCCGAGATCTGTCAGGTCAACCTGATTCCAGCCGGTCCGAATTTCGCCGTGTAAGCCTGACTCTTCTTCTTTACTCTTATCGAAATTGGCAAGATAATAAGTGACTTTACCCGTAGGAGCCACAGAAGTATCGGACGATGCGAAGCCGATGAATTCAACCTTGAACCAACCTTCCTGCTCTTCGAGTGATTTGCCACCAGTAGTAAATGAATTACCATCCCGCATGACAATTTGCGAATAAGTCGTATTGCAGACATATACACTGTTGAAAGTTCCTGTTTTTACTGTTCCCTCAACCGGTGTTCCTTCTTCCACAACTGTATAGCCGGTAGCATCTGTCAGATAGATCTTTGCGCATTTGTCATAGGTAGAAAGCGGATCATTGTAAAAATCGCTATATCCGTAGGCTACAACGAACTTATCATTATCTACACCAGCTATTCCTCCGTTATATACGCTACACTGATTCAAATAGGTACCGTCAGTAATATCCGTATAATCCGAAACAGCCAAGCCGCCATTCCAATAGTCATATTGCCACGGGCGGGGTTCTTCTCCCCATTCTTGTTCGAGATAATTAACAGGAAACTGTACATACGTTCCACTGTTGCCTAATTGTACCTTGTAGCCTTCAGTGATTTGCCCCGCACCTCCGGTATAAAGATTAGCACCGTATTTATCCGAAGCGGTATAAGCTGCGGGTACATTAGCAAAATCAATAACATACGGATCGGTAGTAACCGAACGTGTTACAGCACCTGTAGAATCCACCGGGGATACGAGAAAATCATCTTCTGCATTACAACTGGCAAACAACACTGTTGCCATCAATAAGACAGCACCCATCAAGAAATTCAAATTCTTTTTCATAACTCATTCATTTAAATGAATAATATGTTAACTCTCACAAAAAAAAATCCCGTTTGTGTAAGAGTTACACAAACGGGGCTATATGAGGTACCAAATATGAATGACTTCGTATCTGACCACAACCTGATCTCAATCCCGCAGGTGTAAATCTATCCTAGTTATGGCAGGTCTTCTGACTCGTCCCAATTATCGCGCCTTCCCAGTGTCTACACCAGTGGCAAAAATACGATAATCATTAAGGGGGACTTACAGCAGCGGGTACTGTTCCGGATTCTCACCGGATTCCCTTTTCATCCTGAACGAAATAATCTTTTCAGGAACCATTACATTTGCAAAGATAAATCTTTTTTTTATGTTTTATCTTTTTTGCCGTTTATTTAACGCCTTAATCTTCCATTTTTTCGACTGAACGCCAGTTTGAATGAAGAACTATTGAAATGATGAATGAAGAATAGTTCCAAGATCAGTTCCAACCGTTGAAACACTTTGTTTCATGCCTTGAAACAATGTGTTCCAAGTAATGAAACAAAGTGTTTCATACGGTGAAACAAAGTGTTTCAAGCGCTTGAAACTTTCTGAAACACCTATCCATTTGATTAACTTGACCATAGCTACAATTTCGCTTAACCTGTTCTTTCAGTAAGTACTAAATCATTTTTCAGTCAAGAATACATGAGTCATCAGCTATTAACACCTGATTTCTCAACTATTAACGACTGACATGTCAATCATTAATAACTGACACAACAGGCGTTAACACCCTGCAAATCAAACAATAACATTAAGAAAAGCACATATTGCAAGGCGATGCAGAGTGAGAGCAACAGCTTGCTCCCACTCTGCCACCACAGTTGCTACCATAGCTGAAACGCCGATGAACAAAGCGATACAGGCAGAAAGTGAGAGCATGGGAGCAAAACCTATGTTTAATTCACTTGGAGAGGAAGCCTAAAACTAATTTAATAGAGACTTAATAATGACATATTAGAAAACAATTAATATATTTGCATCACATGTTCACAAGACAGTTACAACTAAATGTAAACAAAATGATAAAACAATCCATCTCCGCTTTCATACTGGCTTCCTTGCTATTACTGGTAAGTTGCGTATCAAACAAGAAGACTTCTCTCGAAGCATTCAATCAGGATATATATACACCGGAATATGCTTCCGGATTTAAAATATTGGGTGCAGACAACGTTCAAAGCACCCTGATACAAGTATTCAACCCGTGGCAGGGAGCCAAAGATGTAGAAATGTCTTACTTCATATCACGAAATGGCGAACAGGCACCCGCCGGATTCACAGGTCCCACCATTCCTGCCGGAGCAAAACAGATTGTATGTATGTCTTCTTCCTACATCGCCATGCTCGACGCGCTGGGACAGGCAGACCGAATTGTAGCCGTATCGGGCATCGACTACGTATCCAATCCGTATATCATTGCGCACAAAGACTCCATTAAAGACATGGGTCCGGAAATGAATTATGAACTATTGCTGGGCCTGAAACCCGACGTTGTATTGCTATACGGCATCGGAGACGCACAAACCGCTGTAACGGACAAACTGAAAGAACTCTCTATACCTTATATGTATGTAGGCGAATATCTGGAAGAATCACCGCTCGGCAAAGCCGAATGGATGGTTGCTCTGTCCGAACTGACGGACAGCCGTGAAAAAGGAATCGAAATATTCAGCGAAATTCCGAAACGCTATCAGACATTGAAAGACCTTACGGCATCGGTAGAGCAGCGCCCTACCGTAATGTTCAATACCCCCTGGAACGATAGCTGGATAATGCCTTCCACCAAAAGCTATATGGCACAACTGGTAAACGACGCGGGAGCAGACTATATATATAAGGAGAACACTTCCAACAGCTCCGCCCCCATCGGACTGGAAACTGCCTACGGACTGATACAAAAAGCTGACTACTGGATTAATGTCGGCATGGCTTCTACACTGGATGAACTGAAAGCCGTCAATCCTAAATTCACTGATGCGAAATCCGTTCGCGAAAAGACTGCATACAACAACAATCTGCGACTGACCGCTACCGGTGGTAACGAGTACTGGGAATCGGCAGTAGTACGTCCCGACATAGTACTGCGCGATCTGATTCATATTTTCCACCCTGAACTTGTATCCGACTCACTCTATTACTACAGGCATCTGGAATGAAACAGCCCCACAAACGTACCGCCCTCTTATTCATTACGCTAAGTATGGTTGCCGTACTATTATTACTGATAGATATGGCAACCGGAGATACGTATATCCCCATCTCTAAAGTATGGGCTGTACTCACCGGAGGCGAATGCGACGAAATGACACGCAACATTCTCCTTTCCATCCGGTTTATACGGGTAGTGGTAGCGGCACTGATAGGTGTGGCGCTCTCCGTTAGCGGTCTGCAGATGCAAACGGTATTCCAGAATCCATTGGCGGACCCTTACCTGCTGGGAGTTAGCTCCGGTGCAGGATTGGGAGTAGCACTCTTTATACTAGGAGCTCCGCTGCTCGGATGGACGGAGTTTCCGGTCCTTCAATCGCTGGGTATCGTCGGCTCGGGCTGGGTAGGAACAGCTGCCATTTTATTGGGAGTAGCCATTGTCAGCCGGAAAGTAAAAAATATTCTCGGTGTACTGATTATGGGGGTCATGATCGGATATGTGGCAGGTGCCATCATCCAGATACTGCAATACCTGAGTTCTGCCGAACAACTGAAAATGTTCACGCTCTGGTCAATGGGATCATTAAGCCACATTACAGCCACTCAACTAGGAATTATGATTCCGATGCTGTGCCTGGGGCTGCTGATTTCCGTAGCCTGCATCAAACCACTAAATCTGCTGTTACTCGGCGAGAACTATGCGCAGACCATGGGAATGAATATCAAGCGCTCGCGTACCTTTATTTTCATATCCACCGCACTGCTCACAGGAACGGTCACCGCCTTCTGTGGCCCTGTCGGTTTCATCGGACTGGCTGTTCCGCACGTCACCCGGTTACTGTTTAACAATGCCGACCACCGAATACTCGTCCCCGGCACCATGCTGACCGGATTCATCAGTATGCTTCTCTGCGACATCATCGCCAAGAAGTTTCTGCTTCCGGTCAACTGTATCACTGCCCTGCTGGGTGTTCCGGTTATTTTATGGGTAATAGCTAAAAACTTGCGTATAATCAAATGATCGAGCTTAAAGAACTGACACTAGGATACGGACAGCGTACGCTGTTGAAAACGGTAAACGCCCGGATCACAGGCGGACAACTCGCTGCACTGCTGGGACGCAACGGAACAGGAAAGAGCACCCTGCTCCGTGCCATGATGGGACTGGAAAAGCCTCAATCGGGAGAAATCATCCTGCAAGGAAAGAATATAACCTCCTTGAAACCGGAAAAGCTGGCACGAAACATCAGCTTTGTAACCACCGATAAAGTACGCATCGCCAATCTGCGTTGCAAAGACGTAGTAGCATTGGGCCGTGCCCCCTACACCAACTGGATCGGACAGTTACAACCGGAAGACCAAAGCCGGGTGGACAATGCCATGCGACTGGTCGGCATGACCGACTACGCAGAAAAGACAATGGATAAAATGTCCGACGGCGAGTGCCAACGAATCATGATAGCGCGTGCCCTCGCACAGGATACCCCCGTCATCCTGCTTGACGAACCAACCGCTTTTCTGGACCTGCCCAACCGCTACGAACTCTGCCTGCTCCTGAAAAGACTGGCACAGGAAGAAGGCAAATGCATCCTGTTCTCCACACACGACCTCGATATCGCCCTATCACTTTGCGACTCTATCATGCTAATTGATAATCCGCAATTATATACCCTTTCCACCTCTGAAATGATAGCCAGCGGCCACATAGAAAGACTATTCCGTAACGAATCAATTACGTTTGACGCAAAAGAAATGCGGGTGCGTATCAAACAGGAATGACCCCACATGAAATAAATACATGCTATCCATCTGGTTTCTCCATAAATTCCTTATCTTTGCCCGTGAATTGGTTTCAGATAGCCATATCAACTGTCTGAATTAAAAGGGAACCGGGTGGAAATCCCGGACAGTCCCGCTGCTGTGAAGCTTCGTTCAACTTCTTGATAATTACTTTAGCCACTGACTTGTTATGATAATGCCAAGTTGGGAAGGCATCAGGGAGGAAGTCAGTCAGAAGACCTGCCATTCAGTATCTTGACAACTGTTTTTACTCGTGGGATAGAAAGACAGTAATAATGTAAACAAACCGTTTATGGAAAAACAATATGCAAAGCAAATTGCTGACATCATTAATATCAGCAAAAATAGAGACTATGTTCCGCCCGACATCAACGGAAGAAATTTAAGTGAATGATTCTCTCTATTACAAATAACTAAAGAAACGGCTCAAAGTCGTCATACTCAATGTGTGCGTATCCCTGTAGAAGTGATTTCTCCGGGGATACTTTTAACACTACAAAATATCATGATATAATATAAAAATCAAAATGGAAGTTCTAAGAAATTTATTCGAAGGTTACCCCAACCTTTGGGGTGGCGGAGTGGCACACTCCGTGCTGATTCTGTCGCTGACCATAGCGTTCGGAATCATCCTGGCAAAAATTAAAGTGCGGGGAGTATCTCTGGGAGTCACCTGGATACTCTTTGTCGGAATCGTATTCGGTCATTTCAACATGAATCTGGACGAGCACCTGCTCCACTTCCTGAAAGAGTTCGGATTGATTCTGTTTGTATACTCTATCGGTCTGCAAGTAGGACCGGGATTTTTCTCGGCCTTCAAGAAAGGAGGTTTCACGCTGAATATGCTGGCTGTGCTGGTAGTGGCATTGGGAGTAGGAATCACCGTTATTCTCCACTTTACTACCGGAACTCCGATTACCACCATGGTAGGTATCTTGTCCGGAGCCGTCACCAACACCCCCGGACTGGGAGCTGCGCAGCAGGCCAACAGTGACCTGAACGGTATAGACGCCCCCGATATAGCATTGGGATATGCTGTCAGCTATCCGCTGGGTGTCGTAGGCATCATCCTGTCATTGCTCGCCTTGAAATATCTTCTGCGCATCAATACCGCACAGGAAGAAAAAGAAGCGGAAGTAGGCTTGGGGCATTTACAGGAACTTACCGTACGTCCTGTCTCCATCGAGGTAAGAAACGAATCGGTAGACGGTATCAAGATTAAAGAACTTCGTCCGTTATTGAATCGTAAGTTCGTCATTTCACGTATCAAACACCGTGAAGGAGGAGAAACAGAATTGGTCAACTCTGAAACAGTCATACATGTAGGAGACATTATCCTAGTCATCTCTACACCGATTGATGTGGAAGCAATCACCATCTTCTTCGGCAAGGAAATTAAAATGGAATGGGAACAGCTGAACAAACAGCTCATCTCACGCCGCATCCTGATAACCAAACCGGAACTCAACGGCAAGACTCTCTCACAACTGAAAATACGAAATAACTTCGGAGCAAGCATTACCCGCATCAACCGTTCGGGAGTGGACTTGGTTGCCGGCCCGCAGCTGCAGTTGCAAATGGGCGACCGTGTCACCATCGTTGGTACCGAGCTTGCCGTTGCCCATGCCGAGAAAGTACTGGGTAACTCAATGAAGCGCCTGAATCACCCTAATCTGATTCCTATTTTTATAGGTATCGCATTGGGTTGTATTCTGGGTAGTATTCCTTTTGCCTTCCCGGGTATTCCCCAACCGGTGAAACTGGGACTGGCAGGTGGTCCGCTCATCGTCTCTATTCTGATCAGCCGTTTCGGACCGAAATATAAGTTGATTACTTACACTACCATAAGTGCCAACCTGATGCTCCGTGAAATCGGTATTTCCATCTTCCTCGCTTGTGTAGGTCTGGGAGCAGGAGAAGGATTCGTAGATACCATCATTCATGGCGGAGGATATATATGGGTGGGTTACGGAGTTATCATCACCATTCTGCCTCTTCTGATTACGGGATTGGTAGGACGTTATTACTGCAAGCTGAATTACTTCACGTTAATCGGTGTTCTGGCAGGCTCTACCACTAACCCGCCGGCACTGGCATACTCCAATGACCTCACTTCCTGCGATGCACCAGCCGTAGGTTATGCTACAGTCTATCCGCTTACCATGTTTCTGCGGGTGCTGACGGCACAATTATTGATTCTATCGTTGGGATAGCTTTGCTAACGATCTATTCCGTCACGCGACAATACGCCTTGTTTATAATAATGCTTTACTTCCCGCATTTCGGTGACAAGATCGGCTATATCAATCAACTCCTGCGGTGCATAGCGTCCGGTAATAACGACCTCCGTTTCCGGACGCTTGCTACGCAACAGTTGTAACGCATCATCCAGTTCCAATAAACCTAAAAAGAGGGCAATGGTCAATTCATCCAATATAACGACTGCATATTCTCCGGAAAGCAGAACATCCCTGCATTTTGTCAACCCTTCGTGTGCCGCACGGATATCTTCTTCCGTAGCTTCACGGGTCAGCATACATCCGTTGCCGAACTGTTCTATCGAAATCCGGTCGAACTTTTCAACCATACGGGTTTCATTGTATTTCATGCTTTTGACAAACTGCCCGATGAATACGCTTTTACCTGCACAAAGGGCACGGACTGCCAGGCCGAATGCTGCCGTCGTCTTTCCTTTTCCATCACCCGTATAAATATGAATGTATCCTTTTTCCATCTGATTTTCCTCTGAATGATTAATAACCGCAGTACAAAAATAAACTATATCTTTGTGATATGAAAACAAGAGAAGACTATATTGCTGAAGACTTTACCGCTACCATTCCCGTTGCCGAATACATGGCAAACTATCGGGATGCCGAAAAATTTATCGGATTCTGCCGGCAATGCACCCGCTATAACACTTATTGGGCATGTCCTCCATTCTCATTCAATGTAGATCATTACCTTTCCCAATGCCAAACAGCTTTGATTATCGGGACGAAAATAACTCCTCTACATCCGGAAAGAATTACAGATGTTATCTCTTTCGGTAAAGAAATGATGGAGACTGAACGGAAACGGACAGATGAATTACTGCTGGAAATGGAAAAAACGTATAAAGGACGTGCATTCTTTCCCGGCTCTTGCCTGCTCTGCCCCACATGTACACGCACAGAAGGAAAACCTTGCCTATATCCCGAACGGGTACGTCCGTCACTGGAAGCCTGTGGGTTCGATATAGGTAAAACAGCATCCGAACTACTACATATTGAATTAAAATGGGGAGATAAAAACAGGATGCCGGAATACTTACTGTTAGTAAGCGGAATATTCGGAGATATACAAAAAGACCTGTAAACGATTCAATATCAGAACAAACAAAAATTCTTTTGATAAAACGAACAAGATATTAACAAAACTTTATACCTTTGTAGCGTTAAGGTTTCCGAAAACAGTGGACATACTGTTAAGGAATGAAAAGGGAATGCCGTGCAAACCGGCAACAGAACCTGCTGCTGTAAATCTTGGCTCTGCCTGTCAGAGCAAAACTGCAACTTGAAACCACTGGGTTCACAAACCTGGGAAGGTGTTGTCAGAAGAGATGAGTCAGAAGACCTGCCTTGATGCTCTGATTTACACCTGCGGGATTTCGGGTTACGGTCAAATAGAAAATAAGCATTTATATTTTATTTGATATAGATATTAGTGTCCCCGTTTGTGTAGATTATAGCTATCTAAACAAACGGGGATTTTTTGTTTAATATCAAATAATTTACATTTATGAGAAAGCAAATGCGTTTCTGGGCAGTCAGACTGATGACCTTCGCCCTTTTTAGTATTCTAATTGCAGGATGTTACAACGACGATGAGTTATGGGATGAAGTGAAGGGGATAAAAACCGAACTCTCTCAGTTAAAAGAAAACCTCAGCAATCTTCAGACAATCGTTTCGGCTTACGAGAATGCCAAGTTTATCACCAACTATGAAGAAACGGACGAAGGTATAAAGATTACTTTCAGCGACAATAAAACGATTATCGTCAAACACGGAGAAAAGGGAGCAGATGCCCCTGTAATCGGAGTGAAAGCAGAAGATGGAATCTATTACTGGACAATCACCGCAAACGGAGAAACCCAATTTCTGCTTGTAGACGGACAAAAACTCCTCGTAACCGGAGCAGCACCACAACTAAGTGTTGATACTGACGGATACTGGACAGTAGATGGAGAACGGCTCAAAGATACGACTGGAAAAGACGTAAAGGCCAACGAGTCCTTCTTTCAGTCAGTGATCCCTTCAGAAATGGAAGTTGTCTTTACTCTGACAAATGGAACCAGTTTCAGCATACCTACCACCAAAGGAGTAAACAGTTTCTCTTTCGTGAAACCGACCGACGGACGTCCTTACTACGTTTTCAACTTCAACGAAAAGAAAACTCTTTCACTGAATATGGACAAAATAATCAGCGTAGATTTCTTGAAGAAACCAGAAGGGTGGACATTCACTCTCAACAAAAATGCAAAAACACTAACAGTAAAAGCTCCTGCTTATACCGACCAATCCTACAATGGAGGCATTGTAACTCTGGTAGGTATCCACGAGAATGGGAATACGATGTTTGCTTCCATCGAAGTATGTGCTTCTATTGACTTTACTGATACAAAAGGTACTTTCGTAGTCTGTGAAGGCAATATGAGTAGTGCCAATGGAACGATCTATTTTTATGATAAAAACGGAGTTGAATACAGCAACGTTTTCGAAAATGCCAATAATGGTATGGAAATAGGAAATGTAGTTCAGGACATGTATATGGCAAATGAAAAGATTTATATAATTGCTCAAAACGGTAGCAGCCAGGGAGGAGCCGGACGTTTCGTGGTATGCGATGCCCATACATTTAAAATGGAATACGCTGATCCTTTGGTAATCATGACTCCGGAAGGTAAATCTACGTGGCCTCAACACTTAGTAGTAGTCAGCCCGACACGTGCATACGTTCAATATTCAGAATCGGGTATGGAAGCCACTTCAGGTATCGCCGCACTGACTTTGAGCGATGGAGCTGTAAAAGTAGAACCAACAGTCGACGGAAGCTTCGGTGCATTTACTGTAGCAGGTGCTACTAAAGGCCGCATGGTTTATTCTCGCGGCAAGGTGTATGCGGGATGCGGACAGAAAGTAATTATCATCGATCCGGCCACCGATCAGATTATCAAATCAATCCCATTCGAAGGACATCAGATTAAGGGTATCGCCAAAGGCGCAGACGGAAATATCTATTGCCCGCTCGCCGCAACTTACACAGGAAGCCTTTACAGCCCGACATTCACCTCTTCTCCTAAAATGGTAGCGCTTGACCATGATGGCAATGTACTCTCTGAAACGGATATGCCGGATGAGATCGAACTTCCAATCGCAAGTTGGTCACCTTCTGTCGGCTTCTGTGCAAGCTTCACTCAGCCCAATTTATACTTTGTGGATACAGACGCATTCAACGCAACCAGTGCCACTCGCTACAACTATACTACACAGAGCTTCGACGTAAACTTCCTGAAATCCAGCATAACGATTTATGGTATTATGGGTATTCACCCTATTACGGAAGAATATTGGGTAGGACAGTCCACCTATGTAAATAGTGATATATATGTATATGATATTTCAAGTGGCACTCCAACGGAGAAGTCTCACTTCAAATATAACAGCCAACGCGGAGCCAGCCCGGCAGGAATCGATTTTGTATACCGGTTCTCTGACGAATGGATCAATAAATAGCAGAAAGAAGAGATAAAAATTACCAAATGGTAATTTTTATCTCTTTTCATACCTCTACCTTTGCACCCGTTTTAATTATAAAAGGTAGAAAGTCATGAAAGACAGCATTGATTTTGGCAGCATGGACATATCCACGCTATTCCGTAAGTTATTGGTACCGACGGTACTCGGGATGGTTTTCTCTGCGATATTCGTTATTACGGATGGAATATTCGTAGGAAAAGGAATCGGTAGCGACGCACTGGCCGCCGTCAATATCACAGCCCCTCTTTTTATGATTGCCGCCGGAATCGGACTGATGTTCGGAGTCGGAGGATTGGTTGTCGCCTCCATTCACCTATCGCAGGGTAAACGTAAGGCAGCCAATATCAATATTACTCAGGCACTTGTCTTTTCTGCGATTCTTATACTCATCATGTCTGCTTTGTGTTTCTATTTCGTAGAGCCATTGGGACGCTTCTTGGGCAGTTCGGATAAATTGTTGCCGTATGTAATAGAATACATGTCGTGGTATGTACCCTTCCTCGTATTCTATGAAATTTTAAATATAGGCATGTTCTATATCCGCTTGGACGGTTCGCCCAACTATGCCATGATGTGCAATGCCACAGCAGCTATTCTCAACATCCTGTTAAATTATATCTTCATCTTCGAATTTGGTTGGGGAATGATGGGCGCTGCCTTCGCCACCAGCCTGGGCACCGTAGTAGGAGGATTGATGACACTCGTCTATCTCATGCACTACTCTCATGACCTTCGCTTATACCGAATCAAACTAAGCAGAAAAAGTCTGCGAATGACTTTCCGTAACATAGGATATATGGT
This sequence comes from Bacteroides faecis MAJ27, assembly GCF_900106755.1. Taxonomy (GTDB): domain Bacteria; phylum Bacteroidota; class Bacteroidia; order Bacteroidales; family Bacteroidaceae; genus Bacteroides; species Bacteroides faecis. The sequence continues at coordinate 58,210 of NZ_FNNN01000026.1, forward strand.
AAAATTAGGAAATTCGGCCTTTGTCAGCAAAGCGTCCATTGCCTGTATGATGTTCCTCGGCAACTATGTCTTTATCCGGAATCTGGGAGAAGACGGGGTAGCTGCCTTCAGTATTGTCTGTTACTTTTTCCCCATCATATTTATGGTATATAATGCGATTGCACAATCTGCCCAGCCGATTATCAGCTATAACTTCGGAGCCGGACAGCCGGAACGTATACGGAAGGCACTGCGTCTTTCGCTGCGTACAGCTTTGATTTGCGGAATCTGCTTTTTCATACTCACAACGCTATGTTGCCGGAACATAGTCGCACTGTTTATAGACCGCAGCTATTCCGCCTTTGACATTGCAGTAAACGGCATTCCCTATTTTGGCATCGGCTTCATCTTCTTTGCTATTAATATGATAGGAATCGGCTATTACCAAAGTATTGAACGGGGACAGAGAGCTACTATCATTACCCTTCTTCGAGGTGTCGTATTTATGCTGATCGGTTTCTTTGTTCTTCCGCCCATTCTCGGTGTGCCGGGCATCTGGCTGGCTGTTCCGTCGGCAGAGTTATTGACGACACTCTATATTATCGGAATTTATTTCAAAGATCGCTTCATTGTCCGCCGACGATAAGTATCTTTGCACTATGGAAACATTCATCAAAAAGCTTTGCAGCAGATACAAAGTATCGGAAGCCGATGTGCAGTCCTTACTGGATTGCATGGAAGAAGTACACTTCAAAAAAAGAGAACTGATTGTACGAGAAGGGACAAAGAATAGTAACCTTTACTTTATACGGAATGGAATCTGGCGGGCATATTACCACAAAGACGGAGAAGAAACAACCATCTGGTTCGCTTCGGACGGAGAGGCTGCCTTCTCCGTCTGGGGATATGTAGACAACGCCTATTCGCTGGTAAATATTCAGGCAATGTGTGACAGCGTGGCTTACTGTATCTCCCGCGCTGCCCTGAATCAGTTGTTTTCCTCATCTATCGGGCTTGCCAACCTGGGACTCCGACTCATGGATCATCAATTCCTACAACAAGAGAACTGGCTCATAAACCCCGGAAGTCCACGGGCCAAGGAACGCTACCTGAATCTCATCAAAGAGACACCGGAATTATTGCAATATGTACCTCTAAAACATATAGCATCTTATTTGTGGATCACACCGCAGTCGCTCAGCAGGATTCGGGCGGAGATAGTAACAAACAACATCGTAATGACAGATTAAATATTTCTTTCAAACTCAAGTGAATATGTAAAACTATCAGCACGATAATAACCTATATTCCATTCAAGTGGGCATCCATCCGGATCATAAACAAATCTTTTGCGTACAAGAATTGGATCTCCCACCTTTATCTCAAGTTTATTAGCAATATATTTATCGGCTAATCTAGCACTTATATCTTCCTTAGAAACTTTTGCTATCGCATGATAATCTCTTTCTAATATTTCATAAAGGGGACGAGAAAAGTCCTCACTTCCTGTCAAACCAATCTTAGGATTAAAGTAAGATATAAAATATACGAAAGGATATTCTTGATTTCCACGCAGACGTTCTAACTTCAAAATTCTTTTCACATCAGGAGAATTAAAAAAAAGAGCTATATCATCTGTCGGTTTCGTCCAACTAACATGAAGTTCATAATTCATCGGTACAATTCCCAAAGCTTTCATTTCCTGTGTAAAACTCATCCAATTCTGAGCTTTAGAACAAACAGATGAGTTTACAACAACTGTACCCACTCCTTTTTTCCGCATCAGCAAACCTTCATTCACAAGATTATTAATCGCCTGTCTTAGAGTATTCCGAGATATGCCTAATTGTTTAGACAAATCAATCTCATTAGGAAGCATCTTACCTTGTTTATATTCCTCCCCTTTGATAATTGTCCTCAACTGTTCTTCTATCTGAAGATAAAGGGGGATTGCACTGTTATGATTGACTAATATCTTCATGATTAACTTTTTTACAAAGATAAAAATAAAAATAAAAACAGCCAATATTTTTTGTTCTTTTCAAGAAAAAGAATACATTTGCAAATGTTTATATGTTCAGACATACTTAATCATTTAAATCATAATAGCTATGAAGCATTATTTGGGAATAGACATAGGAGGTACACATATAAAAGGTGGAGTCGTCGATCCGCTAACAAACAGCATTTACCAAAACATAATATCTCACGAAGAATTGACAGTTACAGATTCAACATCAAGCATCATTACGAAAATCCATAAGGTTATTGCTGATATTCAAACACGTACGTCGTTATCAGAATTAAACGGAATCGGCATAGCTATACCTGGACCATGTGACTACTCCAAAGGAATAGTTTCCATTTATGGTGTACCCAAATTCCAGTCACTTTTTGGGCTCAACCTTAAAGAAGAAATAAAAAAAGAATCACATCTGAATACTTTGTTCATAAATGACGCTTCTGCATATGCCTTAGGGGAATATTATGCAGGAGCAGCAAAAGATGCTAATAGAAGTATCATAGTTACAATCGGCACCGGACTTGGAAGCACATTTCTTGAAAACGACACTGTTTTAAACGAACAGACAGAAGGTATACCAGAACATGGCTATCTTTACAACATTCCTTATCAAGATGGGATAGCAGATGACTATTTCTCGACAAGGTGGTTTGTAAACACCTGGAATACACAATTTTCAAATAAAAAAGTATCCGGTGTAAAAGAGATTGCCTTGTATGCTTTAGCTGGAGACCGAAATGCACATTCATTATTTAAAAAATTCGCTTCAAACTTCGTAGAATTCATCACTCCGTTCCTCCAAAAGTTTAAACCGGAGAAATTAATTATAGGAGGAAATATAGCAAAGGCTTCCGATTTCTTTCTAAGCAACATTCAATCTCAATTAGAGAAACTTAATTTAATTACTAAAATAGATATCTGTAAATTATGGGATATATCCCCATTAATAGGATCAGCTATTCACACAAGCATTATACTTGAAAACATGGAAAATATCAAAGAAAAAAGACATACTGAACAATTTATTGCCCCTACAAATTCCACTCCCACTTCTTCAGGAGAATATGATATTTATCCGGCATTCCCGTTAGGAAAAAGCAAAATCGAGAAAGGTATTAATCAATTAGCTAACTGGATAGAAAAACATTCTCAAATAAAAATTGATGGTTATGCCGGAGTCTTTTGGGATGAATTAATTATTAAATTAGGAGAAGAATTAAGAAGAAGAGGAAAGAATGTGCGATTCTTTCATGCCAGTGCAGCAATGAAAGATCCACATACTATTGAAAAAATGATCGCTCCTTATCTGGGAGGAGACAATCCATTATTCGGCACCATAACTGATAAAAACCTGATGGACTGGTTTGATAAAAATAAGCTTAGTGCTATCCAGCCTGATCCGGAGGCAGACTTGAATATATTCATTGGCATAGGGGCAGCCCTCTCTCCATGGCAAGCTCCACTAATTTATATAGATGTTCCTAAAAATGAAATTCAATTCAGAATGCGTGCCGGAGTTATCTATAATTTAGGATTAGATTACCGGAAAGACAATCAGCAGGCCTACAAACAATTATACTTTGTTGACTGGATTGTCCTGAACAAGCATAAAAAGCAATACCTTCCTTCAATTAACCTTCTTATTGACGGACAAAGAGAATGGGATGAACTATTAATGATTTCAGGAAATGATTTACGAGAAGGGTTGAATAAAATGAGCCATAATTTTTTCAGAGTTCGCCCTTGGTTTGAACCCGGTGCTTGGGGAGGACAATGGATGAAAAATCATATTCAGGGATTAAATAAAGAAGTAGCTAATCTCGCATGGTCTTTTGAATTGATGGTACTCGAAAACGGACTAATGTTCGAAAGCGACGGATATCGGCTTGAAGTATCTTTCGATTTTCTCATGTATAGCGATTATCAGAATATATTAGGAGAATGTGCCGAAACATTTAAGTATAACTTCCCTATACGTTTCGACTTTTTAGATACCTTTGACGGTGATAATCTCTCCATCCAGTGCCACCCACGTCCTCGATATATACGAGAACACTTTAATATGCCATTCACTCAAGACGAAACATATTACATATTAGACTGCAAAAACTCGCCTTGCGTATATTTAGGCTTTCAAGATAATATTATTCCTGAAAAATTCCAATACGCTCTAGAAGAAAGTCAACAAAAGGCCCAAAAGGTAGATATTGAAGAATTTGTCCAAAAACACCAAGCTAAAAAGCATGATTTTTTTCTTATTCCTAATGGAACCATACATGCTTCTGGAAAAGATTGCCTGGTACTGGAGATAAGTAGTGCACCCTATATTTTTACATTCAAAATGTATGACTGGATACGTTTAGGATTGGACGGCAAACCACGTCCTTTAAACATACAGCACGGAATGAACAATCTATATTTTGACAGAAAAGGAGAAAAAGTTGTTCAAGAACTGATTTGTCATCCATGTGTTATGGAAGAAAACCAGGAATGTACCATAGAACATTTGTCTACCCACAAAGAGCATTTTTATGATGTATACCGTTATACTATCAAAAATCGCATTCAAATGAAAACCGAAAATAAATGTCATGTATGTATGGTCGTAGAGGGGGATTCCATTTATGTAGAAACAGAGGAAGGCATGAAACAACGTTTTAACTACGCAGAGACTTTTGTTATCCCAGCTGCAGCTAAATCCTATACAATTATAAATGAAAATCCTGATAAAGAAGTTATGCTAGTAAAAGCCTTTGTTAAAGAAAATGTTACATTGAATCCATATTAGACTTAATTTAACTCCCATGAAACAAGTCATCTTACAAATGATCCTTTTCACTTGTTGCATTGCAAATTTATATTCGCAGCAACACACAATCTGGCAGCTAGGCAGAAAAGACCTTTCATCTGAGGAATTCGCCTTAGCACCGGATGGAAAAGACAAATTTATAATCTCCGGCTTTGGGGATAATAAATTTGTCTTTTATGCAGGAGAAAACATATCGGCTGATTTTCCATACATTATACCGGGACCAACAGCAGAATGGGCAGGTTTTTCCTACTGGGCAGGGCAGTGCAGAATACAACTTCCTATTTTAATGAAGCTATCCAATGTTAATATTCAAGATAAATACCAATGTGATATTTTTATAGCTAATATGGAATATGAGCCTGAGATGTTCTTAAGACTGGAAGTTAATGGAAAGAGCTATGACTCTCCTATAAAACCAGACACTAAACAGCTAACATATTCAATACAGCCCGGAGACCTGAAAGAAGGATACAACAAGATTATAATGCAGTTATTCAACAGCAAATCTCTAACTTTTGACGCCATTCATCTAAATGGGCCTCAACAGACACAAATCGAGAAGATAGGTGACATACCTATTATTTCAATGAAAATGGCAGATTATGAATTGAAACAAGGAAAAGCAAAGACTCAACCTCTTCTACTGAAAACTATAGCTAAAAAATCCGGAATACTGAAAATACAAATCAACCAAAAGGAGATATTCAAACAAGTAGAAGAAGGGGAGAATATCTACGAAATTCCAACCGGAAAGATTAAAGAGCAGTCTAAAATCAAAGTTAAAATATCAACAGAAGGACAAACAGTAGCAACTCAAGAATTTATCCGTAGTACCCAGCAACTACGCAGATCAATTGATTATGTTGACCAGTTTGCCGGTTCCAGCGGTTCACGATGGATGATAGGACCCGGTCCATGGATGCCATTTGGAATGGTAAAACTTATGCCCGATAACGAAGATGCCCATTGGAAAGCAGGATATGAATATAACGTTGAAAACATAATGGGATTCAGCCACATTCACGAATGGACAATGACAGGACTCTTAATGATACCAACTACTGGAGATTTAAAAATACAACCCGGAACAGAGAAACAGCCGGACTATGGTTATCGCTCCCGAATTAATAAGAAAACCGAAACAGCCCGAATCGGTTATTATTCTGTCGATCTTACAGATTATAATATCCAAGCAGAATTGACTGCAACTACCCGTAGTTCTCTTCAGCGATACACATTCAACAGAGCAGAGCAACCACGAATACTAATCGATTTTTTCTTTCCAGCAGAATATGACTGGAATTTAGAAGATGTATATGTAAAAAAAGTCTCTGACACAGAAATAGAGGGATGGACCTTGAACGATTGCCGGTCAACAGGATATCATGGAGTACAAAGATATAAATTACATTTTGTTATGCAGTTTGATAAGCCATTCAAAACAATGAATGGCTGGATACGAAACAAAGTATACAGCCAAATAGAACAGCTACATAAATCAAATATGAAGTCTCAGCAGGTATTTACAGTCGAAAATAACAGTCAAGACAAACTGGACGCGGGAATCTTCCTCGACTTTAACCTCAACACTGGTGATGATGTTATGGTAAGGACAGGTATTTCATTAGTAAGCATTGATAACGCACGGCTAAATCTGGAAGAAGAAATAGCGAGACCATTCGGATGGAATTTTGATAAAGTTGTCACCAATCAACAAGATACCTGGGAAACACTCTTCCAAAGAGTCAGTATCACAACAGACAATTACCTGTTAAAGCAAAAATTCTACACCAATCTTTACCGTTCTATCAGTCCACGGACTATCTGGAATGATGTGAATGGGGAATGGATGGATATGAACGGTGACAAAGCTCTTATAGACAAGCCGGGTAAAAGCATATATGGAGGTGATTCCGCTTGGGGAATGCATTGGACATTAGGTCCATTTTATAATCTTCTCTATCCGGAATACATGTCCAATTGGATTTACACTTACGAACAATTCTATCGTCGTGGCGGCTGGCTCCCCAATGGTAATCCCGGTATGAAATATTTCAGGGTCATGATAGGCAATCCTGCTTTGCCATTAATAGTCTCCGGCTATCAACATGGAATTCGTGACTTCGACAGCCAACTCATGTATCAGGCATTAATACACCAACAAACAGCCACTATGATAAACTATCCTGAAGGAGGACAAGTCGGCAACGAGAGTTATCCCGATTATATAACCAAAGGCTACGTACCTCTATACGATGACGCATGGGATTGGAATTCTCCACATTATCAATCATACGTTTCCAATACAATGGAATACGCATATCAAGACTATTGCGCTGCTCAATATTTTAATGCCCTCAATAAAAAAGATGACTTCAATACATTTATGAAACGTTCCGATAACTGGAAAAACATATTCGACCCATCAACCGGATATGTACGCCCACGACGTCCCAACGGAGAGTGGATCGAAAACACCAACCCATATCATGCTCCCGGGTTTTGCGAAGGCAGCGCGTGGCAATTCACCTGGTACGTTCCTCATGATGTAAAAGGCCTCATCAATCTAATAGGAGAGCGTCGATTCATCGACCGGCTGAATGCCGGATTTGCAACATCCGAAAAAGTAAGCTTCAATGCTTTAGGAGATAATATGGGAGCTTATCCTATTAATCATGGAAATGAAACAAATATGCAGGCAGCTTACCTCTTCTCTTATACCAGTGAGCCGTGGCATACCCAGAAATGGGCACGTGCTATACAAGAAAAATATTATGGTATGGGTCCCCGAGACGCTTATCCAGGAGATGAAGATCAAGGGCAGATGAGTTCTTGGTATATTTTAAGCAGCATAGGACTTTTCCAGATGGATGGCGGTTGCAGCAAAGATCCCGTATGGTTACTGGGGAGTCCGCGATTCGACCGGGTAGAAATTCAGTTAGACAACACCTATTACTCTGGAAAAAAACTTATCATAAAAGCAGAAAATGTATCCAAAGACAATTGTTACATTCAATCTGTAAGATTCAATAACAAGCGCCTTAGTAATAACTATATAGAATGGAGTAAACTCAAAAAAGGAGGAACACTTCATTTCATTATGGGTGACCGACCAAATCCAAATGCATTTAAATAAATAAACACATATGAAAAATAAAAGTAAGATACTACCAGTTCTTTTTGGTTTCTTTATTATGGGGTTCTGTGACTTAGTAGGAGTATCAGTCACCTATGCGAAAGATTATTTCAGTTGGAGCGAAACCCAAGCCGGTTTCCTGCCATCAATGGTATTTATATGGTTTTTACTCATCTCTATTCCGATTTCTATCTGGATGGACAAGAAAGGTAGAAAAACAATATCACTGATAGGACTTTTATCTACTTTTATTGGAATGTTACTTCCATTACTTACATTCACACAGACAGCCTGTTATATCGCCTTTGCACTTTTAGGCATAGGAAATACCATCCTTCAAGTGTCACTTAATCCTTTATTAACCAATGTTATCGCTGAAGGAAAATTATCAAGCATTATGACAGCCGGACAATTCATCAAAGCACTATCTTCTTTTGTAGGACCTATAGTGGCCGGATTCTGCTCTGTTTATTTCAACAACTGGATATTAATGTTTCCCATATTCGCCGCCATTACTCTAATTTCCGGAATCTGGTTATTTTTCACTCCAATAAATGAGAAAGACGACAAAAGATTAACTTCCAGTTTCTATCAAGTTATTTCTCTCCTGAAAAATAAAACCATCTGCCTTTTATTCGGAGGCATCATTTGTATTGTTGGCTTAGATGTAGGAATGAATGTATTTACCCCAAAACTTTTAATTGAAAATGCAGAATTGACTAAAGAAATCGCAAGTTATGGTACAAGCTGGTATTTTGCCGCTCGCACTTTGGGGACCTTATGTGGTGTAATTCTATTAGCAAAGTTTTCCGAAATTTATTATTATCGGATCAATATGTTCATTGTATTAATAGCTTTGTCCTGCATTTATTGGATACATTCTCAATATATTATTTTGTTATTAGTATGCATTATAGCCTTTGCAATATCTAGCATATTTGCCGTCATCTACTCGCTAGCCTTGCATACATTACCCTATAAAACCAACGAAATATCAGGACTCATGATAACTGGGATATCCGGTGGCTCCATCATTCCTCCTCTCATGGGAGTTTGCGCAGATTATACCGGAAGCCAATCAGGCTCCATCCTTGTCATGCTAATTTGTGTAATCTATCTAATTTTATGTTCGTTTCATAAATTTAAAACCATACACACAAAGCCGTATTAACATTTATTCTCAAAACAACCATTCATATATAAATTTATATTAAATAAATAAATCTTTCTAGTTTTCCTGCTTTAAATATATATATTTGCAATATGTATATACATATAGACATTATATAATACATATATCATAAGCAATTAATACTATGTAGATTAAAATATACAGCCTTTATATACAAGAAATCACATTAAATCTAATATAAAACCCTTATGACTTACTTTTTAAAATCACAGAGTATGAAGAAGCTTTTATGCAACTTGCCACGCTTCGTATTATGGATAGCTTTCCTTCTAATCATTGAAAGCTATGTAACCTTGCAAGCTCAAACCAGTAGTAGTAACAACTCATCCAAAGCAATATCAGGGAAAATTGTGGATGAAACCGACTTGCCTATTGCAGGAGCTACTGTACAGGTGAAAGGATCAACAAAAGGAGCCATTTCGGATATAGATGGCTTATTTACTATTTCATCCGAATCAGGCTCTATTTTAATTTTCTCATTTTTAGGATACCAATCTATTGAATACAAGATAGATAAAGTACCTCAAACCATTAAACTTTTGCCCAAGGTAGATGAATTGGATGAAGTTACTGTGGTTGGTTTTGCTAAACAGAAAAAAGAAAGTGTGATTGGAGCAATATCAACCTTAAAACCTGAAAGATTAAAAATTCCAACCAGTAATCTGACTCAAGCCTTAGGTGGTAATGTTGCCGGAATTATATCTTACCAGTTGTCCGGTGAACCTGGAAATGACAATGTGGAATTCTTTATTCGCGGTGTGACAACTTTTGGTTACTCTAAAAGTCCACTGATATTAATCGATAATATCGAATCATCTACTACCGATCTTTCCAGACTGTCCGCAGATGACATTGCTGCTTTCTCTATAATGAAAGATGCAACAGCAACTGCCATTTATGGTGCACGCGGAGCTAATGGAGTCATTTTGATTACTACCAAGCAAGGCAAACCCGGTAAGGTAAAAATTAGTGCCAGAGTGGAAGGTTCATTGTCAGCACCTACAAAAAGAATAGACATGGTAGATCCTATCAGCTATATGAAATACCACAATGAAGCTGTACTCACACGTAATCCGTTAGCTGTCCGGCCTCATACCGATGAGAAAATAGCATCAACAATAGCCGGCAAAAATCCCTATGTATATCCGGCGGTAGACTGGTACAATGAATTATTTAATGATAATGTATTTAATTCACGTGCCAACATCAATATGAGCGGAGGTAGTGAAACTGCCAGATATTATGTTTCTTTAGGCATATCGGATGACAATGGTATCATGAAGGTAGATAAACGAAACAATTATAACAGTAACATTGATTTAAAAAAAATCTATGTACGTTCTAACATTGATATTGATGTGACCAAGACGACTACATTTTCTGTAAAATTCAGTGGCAATTTTGATGATTATACCGGTCCTATTGTAAGCGGCAATGATCTATACCGAAGAGCAATGGCAACAAGTCCTGTTTTATTCCCCAAATATTATATGCCTGATGAAAATCATACATCTACTTCACATATTTTATTTGGTAACGCAGGTGATGGTAATTACATCAATCCCTATGCGGAAATGATACGTGGTTACAAACAATACACCAATTCGGTTATTTCTGCCCAGGCGGAATTAAATCAGAAATTAGATTTTATAACTCCAGGACTTAGTATCAAAGTCTTCGCAAGTACTACCCGAAATTCATACAGCGGACAACAACGTTCTACTTCACCCTTTTATTATTCAATCAGCTATTATGATAAACTAACCGACACATATACTTTAAGGGAGCTGAACCCTAATGGTGGACGGGAAGATTTGGATTATACAGCAGAAGGGAATCAAGTCAGCAGTTCGTATTATTATGAAGCATCTCTCAACTACAACCGTACGTTCCGGGAAAAGCATAATATCACCGGATTATTAGTAGGAGTTCTGAGAGAGAATAAGAGCGGAGGCGCAAGTTCGATACAGACATCTTTACCAGCCCGTAACATTGGATTATCAGGTCGTTTTACATACGCATACGACGGACGATATTTTGCTGAAGCAAACTTTGGTTACAATGGTTCCGAAAGATTTGCCAAAAATGAACGATTCGGATTCTTTCCTTCGATAGGAGCAGGCTGGATGATCTCCGAAGAAAAGTTTTGGAATCAAGACCTTAAGAATATTATCAATAAACTGAAACTAAAAGGAACTTACGGTTTGGTAGGTAACGACAATATTGGTGCATGGAATGACAGATTCTTTTATATGTCCGAGGTAAATCTAAACGGTAGTGGTGCAAATTTCAGTTGGGGACAAGATTTTGAACGGAATGTCGGTACTATCGACATGATACGCTATCGAAATGACAAAATCAAATGGGAAATTGCTCAAAAAATGAATTTAGGTCTCGAAGTTGGGCTATTTAATATATTTGACATACAATTCGATTACTTCACCGAATATCGAAAAAACATCTTTGGCGAACGCCAAACCATCCCGTATGAAATGGGATTCAGTGCACCTCTTTATGCTAATAAAGGAGAAGCTTCTTCACATGGATTCGAAGTGCAGGTAGATGCCAACCACGCTTTCAATAAAAACTTCTGGTTAGGAGTGCGTGGCAATTTCACTTATGCAACAGGCAAATATGAGCATGTAGAAGAACCCTATCGTCCTTACCCTTGGCTTAGTCATATTGGAAAACGTATTAATCAGACTTATGGATTAATAGCGGAAAGACTGTTCATTGATGAAGAAGATATTGCAAATTCACCTGTTCAGACATATGGTGAATATATGCCCGGTGACATAAAATACAAAGATGTAAATAATGACGGAATAATTAATGATGAAGATATTGTTCCAATAGGGATTTCCTCTTCTCCAGAAATTGTATACGGCTTCGGAGTGTCGATGGGATACAAAAATTTTGATATTTCTTGTTTCTTTCAAGGAGCAGCGAGATCTTCTTTCTTTATTAATTCCAAAGCAACAAATCCTTTCATGCAAATGGATTTCGGAGGAAATAACCTCAATGGTATGATGCAAGCATATGCGGATGATTACTGGTCTGAATCGAATCGTAATATATACGCTACTTTCCCAAGATTGTCAACCACTGATATTGCAAACAATAATAGAAACAGCACATGGTGGTTACGCGACGGTTCTTACTTACGTTTAAAATCAGTCGAAATCGGATATACATTACCTAAAAGGCTAACCAGCCATCTAGGTATGTCCAATTTGAGAATCTATGCCAGCGGACTAAATCTTTTCGCATGGAATCGCTTTAAATTATGGGATGTAGAACAAGGAAACGACGGAATGCAATATCCTATTCAGGCAGTTTACAATTTTGGTATTAACTTAAGCTTCTGATTACATTATGAAATACAAACATTTATTCACTAGTACATTATTGGCGGTATTAATCACATCCTGCAACTATCTTGATATCGTGCCGGATAATATCGCAACGCTTGAAATGGCATTCAACACTCGGGCTAATGCTGAAAAATATTTAGCTACCTGCTACAACTTCGTGCCTGCAGCAGCCAATCTCGACCACAACTCCGGCCTCATCTGCGGTGGAGAAATGTGGTATCTGAAACCAGAGTCCCACTACTATAAAAATATAACTTCATTCAACATTGCACGTGGCATGCAAAACTCTAACGACCCCTTACTAAATTACTGGGATGGAGGTCAGGGAGGCTACAACATATTCAGAGGAATCCATGAATGCAATATTTTTATAGACAACATCGATCGCGTACCTGACATGCGTATGGAAGAGAAAAATAAATGGAAAGCCGAAGTGATGACTCTGAAAGCATATTATATTTATTATCTCATGTTGCACTATGGGCCCATTCCTTTACTTAAAGAGAACATCAGCGTAGAAGCAGACTTAGATATGATGCAACTGGAGAGAGAAACGATTAATGATATCGTCACTTATACAACTGATTTATTGGATGAAGCCATGAACATCCCTTCCGGATTAACATTCAATGTGACTTCTCCACGCACGGAATTAGGGCGCATCACATTACCTATCGCGAAAGCAATCAAGGCTAAATTACTAATACTGGCTGCCAGCCCTTTATTCAACGGCAATACGATGTATGCTGAATTTGTCAATTCAGAAGGGATACCTTTCTTCGACCAAGAGTATAAAAAGGAAAAATGGGAGGCGGCAGCCGCAGCGTGTCTGGATGCCATCAACACTGCCCATGAAGCCGGAGCTTCTTTATACAAATTTGATGAGAAGCTAAATTATACTCCTTCACCAGCTTTACAGCAAGAGTTGACACTACGCAACACAATTACCGGTCGTTTTAATTCTGAAATAATATGGGCATTAGGTTCCAATGCAACAGATGGAATACAGAATCTATGCCAAGCACATTTAACCAACTATTCATTAGGAAACAGAATGGGTCGTAGTTGTTCACAACTTGCGCCGTCACTAGAAATTGTAGAACAATTCTATACAGCGAACGGAGTCCCGATGGATGAGGATAAAGATTATGAATATGAAAACAGATATAAACTGACAACAACTCCGGAAGATGATCCGATTCATTTTACACCAAACTACACAACTATCAAGTTGCATTTAAACAGAGAGGCTCGTTTTTATGCCTATATTGGTTTTGATGGTGGAAAATGGTTCTCCATCGAATGCTGTAACGACAACGAAACGAGCTCCTATCCTATCAAATCAAAGAAAGGAGATATTGCCGGCGTTTCAGACGAACTATATTCACCGACAGGTTATTTCACAAAAAAATTGGTTAGTTATCAAAACGTAAACACCAGTGCGACCAATATCAATTACGTATATTCTTTCCCGATTATTCGCCTGTCCGATCTATACCTGCTATATGCAGAAGCTCTCAACGAGCTTAATGAAACTCCAACTACAGATGTATATTACTATGTACAGCAGGTCAGAAATAAAGCCGGTCTAGATGAAGGAGGTTCGTTGGTAAATACATGGCGTAATCACTCCAACCGCCCGGATAAGCCAACCACCCAAAGAGGAATGCGTGAAATTATACAGAAAGAGCGAATGATAGAACTTGCATTCGAAGGCCATCGTTACCATGATGTACGCAGATGGAAGTTAGGCTCTACATATCTGAATACTCAGATAAAAGGCTGGTCGGTATTAGAGCAGGACCCGGAGTACTTTTATAATGCACGAGTTCTCTTCACGAGAAAATTCATGCCAAGAGATTATTTATGGCCTATTAAGACCAATTCTATCAACAGAAATCCGAAACTTGTTCAGAATCCTCAATGGTAACTTTTAACATAAAAATGACAAAGATGAAAAATATAGCTTTTATACTTTTAATACTTGCAGCAGTTTGTTTTGCAAACTGTGCCGGTGATTACGAGGCCGAACCACGCGGTACGAATGATGGAAAAGCTCCGGCACCGATTACTAATATATCGGTGAAGAATGTAAACGGAGGAGCTATTATTAAATATACTCCTTCCGATGATGTAGATTTATTATACGTCAAAGCTATCTTCACTAATACCCGCGGAGAGCAGCAGGAAGTAAGATCTTCCATGTATGTAGATTCTTTGGTAATAGAAGGGCTGGGAGATACACAAAAGAGAGAGGTCAAACTTTACTCTGTAGACCGCCACGAAAACTATTCCACACCGGCTATCGTGACTATTGAGCCTCTGACTCCTGCAGTCGTTCAGACACAAGAATCATTAAAAGTGACCGAAAGTTTCGGAGGATTCTTCCTCGATTTCAATAATGCAGCAAGAAGTGCATTATCTTTCTACATTTACAAATGGGTAGATGAACACAATGAATACGAGATTCATGACGTATACTCCTCACAACAAGAAGAAGGCCGCCTGACTATAAAAGGCTTAGAACATAAATTATTGAAATTAGCCATCTTCGTAAGGGATAAATGGGAAAACACTTCCGACACATTGTATGCCGAAATCACTCCTTGGAAAGAAAGCTTATTGGATAAAACAAAATTCCAACTAGTCAAAGTGATGGATGACGTCAGCTGGGATTACCACGAAGGCTATCATTCCCGCCTATGGGACGGACAAATAGGTGGATGGAACTGGGGACATACCGAATACCCGACACCTTTCCCGCATGCCTTTAGTATTGACTTGAATGTCAATGTACGCCTCAGCCAATTCCAATTCTGGCAACGTCTGGATAGTCAAGACTTATTATATGCCCATGGAGCTCCCAAGCACTTCAAATTATATGGCTGCGAAGAGGGTAAAGATTTGCAGAATCCGGATAACTGGGTGGTATTATTTGATGGAGAAATGAAGAAACCATCCGGTGGGGCATTTGGTGATGCGCTTACTCAGGAAGATATTGAGGAAGCCCAGAGAGGCCATGTATTTACCCTCAACCAGGATGTACCATTCATTCGCTACTTCCGGTTCCAGAGTTTAATGTCATGGTCGGGAATGGAAACATCAGTTATGTCAGAAATCACTCTTTGGGGAGATATCCAAGGTGAAGAATAACCTTATAAAATAGACAGAAATGAAAAAAGTAATATATATAATAACTACTATTCTCCTGTGTATGACCTCCTGCACAGATATTCATGATACCTATTCTGAATATATCAAAGACGGAGAACAAATTTATGTAGGAAAGCTGGCGGATGTAAAAATACAGCCGGGATTTCAGCGCATGATGATAAAGGGGTCTATGAAATATCTAGCCACAGCAAAGACTTGCATAATAGAACTTGTAGGTTACGACAAGGTTTTCACAACAGACATTGACAGAACGCAACCTGAATTCAGTTATGAAATCAAAAATGTGGAAGAAGGCAACTATTACGTTAAAATAACCACAAAGGATAAAGAAGGTAATACCTCACTATCCGAAACCTACAATGTAGATGTATACGGAATGGAGCACATAGCGAATTATTATCCCAAGCGAATTACCGATATGCAATTCGTCATTGCCGACAACTCGCTCAACTTAATTTGGAATCAGGCAGATAATGTGGTGGAAGCAATAGTTAAGTACTATGACTCAAATGAGCAACTACTAACTTTAACAGTAAAAGGAGATGCCGCTTCAACTAACTTACCTGACTGGAAATCTAATTCTGTATTAACAGTAGAAACACGTATCCTACCCGGCGAAACAGCATTGGATATCGTATCCCTGCCCATTTCAGAATACGCTTTGCCCGACGATCCGATTGTAGAAATACCCAGAACTAACTTTGCCAACGCAAATATGCCTTCAGATGTTGTAAACGGTTATGGCGGTTCAGTAGAAAAGTTATGGAACAATGATACATGGAATTATGACAGCGGTTATCATGCCGGCGATAATCAAGGAGTTCCTCATCATCTGACGATTGACATGGGACTTACAGCAACGATTACCGAATGCGAACTGTTCTTTACCGGATATGAAAGAACAGACTGGATGCCTCGATTATTCCAAATATGGGGAATTGAAGATGTAGAAGACCTGGAAAGCCATGAACCGGATGTTCCATCTATAAACCCGGCTTGGGAAGAAAATGCGAAAGCAAAAGGATGGAAACAGCTGACTACAAAAAACATTTCTGTTTCCGATTGGCAACCCAGTATTAAGTTCGCCTGCGATAAAGAACACGAAAATATAAGATACATCAGATACCGTATTGTAGAATCACTCTCAGCTCCACACGTAGGAATGGGGGCCTATGGTTCCGCCAGCGAAATCAAGTTCTGGGGTAAAAAGGTTAGTTTGTTACAGTGATAACAGTTGAATTTGTTTTTGCATAGGAGTGTATACAAAAAAGAATGATACATTCCTATGTAAAAAACAAATTTGTATCTTAAATCCAAAAGACTGAATGTTAATATGAAAAGAATACCATTGAGTTTATTCACGTTTTTATTCCTCCTATCCGGATTATGTGCAGCACCTACCAAGACTGTCTGGCAAATCGGGGAGAAAAATCATAGTGCCAGTGAGTTGGCATTGTCCCCTGACAAATACAAAGAGTTTCTGGCAAACGATTTTGGTTGGGAGGACAGGTTTTATATCATTGGATTGTCTTCCCCTCAAAAAGATTTTCCTTATGTTCTGCCGGGACCTGCCGATCATTGGGGAGGAACAAGTTATACTGCCGGTATACGGACTCATGTTTTAAACATACTCTTTGGTATGAAGGAAGTCCCCGAAACGGACTCATGGAAATTAATCATAGACCTATTAGATACTCACCACGAACTTCCGGCACTATTTAAAATAACGATCAACGGAAAATCATGGAAATATGCCCTTCCCAAAGGAAGTGGAAAATCAATAGACGGTGACTATTCACAAATCAAACCGCATACGATCGAAATTCCTTTGAACGCCGGAGTGATCAGAAAAGGAAGCAACTCCATCGCGCTTACAAGTCTCGAAGGCTCATGGATTCTCTTCGATGATATCAGGCTTATGGGACCGGATAATGCTGAACTAAATGAAGTCAACAAATCCGTTTATCTCCGAGATGTTAAAGCGGCGGACTTTCAAACCACCAGTCCTGTAGCCCAACCACTATTAGTAGACATAGAACATCTTTCCGGACATCCTCTCCTTGGAGTGGAAGTAGATGGAAAAAAGATACTGGAACAACGTTTGGAAAAAGGAAGATACATACTAGAAGCTCCAATGCCAGTTGTCAAGTCTCCCAAAACAAGCCATTACATCATATCCGCCGATGGTACAATCTTAGATAAAGGAATGATCAGGCGCGCACCTCACAATACAATCACACTGGCCGATTACATCGATACACGAATGGGAACTGCGCACTCCCGTTGGATGATAGCACCAGGTCCGTGGATGCCATTCAGCATGGTTAAATTAAGTCCGGACAATCAGGATAGCGGTTGGCAATCGGGATATGATCCTTCATTCGAGAGCATAGGTACGTTTAGCCACATACACGAATGGACCATGGCAGGTCTGGGCATCATGCCTGCCAACGGCCCTTTAAAAACGGAGATAGGCAGCCAGTCTTCCTTAGTCAAAGGTGCCAATTCGTATCGTTCTGCCATCGACGAAACAAGTGAAGAAACAAAAGTCGGATATTATAAAGTAGACTTGACCGATTATCAAATCAAGGCGGAACTGACTGCCACCTCCCGGTGTGGTTTTCAGCGTTATACATATCCGCAAGATAAGGATGCCCGTGTCATGATCGATCTGAAAATCCCTAGTGAATACGATTACCAGATTGTTGAAGGAAGTGTAAAGCAAACAGGGGCACGACGGATCGAAGGATTCAGCAAGCAACTATCCAAAAATGTATGGTCGGCGGATGCGGATCAGAACTATACAATCTATTTCGTGATTGAGTTCAATAAAGATATCAAGAAATTTGGAGGATGGCACGATCATACTTTATGGGAAACAGATACTATGACAGCCCGCTACCCTCATCGATTCGGCTGTTATGCCGAATTTGATACTACCGATCATCCGGAAGTTATGGTACGTTCCGGAATATCTTATGTAGATATGGCAGGGGCTTCCAACAATCTTTCCAATGAGATAACGGAACCATTCGGGTGGAATTTTGAAGCTGTACGCAAACATCAGTCGGATAGTTGGAATAATATTTTAAACAGAGTCCGGATATACAGCAACGATTATCGGGAAAAGGTAAGATTTTACACCAATTTATACCGTGCGTTCTGCCGGAATACATTCAGTGATGCAGACCGCAGATGGGTGGATGCAGCAGGCAACATTCAAAAGCTGGACGACCCGGATGCCGTCGCTTTGGGATGCGATGCCTTCTGGAATACTTTCTGGAATCTGAATCAGGTATGGAACCTGATTGCTCCCGAATGGTCATCCAGATGGGTAAAATCGCAGTTGGCTATGTATGACGCCAACGGATGGCTGGCAAAAGGTCCCAGTGGAATGAAATACATACCTGTGATGGTGGCCGAACATGAGATTCCCCTTTTAGTTAGTACTTACCAAATGGGAATACGGAATTACGATGCGGAAAAAATGTTCCGGGCAATCGTAAAGATGCAAACTACACCAGCCCAACGTGTAGCCAATGGGTTTGCCGGCAACAGAGATTTGGAAACTTATCTGCAACATCAATATGTACCTGCCGACAAAGGACGTTTTTCTAACACATTAGAATACTCTTATGACGACTGGACAGTCTCTCAACTAGCAAAAGCACTGGGAAAAGAGGAATATTACCGAACATTCTCCGACAGAGGCAACTGGTGGAAAAACGCAATCAACCCGGCGACAGGTTATGCCCAAATGCGCTACAGCAATGGTGAATGGGAAAAGAACTTTGATCCATTCAAATCAGGAGCTAACCATCATTATGTAGAGGGAAACGCCTGGCAACTTACTTTTTTTGTACCTCAGGACGTTCCCGCACTTACCGAATTTATCGGTAAAGAACGCTTTATCGACCGGCTGTCATGGGGATTCAAAGCCAGTGAGCCATGGAGGTATAATGCCCCGGGAGACCAGTATTGGGACTTTCCAGTAGTACAAGGTAACCAGCAATCCATGCACTTCGCCTTTCTATTCAACTGGGCAGGCCAACCGTGGCAAACGCAACGGTGGAGCCGTTCCATTATCGACCGCTATTATGGCTTTGACACATCAAATGCCTATTTGGGAGACGAAGACCAAGGACAAATGAGCGCTTGGTTTGTCATGGCTGCATTGGGATTATTCCAGACGGACGGAGGTTGTAACGCAGAACCTGTTTATGAACTGGGGAGTCCTCTGTTTGAAAAAATAAAAATAGATTTGGGAAAACATTTCGGTAGAGGAAAGCAATTTATCATCAAAGCTAGCAATACTTCGCGGGAAAATAAGTACATCCAGTCCGCTAAACTAAATGGCAAGAAGCTGAATTCCTTCAAGTTTCCGGCAAAAGAACTGCTCAAAGGCGGCACATTGGAACTTGAAATGGGAAATCGTCCGAATAAAAATTGGGGAATCAAATAATATCATAAAAAAATAGTAACAAATGAAAAAGATCTCACTCAGTCTTATCACAGCAGCCGTTTTATTATCATGTCAGTCATCACGTGACACATCACACAAGTATACAGCCATCACTCCGGGAGTAGAATGGCTCGACACCAACAACGAGAAAATAAATGCTCACGGAGGCGGTATATTATATCACGAGGGAATTTACTACTGGTATGGCGAATGTAAAAGTGATTCCACTTACTGGAATCCCAATGTTCCCGGTTGGGAATGTTATCGTACGGAAGCCGGTGGAGTAAATTGTTACTCTTCCAAGGACCTTCTCAACTGGAAATATGAAGGACTCGTTCTCCAACCAGAAATGTCTGATACACAATCCGATCTCCATCCTTCCAAAGTGCTGGAGAGACCTAAAGTTATATACAATGATAAAACCAAGAAATTTGTAATGTGGCTGCACGTGGACAGTGACGACTACAATAAAGCTGCTGCCGGAGTCGCTGTTTCCGATTCACCGACTGGTGTTTTCACCTATCTGGGTTCGATGCACCCGAACGGGCAAATCAGCCGGGACATGACCCTCTTCAAAGATGACGACGGCAAAGCCTATCATATCTATTCTTCCGAACAGAATTCTACATTATATATCAGTTTGCTGTCCGACGACTACCTGAAACCTTCCGGTACTTTCACACGCAATTTCGCAGGTAAATTCCGGGAAGCCCCTGCTGTATTCAAACACAACGGACTATACTACGTCATCAGTTCGGGATGTACCGGCTGGAGTCCCAATGAAGCGGAATATGCAGTGGCTACCCAAATTTTAGGACCGTGGACCGTAAAAGGGAATCCTTGTGTAGGAAAAGACGCCGACAAAACCTTCTATGGACAAAGTACCCATGTACTGCCGATTCAAGGAAAGAAAGACGCATACATAGCCATGTTTGACAAATGGAATAAAACAGACCTAATTCACTCAACCTATATCTGGTTGCCTATACAGTTCCGCGAAGACGGAAGCATGGCTATTCAATGGCTGGATAGCTGGTCACCTGATAAATACGAATTTTAATTAAGATATAGCAATAGCATATCATTTTCTAAAAGGAACTCACATGAGAAAGATAAAAATTAAAGAAATCGTTTGTATCATCGGATTGTTGGGAACTCTCACAGCTCATTCTCAAAATACAGTCTGGCAAATAGGAAACAAAGATAACTCCGCCAAAGAGTTCAAGTTTTATAAAAACGATTATCGGAACTACATCAATGATGTTTATCTATACGAAGTAGGGAGAAATCATTCTGCTGATTTTCCTTACTTTCTGCCGGGGCCTAGTGATGTCTGGGCAGGTGGCATATCAGGGCAGGCTGTTATTGGCTTTTCATTGGCCGAAGCTCCTTCTCCGACAACCCAAATACAACTACGACTTCTATTTGCAGAAACTCATCCTTCCTCACCTCCCCGACTGGAGGTGAGGCTCAACAGCTTCGAGAAATCCATCCAAACACCCGAAGGCACAAATCCAGAATATCTGAACACAAAAGAAACAGTTTCAAAAGAGTTATCCGTCACGCTTGACATTCCGGCTGATGAGTTCAGAGCAGGAAACAACACACTCACGATCCAAAGCATATCAGGCAGTTGGGTAGCATTCGACCAGATAAAGCTGACATCTGACTCTCCTCTGCAAACAAACAATCTTACGACCAAAGCCAGTCTCGTATCTTCTGCCTTCTCTCCTGTATTGGTGGTCGGAAAGAAAAAAGAACTGAGACAGCCGGTCAAAATAAAAGCAGTCAACTGGCATCATAAAAAGAGACCGGTGGAACTGCAAGTCGGTAATTTTCCACCGGAAAGATACGTATTGACCCCCGGAATAAATAACATTGAGACATCCATTCCGGAAGTCACCGCTCCATGTGAGTTACCGATCATACTGAAAGAACAAGGAAAAGCCGTCAGCAAAATCAATGAAAAGGCAACTCCTGTCAAGAAATGGACAGTATATCTCGTTCAGCATACTCACACAGATATAGGCTACACCAAACCTCAAACCGAAATCTTGTCGGAACATCTCCGGTATATAGACTATGCCATTGAATACTGCGAACAGACAAAAGACTACACAGATGATGCGAAGTTCAGATGGACCTGCGAATCGGCATGGGCTGTAGACGAGTATTTGAAAAACAGACCGGAAGAACAAGTAAACAAACTAAAAAAATACATTGCCAAAGGACAAATAGAAGTTGCATCCATGTATTTCAATATGTCGGAGATTGTAGACGAAAGCTCTTTCAAGACTTTCCTCCAGCCCGTCAAAGAATTCAGAAAACATGGAATTCCCTCTACGCTGGCCATGCAGAATGACGTCAACGGAATTGCATGGTGTCTGGCAGATTATCTGCCGGACCTCGGGATAAAATACCTGTGGATGGGAGAACACCATTACAAATCGCAGGTTCCGTTTAATATGCCGACTGTCTTCCAATGGGAATCTCCGTCAGGTAAACCGATTCTGACTTACCGTGCCGACCATTATAATACCGGCAATTTCTGGGGAATAGAGCAGGGAGACATTCAAAAGACAGAACCGAAGTTACTACATTATTTATCAGAACTGGAGCGTAAGTGTTATCCGTTTGATGCAGTAGGCATACAATACTCCGGTTATTTCACGGATAATTCACCGCCCTCCATCATTGAATGCAAACTCATCAGAGAGTGGAATGAAAAGTACGCATATCCTAAGCTACGAAGTGCCACTGCATCCGAATTTCTGGATTATGTAACGAAGCGATACGGGGATAAAATTCCCGCATACAGAGCCGCATATCCAGACTGGTGGACAGACGGTTTCGGTTCTGCCGCAAGAGAAACAGCGGCTTCACGCAAAACTCATTCGGATATGACAGCGGTAGAAGGGCTACTGTCTATGGCTGTATTAAAAGACAAATGCCTGCCACAGACCACTCACCAACGAATAGAGCACATACATGAAAGCCTGCTATTCTATGATGAACACACGTTCGGAGCATCCGAAAGCGTCAGTGATCCGTTGTGCGAAAACAGTCAGGTGCAATGGGGAGAAAAGTCAGCCTATGCATGGGAAGCAGTCAAAAGAACACAAATGCTGTATGAAACCTCCGTCGGTTTACTTCAAGGAGACCTCCGCAGAGGCAAGAACCCGACCCTTACAATTTTCAATACGTTGAACTGGAAACGTTCGGAGATGCTGACTGTATATATTGATTTTGAAGTGATCCCCCGAAACCAATTCTTCGAAATAACAGACTTTCAAGGACATTCGTTGAAAGTCCAACCGATCCGTTATCGCAGAGAAGGGTGCTACTATGCAATTTTCGCAGAGGATATTCCACCTATGGGATACAAGACGTTTGAGATTGTCTTCAAACAACCGTCTACTGATACAGGAACTGTTACAATAAACAATGCCAGTATCGAAAATCATTTCTACAAACTACAACTCAACCCGGACAAAGGAACGATCCAAAGTTTGTATGATAAAGAATTGAATTGTGAACTGGTCGATAGTTCGTCTCCATGGGAACTGGGTGCTTTTATCTATGAGAAGTTAGGTAATCGTGACCAATTGGCCCAATATCGCCTGGATGATTACAACAGAACAGGATTGAGCGAGTGCCGGATCATTGACAGTTCGAATGGACCTATTTATCAACGTATCCTGTTGCAGGGAAAATCTCCAGGAACAGACGAAGCATTTGGGGTCAATCTGGAGATTAAATTATATCATGATACCAAACGAATAGAACTGGAGTACGCAATCAAGCGTCTGCCGGAGACGGAGCCCTCAGGGATATACGTTGCATTTCCCTTCCAACTGCCCGAAGGGAAACTGGCATTCGACGTTCAGGGCGGAACAGTTATATCTGGCAAGAATCAACTGGAAGGGACATCTACAGACTGGAATACTGTTCAAAACTTTGTATCGGTACAAAATAATCGGGCGCAAATTATTATAGGAAGCAGCCTCATCCCCCTCTATCAACTAGGAGACATAAACCTCGGAAAATTTCAATATCAGAAACAGTACGAAAGGCCTCATGTCTACTCGTGGGTGATGAATAATTACTGGAATACCAACTTCAAAGCTTCCCAAGAAGGAGAGTTCCGTTGGAGTTACCATCTGACCTCTTCCGTTGCCCCATCTAACAACCTTGCTACCAAGTTTGGCTGGAGCTCACGTATTCCTCTATATACCCGGGTAATGCCGACAGGAACAGAGAATCATAAACCCACAGAGTACTCAGCCTTCCATTTTGAGAAAGACAATTTCCTGATGACTTCATGTACCCCCTCTAAAGAAGAAGGTTACATACTACTGAACATTAGAGAGATAGATGGAAAGAGAACCAACCTCAGGATTTTAAATGAAGACGGGCAAACCGTCCCCTTCACAATAGTAAATGCTATTGAAGAGAAATTGGAAAATGAAACGTCAGAGCATATATTTGAGGGGTACCAGAATAAATTTATAAAGATAAAACGTTTTTAATCAAAAGAATCAAATGCGTAGTCTACCCTAAAAAAACGGAAGAATCATCACCACAAAGAGATGAGGAGATGTCAAAAGTCAGTAGCAACTCTCCTAATACTATTGACTTTTGCCCCCCTCATCATCTGTCAGAGCGACTGGAAAGTATCTGCTCCAAACTTTCATCGACCACTTCCGCCAACTGAAGATTGGACAGCAAGCGGTCATAAGAAACCCTCCCTACGCCTTCCATTTTCAGCAGCCATCTCCATCCCTTTCCCGATACTAATTCCAGCAGTTGCCCTACCGTCCGGATTTCTTCTTTATACAAGACATTAGTCAGCCTCGTATTGGCCACCTTGCCGACAGACAATTGGAGAATTCTTTCTTCCTGATTCAAATTTATATTCTTGCTTTTATCCGCCAAAGACTGAAAACGGGCATCTATAATATGTTTCCGATAAGTAGCCAGCACGTTCTTTCTTACTTTCAACCCTCTGAGATGAGAATTATAAATCTGTAACGCCCTGCCATAAGTAATTCGATGCCGACCGGCAACTTTCTCTATTGATTCCCCCATAGAGATGGAGTAGAAAATATCACGGGCTCCGGGATGAACAATCAATTGGGAAAGTTCACGAATAATGATTTCATATAGAGGTTTACACGTCTTCTGTGTTCGCAATACATATAGTAGATCATCATATCTGGAAATAATAAAGTCGCGTTCCAGCTTTTTCTCTTCCACAATCTTTGCCAGATAATCTGCTTGCAATCCAAGCCTTTTGTGGATCAATGAATAAATCTGAGGGATGAAATTACAAATTCTTATCTTTGCCTTCAAATTTATAGAAAATGGAGTTAAATGTTTATCGTCTTCTTCT
>NZ_FNNN01000027.1 GCF_900106755.1 Bacteroides faecis MAJ27
CGAACCGAAAGTTAATTAGTCATACTATCAAAGAACTCTTTGGCTGGCAGCGTAAAGCCGCTTAGCCGTTATCTCAAATTTTAACGAACCATTGTCTTTCAAGGAAGCTAATAAATGTTTGATGTTCGACTATTCCAAGCATGAGGACTTGAAACCAAAGTTGAAAAGATTCATCAAATAGCAATATTTTGACGATGAGACAGGTTACTTCTTTTACTTTATTTTCATCAACAGATAAATAATTGAAACACAAAATATCATATAAATATGGAAAAAAGAAAGAGAACCTTAAAAAGAACGATTGTTTTATTTTGGAAAGGTTTAACAGGTATCATTGCTGCAACAGCAGAATGGTTCACCGTGATACTTGGAATGAAGGATGAATCTAAGTATGGCAAGTTTATTCGACGTGTTGTTGGAGGATGTTTTGCGTTCATCATGTTTGTGTTTGCATGTGCTGGAGGTAATGCGCTATACGAGTTTGTTTACAAGAAAGTGAATGCTGCGAAATATTTGGATGACTCCTACTATGACTCGCAGTACCTGTCAAGAAATGCCACTTACTATAGCCGTTCCTATGAAACGGATGGATATGTGGAGACTCGTGATGGCAAGAAGACTGTCAAGGGCATACATTGGATTTCAAAACCATTGGGGGACGACTCGCTTGTCTGTTATAGTAACGGCGATGCTCGTGGCTACTTCAATATGCTGACAGGTGAAATAGCTATCAAGCCTCAGTACAAGCACGCATGGGTATTCTCTGATGGCTTGGCTTCCGTAGATGACAACGGAATGATAAAATTCATCGATGCCAGAGGAAATGTCGTTATTGACTTGAATATTCCATACATCACTGGTGCAGAAGGATATGTATTCCACAATGGACATTGCGTAATACATAATAACAAACGTGACAAATTTGGTTTGATAGACAAAAAAGGAAATTGGATGTTAAAAGCTGAATATGATGCTATTTTGCCCAAGGATTCTTTCTTTGTCGTAAGCAAAGGAGGTATGCAGAGTGTTCTTACAGAAAATCTGAAACCAATATTGCCTTTTATGGAAGCAGACCTCTGGATCTCTGGTAATAGCATTACTGCAACAATGAAAGACCACACTCTTCGCAAATATAATTTGCAAGGTGAATTGATTGACGATTTCTTGATTAGTAATGTTGACAGATTATTGTATGATACCGATGAAATACGATATACTACGGCAAAGAACTATGATGATGAGGGTAATTTAACAGGTGAAACGGCAGAAGCAGAACCAACACCTTATCAAAAGACTGCAAATTGCAAAAAATATGAAGCAGACATTGGTTGGTATGGGTTGATGTCACCAAGTGGAAAAGTCATTACTCCTCCAAGATATTGCGATATTACAGCCATTGGCTACGACTTGTATTTATGTAAGACAGATGATATTAGGGGAGAAATATTGAATGGCAAAGGCGTAAGGATTAAATGAATGTAGCTTATGTAGAAAAGATGGATGGCAAGCAACTACGTTTTGCCATCCATCTTATACGATTGGGAACATTACCTAAATACGATTTTTTTACCATTGCATATATATAAATATCCTTTTTGCGGAATGAGAATCTTTATGCCATTCAAATCGTAATAGGCATCATTTTTTCTATTCGTGAACGTTGGCGATTTTATGCCAGTTTCAATGTTTCTAAGAGATTCTTCACTTATGATAGTCCCTTTATCTGTACATGAAACCAGAGTGCAAAATTCATCATTATTTCCCAAATTGAAATTCGGGATAAATTCATCTTTACTAACCCCTACGCCTTCTATGATAAGATAATAGCACTCTCCCCCAGAATGGTCAACCATAGAATCAATAACTATTACCCTGCGCCGCATTCCATTTATAGTGGTTATATTCTCTGCAACTACCTGGGCGAGATTGTCAATATAATCACCTTTTTGCAATCCGATGTCAAAAAGCAAAGTAAAAACATTATCTTTTACCTTATATACTTTGCCGCCATCTTCATATGCGACAAATGTTTGACAAGGGTATAGACCATTTTCGTTTTGTACCAATATCTTTTTACAAACAAAGTGATTTACAATGGTATCGCCTGATATCGTTACATTATAATAGCCTGTCGTATCAGTCCTCTCGTATCGATTGACAGTTGCATATCGCCATACTTTTCCTTCTGACAAAACAGGCATGTATGTTTGTGCTGTAGAGACCATAGCAAACATACAGAATAAAAACGATAGAAGTTTTCTATTTGCCATATCTTTGAAAAATTGAGAGTGGAGAAGCAATAATCGAACTGCCTCTCCACTCGAAAACACACGTTGTTTATTCCTTAATCAATCTGTAGGAATCTGCAAGTTTACCATTTACAAGAAGAGACACAAGATGCATGCCTCTGTCAAGATTAGAAATCGTTGCTGTTACAGAAGGCGAAGTAGATGAAACCTGCAAGGTCTTCTCTTTTGTTCCTGTAAGACTGCTAATGATGATGGTTGCAGACTTATCCAATCCTTCAAGATTTGTAGTTATAGTCACCTGTCCATTAGCAGGATTTGGGGTGCAACTAACTATCTTGTAAGGAGAGGCTGCTTTATTTGAAGCTTCAAATGGAGTGTTTGACAATTCCGCAATCTTGACAGATTGTTCATCCACTGTCGCCTGTAACTGTTGAACTGCTTGAACCAACATCGGAATGATAGCTGTATAGTTGATCATCTTGTGGCCTTCTTCGTCAGTTTTTACAGCATCAGGCAAAACAGCCTCTACTTCTTGGGCAAGGAAGCCATACTGTGTCTGACCTTCTTCTACTGGGCCATTGGCTACAGAAGAACCAGATTCTGTTGCAGCTAAAGTCACCGCAGTTTCAGGTTTCCATGTGTAAGAAACAGGACGCAACTGGAGAACAGCATCCAAACCTGTAGTCAAAGGCTTGATGTTGTCCTTTGCACGAGCGTCGGAATAGTTATACACATTTGCAACCTGAATGCTATTGAATGTACTTGTTGCAGAATTGTAGAACACTACTTGATTGCCTGTTCCTGCAAGTCGTGGGTTTGCAGGAGAAATGTCCAATTGGAAGAAGTTGTTAGTCTTACAAGTCCAATACATTCCCAGCCATTTGTTTACAGTCAATCCCAAGTAGTTGTGCTTAGGAGCATTGTTGATGTTGAGGTTACCACTTGAATACGTAATCTGCGCATTCATACCCATAGGCAGCAATGTGAATATTGCCAATGCTGCGCTCTTAAGGAAGAACTTTTTCATTTTGTTTGTATAGTTATTGATTTGACATTTTGAATTCAGTTTCACTGTTGATAGTCGTATCGGAGTCGATAGTTATAGAATCAGCATTTAAGTTGATTGTACCACTTTTGAACGTTACTGGACCACTTGCTTTGGAAGTTGTGACAGAAGAACCAACCTTGATACTAGAACCTGTATAGGTCTTAGGTCCAACAACCGTCTCATTTTGGATATAGACAGAAGTAACAGGTGTTCCCTCATTTACATATGGGATTCTGTTGTGTGCAGATACACTTACAGATACATTTGCTGCATGATTCGTTGAATATGTAGCTGTAGTTCCTGTTGTGTATGTTACCTCGCCAGAAACAAGGTCATAGAATGCAATCGTTGCAGTGGTTCCGTTCAGATTTACGCTTACAGCATTACTACCCCTATTGACAGACACATTGGTGAATGCCGTAGGTGCTGCTGTATAGATTTTCATACTTGGATCACCGAAACAATGGAACAATTCTTTTGTGTATGTTGTATAACCAGAATTACGTTTACCATAAGTTTCAGCCAACCTTGCTTGTCCTTGGTTCAGAATTTGCCCTAATTCATAAGTTGGTGTAGGCGTTGCACTAGCAGTTCCACTTGTACCAGGGAATTTTGGATGCAATTTACTTGAAGGCCAAATAGCATCAAACATTCCTTCTGTCAAAGCATCATTATATCCAGAATAACTCAATTGTGTAGCACCATATATGGCGACGCAACCTCCATTGGCTTTTTTGATGAAAGCCTCACAGAAACAGTCTTCATTGAATTTTCCTGTGAGACAATTCATGCTGAATACAACAGGCAATTTGGCACCATTAGACAAAGAGCTGATGTTGCTGATAGTGTAATAAGGGTCGCCCCATAATTTTACATTACCGTGGTCTCTGTGAAGTACATAAAAAGCACCATTATTGATTGCTGAATTTATATCAGATGCATTTCCTTTCCAAGGGAATCCTGGCTTCTTCAATTCATCTGGGATTGATTCACCGAAAGAGTATATGCCCCTATTCCAGTATAAAGGCGTAACACTGTTATCAGTTGTGTATATTCGTTTAACATTAATACCCTCTGACAAAAGGGCATTGCGTACTTCTTCGGAAGTTTGAGCAAATCGTCTGTCAGCATAGCTGTTATTATCATTGTCTTGAAAATAAGCACAATTGATACCTGTTTTGTAGAATGAAGCGTCACTTACAGGATTTTTCTCATAATTTATGATTTTATCCACAACTACATTCGCTTCTGACGCTGTTGCAACAGGCAAACGTCCAAACAGCAAATCTGGTGTCAAATCATTGTCACCATCCATACATGAATAGTAGAAATCTGTAACATGCGTATTCATCAGACTTGAACTTTGCCCAGGCACATCAGCATTGTCTCCAACGATCAAAAGATAATACAAGTTGCTATTGGAATTGTATTGCTTCTTTACCTCTTCCTTTAAAGAACTTGATGTCCATGAGTCATTTAGTACAATACGTACATCAAAGCCAAGAAGTCTCTTCCAAGACGCAAACTTTTCCACTGAAGTTTTGAACTTGGATGTTGAGATAATCAAATACCCCTTCTTGGCATTTGTCGCTTTTGTATCAGCGAGTGTAACTGGTTGTTGAAAACCATTGATAGTCGTATTGTTGAGAAAATCATCTACTGCATCTAAGTTTTGCGCACTCACGTTAGCATTACTCTTGGTATTAATCTTGGCAAAAGTAACCTTGTAGCTAATGCTCTTGTAAGCACGAATGGTGTTTTGTTCGTAACTGTATTGGATTGGTGAAACCATTACATCCACAACACCTTTGCCACGATAGACACCCATATTGTCCATGTTTGCAATCCTATTTGGCAAGAACCCTTTGTACGCAGAGATTGTGGGAACATTGTCCTTTGTATAGGAGACGTTTCCACTATCCGTCAATGGGGGGCGAGCTGGCGACAAAGTATATGGAAGTTCAACAAAGAGACTATCCACAACTTTAACATTGACTGAGTAACCATCTGGAACAGTAAAAGAATCCAACCTGTATGGCAATGCAGGTTTCTGAGGAGTGTCTTCCTCACCAAAACCAGCTACTTTCCACATGATGCTTCCTTTGTACAAGGGATCATCAATAACTGTTGCCTTGTCAAAAGTGTATGTGACGATGTAGCCATTATCAACACTTTGGACTGTTCTTGTAGGAGGTTGCTTATAAGCACCTGCTACCATGTTTCCATTGCTTAGCGTGATTGTTTGCTGTCCTTTGACAGAACCAACCGAAGCTAAAGCGAGGAAGAATACAAACCAGTGTTTCATTTTCTGCTAATGTTTTAGTTTTATGTTATAATTGTTTTACTAATGAACGTATTGATTCCAATAAAGAATATGTTTCAACGAAGTTTGCAAATGACTGCACCTGTGAAGCCTTGCCACATTCAACCATATCAACAAAGTGTTTGATGGTGTCAAAATATCCTTGTGTGTAAATTTGGTTATTCTTTATCGTAGGTACGAAGTTGTTTCTGCCTAACAAATCTATCGTAACCATTTTTTGTGTATTTATCTTCTCCATTGGCACCCCCATGAATACTCGTTGCTTACTTTGGAATGTTAGACTATCCATCTGTTCCATTTGATAAATACCATGTTGGGTATTAATGGTAAGATGTTCTTTTGCTTCTGTCCAAGAATAAGCAGTAGAGAGTTCAAGAACACCTGTTGCATTGTTGTGTTTGAGCAATAACATCAACGTGTGGTCCTCTATATTCTCAACGCATTTGACTTCTGCTTTTCCAAACAAATATGTCACATAGTCCAATGGGTGTATGTACAAATCCATCATGGCTTCTCCCTCAGGATATGCTCCAGTGAGATATTTGAGATTGTAGGTAACAGGCTTCTTATTCTTAGCCAATTCCTTTTTAAGGATTTGGATTACTGGTGCG
Source organism: Bacteroides faecis MAJ27 (assembly GCF_900106755.1). Taxonomy (GTDB): domain Bacteria; phylum Bacteroidota; class Bacteroidia; order Bacteroidales; family Bacteroidaceae; genus Bacteroides; species Bacteroides faecis. The sequence continues at coordinate 6,232 of NZ_FNNN01000027.1, forward strand.
TGTCGTTTCTGCAACCCTACAACAGAAGGAGTTTTTGTTTCTATGGAAATATTGATTAGTTGCATCAATTCATCCAGACTTTGGCATGGTGGCTTCTCTATGAATATAGCTTTACCGCTTTTCAACACCTCCGATGCTATATGGAAATGTTCCTGAGGTGTAACCGCCACAAATATGCCTTTAACCTCCTCGTCATCCAAGATTTCTTGTAATGATATTGTAGCACGAACATGAGGATAAGCCGTATTTATTAGTTGAGCTTTGTCTTTTGATTTACAACAAATGTATTTCAATGGAACATGGAGATAACCGAGTACAGGATAAAGGTTACTTGTGCTATGATTACCAAAACCAACAAAAGCATACATGCCTTTCGGCACTTGTTGCAATTGCTTGATGCTCCGTATATGCTTGTAACGTTCTATGATATTCTTTATATATTTCATATTTTTCTGATCCGTTTGATCTGTTTTCTATATGTTATTTTGCTATTATTTGTCCATTGGTATTTACCATAAAAGATTTCTATGATTCTTTTCGGAAAGACCCTTTCAAGATTTCGCAATAGTATCAAGTCAAACTTACGATGAAAGTTTATCCAACACGCATTACACTCTTTGGAGTATCTACATTGGATTTGTTGAGTATTCCGTGAATTGAAAATATCATCCAACGAGTTTTCATGAATGTTACCAAGCTTGACATTTAGATTTTGGCAAAGTGGTACATCACCATTGGAATGTATCACTAACTCACTGAATATGCTTTGACAACGAAGTCTCAGATGTCCATTTCTCCATTCTTCATACAATGCAACAAAATCAAAGTTTTCCTCTGTATCATGTATATTTTGTGGAATATTTTGGATGAAATTTGACAAATCCGCTGCAAGGAGGTCTGCTTTAGTATCAAAGAAGTCCATTGTGCCATATATGCCGATGCGTACATCTATGTTATATTCTCTTGCCATATTGATGACATACTCCATATCGGAAAAACTATTCCATGGTGAAAGACAGAACATCAATGAGAGTGGTACCACGTTATTCAAGGCTTTCACGACTTCCACCACTTTGTCATGACCATCGCATCCTCTCATCTCTTTGTAAACCTCTTTGTTTCCATCAAGTGATACATACAAATGGACTGGATGATATTTCCGAACCGCCTCTATGACTCGTTGTGGTTTCAAACAGTTAGACAACAGCGTGTAGTTGGGGTGATTATTCATAAACCACTCCATGATGGCATCTGCCTCTGGATGGAGGATAAACTCTCCTCCTTCCAATCCTACCGTTGTGTTTCTTGTTACACACTTGCTTTTCATCACATTCTTGATGTCTTCAAGAGAAAGATGTTCCACTGGTTTTTGCCAAATGGAACAATGCTTGCAACGAGATTGGCATTTTGTGGTAGAATATATCATCAGCGTACTCAACTTCTTATGTCGAGGACGGATGATGTTGTTGAGGTATAGCACCCCATTATGTATGTAGTCTCTTGTTTTGTACATGTTGTCTTTAGAAACTTTTGTGCTTCTATTAGTAAAGATGCAACAAAAGTTCTAAAGACTGCATGAGAAGAGAAAAATTACCATGCAAATCTTATTCCGAATGGAACAGTAACAGAGAATGGATGTTCTGTCCAAATGGTGTGAATAGTACTTCCATTAGGAATATACCAGTTGAATGACGGCTCCAAATATATGCTCCAGTTTGGTGCGAAATGGTATTGTAAACCGGTACCTACGCCAACAGACCACTGCACAGATGGAATGAAATGCCATGAATCTTTGTATGGAACGGTTATACCTGTAACGTATTGCTCGTTATTTTTTCCATACATTGGTATATTAAATATAATTCCAGCAGAAGAATAAGCAGACCAATTCTTGGAATTAAACCATTTGTAAGATGTACTCAAAGGTATTCCCAAGTAATGAACTTTTTGGACTCTATTTATAAAGTACTCACCTTCACCCAATGTGAAATTAGATTTCAAAAGTGAATATTGTATGCCTGTTCCCAAACTCCAGTTCTTTCCTATATTTTTTGTCAGTGATATACCAAAAGTTATAGGTTTGTCATGTTGTTCGTGCTCCACAATCTTTCCACTGTTATGCTTTGCGATTGTCATAAGTGCCAACGTGTCAGCAGACATACCTTCATGTTCTTTCTGTTGAAGATGCTTGTAATAATCCTCCCATGTTGAAATTTCATTTGGTATTATAGGTGTAGGTCCGTCTGGGTCTGGTAAGCCATTATTGTTTGACGCTATCAACTTATAAACATTTTGAGCCAGAGCTGAACCTAAAGAACCTGTAGCAAGGAATTGCCACTTGTTCTTCTTATGCCTTGTCGTGTCTGCCACTATATAATTCTCGATTTGAGGGATAAACATACTTGTCGTATCAGACAAAGTTGTGTCTCTCTCCTCAATGATTATTGCTATATTGCGAATCGTATCTTCATTTTTCCATTCATTGCTTTTCACTATAGAATCCAAAGATATTTCACGTATCTGTTTCTTTTTGGTAATAAAAGTGTTTGCTACATACCGATTAGTTTGAGAGGATATTGACTCTAACTCCGGTTTGTCTATTTTGTTATTATTCTTTCTTTCCACATTGGCTGTAGGCAGCTTCTTCTCTTCTACAGTTTTCTTCCAGAATAAATATTTACATAGAGGAATGCTGATAAGGATGATTGAAATGGCAGCCAATGCACGTTTGTCTATCATGTTACGTAACATCGCCTTTGCTCTTGCCAATTGTGAAGAGGAGCTATGAGGTTCGATACCAAGTTTATCGGCTATCTCTTTATGCGAGAACCCTTCTATAACAGACATTCTGAACACTTTACCATATCCTGTAGGTAAGCTGTTGATAAGTTCTAAAATATCATTCTCATGCAATAAGGAATCTGTTTGCAATGCTCCTTCAATCTCCAATTCTTCATCCATAATAGAAGAAAAAGAGATAGTTTGTAGTTTTGATTTTTTCTCCAAATGCTTAAGTGCTGTATTTTTTGTGATGGCAGCACACCATTCTTTGAACTTGGAATTATCCTTTAGTTTACTCAATGAGTAATATGTAAGGACAAAAGCGTCCTGGACGAGGTCATTTATCGTGTCCTCGTCCTCCTTAGTGATACTGAAACAAATACTTCTCATCATAGGAGAGTATCTTTCGTAGATTATATTCAAAGCGTCAGTATCACCCGCTTTTACTTTTTCCAATAACTTTTCTATTTTCATGTTGGGGGATGCTTATTACGCACCATTTTATAATGGTACGAGAAAAACAGAAAAGACTGCGTGGATAAATCTTAAAGAAAATTAATTACTGAAATTTTGATTAAATATAGGCAATACTTGGCTGAACGAATAAAGGTTATAGCATTATCTCATTAATTTGATTAGACTTATAGGATTGACACTCTTGCCATCCTTTTTGCATGTAAGATGAAGATGACAGCCAGTACTGCGACCAGTATTACCAGTAACGCCAACAATGGTACCAGAGAAAACACGCTCACCTTTGCCAACTATAACGGAAGACAAATGGCAATAACTAACATGATAGTTGCCATGTTTCAACGTAACATAATTGCCAGAACGATTGTCATACCCTACCTTTTCGACAATACCATCCATCATGGCATAGGCAGGTTCGTTCTTCGCACGAAGATCCAAACCGTTGTGCCATGATTGTTTTCCTGTAAAAGGGTCACGACGATAGCCATAAGGGCTGGTGATTTTGATTGATTTCAGTGGAAAAGTGATGTTTGAATAGCTGCTTATCCACTGTTTTTGTTTGCTATCCACAGACTCTGTTTCCTGTAGTGGTAGATTTGCTGTGACGGAATCTACCTGATTGTTTGCAGGAGGCAAAAACTTCTCCTCAACTTTCTTGACTTTATAACGGCACGCATTGTCGCTGATGGTATTGAACTGCGCCTTTGCATTCGATACCGCCAGACAACTTATTACCCATAATGCCACTATTTTCCTTTTCATGGTGCAAAGTTAGGGAAAGAAATCAAGAGTGATACACGATGCTATAAAAGTATAACATAAAATAAGATTAAAGTATGATTGAGAGTATGAAGTGATGATATAATCATAATAAAACGGAAAAGATTGGGCTGAAGAACGTAGGCTTTCTTGTATTCATTACTCTTGGGTTATCTTTGCATGGCTATATGCAAAGTATCATTCAAAATATAATCAGAATATGAAAAGAAACTCATTTGAAGAAAGCGAAGTGCCATATCAGACACTTGCAAAGTTCGGTCTTACCCATGAGATGATAGAAGACCTTCCGATGCATGCCTTGGATGACATCAGCAATGGTCGCCCATCGCCAGTGCTGCCTGTTAGCATGGAGGTAAATGAGGGTTACAGTATCAAGAGCAGAACCCGATTCGCCTTGGTAAGAATGGCAGACGGCAACGTGGATGTGATGTTCTATCCTGTGTTGAAATATGCCCCATTGGACAAATTCACCAAGGGGCAGCAGGAACTGTTGAAGCAGGGCAAGGCTGTGGTGGCAGATGTGGATATGCCAGATGGCGCACATGTCAAGGCATTTGTACAGATTGACGGAGAGACCAACCAAGTGATGGCTGTGCCGACACCTGTGATTGGTAGAAACTTGCAGGTGCTATCTGACGAACTCAGTCTTGGAGGAACGGAGCTAAAGAGCATCCAAAATGGCGAGTCACTGACATTTGCCATAGAAGACGAACCTTTGACCGTAGGCATCGACCTGAAGAGCGATACTGGCATCCGCTTTGCCAACGGCGATGATGAGCTGTGGCGCAAGGAAGGCAAGCGAGAGTGGGACAAATACACCTTCGGCATCTATGGCTGTTGGGTAATGGATGATGACGGTAATCTTGACTATGTTCCAGAGGAGGAATATACCGAAGAACTGTGGAATGAGCAGAAAAAGGCTGCTGGAAGACATACTTCTGCCGTTGCAAGAAAGTAAAGTGAAACATCAAATTTAGGGAAGAAATGAGAAAAGGACCTTATTATACAGAAGACATTCTCGTGGAGAAGATGCAGAGCGGCGAATACGGTTGGCTTGACTATGTGAACCATTTCAGTGAGGAATGGCAGAACGAGTATCAAGAATACTGCAAGGAACATGCCCTGTGCATCGGCAACGAGAGTGCAGAACAGTTTGTGAAGTACAAGGACGAGCTGTTGGAGCAAGGAATGGAAACAGAGAACGCTTAATACAATCATGCTATGGCGATAAGAAAGAACTTGAATCCAAGGCAGATGGACATACAACCAGAGATGCGTGACATTCTCATGCGCAATGGTATGCAAGCTCATATCATAACCAACGGTGACGGTTATCAGTTAGCGGTGCAGGGACACGACTCTCCACTTCTGACCTATAACCTCACCGAGAAACAGATGTTGGCATTGACTGATTGGGGAATCAATTCTGCCAACAAGAAGGCCTACAATGTCTTTACCAGCATTATAGGCAAAGACTTCTATATGCCGAGAAACCTTGTCCATGCGAGGAATGCCAACGGAAGAGTGGCAATGGGACTGCATGGATATAGGATTGGTGCAGGAGAGTACGGACGGTTAGGATGGAGTCCAGAGTTTTTGGGTTGGACACCGAGAATGCAGGACGGCTATCATCTACGCAGAGTCGGAGGACAGATGTTTTATGCAGGTGCACCGATGGTAGCGGAAAGACCAGACAGAAGGCTTAAACCAGGTGAGCTAACCTCTGGAGGCTATGGCTTTTACTATAAAGGACAGCAACAAGTAGCACCACAAGCAGACGTATTACAAAACCTGCAAGCCGTGATGACACCTGTAGAAACACGTCCAAGAAGTCAAGAGCCAGCCAAACCCTACAAGGAACTGATAAGCTCACCTGTATATTTCTCCAACGATCAATGGCAGGAATGCCTGTCTTCACACGGTATCATCATCGATGAGAAGGCAAAGACACTCACCATCCAATCAGAAAGCACCAAAAGTGATATGGTGTATGACTTGACCGACGAAGAATTGAAAGCATTGACCAACAATTCAGTCAAGCAAGTATCTGTAGCCAAACGACTGGAGATACTGAACAATGTCATCAAGGATGATTTCGCAGACAAGATAACAATGGACATGCTCAACAGTAAGGAGCGCATCCAAATCAGTTTGCGCCCAGAGGTGCAGCAGGAGTTGGATGGCAAGATGCGGTTGCAATCTACCGTTGAGCCATTGCAAGTGCAGCAAGAACCTATGAACAATAAAGTAGGTATTGTGGATGGGCAGGACTTGGACGAGAGCAAGGGGTGGTTCCGTGAAGGCAAGCATGGCAGAGAAGTAACTGTTGGTGAGATACAAGTGGAGCCAGCGGAGCAAGAAGGCAAGTACCGCATGACCGCCATCATCAACGGTGAGCGAGTAAGCCACGAGATAACGCAGAAGCAGTATGACAAGTTCATGGCAGTGGATGACTACCATCGCATGAAACTCTTTTCCAAGATATTCGGTGAGGTAGATATGAAAGACCGTACCAGTTTGGGAACCAAGATAGGAGCAGCTTTGTTGGCAGGACTGGGTGTTGCAGCCGAAGTCGGCAGTGAACTTCATAGACCACATGGCGCACCTGTAGTGATAGTTGACCACCATCATGGTGCAGTCCCTGCACCACCTCGTCCCTACTTCAAACCAGGAGTAGATACACCGATGGATGTGGCGGCGAGAAACTTTGAGGCTGCCATGAACCAAGAGGTATTGCATCCGCACATGGGGAAAGGACTATAACGGAATACGCTTATGGCAAACAACGAACTGACATATAATGATTTCTTACAGCGTCTGAACATACAGGAGCTGCTGGTGGACGCAGGCTATCAGTTGAACAAACGAGATGGCTTGCGCTATCCGTCGTATGTAAAGGTGGACAGTCATGGACAGCGAGTGAGAGGCGACAAGTTTATTGTCACAGGCAATGGCAAGTGCTGTTTTCAGCCACCAGAACAGAAAAACTACAACGTGATAGGCTTCATCAAGGAGCATCCTACGCTGTTTGACGACTATAAGCCAGGGATGTCATTGGACAGACTGGTGAATGTGGTATGCAACAGACTGTTGAACAATCCCATTGACGTGCGTGAAAGCAGAGTGGCAGAACCCAAGCGAGATGCCAAGCCCTTCAACCTGTCAGACTATGACATCTTGCGTTTCAACCCAAGGGAAAAGGACACTCAATGGAAACACTATCCTTACTTCAAGGAAAGAGGCATCAACATGGGGACACAGTTCGCCTTTCACAAGCATTTCTTCTTGGCGACAAAGCATCGAAATGAAGGATTGAGCTTTGCCAATCTCGTCTTTCCACTGTCTTTGCCGTCCAAGCCAGACAGCATCGTTGGATTGGAAGAGCGTGGTAGACCCAGGCGAGAAGACGGTAAGGCATACAAGGGGAAAGCAGAAGGCAGCAACAGCAGTGAAGGATTGTGGATAGCCAACCTGACAGGTAAGCCATTGAAAGAAGCCACAAATATTCTATGGTTTGAGAGTGCATACGATGCCATGGCAGAGTACCAAATCAACCCGGTGAAGAGCGTGTATGTCTCGACTGGAGGCACACCCACTAAGGGACAAATAAAGGGAATGCTGGAAGAGACCCGACAAGCGAACCATTATTTGGGCTTTGACAAAGACGAGGCAGGACGTGGCTTTGTGAAGAACTTCAAAGCAATCGCCAAGGAAATGAGATTTGCAGACTTTACGGTGCAAGCCTTTCATCCTTTGGGACAATACAAAGACTGGAACGATGCCTTGCTTGGCAAACGAGACCAACGGTTGATAGACCAAGGAGAGATAGACTTCGACTATTTCGAGTTCGCCAAGGCGCAAGAGGCTGAGAGGCAACAAGAGCAAGCCAAACAGAAGGAAAAAGAGGAACAGACATCGGGCTTCCGCAGATAAAGCACGGTGTCATTATCAAAAAGGAGAACTATGCAGCAGACATATCGGTATAGAAACATCATCATCAAGCCCCATTGGATGCAGTTCGTCATCAACGAGCTGCACTTGCTTGTGCTTATAAGCGTAGGCTTTGTATATGCAGGTATTGATGATGCCGTTCTCTCCACTTTGGTGTTTGTCCTCTCGCTCTTGCTTTCCCTATGTTTGGCATATCGAATGGTCTATCTATGCAGGATGCGGTACATCATCAGTAACGAACAATTAGTGTTTGAGCATGGCGTGTTTCATCGTGAAGTAGATTATCTGGAACTATACCGTGTGGTGGATTTCAACGAAAGTCAAACTTTCATGCAGCAACTATTCCGATTGAAAACCGTGAGCATATATTCTGGAGACAGAACGACACCAAGGCTTGACATTATCGGAGTACCGATGAAGGAAAACTTGGTAACAACCATCAGAGAACGAGTAGAAACCAGCAAACGCAGGAGGAGCATCTATGAGATTACAAATAGGTAAGATATGGTTGATAGCAATTATCGGCATAGCAACGGCATCGGAAGCCAAGGCACAATTGGTGTCATCCAATCCCTTGGAATGGATGGCATTGGCAGAAGGCAATGAACTTATCAACAGTGAGATTGAAAAGCAAATCAACGGACAGACCAAGACGGCGTTGTTGCAGAATACAATGGCTGCCGAGTTCAACCAGATACACAAATGGGAGAAGAAGTACAACAGCTACCTGAAATCAGTGAACGGCTATGCCTCTTCGCTGAAAGCCTGTACTCATCTGTATGATGATGGCGTGAAGATTTTCATCACGCTCGCCAAGTTGAAGACAGCCATTAAGGGCAATCCGCAGGGCATTGTGGCGAGTATGAGCATGAACAACCTGTATATCGAGACGGCAACGGAACTGGTATCGGTTTTCAATCTATTGAATGATGCCGTGGCGAATGGTGGCACAGAGAATATGCTGACAGGAGCAGACCGTTCCAAGACCTTGTGGGCATTAAACGACAAACTATCTGCTTTCCAAAAGAAGCTCAACAAACTGTATCTGAGCATCCGCTACTATACAATGAGTGATGTGTGGAACAATGTCACGGCAGGGATGATAGACAGAAGTAATGGTGAGATTGCTACGCAAGCATTGGGACGGTGGCGGAGAGCTGCCAAAGTAAGTACACCATAATAATATAAAAACATTTGAGTATGAGAACATGGATATTTTGCTTTGGCATAATGTTGCTTTCCGTCTGCAAGGTGCAAGCCCAGAACGACCCTGTGTTGGCAGGAATGATATACGCATATACAAACAAGGCTGAAAAGGAGTTGAAGAACCAGGAGAAGGTGATGCTGATGCAGACCACTGGTCATATATGGTTGAAAGAGGAAGTGGAAGGAACCACCAATCTGCAACGAGAGTTCAACAACTACTTGGACTCGTTCCGCTCCATCGTGGTGTATGCTGCACAGGTATATGGCTTCTATCACGAGATAGACCGACTGGTGGATAACTTGGGAGAATTCACCAAACAACTGGATAAACATCCGAGCAATGCCCTTGCTGTGGCACTGTCAGCCAAGCGCAACAAGATCTATCGGGAGTTGATTATGGGCAGCGTGGAGATAGTAAATGACATCAGGCTTGTATGCTTGTCAGGCAACAAGATGACCGAGAAAGAACGAGTGGAAATCGTTTTCGGCATCCGCCCCAAGCTGAAGGTAATGAACAAAAAGCTGCAACGGCTGACCAAGGCGGTGAAGTACACCTCGATGGCGGACATCTGGGCAGAAATAGAGGAAGGCAGCCACGACAAGGCAGACAAGAAAACCATCGTGAAGGACTGCATGAACAGATGGAAGCGGAACGGCAAGATTAAATAACAACAAAAAGATACGACTATGAGTATATGGGCAAAAATAGCGAAGTATGGCGGCAGTGCCTTGAAAGGTGTGGGTAGTGTCGCCAAACAAGGACTGAAATCTGCAAGCAATACGGCTGTGCATCCCACCCAAGCACTAAAAGGCGCAGGAAGTGCAATGAAAACAGCCGCCGTGGGCAGCGCAGCAGGATATGTGGCATGGCAGAACCTTGTCAACGACAAGAGCATGGTGGAGATAGCCAGTGACGTGGTGGTCGGAAAAGACACCACGGAGAAAATATCCGAAGCTGTGGAAGATGTGAAAGGATTGAAGAACAAGGCAGGGGAAGCCGTGGATGCGGTGAATGGTGCCATGGGCGACATCAACAGCAAGTGGAGCGGAATGAGTAACTTCTTCCGTGGCATCTTCGGAGGAAACGGACTGGAGATGTTTGGTAACTTCTTCAAGAACTTAGGGAAAGGCAACGTGTCGGGATTGAGCATTGCAGGACTGGTAACAGCAGCGTTCCTCACTTTCGGACGTTTCGGATGGCTTGGCAAGATAGCAGGAGCCATGCTCGGCATGATGCTCATCGGCAACAATTCCAATATCAAGAACATTGTCAGTGGTGATGGCGGTCAAGGAAGAAATGTGAACGAAGCAGAAACAACCACACGCAGTGGCGGCATGAAACGATAAACATAAAAACGACAACAACATGAGATATACAGAAGAAATGATGCTGCAATCAAAAAGCGGCTTTTGCATGCCCTTTGAGGAGCGAGGCAAGGATGTGGAACTGACACTTGGCTATGGAAAACAGAAGCATCCTGTAACAGGAACCGTGTTCTTCCATCACGGACTGGACTTTGAGGCAAATCACTATCTGCTGTCTGCCTTGGCAAGCGGAACGGTATCGGGCATTGGCAATGATGCGACACACGGCATCTACCAAGTGATACGCTACGGCAAATATGAAGTGACCTACGCCCACCTTGCCAACGTGTTCGTGAACTTCGGACAAACCGTGAAGGCAGGAAACATCGTGGCATTGAGCGGTGACAGACTGCATTTAGAGGTGAAGTTTGACGGCAAGGAAATCAATCCGATTGATTTTCTGACCATGCTATATGGCAATGTGAAGGCAATGGAACAGACCGGTAAGACTGGTTTTCCTGAGTTTGAGACCTACGACATGAATATAGCCACACAGTATGACAAAGAACAGAAAGAGATAGAAGAATTGATGTTGCGCTTCATGCCATCGTATATGGAAGACCTGTATAAAGGTATGTATGTGACACCGCAACATGCAGAGCAGTCGCTAAGGAACATCTTTACCTTGTCAGCGGCGAAACACTATTTCTATGAAGCTATGCCATCCATCAGCAATCCGTTAGGCATCGGGCATAGAGCTATGCCCTTGGCTTGCAAGGTGCAGAACTTGCTGATTGCGGATTTCTTGAACTATCTGGCATTGCGGCATGGCATCTATCTGTCCACATTGAGCGAAGTTCTAAAAAAAAACTCCATGACGAAGCCATAAGGACGAGTGGCATCATCGACCCGCTTGCTGAACTGGACATCGATGTGCAGAGCTTCGACATTCCAAGGTTGGTGAGCGTCTATCCAGACCGTGCAGGAGTGAGATGGTGGACAAAGGCGTGGTTCAACAACAGAGAGGAAGGAGAATGCTCCGTGGAGATAGAACTGCAGCAAGCCATCCTCTTCATCCATAACAGAATAGAGAAGGACTCTTGGCTGGAGGAATACTTCCCCAAACAGATGGAAGTGTATCACCAAGCCATCGAGCAGACAAGAGAACAGATATTAGGTCAACTAAACGTAACGCTATAATGAGTACTATCAAGAACCCGACACGCTTTGCAGAACTGGAGTATTGCCTTCAAGGATATTTTGACGGCAAGCTGGCACCTGTGATGAAACAGGTGCGAGATGACTTGACTCACAAGCAACTGGAGGAAAGAGGCAGATACCAGAGCAGTTTGGCAGGAGTGCTTGCTTCTGCCAATCCGTATGCCGACAACACCGAGTTTGTTCTAAAGCAAACAGGCAAATGGAACAGCAAAACCACGGAGGACTATCTGGCGATGTGCAACCAGAAGATATGGAAGGACAAAAACATCGTGAAGGATTTGGCTCTTCTTGCTGGCGAGTGGCGCAATGCCGTGGTGAAGGAAATTGGACGAAGTAAATATGACGCTTTGTCGAAAGCCTGTGGCGAGGATTTGGCATACGCATACGTTGCACAAAGGATGGAAGACCTGATGATTGGGAAGCTCGTCAAGGACAATACACCCAAATCAACGATGGACTACATCTTGCGAAAGGCAGCACAAAACAGCATCTGGGGACTGCAAGAAGAACTGATGAAGTCACCATTGACGGCTGAGATAGAAGCTCGTGGCGAGAAAGCCTATAAGCCAAGCAAGACGGAGAAGTTTGCAGGAAGGGCTACCGCCTCGGTAGTGGATGCCGTGACCATGGGCGGTATCGGTAGTTGGAAGTCATTGGCAACCTTGGTGGGGAGCGACATGGCATTGGGCTATATCCTCGATTCCAAGAAGGGAAACGGCGAACAGCGGAAAGAGCAAGTCATGGAATTGAGCATCAGCAAGGGCGTATTCGGACAGAACGGCAATGCCTTCACTGGTTTTCGCTCACAAGCCAAGAAAGTGAATGCCACCGACAATGGCTATGTCAAGACGCTCAACAGCAAACTCCATAACAAGATACATATCCCACAAAAAGCATTTACATCTATGGCATGGACAGATAACAGTTTTAAGTTTCCTTTCCAAAAAGAGCAAGAGAAACGGAACGATCCGAAATACAAGAATGTACCGCTGATAGTGGCACCCGGCAAGGAAGATGCCTATCTGGAAGAGAAAGCCAAGCACGACGCAGCCAAGGTTGCAGAGGCAGAGCGCATCATTCAAGAAAAGAAAGAGGCAGAGGCGCAACAAACAGAAACTGATGAACAACAGCAAGCGCAATCAGAGGAAGAACTTCAAGACCAACCTGAAAATGATAACAGTAACGGTTGGGAAGGGCTGTTGAAGAACTTCGGACTGAATGGTTTCAGCGACATCGGCAATAACCTCGGCTATGTGATAGCCATGTTGCCCGACATCCTTGTTGGACTGTTCACTGGCAAGACGCAATCATTAGGCTTGAAGGACAATATGATGCCAATAGCCGCCATTCTTGCAGGAATGTTTGTGAAAAATCCATTGCTGAAGATGACGCTCATCGGTATGGGCGGTGCCAATCTGCTGAACAAGGCAGGACATGAAGCATTGGCAAACAAACGGGAAAGCAATGATGGAAATGCTGTATCATACGATAATACAACAGCACAAGCAGTGCAATATAAGTCCTATCCAGACGAACCGTTGAATCCCCGAATAGCCAACCCTGTACTACAAGGCAACTGTTTAGTAGCAACCATCGACCGAGTGCCATACACCATCCAACTGCCAGAGCATGTGGTTGGAGCATATCGAGCAGGAGCCTTACCACTCAACACCCTTGCCAATGCCGTGCTTGCCAAGAGTGACCAGATGAGACAGATGGCAGAACGCAACTATGGCGAGCAAGAAGTGAGAAATGTGAGAAACGAGGCGATGGAAAACGCAGAGCAGCGAGAAGTTATTCAACGTTCAAGATAATAAAAGAAAACGTAAAACAATCATACAATGAAAGAGAAAAGTCCACAAGAGAAGAATGCGGCAGAGCGTCAAGTGTCACTGATTACCGAGGCCCTGTCGAAAGCAGCCGACAACAAGGGTGTCTGGCTGAATGAGCAAGGAAAGCAATATCCACGGTTTTACCCGAAGGGAGCGGCAGTGAGTCCGTTCAATGCCCTCGTGATGGGATTGAACTCCGACAAGAACGGATTTTCTACAAATCTTTACACGTTATTTAGTGAAGCCAAGAAGCGAGACGAGTCTGTGATGGCGCATGAGAGAGGTGTGCCGTTCAACTGGTATGCGTGGAACAAATATGTGAACCGTCATAATCCGGAAGACATCATCAGCAGAAAGGACTACCAGGAATTGTCGGCTACCGATCAGACACAGTACAAGGGCATACATAATCGGGAAATACGAGTGCTGTTTAACATCGACCAGACCATGCTGCCACTGAAAGACAAGGAGAAATATGAAGATGTGGTGAAGGCGAATGTCGGTGCGAATGAAGACAAGGCATTTCGTAGCCAAGTAAATGACTTCATCCAGAAGATAAAGGAAAACCTGATGGCGGTGCGCAAAGACGGAAGCGGAGTGGCACACTATGACACAGAAAAAGATGCAGTGTATATGCCAAAGCAAGAAAACTTTGAGCATTATAGCGATTATGTGCAGGAAATGCTGCGCCAAGTGGTGAGTGCTACAGGACATCAACAGCGACTGGCAAGGGAGGGCATGGTGATGAAAAACGGCATTGCGCCATCGGAGGATGCCGTGAAGCAAGAGAAACTGGTTGTGGAACTGGCTTCGGGCATCAAGATGATGGAAATGGGTATGCCAGCCAAGATTTCCAAGGAGAATATTGGACTGGTGGACTACTGGAACCGCGAATTGAAGGAAAATCCATGCCTGATAGATGCCATAGAGAGTGATGTGAACAATGCCTTGGACGTTATCCGCAAGGCAGAGCGTGGCGAGAAAATAGAATATTCATCCTTGAAGAACGAGCAGCAGACCACCGAGATGCAAGCGCAGATGCCCAAACACTACTTTGTGGCAGATGAGATAGCCAAGCATCCCGACAGCGAACAAAAGTTTGTGGTGATAGTAAGGGATATGGAAAACAAGAGTGCCGATGTGGTATTGCCGGCAGGAGCATCATTGGAAGTAAACAACGAGGTGTCGGGCATGAGCAAGCAGCGCATTGAACATGCCTTGCAGAAGGAAGGTTTTCTGTCTGTCAAGTTCTACAATCCCGATGGTGCATTAGGCTACCATCCTGATGACAGTTATTTCGCAGGAAAGGACATCACCGTTGCAAGACTGAAGAACTGGCAATTGGAAGACATATCCAAGATAGACGTAAGCGATGCCGTGAGACAGAGCAAGCAGGTGGGCTTCGACCGCATACAGATGGTGCAGGATGACAACAAGCGTTGGGCGATGTATATCAAGCCCGAAGGACAGAAGGCATTCTCCATCTATCCCGACAAGGCGGATTTGAACCGCTTCTTCACCACATTGAAACAGGCGCAGGACACGATGGACAGTTTGAGAGTGGAACTGGCACAGAAATACTATGCGATGGCAGAGACAAAGCCTGACCTGAAGGTGGACTTGTTTGGCAGCGGTCAGCACAACGAGGTGGACATGAACCGCATACAGAAAGTGAACGTGTTCAAGGCAAAGAACGATGTCATTCTGTGTGCAGCCACCATTGATGGCGCAGACAAGTTGCAGCCTCGTGTGGTATCGCCAAGCCAATGGCAACGAATGTGGATTGCCGAAGACAAGAACGAGTACAAAAAGCATCTTGCAGCAACCTTGTTTGCTGACATCCTGCAGAAAGGACAGACACAGGAGCAGACTGCATCTGAAAAGCAAGTTGAGGAAACCGATGTGAAGCAAGAAACACAAGTCTCCACCGATAAGAATGAGGAAGAACATCGAGAATATCATGAGGAAGAGAACAAGCAAGCTTCCTCTGAGGAAAAGACAGATATTAGGGAAGAGAAGGATGTGACTGTTCAAAGAGATAATAACGCTACTGTGGAAAAGAAGGAAGAAACAAAGGGTAAGCAGAAGGAAGAGACCAAGGACTCTCCCATCATGAAGCAATGGAAGGAGTTGAAAGCCAAGCATCCAGATGCTTTGCTGCTGTTTCGTGTAGGTGATTTTTATGAGATGTATGAACAGGATGCCAAGCGAGGAGCGGAAGTGTTGGGGATTACATTGACAAAGAGAAACACCCAAGCAGGTCACTACATGGCTGGCTTTCCACATCATGCCTTGGACACCTATCTGCCCAAGCTTATTCGAGCAGGAGAACGAGTAGCTATCTGTGACCAGTTGGAGGCACCCAAGCAGAAGCAAGAGGAGCAAAATACTGAGGAGCAGCAGCGTTCTGGCGGTATGAAACGATAATAATGAGGATAAAGACATGAGCAAGAATCAGCAATATGCAGAAAGATATGCTGCCGAGGCGATGGAACAAATGAAGCGATATGGCATCCCTGCTTCCGTCACCTTGGCGCAAGGCATCTTAGAAAGCCGTAATGGACAGAGTGAACTGTCGCAGTTGGGCAACAACCACTTTGGCGTGAAGGCTTCGAAAAGTTGGTTGAAGAACGGTGGCGACTATCTTGTCTATACCGATGACAAGCCTAATGAGAAGTTCTGCAAGTATGCCACGGTGGGTGACTCATACGAGCACCATTCCAAGATATTGAAGAACAGCAGCCGCTACAGCCAATGCTTCAAACTCTCTCCCGATGATTACAAGGGATGGACAAAAGGCATTGAGCGAGGCGGTTATGCCACCAGTGGAGGATATGCAGCCAGTTTGCAAAAGATTATCGAGATCAATGGATTACAGAAGTATGACCAACAGGTGATGCGAGAGATGAGGGCTGAGGGCAAGAAGTTCGGCGTAGAACAGAATGCAAGGACTTCAGCAACGGTATCGTCTTCGGTATCGACATCCAATAATGACGAAAAGAAGCAAACAGCATCTCAAACAACCAACGACAAATACTCATTCCCTGTGAAAAGGGACGAGTTCTTGTTTGTCACTTCTCCATTCGGTATGCGTCAAGACCCTATGGACAAAAGCAAACAGCAGATGCACAAGGGCATTGACATCAGAGCCAAGCATGATGATGTGTTGGCAACCGAGAATGGTGGCAAGGTGGTAGCTGTGAACCACAATGCCAATACTGGCGGTGGCAAGTCTGTGACAGTGGAATATAGCAGAGCGAATGGAAGCAAGGTGCAAACCACCTATATGCACTTGGACAGTATCGTCGTGAAGGTGGGTGACGAGGTAAAAGCAGGACAGAAGTTAGGTGTATCTGGCAATACTGGAACGCGAACCACAGGTGAGCATCTGCATTTCGGGGTGAAGACCATATCGGCAGACGGCAAGACAAGGGACGTGGATCCTGCATCGTACTTGGCGGAGATAGCACAGAAAGGTAATCTGAAGCAACAGGCATTGTATAACGGCAATGACCTGTTGGCAAAATACAAGGGAAATAGTTCGGCAGTGGACACGAGTCTGTCACCTGACGATTGGATGAAGAAATTGTTTTCATCCGAGGACGCAAGCACAGGATTGTCAAGTGCAGACCCGATAATGGGATTGGTGACTACCATGTATAGCAGTCTGCTTGCCCTCGCTGTGCAAATAGATAGTAAAAGCGAGGAAGAGCAAAAAGCGCAAATCTCAGAAGCTGTAAGCAAAAGGCAGGTGGACTTGAAACCGTTGATGCCGACTATGAAGGAGTGCGTGTTGAGTATTGGCGATAATGGAAAGGCTGTGTTGCAAGCGGACAATGGCACTACCAAAGTGACGAGAGAGCTGACCAATGCGGAGTTCTGTAGATTGTCGCAAGTGTTGGGTGATACCAACCTGAGCAATGATGCCAAGAAAATGCGCATCGCTGGAATGGTGAATACTATCGTGCTGACGCAACAGGCATCGCAAAACTATGAGCAAGTCCTGGAACAGCAAGAAGGTCAAAGTCAGACAATGCAAAGAAAGTAAGATACTTGGAAGTTCCACATCTTGGTCGATTGAAAACGAATAAAAAAGTATTTGAGCTATGATTAAATGTAACGTAAGTGTGTGCGGAACCGTTAGCAAGGCTGCTGTGGTTCGCAATGGAAAGGACGGAATGCCGTTTACTACATATTCCGTGGATGTGGTGGTGCCAGCCAAGAAAGGTATCAACAAGACGGTGATGGTAAGCTGCATCATGGATGGAGATTGTGCCGAAGCTATCGTTGTGGGCAATCGCATTGAGTTGAAAGGTGTATTGACCTTCAAGAAGAAAGATGACAACCTGTATTTCAACTTGAAAGTATCGGAAATGAACCTTTCGCCTGTATCGGAAAGCAAGGGTGGCATCGTGGGCGACATGGAGTTCAAGGGCAAGGTCGGTAAGGACATTGATATGAAGAAAGGCAAAAATGGTAAGGCTTTCCTGATGTTTTCTGCTTTCAGTGCAGAGAAGATTGGAGAAGAATTTGCCTTTACATGGGTGCGCTTTGTCCGGTTCTCGGAAGAAAAGGAAGAATGGCTGCAGCCGAAAGCTACCATCGAGGCAAAGGGCGAGTTGGAAATCTCGGTGTATAACGACAGACTTAACTTAGGCTGCAAGGTGGCGGAGTTGAACCAGTGGGAGAAGAAACCGTATCATCCTAACAATTAGCAAGTATGGCATATTACAATAAGAGTCCACAGAATAATGGCGATGGAAAGAATGCTGAGGACAGAGCCTTGGACACCTTCGCCAACATGATGATAGAGAAAATCGAGTCGTTGGGAAACAATGACGGATGGCAAAAGCCTTGGTTTACGGAAGGTACATTGAGTTGGCCGAAGAACCTGTCTGGCAGGGAGTATAACGGCATGAATGCCTTGTTGCTCACCATGCTCTGCGAGAAGAAAGGCTACGAGTTGCCAGTGTTCTGCACCTTTAACCGTGCAGTGGGTTTGAACTATCAGACCGACAAGCAAGGTAACAAGAAGCAGATGGTGGATGCCAATGGCGAGCCGTTGCCCAAGGTTGGCATCAATAAGGGAGAGAAGAGTTTTCCCGTGATGCTGACAAGTTTCACCATTGTACACAAGGAGACAAAAGAAAAGATACCCTATGACGACTACAAGCGAATGAGTGCTGAGGAGCAGAAGGAGTATAATGTCTATCCGAAGTTGAATGTGTACCAGGTGTTCAATGTGGCACAGACCAATCTGAAGGAGGCAAGACCTGAATTGTATGCCAAGTTGGAAGCAGAGAACAAGCCAGAAAAGGCATTGGTGAAGGAAGGTGACATGTATTCATTTCCTGCTGTTGACCAGATGTTCAAGGAGCAGAAATGGATTTGCCCCATCAATATCGAACACCAGGACAATGCGTTCTACTCCATTTCCCGCAACCAGATAACCATTCCTGAGAAGGCACAGTTTAAAGACGGTGAGTCGTGGTATGGAACAGCGTTTCATGAGATGGTTCACTCGACAGGAGCGGAAAATCAGTTGAACCGTTTGCATCCTCAATCGGGCTTTGGCTCAGATGAATATGCAAGGGAGGAACTTGTTGCAGAGTTGGGCAGTGCGTTGGTGTGCCAGAAGTATGGCATGACCAAGAATCTGAAGGAAGACAGTGCCGCCTATCTGAAATCGTGGCTCGGCAGTCTGAAGGAGACGCCAAGTTTCATCAAGACCACCTTGATGGATGTGAAAAAGGCAACGTCTATTCTCACGCAGAGAATAGACGAAGTGTCTTTGGAAATGAAGGAGCAACAGAGTGAGGATGTTGCAGCTTCAGTATCGGAAGAAAACAAGGATGCGAAGGACATGAAGCAATCTGCATCATCAAATGATAATGAGCAGACTGAGGTAGAAGAGGAAAAAGTCGCACGGTCTGCGTTCCGTCGGTAACGAGTCAATCTGTGGCAAACATGCAAAAATCCAAGATGCGCACATATATAATAATGTGTAGGCATCTTGGATTTTTCGTTTTGGGAGTTTTATTCTTCCTCCTCATCATCTTCTTCGGGTGATAGCCATTTCTGCCAATCTTTCTCATCGATGGTGAGGTCGTCCATTTCCCAATCATATGCGAGTTCGGGCATTGGGTCACGAGAGTAAGGGAAATGGATGGTATAGCCGATTTGTCCATAGGAGACATGGAGCGGAGTGACGCAAAGGTCTCTGCCGAAATAGCTTCGGGTGGTAAGGTATTTGCGCCAGTCGAAACGCTCATTGAGAATGTTTCGACATAGGCGGTAAAGATATTGTTCTATTGTCATACGGCTTGAAGTTCCAACTGTGAATAATATTGTCTGAATGCCTCATAAAGGTCAGCCATCATGACTTCGACTTCCTCCATGTCTTTGACTATATCGGCAATGTGGTAAGGTGCGCCATTTTTGCCGTGACCGTCTGAGCCAATCCAAATGTACGCTTCCTCGTCAACATCAAAGTTCTCATAATACTCATGGATATTGTCGATGAAGGCTTCCATATCATCGTCTTCAAGTTCCACGCTGAAATTGAAATCTTGACCATAGGAAGTATATTTGGCGAAGTTTACATCTGTCTTGCCATTTTGTGGCTCGGAGAAATCAACGCTCCATCCTAATATTTCGGCTATCTCCGTTATCTTTTGCTGTATCATATAGTTTGATTTTTAGCAGCCATAGGCAAGAAGCCTACGGCTGATGAATGGTTTAAACTTCTTCCCTGTCATACATGTCAGACAGAAACGACTGCAATCTCTCGTCGGGAATGTTTCCGATTGGGCAAGGTTTGAAGCTCTTGTCCTGCAATATCGGTATCTTAGGAAGGTTATGTCCGACATCCACGCTGATACTTTCCATTTCCTTGATGGAAGCATAGCCATATTCTGTATCGGCAAGACCGACAACGATAGAGAACAGCGTGAAGTCATTGCCTTCCGGCTGACCTTCCAATACATACCAACGGACTTTGCCGATGAAGAAGACGCATTGGCAAATGGCATCCTTCTTCTTGCCGTCCTGTGAATAAAGCGGATATTGCTTGAACTGCTCCGCCAACTGTGGTGTAATCAATCTGCTTGTCATAACTGCATTATTTATTGGGTGAATACTCTGATGAAGATGGATAGTAGAGCTGCTGCTCACGCAAGGCTTCAATGGCTGCATGTGCCAAAGTGCAAGCCCATTCATTGCGAAGGTCATAATAGCCCTTCTGATAGTTTATTGCCAACTGCTCCATGAAAGCCATCATCACCTTGAACTTCTCGTTTACAAGAAAGCGGTGGTCATTGGCAAACTCTGCACCCACCTTGGATGCGGAACACATCTTGCCGTTCACGAAGCGTGAAAACTCATTGGAAAACTCCTTGTCTCTTTCGTTAATCATATCGTTCATATCTGTTCGGATTAAATTGTGAAACTTCTTTTTCTTCCCTATTCTCGAAGCCTTTACGACTTCATCGAGGGAATTGATTTTACGTGCAATCAAGAGTTCGGACATGGAGGCAGACAAGGCAAGGAATTGGGTGATTATTTCATTGGAATACCCCAATCTTTGATTGGCGGAAGGCTGCTAAGGAAATAACCAGCCAATAGCAAGGCGGTACTTGACAGTCTGGTGGGCTGAACTAAATTTGCTAAGGAAAAACAAGGGAGGATGAAGGTGTATGGGAGATGTGTAGTGACTAAAACTGGTAAGATTACCGCTTTTTGATAATAGAGAGATCTGTTAGAACCGGCATATACAGTTCGTGCATTCCCGTTTTTTGTCATTTGTGTCACTTTTCGGGAATTGTATTTCTGAAAATATCCCTGTTCAATCTTAGCACTATGTTAAATAGTATTGAACAAGATGAAATATTGAACAAAAAGTTCGTTCGTTTAAGTTTTGTTCATTATCTTTGCAACGTTCAATCAAATTGAACACAACTGATATATTGAACAAATAACATAAAATGATGGCAAACAATATCATAATAAACCAAGCATTGGATGCTCTTAGAGCAAGCCTTCCTGTGGGGGATGTTGTGTCAACAACAGCCGTCAAAGTAAATTGTACCAATGAAAATGATGTCACTGTTAAGATAATGAATATAGATTTTGTGTGTCATGTAAGGGAAAACATAACCAAGGCCACATTAAATCCGACATTAGCGACTATGCAAACGATGAACAATGACAAGCAGCAAATCTTGCTTGTTACGCAATACGTCACGCCGCAGGTATCAACAGAATTGGCAAACAGAGGTATCAACTATCTGGACTGTGCAGGAAACTGCTTTGTCAGATATACAAAGGCAGGAAACTTGATTTTCCAAATATTTAATCAAGGAAGGAAAAATACAGAATCCAAGGTGAAAACCTATCCCGTGTTTCAAGATGCAGGATTGAAGGTCGTGTTTTATCTGTTGCAAGATGCAGACAATATAAAGAAGCCTTATCGAGAGATAAAAGAGCAAATTGGTGTATCTTTGGGAAGCGTAAAAAACGTTTTGGATGAACTTGCAAGACGTGGTTTTGTTTGTGACACTAAAAACGGGCGCATAATAAAAGACAAAAAACAACTGCTTGACTTATGGGTTAGCAATTACAATGAAGTATTGAAACCCAAATTGCTGGTAGGCGCAATGGCATTTCGAACAGAAGCGAATAAAAATGAGTGGAAAAACATAGCATTGCCAAAGGGCATGTCATGGGGAGGAGAACCTGCCGCAAACTTGACGGATGGCTACTTACAACCAGGAATTTTCGACATATACACGGAAATACCTGCAGCACATCTTATACGAACAGGTGTCGTCAAGCAAGATGCAAATGGGGAAATTCATCTGTACAACAAATTTTGGAATTGGGAAACAGACAACAGAACTGTTCCTGCTATATTAATCTATGCAGACTTGATGGGTAGTGGCAATAGTCGCTGCTTGGAGGCTGCGCAACGCATATTAAAGAATGAGCTTAAAGATTTCGAGTGAAAAGATAAACAATCCATTTCTTGTGGATTTGTTGGAGAAACTTACAGATAGCTTCCGTAGAATGGATCACGACTTCTTTATCATAGGAGCCACCGCTAGAGATATAGTCATGCAGCAGATGCTGAACACGTCATCACGTAGAAAGACAAGAGACTTGGATCTAGCTATAGCTGTTCCAAACTGGCAGGAATTTGACAAAATCAAAAATAGTTTGATTGCGGATGGTTTCGAGAAGGACAAGTCAAAACACCAACGCTTCTATTATGGTGACTATGAGATAGATGTTGTTCCATACGGATATGTCGCCAAGGAAGATGACAACATCTATTGGCCACCCGAAGAAACAATTGCCATGTCCGTAAAAGGGTTTGACGAAGTGCTTTCTGGTGCTATAACGGTTAGTATTGATGACAGATTCACTGTAAAGATAGCTTCTTTGCATGGATTATTCTTGCTGAAGTTCAATGCTTGGATGGACAGACATCTAACCACAAACAAGGATGCAGAGGATATGTCGTTCATATTGGACAACTACCTTATGGCAAACTTGGATCGAGAAGCGTATATGGAAGTGTATGATTGGGAAGATTTTGACGAATATGTGGCTGGTGGCTATTGGCTGGCAAACGATTTGGCAAAGTTATTGAACCGAGACCAACTTGTATATTATGCAGACAAAATTGACGAGGAATTGCAGTTGGAGGAGAGAAGCTATTTGATAAGCCAAACTCTCAATTCACAATCGGGTTTGAATTATGACCAAGTAAGGAGAACATGGCAAGTCATTTCAGAAGTATTTCGCTCTGCTACAGAAGAAAGGGGTTTATAATGATAGATATAAATTATTGTAGTCAAAAAGGCTTATGTGATACAAACCAGGATTTTATCTTGTGCAAACAATTACAAGATGGGAGTTGCATCGCTATCCTTGCCGATGGTATGGGTGGCTTACAATATGGTGAGATCGCAGCTGCCACTGTTGCACAAAGTATTTATAAAATATTGGCAGAACATAATTCTGTGGATATAAGAGAGCTGTTAGCAAAGGCTTTTGAACAAGCAGACATTGCAGTTGCAGATAAATGCAAGGCTCTTTGTTGCAAAATGGGAGCAGCAGTTACCGTCTTATACATAAAAGATGATACTGCCAATTACGCATGGCAAGGAAATGTTCGTCTATATTACAAAAAAGAAAAAGGTGTACATCAACTTACTGAAGACCACCAGAAGGAAGGTGATAATTGTACCTTTCTGACTCGTTGTGTTAATGGAAGAGGTTTCCGCAACCCTATATCCATTCAAGAAACAAAAATATCAGACATGGACTTGTTGTTTTTATGTACAGATGGATTTTATCAATCCAAGGATTGCATAGATTCTGTTATAGTAGAAAACAAATTGCCAAGTCGTATAGAATACTTGGAAGATGATGCATCCTGCATTCTCATACAGTTGCATAACCCTTGATAAGATAAGAGATATGGCAAAGAAGAAGCATAAAGGACATTACTGTAAGATTTGTGGTGAATACAAGCCGAACGAGTCATTTTCGAGGAAAGGTCATGTCCAACACATCTGTAAGGAGTGCATGGGTGAGATGATGAAAAGCAACAAGAAGATTTTGGACTTGCCTTTCGGGGACAATGAGTTTGAGATCGTTGATGCCGATGAATATATCGATACTATTTTATATGGCAACAACGAAGAACGAGAAAACAAGACTTTCAAGAAACTCAGCCGTGAACAGAAAATAGTGTTGAAAGCGATAGTGCAAGATGAAGTTACGTTCTATTGGCAAGCCCATCGACAGATACCAGTAAATGACAAGTTAAAACAACTCAGAAGTTCTGTCAATACTGTAGTATATGAACAGTTGGACTTTGCCATAAAGGATGACACGATGTTCAAAGCTTATATACAAGAGCAAGTCATCACTGTCATAAACAAGATATTGCGACAGGAGAAAGAACAAAACAACCAATAGCAGAAAGAGCCCATTCATCACGAACGGACTCTTTCTTTTGATAATCATTGTTTTGCAGATTATCGCTTATCGTATGAATGATAGTAAAACACATTTACTGTGCAAATAGTCTGACAGCCGTATGACGGTTGACTGCAATTGGTGAATACTTATCAATGCCGCCCTTACTTTTTGATATTATCATGGACTTGCCAATGCCTCTTGCCACAAGCTGTTGCGTGATATAATCCGCTCTTGACTTGCTGAGAGGATTGTTGATGCCATCGTTTCCTGTGGCACTGTCGGCAGCACCAACAACGGAAATTTTGAGATGATAAGCCTTTGCTATACGAGCAAGCTCATCCAAGTTTGCCATCTGTGAAACGTCAACCAACTGCGCGGTTCCAATCTTAAAAAAGAAGAAAACTGGCGAACCGATGCACTTGGTTCCACCTGTCATTTCTGCAACGTATTTGTTCCAAGAAACAGAATCGGAAACAGAGAAACTATACTCCAGAGAGCGGCTTGTTTTTGGTTTTCCCATGCCATTCCAATCCTTGTGAGCCAATCTTGCACGGAGCGAGTTCAAACCGCTGTAGTCATTTTTCGGGTAGATGCGATACTCCGTACTATCCGCATAATATGTCAGGCGGTCGGCATAGGCTTTCAGCAATCCTTCAATCTCCAAGATCTTTCTCATTTCAGCGATGGCATTGGCATCCTCCGCATGAGCTTTGCTTAACTTTTGGTTGCGAGCCAACAAATCATTGGTGTAATCTGCCAGCCATTTGTTCTGGTTGATATAAGGAGCTGCATCTACAACCTTCTTCCAACCGACCTTCCCGATATTGAAAGTCAGTCCGGCAGACAAGGTGAACAAATTGTCACTAAACTTATTGGATGCGCCAACACCATCAAAGTCACGGAATGTGGTTGCGCCACCCAATTCCATGTTGACCGCCAAACGCTTTGTCAAACGATATTGTCCAATCAATCCATAGTTGATTACAAACGGACTCTTGCCGTTATCCTCGTTATGGATAATACCGCAACCAACATACGGAATGAATCCCCATCTTTGTGTGGTGGCATGACTTGCGGCAAAGCTGCTGTTCACATTCCAAAGAAAATCTGCATGAACCATCTTGTAATCACGGATATTCTTGCTGGCATCCTTGAACTGAAAACCTTGAAAACTAAACCGACCACCAATCTCTGGCGTGAACCACTTTCCTGCCTTTATTGCCAGGGAAGGTTTCATCCTGTCGAACAAGTTTCCTTTACCATGCGGTTTTCCTACAAAAGCGGAAGTGCCACCCGATACACCAACGAACCAGTTGGAAGACCATGCAGAAGGAACTGCCACTTCTTTGAGGTATGTAGGCTCAATCTGTCGGAGCATATCCTCATTTATGCCAGACAGCACCAAATCATCCGTGCCATCATCCATAGTCTCTGCATTGACTTGCATTTGTCCGCATAGGCACAATGCCATCATAAATATTGCTTTTCTAATCATGAATTTCAATTTGTCGATTATTTTTTCTATTAACGCTTTCTACCCTTGCTGCCTTTCGGTCGCATCATCCTGTTTGCCATCGCAAGGCAGCGGTGCGCCCAACGCCTGTCATCCTCGTCATCGTTGCGCCCCCATTTCATGTCATTGCTGCCACCGCCTCCGCCACCTTGCCCTTCGGCAAATGTCGTGGCTTGGTCGATGTAGCCAAGGTATAATAAGGTGGCACAATGAAGAATTTCGGCAGTGTGCTCGGCTATGGTTTCCAATGGCGAACCGTCAAATGCTACTTTGATTTCAGGTGGCAACGATGCCATTTTGGAACGGTAGTCAGTGACCATGCTTTCCAACATCGCTGTCTTGATAAGTGTGCCGGCACCAGTCTGAGCTTCACGAGAGAACTGCATGGCATCCTGTCGAAGCGTCTCTGTCCGCTCCTTGACAAACTCCATGTCCTTGTTCAACTCATCCAACTGCTGGTCAGCCACAGCGAGCTTGTCTTTCTTGTCAGCCAGTTTCTCATCAACGGAAGCCAACTCATTTTGCAATTTTTCCAACTTCTGCGACAAGATAGAACTGTCACCCTCCTTGTTTGCAATCAGCACCTTCAGCTTGTCAATCTCCAACATCTTCTGATGTCTCTCTTTTTCCAGATGTTCCACCATGGAAGAGAGACCTTTTACACGACGTTCTGCCAGTGCTATTTCCACCCGAAGATCGCTTACAGCCTTGTTAAGGTTGTCCAGTTCCTCTTCCTTTGAAGAACATTCCTCGGACAGGTGCTTGCGGTATTCCTCCGTAGGTCTGTGTCGTTGCCGAGTCTCCGTTTGGCTCGTTCCACGCACCAGTCCCCAAGGTTCATTGACCATCGCCAACTCGTCATGAAGTTGTGATGTTCGTTGACTATATTCCCGATTGTTGGCACCTGCGAAGATTTCCTTGAAGGCAAACTTGCCGTCCTTGATTGGCAGAAGAACACAATGGATATGTGGTGAAGTCTCGTCCAAGTGTACATAGAAGGCAACGATGTTCTCCTCGCCATACTTTCCTGCGACAAAATTATAAATGTCCGTCGCCCATTGCTCAATCTCTGGCATACGCTTGACGGCATAATTCTCCTTGTTGTCGCCGGGCTTGAAGACTACCTCTTGGTCACCGAAGGCAAGCTCACGCATCTTCCATTGCGAACCGCTGAAGATGAAGTCCGCCACCGTCCTGAAACGTGGCTCAGTCAATCCCTCATTTTTGTCCTTGATGCCACGAGCAGCCAAGTTCTCAGCCATCATCTGTGGGATGGACTTGCTCTTGTCGATAGGTGCTATCTTGCCTCCCTTGGAAATCTGGAAGTTCAGATGCTGTCTGCCGAGGTCATAGTTACCCTTGGCAATAGCTACCTGCCAAGCCCGGTCGCTCCAGTTGCGTTGGTATTCACGGCTGAGAGCGGCAGCGCATCCCTTACGTCCCCTGACGTTCAAAACCTGCTTTGCTATTCTTTCCATATCTCTGATATGCTTATATGTGTCAGAAAAACAGTGTCCCAGCTTGCTGCCTTGGCGGACACTCTCCCGAGGACTTTTAGGTCGTAGGGGTAATGAGTTACCACACTCCCTAAATTCGTGAACAGCGGGCAAGCCCGATGCGCTAAAAAAGGCAAGCCACGACGAGTGCGATATGCCAGTACCGAACCGTGAGGTCTTAAAAGGAGAATGTCCGTAAGGCAGCTATAATGGAACAGAATGAACTCTACTTATGGTTGTCCGCCTTGGCGGTTACAACTGGCTTGGCAGCTGTCTCAACTGTTGAGGTAGGACAGCAAGCCTTATAAGCGGAACACAGGGATTGGAAAAGGCTCATGTCTTCAGCTGTGTTCAATTTGACGGAAGCAGACTTTCCATGACTGGCGATGTCGGGCAGTTCCTTTATCAGAAGGAGCAACTGGAGCCAGTCTCGATTGAGAACACGAGTGAAGAACTTGAAGATTGCGTTACGCAGCTGAAGTCTGTTATGTTCTTCCTCATCTACAAGAGGCATACAATCCACAAGTCTGCCAATCATGCAAGTGGCAATATCATCAGATGAAAGTTGGTTGTCTGATGATGTAGAAGCAGAGTTGTTTTCTTGCGATAATGCTACTGCACCCTTTACAATCTGACCACAGACAACGGCAGTCTCTTCTGTGGTGGAAGTGCCATTGAACCAACTGTCCATTGTGAAACGGATGATTGGTTCCAATATGCTATTTCGCATTGTCGGAACGTTACCGTCCTTCATGCCAATCATCGTGATGATGGTGTATTTCGTTTCAAACTCCTTGCAGTGTATCAGCCCATGTTCCGTTAATTTTTCGAGGAACTGACGCACGGTGGCACGATGCCAATGCCAGTCCTCCGCAAGTTGAGTTTTGGTTGTAACAAACTGAAAATCTTTCAATTCGCCTGCCACTTCCTTGCTTACGGCTTTCGGCATGTAGTGTTCACAAGCCTTGTCCAACAGATAGCAGAACGCTTCGTGTTTGGAATACCGCTCGTTATGTCGGTCCTGGAGAGATGCCAGAAAGCCGACAGAGAGACTTACCTTTATATTTTCCTTTGGTATATGTTTCATTGAAAATGTCTTGTTGATGTTGTGAAATAATGATTCTCATTTTTTGACTGAGTGTTGTGGAATGTGCCAGTACCAAGTGGCATATTCCAAGATAGGACTAAAAGTAGAAGTTTACGATGTCCTCAGGACATTGCGCCAAGTGTCTGCCACTGTCAGGACATTGTGCCTTGAAGATGACCTTTGAGGACGGATAGTAGATGGATGCTACCAAGAGCAAGCCTACCATCACCCCCAATGTGTACAAATGGGGAGTGAACATGAACACCAATGAGGCTGTAAAAGCGATGGCACATGATTTCCTGTTGTCATGCAACCTATGCAGCAGATTGTCTGCATAGGAGAACTTGAACAGCAACAATGCCAACAGTGCCGTTACATGAGCACCAATCTCGTTGGGCTGTACTTGATATGCCACGAAACTGAACACCAATATTGCCATCAGCAACAGCAATGTGTACAGTTTTCGAAAATTATGCGAAAACACCATGCGGAGATAAAATCTCTGCATCATCCGATTGTTCTTTCTGTAGCACATCGTTGATGCCAAGAAAAGAAACATAGGGAAGAAAAGAAAGATAATCTTGAATATCATAGATCAAAATGTAAAACGGTCAATAACCTTCGAATAGCTCCAACTCAATAATTCCATAGGTGACTTCCATGAAAAGTCGCTCGACATCCGCCATTGTCAAAGCATTTGAAGCAAGGCGTTTCTTGAAACCAGCATCCTTTCTCATAATAATCTTGACACTTCGGTCAATGTCAAGCAGAGGAATATGCCACTCTTGCCCACGGACATAATCATTGTTGGAATGACAGGCCCGAAGGGTAATACACCGACAGCAGATGGTCTGCACCATGCCATGCCGTGAAACTGCGGTGTCTTTCCAATGGAACGAACTGCCAACGTCTATCCATGTGTGGCATTTGTGGATGATGTCCACGATGTTCTGAAGCTGCATGTCGCTCATAAATGGAACGTAATGTCACATGAAACACATCAGCATGTCCGCCTTGTCACGCTTGTACTTGAAGAAGCCTGTCCTCGCTTGCAGTTCCATGTCGTGGCACAAGTCACCGTACATGAACTCCAAGGACTCATAGATTGTCACCATGACGGAGTGGACATTTCCATTGGCATCCGTACTGGCATTCATCTTGTACATCCGCCCGAAATTAGGGTTAGAGAAGGCACAGCAGAACTGTCCGAACTCTGTATGTATGGAAGTCACCTTGTGGTAAAGGATGACCAGTTCCATCTGGTCTTCGAACAGGTTCATCACCTCTTCGAGAGGACAAGGCTTTTCCAACTTGAAGTCAAGCAGGACATAGCCGTCTTCATAGACTGGCTGTTCCATGCGCTCCTGGTTGATAAGCTCTGGCAACTGCAATGGTGCAAGTGCCAGGAAGTCGTTGAGAAATTTATGCAGCATAACTATTGTGTTTATAATGAAGAAATGTATAGCTTGATGAACATATCTGGTAACCCGTCTGTCATATTCTTGTCCATCTGCAAGGAACGGCTAAGACAGGCGATTGTGCCTAAAGCATCTATTGACAGTTGCACCAAATCCTTTCGCTGATTCTCTGAAAGCATCGCCATTCCGAAGTCATCAATGGACAGGAATGGTTGCAGTATCATCCAAAAATAGGCAGTCCGTTGTTCAGCGGAAGTAACCTTTCCACTCTTAATATTAGCAACGCAAGTCTGCGCATTGGCGATGATTCTTCGATTGGTACGAACCGCCATATATGCCACGGCATCCCTTGCCGGTAAGTTTCCTTTCCTTGAAGATTGAGCAATCATCTTGCACACATCTTCTGTTCCACTTGTTATATGCGAAACCGACACGTCGCTCATCTCGTATAGATGAGATAGAAATGTTCTGAACAGCCTATCCTCCGTTTTCAGAAAGGCGAGGAACTGTGATTGGTTGGCAATGCCTTCCTTCTTCACCTTCTCCAAGAAGAAATGATAGGTGGTCAAGTTCCTTGTCTTGTCACCTTTATATAATGGTATGGTGTCCATACTCTCAAAAAACTTTGAAGCCACCAAGGAAAGGCTGTCCGTTTCCTTCTTACTTTTATAAGGGGAGGCGTTCATCTTCAACAGGAGCACATCCTTGAATGTCCTTCGCTTGGCGGTAGCTATGCGCATAAACTCGTCACGGATGGAGTCATGGACATTGGAAAATTCTTCCATCGGAAACGAATGTGCCTTTTTGATGGTGTCTCGCATCAGACAAACAGAAACTGAGTCTTCTAAAGTACGCCATTTGGATATTTTGTTGGCAAGGTGTTCCATAGACAAATCCTTGTCTGATTTCATTCTTGAAAGGAACTCCTTTTGCGCATCCAATGCCTCCCTTGCATCATGGAAAGATGATTCACTGGCATTTTTTGAACAGGATGCCAGCAAAAGAATGGCAAGTATGATGGCAGACAACATGGACATATGCTTTCTACCTTCAAAGTATGATATGCGAAAACTTGAAGTGCAAGATTGTTTGCACTTCACCCTCAATCGGCTTTTTGCCGCAGATATGATAATATTTATACTTTCCATTTCGGACTTTGTTTGAAATTTACAGTGCAAATTTACGACTATTTATCGGGTATTCATTCAAACTAAATCAAACTTTATGTTTTATTCTCATTCATACTTTATAGTATGATATGAAATGATAATATATCCAAGAAAGTGCAGTACATCAATCTTTAATTAACTATAATAATTATCAGAGTATGATTATACTTTGATGGAATATAAGTATCTTTGTCAGCAAATTACAAATCAGTGTATAATAGCTATGGCAAAAGTAGGTTACATATTTAACTCGGAGCAGTATGACACATTCACCTTTGACCGGGCTTGGATGGAGAAGTATGGCTGCTGCCGTATCATAGAAGATAGTGCAAGCCAAGAGAAGACACGTCCGGAATGGAAGCAGCTCATGGATTGTCTAGAACGAGGTGATGAACTGGTCATCTCGAAGTTCAGCAATGCGCTGCGTGGTGTTCGGGAATTGGCGATGTTCCTGGAGTTTTGCAGGGTGAAGGTGATAAGGATAATATCCATTCAGGATAAAATTGACTCAAAGGGGGAGTTGTTCCCAAGTACATCAATAGCTGATGTGCTTTTCATGTTCGGTTCGTTGTCCGAAGAGGTCGTTGCCTTGCGCAAGGCTGCTACCCATGTGGAATATATCAAGTCGGGTATCAAACCT
Organism: Bacteroides faecis MAJ27; assembly: GCF_900106755.1. Classification (GTDB taxonomy): domain Bacteria; phylum Bacteroidota; class Bacteroidia; order Bacteroidales; family Bacteroidaceae; genus Bacteroides; species Bacteroides faecis. The sequence goes on from NZ_FNNN01000027.1 coordinate 38,094, forward strand.
GCCAAGAGCTCAACTCCAAAGAAAGGCATTGACCGTGAGAGGAATATCGTCAATATGTATAACAACAACTACACTATCGATGACATCTGGAAGGTCAGCGGCTTCAGGAGCCGCAGCTCGGTGTTCCGCATACTCAACAAGTATGGGGTGAAGCTGAACCGTGGCAAGTTCAGCGGACCGCTTGGCAAGAGAAAACCAAAGAATGAAAGTGAAATATAAAAGGTGATTTTATGAAGAATATACTTTGTTTTGAGGGAGAATGGAAATTCAATACCCACAAAAAGCCTGAACGCTTTGATTTGAATAGCGAGCCTATTCTTAGAATGTTGAAAGAATATCATAAATGCGATGCTATTTATAGGCACATTTTGACAAAAGAGGATTTGAAACTCTATATAGAGTATTTTAACAGGAACAAACGTGAATGGAATAAAATAGACATTGTTTATATAGCTTGTCATGGTTGGTTTCATTCTATAAGTTTAGAGGGAGAGAATGGAAATGTTGATTTACAAGAATTGGCAGATATAGCCGGGGATTTCTTCCGTGATAAAATAGTTCACTTTAGTTGCTGTAAAACACTTGCTAACACCTCTGAAGTTGAGCACTTCAAGTCTATTACAGGCGCAAAATTGGTATGCGGATATAAGAAGAGCGTAGATGCAATGAAATCAGCCATAGCTGACACGGCTTTACTGAATGAATTGATAACAAGCAACAAGCCAGGCAATATCAAAAATATTGCCATTAGTAAGTTTCGCAAAACATACAAATCCTTATTGGACGAATTAGATTTTTGTGCAATATAGATAAATGGTGAGCCATACTGCAACTGATGCTTGCAGTATGGCTTGCCCATAATACTTGGCAGATAAGGCAATTCCTTATCTGTCTCTTCTGAAATCATTTCGCTTGTCTCCGTGGAAAAGGCTTTTAAGCGTTCCGCCTAAAGCCTTGAACACGAAGAACACCACGAACAAAGATACGATGTCGTCCATACGCTATAGTTTTCGTTTGTTATACTTGTGTCTTGTACAGATTGATGATGTCCATCCCCATCGACTTGGCTTTTCGGCAAGTGTAGAACGTGCCGCCCTTGGGCTTGCCGTCGAAGAAAGCAATCAGTCCGCACGAATGAGAAAGCATATAATCATTTCGTCTGAGCAAGCATCCATTGAAATAGTGCTTACTCAACAGGATAGCATCGTCCGCCTTGTCAAGAATATCCCAATAGCGGTCTTGCTCCCTTGCGCTCCACCTCTCATTCTGACCGTCATAGGGAATGACGGCAATAAGTTTCAGATTGGGAAGTTCCACTTTCAATGAAATCACCTCCTCGGCTGCCAACATATCGAAACCGAGTGCCATGCCACAATAGAAATTGGTGATGCCCATAGCATAGAGCAGCCTTATCTTGCCCCTCAGTTTCTTCCTTATCTCGTCCTTGCGGTCTTCTGCTATCGTGCGATGTCCCGAAAAAGCCACGGAATTGGCTTTGATGTACTTTGTCTTATCCATATCACTTTGCATATTTATAGTGTGTGCGTCCCAAGAAAAGACCGCCTAACACGTTTCCGCCAAACATTTCCAACTGATTGGCAAAAATGGCATAGCTTGCGCCGGTCGTTACCACATCATCAAAAACATAGATGTCCTTGCCTTTGAAGTAGGCTTCATCAAACTCAATCACTTGTGTCTTAGTGATGCTCTTTTCCTTGTCATGGCGGTGCTCGTGTACTGCCAAGCGGTCGCCTGAAACGGATATGTGCGAATAGCCGTTGATGATGCCACAAAGCTCGCTCACACGATTACAGAAAGCCATGTATCTACTCTCGTTCTTGGCTTGGGTGCTGGCTGGCACACATACAAACACGATGTCCTTTATCTTCTCACCACAAACTTTGATAAGATGTGCTGCGGTCATTTGCGCCACCTTCTCAAAAGCGTTGTCCCTTGCATCCTTGAACGCCCAAATCAGTTGGCGTGCAGCCACTGCGTCCTCGCCCACATTGCGAACCCTCACAGGAAAATACTTCAAGAAGAAATCCATCCTCTTGCTCAGCTGTCTCTTGATGTTGTCGTCTATCATTCTTGCCATAGTCGGAAAAATTATTTGCGTTAAACTCGATTATTTATTTTCCCTATTTTCGGAAGCCTTTCGGCTTGCCCAAGGGATATTTTTCCGCCACGCAAAGGAGTTGGAAGGCAAAAAGACAAATCGGAAGTGAAAAATACGCTCTATATGCAAGGCACATAGAGGAAGATTTTTTGAAAAGCATCCATGATGCCCAATTTGGCATTTGCCACGCAACTGGTACCTTTGCGGAAAATATCCGAAACGGCAAAGACGATGGACGAAATGAAATGGCTATAAGTGCTACTACATAAGATTACAACAAGAAAAGGGTGGGTGTGGAACTGCGCCATTGGTGCAATTCCGCAAGGGAGGGACGAAGTGCTATAAAGAGAGAATGGCTTGCCGATTATAACAGAAGGACGGAACAAAGATGCGGCAGGAGTAATTGGGAAACTCTCTTGGCATCCATGCCGAGTGTGTTTCCGCTCCAGCCTTCATGCCATGTGGCTTATTGCAGTAGCGACAGTTGGTCACCACAGTCAAGGAGCCTTTTGGCATGAAATCTTTGTGACGGCTATAAAAAGGGTAAACCATGGATTATAAAAGGAAGACGAGAAGCGAATATAAAAGATATGGGTGGGAGTGAAACTGCGCAACAGCCAGACAAGCAACTTAACGAAAGGGGTGGCATTGGTAGACAGCATGTAAGTGACAGTTGCGTCACGGATGCCGTTAGCCAATGCCATTCTGTTCGTGCTTGTCCTTCGGCAAATGGTCATTCTTCATCTTTCGGGATGTTGCTCCCGATAAATGAAGAATGTCGCTTTGACGAACTGTTGGTACGGTTTCGCAGATGGGTGGGACAAAGTAATAAAAATGGAAAGACGACCTGTCGTTTATAAAAGAGAATGGAACAAAGATGCGGCAGGAGTAATTGGGAAACTCTCTTGGCATCTATGCCGAGTGTGTTTCCGCTCCAGCCTTCATGCCATGTGGCTTATTGCAGTAGCGACAGTTGGTCGCCACAGTCAAGGAGCCTTTTGGCATGAAATCTTTGTGACGGCTATAAAAAGGGTAAACCATGGATTATAAAAGGAAGACGAGAAGCGAATATAAAAGATATGGGTGGGAGTGAAACTGCGCAACAGCCAGACAAGCAACTTAACGAAAGGGGTGGCATTGGTAGACAGCATGTAAGTGACGGTTGCGTCACGGATGCCGTTAGCCAATGCCATTCTGTTCGTGCTTGTCCTTCGGCCAATGGTCATTCTTCATCTTTCGGGATATTACTCCCGATAAATAAAGAATGTCGCTTTGACGAACTGTTGGTGCGGTTTCGCAGATGGGTGGGACAAAGTAATAAAAAGGGAAGACGGCTTGACGCTTATAATAGCAGTACGCATGCGGTTATAAGAGTAAACTTGCTAATAGTGGGTATAAAAGAAAACATGGTTGTATGAGCAAAACAAAAGCGACCGAAGCCGCTTTGTTTATTGGAGAGAATGAAGAAATCCTATTTCTTGCCTTTCTTGGTAGGCTTTTCAGGCTCTGCCGCTGGAGTTTCCTCCTTGTCTGGTGTAGGATAGAACTTGTTTGCGATGAAGACGATGCGGTTGTGCTTGGTGCCTTGCTGATCAACCCACTCGTCTGGTTTGAAGTAGCCCTCGACGGTGAGCATGGTTCCCTTCTGCAGCTTGTCGAAAGAGTCAACATGCTCGTTCTTGCGCCATGCCTCCATGTTCATGAAAGCTGATACTCTATTGGTTTCCTCACCATTCTTCTCCTGACGGCTGACTGCCAATGAGAAACGTGCTACAGAAGCGTTGGTGAACTGACGGATTTCTGCGTTGTTGCCTACGAATCCTGTTACTACGAAAGTGTTCTCGATCTTTTTCATATAGAATTACTTTTTGAAGTGAAACTTAATTTTTACATGCAATCCAAGAGCAGGGATGTGGCACATGAGGGCAGCACCATGAAAATCGACTATAATACTCGTTTTCTGTTGGCGGTGAGGAGAAAAAGGAAGATTATCGGCTATTTTATTGGTCACAGCGAAGCGACCGCACAAGACGGATTCCATCTGTCGAAGCATCACGCTACCTTTGCATAGGAAAAATAGTGGCTTCAAAAAATCGGTAATTCAGAAAAGGACGCAAGAACACCGTAACAGCATCGTATGGCTCAATCATTTGCTGCAACCATCACCAATGCAAAACACGTTTCCATGGCGTGTGCCGTCATAAACAATGGTAAACCAACAGGCAATATACTTTTCCGCATGGAGGGTGGTCGCATGAGCATATTGACCAAGACAAGCAGAAGGAAAACCAGCTTCGAAGGCTACTCCTATTTGTAGAGGAAGGTAAGCATGAGCAACCAACTACAATCGCAATGCTGCAAACAAGATCCATCCTCAGACAAAAGGCTTCATTGCACGAAAAGCTCCAAGAAAGGCGTAGTCGCAGATTTTATCTCATACAAAGAGGCAGGTCGCCATTTGGCGAATACAACCATCAAAGCATAGCCATATAAAAGTTTATCGGTAAACGATGAAGGGAGTTTGCCGTTACATACAAAAGGGCTTTTACTGGCGGAAAGAAAAAAGATGCCTGGCGAGTATAACCTTCACCAAGCATCCTTTTCGTCAGTCATAGACAAGAACGTCATCACGTCTTTCTACAATTTCCTTGCCATTGCGCAATTTCACTACGATGTCCTCACCATAGTCTGCAACCACGAAACCTTCTGTGCGTCCTCTGTAGGGTATCAGCAGTGTGCAACTGCAACCGATAATGTCGGTCAATTCTTCGTATTCAAACATAGCTCTATAAAGTTTGTGGGTTCTCCGAATGATAAATCACCTTGCAATCCTCAACCTCGGCAGGTAGTCCAAAGGCAGGATAGTGTGAGAATGATGCGTTTCCATCTTGGCTGAGTGGAGAAACAATCTCCACTTGCCATTTCTGCATGAAGCCATCAACCATCTTGATGTCTTCATCACTCAATCCCGTAGGGTCGCCATTGATGATGTAGCATAATGCCCATGTGGGGATTTTCTCTATCGTCTCAAATCTTTCCATCAGTCAAACGTGAACTTGTTTATATAATAATAGGTGTCCTCGTTCTCATACTCATAGCCGTTGATGAAGTCCACCATTTCATCTTCGGTTCTGTCACCTTGCGATATACCCATCTTCTCACACCACTTGGCAATAGCATCTTGGCAAGTGTCAAAGATGTCCTCACAAGCATCCTCGAAAGGCTCACCCGAAGAACTCACACAGCATTCCTCTGGGAAGAAGCCTTGCTCGTCATGGACATAGAAAATGTCGCATCCACATTCTATCTCACGATAACTGACGGAAAGTTCTCCACCAAGAACTTTGTTCAGTTCATCAAAGAACTCCTCACAGGCAGACCATGCACTTTCGGTGTCAAAGGACACCAAGCAGATGTCCTCGTCAGCCTCAAACTCTGCCCAATAGATATATCCTCTTACCGATATGCCCATCTTCTCATAGTCGATGCCATAGTGTTCCGCCAACTTGTAGAGATGTACGTTCTTGGTGTTCACCTCCATTGTTTGGAGCGTGTTCCAAAGGTCGGCTACCGCCTTGCGTTCGCCCATCACCTTGTACTGAGTGTCACAAATGTTTGCCATAAGTCTTCATTTTTTTATTCCCTAATTTTGCATCTGCAATTTCGGGATTGATTTAAATTTTGTTGCCTCAAAAGGTGTCTGTGCTTTTCCTGCAAGGTTCTCTGCTAAAATACAACCTGCAAGGTGGAGATTTTAGCAAGAGACCATAGGCACTGACCTTGCAAGGAATATGGGTACAGACATTACCTTTGCAACCAAATTTATCAAAGCCCAGAAATGGTGATGAAGATTCAGGTAACGGAGTAACAATTAGAAAAGTTGAGATATGAGGATAAAAAGAGACAAGAACGACTTGAAACAAGCGATTACAAGTGGAAAGTAACAGAAATCATACAAGAGTTCTTACTGGCGGAAAGAAAGAGAGCGACAACCCAATACTGCACATGGCACGATTGGGCTATCGCTCCGCAATTCGTTCAGTTCATCCAATCCATTAGTATATATATCCTAAGATGAATGAATTTATATTTGTGTATTGGCTTTGGTTGGCAGCCATAGACAAGTAACACATCTTTTTTCTTTCCGCCAGTAAAAATGGTTCTTGAAGTAAAAGTAACAGGGAAAATGGTTGTTGGGTAGCAAAATTTGTTGCACAAGATTTGTTTTTCATTTTGTTGGTTCTTTCTTGTCACCCAATAAAATGATGCTTACGTTTGAGTTTTCCTGTACCTGCTGATAATCAAGTAGGTAACAAATAAGAAATATCGTCTTTCAATGTACGACGCTGATACAACGCCAGTTAGCCCACGCCTGTATGATATACACTTCCTCTTGTCAATTGTTCATTGACAAGTATAAAATGATACAATCATACCACGTAGACGCCTTTGTTGCCTTATCTTCTCTGAGTTTTGGATTTGCGAGATTCAAAAGGTCGAAGATGAACGCATGAAAACGTCTCTCAATATGTATGTTCCATGGCATTATCTCAAATGCACAATTAGAACTTTACAAAAGTATACTTTTTCTGTTGGCGATGCAAATCTTTTCCGGGCTTTTCTTGTTTACAGGTAGTACAAATGATTTATGCTTAATACGATCCACTTCTTCCGCATAAAACTATGTCGTTTGTATTTAGAGATTTACAGTGAATTCTCCTTCGCAGCGCAGAATGACACCGGCTCTCATTTTTCTTCATTATTACGCCAAAAGAGACAAAATCCTACCTCCCTAACAAAGAACTGACACTCCGCGTTCAGCCTTTTCAGTTTCGCTCGCAAACGCCCTTGCAGAAGGGGATGCCGGCTGAAGGCACTATTTTGCAACCTGTCCCTGATAAACTTTGGGAGGGGGCAGTGGTTTCAGCCCTTTCAGTCGGGAAGACCATAAATTCGGAAGCTAATAATATCTGATTCAATAGAGCCTGTATTTACTTCAAACAGAGGCTCTATTGAGGATAAACAAAATCTCTGTTTGAGGCAAATGGAACCTCAGTTTTTTCTGAGCTATAGATCGGTTTATTCATTTAAAATAAGCTAGTATACCATCCACTTTTACCTCGGAGGTGAGTATCCTTCATCTCGGTGGTGAGTGAGATTCACCTCGGGTCTTGCGGAGTGCAGCCCGTATATAAAGTAACGATCACTCGCAGGTAGAGTAACCATAGGCAAAACAAACAAAGAATTTATGTAGGATCAAGGCTGAAAGGGCTGAAACTACTGCCCCCCCCTCCCTGAGCTTATCAGAGACAAGTTGCAAAATAGTGCCTTCAGCCGGTATCCCCTTCTGCAAGGGCGTTTGCGAGCGAAACTGAAAGGGCTGAAGGCGGTGAGTACTCTGTAATAGTGTGTGGAGTAAAGGTACTGCATCTTTCATTCCAATGTTGTACATCTTCGACCCAAACGTTGTACAAGAACCGGACCACTTAAGTATTTGTCACAAGCAAGTCTTGTACTTATCGGGAAGTACTCTAATACAAGTTTGATTTATTTTGCATGGGAGTCTTACTCAGAAGTAAAAGAATGCTCTATTTGAAGTATCGTTTCATACCATCCGTATAGTAAGTTTTAAATTCTCCGTTTTCACCGCTATATATAAAGTAAGCGTCAATCATTGGATTTGCTTTACAGAATTTCTCCGCTTCTTCCAGCCCCATCACCATGAAAGAGGTAGCCAAAGCATCGGCTGTCATACAGTCTTCTGCAACCACTGTAGAAGATAGAATGCTGTGTTGTACCGGATATCCTGTTCTGGGGTCGATTGTATGAGCATACTTTTTGCCATCCTTATAATAATAGTTGCGGTAGTTTCCCGAAGTAGCCATACCCACATCTGTCAGGTTGAGTATAGTCTGTATATCTTGCTTCACGGCCAGTGAGTCGTCGTAAGGCTTGTTGATACCGATGCGCCACAGGTCTCCTGTCGCATTCTTACCCTTTACCACTACTTCTCCACCTATGTCGACCATATAGTTTTTGATACCCTTCCGGTCAAGCAGATGTGCTACTACATCTACAGAATATCCTTTTGCCACAGCACTGCAACTGAGCATCGTACGTGGGTCTTGCTTGATAACCTTGCCGTTCTCTAACTTAACCTTTTCGTAGCCGGTGAATTGTAACAGACTGTCTATCATCAATGAATCCGGGAAAGTTCCTTTCTTAAATCCGAACCCCCAGGCATTGGCAAGAGGTGCTACTGTAATGTCGAAAGCTCCTTCCGTTTCGCGGGAGATTTCCATAGAGCGATTGAAGCAAGTCTGGAAGAAGCTGTCTGTTACCAGCTCTTCATTACGATTGACACGACTGATGACAGAACTGTCATTGAACGGTGACAGAGACTGATCAAAACGTTTCAGTTCCGCTTCTATCTCCGGTTTCAGGTCGTCTTTACACTGGTATGTAATTTTATATACTGTTCCAAAGACAAAACCGCTGGCAGTGTTAAAATCAGTCTTTTGATTACGCCTGGCTAATATCCAGATTGTTGCCAGGATCAGGAAAGCCAGCCAAAGGAAGCTCTTTTTTGTTTTCATACACTTTTCTTTTTTCTATAATTGGAGGAACAAGTTTCTATGATTGGAAGAATAAATGTTCTATCAATATTTTTAATCCGATAACTACCAGAATGATGCCGCCCCATAATTCTGCTTTTAATTTCCGTGCACATCCGCAGCCACATTTGATGCCGAAGAAAAGGCCGATCAGTGACATGACAAATGAGACGAATCCGATGATAAGGATGGGGGAGAGGATTTCAGTATAGTCGTTGATGCCGAGAAAGGCAAAGGAGATACCTATGGCCAGAGCATCGATGCTTGTCGCTATTGCCATCGTAAACACAACTTTCGGACTTGCCGGATTAAATGTCTGGCGACACTCCTCGTCTTTAAAAGATTCAAGAATCATGCGACCGCCCAGAAAGGCAAGAATAGCGAAAGCAATCCAATGGTCTATACTTTCTATTAGGTGACTGAAACTTTTTGCAAACATCCATCCGATAAAAGGCATGAGAGCCTGAAAAAGCCCGAATGCCAGAGCCATGACCAGCATCGGTCTCCATTGAGTACGTTTCAAAATAATACCGCTTGCAATTGAAACAGCGAAACAATCCATCGCCAAACCTATTGCAAGCAGCCAAATTTCTAGTCCTGTCATTATTCTTTAAAGAGGTAATTTGTAAATGAGGGAATAGGTAATTCCCATGTTATTTGATTTAAATTTTCCGTAGCCGGGTACATACCAAGGGTTGGCGTATTCATTGGTCGAAGCATTTGTCTTGTATTTCATGCGTACAGACCAGCCCATATTGAAATTCTTATAAATGCGTACTTTGACGCCTACCACTAATTCGAACCACTGCATAGACCCCTTCATCCCCAAATGACTGAAAGGAATGCTTCCTCCCCAATAGTCGTCTTCCAGACTTGGATTTCCGATACTTCCTCCCCAAATCGGGTCATCAACCGGCATGGTAGACACATCATATTTGAATGAACTGAACGCATAGCGAAGACCTACATACAGATAGCTGTTCTTTTCTTTTTTCTTTGCCATCGTGTTATAGTCCACGCCGATCCGGAAGAATGGGGCAGCCTTGCTTTTGTAGTGTATTCCCGTTTCATTCCATGTATCTGTTCCTCCCATACCAAACTCGATAGTTGGGATGAATTTGTTTTTAAGATTGACACCTATGCTGACTTCGGAGCTCATAAAGTCGCCGCCTAACATCTTACTTCCGATGCCATATAAGTCCACGCCGACATACGTCCCATTATAAAACGGGATAGTGTCGACTACAACCTCTTTCTTCTTCTGGTCTCTTTTCTGTACGGGAGCCGGTCGTTGTTGTTGCTGTTGTGCAATTGACGGTAGTCCAATACAAAGTAGGAGCAACACACTACTCAATCGTAGGAGGTGTACGGTCGCGATACTTATAGAATATTTCCAAATTCTGAATTTCATTTGTATTGGCTTCTTTATTTAATATACGAAGTGAGTCTATTCTTTCTGAGCTATTTCTGGTATTTCCGAATCTAGTGCCGAGAATGTTTTGCTTCATCATGTATCCACATTCCATAGACTGGAAGTAAGGTGTGTTTTGTTGTACAATATATAATGTATCAACGTCGTTCGGTCTGCGTTTCGGATCGTAACGGAAAACAAATACAGTCGTATCACTGGTATATCGCAACGGCAACATCAGGGTATGCACATTTTTCTCGTTGTTGAGAATGATCGAATCTGTCCCTAATGCTGTAATAGTCAATGAGTCCAGTGTGTCTTTTACTCTGTCATCGGTTATTTCATCAAGAGTATACAATGTGCAGTACATCATAGGACGTCCTGCCAATGAACAATCATTTTCGTCCGAACACGAACTGCCGATGCTTATACCTGCACCAACAATTACTAATATTAAAAAGATACGAATTAAATTCTTCATAATCTCGGTTATTGGGCGTGAATTAAATTTTCTTTTCTATCTGATAATTGTTCCGTTCGGGGGCATTACGTGAAATCAGTTCTCCCAAGAATCCGGCAAGGAATAGCTGTGTACCGATAATCATCGCCGTAAGCGATAGGTAGAAATAAGGGGAATCGGTTACAAGCCGGTAGGGGAGACCGTTGTACATTGCATGCAGTTTGCTTACACCAACAATGATAACGGAGATCATTCCGATAAAGAACATGAGCGATCCCAGCAATCCGAAGAAGTGCATCGGCTTCACTCCGAATTTGGAAAGGAACCAAAGAGAAATCAGATCCAGATATCCGTTGAAGAAACGGTTGAATCCGAATTTGGTAGAGCCATATTTACGTGCCTGGTGGTGTACCACCTTCTCACCTATCTTCTGGAATCCGGCATTCTTTGCCAGATAGGGGATATAACGATGCATTTCGCCATACACTTCGATGTTTTTCACGACATCTTTGCGGTAGGCTTTCAGGCCGCAGTTGAAGTCGTGCAAATTTGGAATGCCTGATACTTTGCGTGCGGTAGCATTGAATAACTTGGTCGGTAGTGTTTTGGATAGCGGATCATATCTTTTTTGTTTCCATCCGGATACCAGATCATATCCGTCTTCCGTAATCATCCGGTATAATTCCGGTATTTCGTCCGGGCTGTCCTGTAAGTCGGCATCCATTGTGATCACCACCTCTCCTTGTGCTTCTGCAAATCCGCAATAGAGTGCGGGCGATTTACCGTAGTTGCGGCGGAACTTGATGCCTTTTACGCAGTCCGATTGGGCTTTGAGTTTTTCTATCACCTCCCATGAACGGTCTGTACTTCCGTCGTTAACGAAAATCACTTCGAATGAGAATCCGTTGGCTTTCATTACCCGTTCTATCCAAGCGTAGAGTTCGGGCAGTGACTCTTCTTCATTGAATAATGGGACTACAACTGATATATTCATTTTTTATAATTATGAATTACGAATTATGATTAAACCGGGGTATTGTTTTCCGGTCGTGCTTTCTTCATTACCATCAATCCGGTAGGAATGGCCAGTAAACTTCCCCAGAATACGTCCCATGACAGGAGTTGCATGGTGATATTGATGGACGTAAGTGAACGGGCGGTATCTATCGTTTCTTTTATTATCTCTTGATTTTCCATCAAAGCGGGTGTTTTGGTCATCAGTTCGTCCCATAACTGGATATAGGAGTTGATGATAAAACCGTGGTCAATGAACTGGAAATAAGCGTAGTGTGCAACGGCTACCAATAAGGAAGCAAACATGTACATGAATATGGTAAAAAGAACCGCATGTGAGAATTGGATACTTCCTCCGCATATTTTATCACGATACATCTTCACGTAGTGATAGCCAATGAATGGCACTGCCAACGTCAGAATTACAAATAATAGCGAAAGGAAAGGGATGTGGAATCCCAACGGAAATAAAATGAACTTCAATATCCAATAGATTCCCATATACGTGCCAAAGTGCATGGCATATTTCTGTAAATAGCTTCTGTTCTCTGTCATCTTCGTTAATAAATTGCGCACAAAGGTACAAATAATATCGGTTGGTAAAGGGAATATGGTTGTTAAAGTTAATAAAGCAGTAAAAGTTGCTCTCCGAATATTTTTTTAGGTTTTTAATTGCTTGAAATGTAGTGTGTTACTTTCTTTTATGTAAAAAAGTTATCTGAAGCTATTGCAGAATTGATAAAAATGCCTACCTTTGCAACCGCAAAACGGGTAAGTCCTATACGGCCAGCTCCCTTCGAATCCTCCAGGGCTTGATCGCAGCAAAGGTAGTTGGTTGTAGCGGTGCGATATAGTAAGCTTACCCACCCGCCTCTTTAGCTCAGTTGGCCAGAGCACGTGATTTGTAATCTCGGGGTCGTTGGTTCGAATCCGACAAGAGGCTCAAAAAAGCATCCAGGTATTTACTTGGATGCTTTTTTCTTTTATATCCTGATTAAAGTCAATCTAACTTCTATATAATTTTATGCAGAGCCCTAAGATAAGCAGAATAATAAATAAGGTAATCCCGAATGCCCAGTAATTGATAACCCGTGACTCTGCTGTGAGTACATAATCATCGGCAAGAAGTCGGAAACCGTCTATTTTCCAGATCACTAAACTGTCCTTCTGAACTTTGGCGTTGGATGTGAGCAGCCTGCCGGGCATTGTCAATTCAAACTGTATGGCATGGTAGAAGGCTTCGGCAATATTGATTTTCTCTTCACAAAAGGTTTCCATCATTTCCTTATTTGTGTTATAAAGGTCTGAGAAATATTTCGTACTGCAGACCTTATCAAATAAGCTGCAGACTTCTTCAAGATCAGCATCCTCCAAACTATATCCTTTTTCCGATGAATATTTTTTGTAGACAGCATCTTTCAATTCCTCCAGGCGATGCAGACAGGCAGTATCTTTTTGTTGGGAAACGAAGTGATGGATGACCTCCCAATTAATTTCATAGATGCTGCGATTATACCATTCTCCGAATTTAGCTTCAAGTTTATCCAGTTTGTCATTCATTTCGATGCCGTTCATGCCTCTAAAAGCATCGTCGTTTCCATGAAACCAGATTATTTGCTCTTCTTTATTCAGATAATCACTAAGAGGTACGGGCCCTTTATCTTGAAGTTCTTTGTAAGTAGCGGTGTATATATAATAGGTATAAAACCATCTGAATTTCTTTTTTAGCTGTTCCATGGGGATAGCCATAGAATTTAGGTGTTCTTTGCTTTTGGCAACAGTGAAGTATTCTCCGTCCGTTACCGAAATTTTTTGGCAGGCTTTGACGTTCAGCTTTTCCTCTTCTCCCCAAAAGTTGAATTTGATTGTGGAGTCCAGATTTACTAGTTGCCAGTTGGCATCTGGTTGAAACAGAAATGGATTGTGTGTCTTATCTCCTGCAAGGAAGGCTGAATCACCCTGTGCGTAAATTTCTCTATATATGCTTCCATCCTTTTCTATCCGTGAACTCATCCGGTAGTAGGTGCTGCAAGAAGTCACGCTAAGTAGCAGTAGCATTGCCATTATGAAATAGTTAGTTTTCATATCCTGTCTATTTTAATCGTTTTTCTTTAATGACTTGTAAGATTTGCGCTTTTCGGAACTTCCGGTGTTGCGTATACTGAGAGGATAGATAAATGTTCTTTTCCTGAAGTCGCATTTCTTCCCAGTTGGCAGGTAATGGAATGCTGTTCGACCAATTATCATATTCATTTTGCTTTCCTGTTCTTTGAGATACAGGAGTGAAGCATGTGTCATTGATGAATAATAAAAGTAATAATGTTGCGGCAATGCCTGATGCCCATGCTCCTATGAGAAACTTTCTCTGTTTCTTTGGGGGCGAGATTCCGGATATCCTGTCGAGGATAGATGCTGTCAGTTCTTCCGGATTATCCAATATCGGTTGTCTGCTTTTGACTTCAGCCAGCCATTTCTCGTACTGTTTATCTTCTTGTTTCATAAGTCGGGATCTATTTGATTCATTTTATAACGTATATTCTTTCTGGCAAGATACAAGCTACTTTTTATTTTTTCGGGCGATAATCCGGTGATAGTCTGTACTTCCGCCACTTCCAGTTCCTCTACATCGCGAAGCATAAAGACTAACTTCTGTTGGGGAGGCAGTTCGCTGGTATACCTCAGAATAAGCTCTTTCAACTGTTTGTTGGACAGAGATATTTCAATATTATCGTCTGAAGGAATATTTACCGAACCGGAAAAAGCAGATTCATTATTCAGAGGAGAATGATGTAACGAACGCAAGCGGTCATAGCAGGTGTTGCAAGTGATTTTATAGAGCCAGGTTGACAGGCGGTTTTCCTGATTATACGTTTTTAGGGATAACCATACTTTTACAAACGTTTCCTGTGTTATATCTCTGGCTTCATCTTCATCACAAAGTAACCGGAAAGCGAGTCGGAACACTAGTGGCTGGAATTCCGAAACCAATAGAGCGAATGCCCTTTTGTCATTCTGCTGACTCCGGTTTACCAGTTCCTGTATTTTTTCCTGATTCATCATTATTTATTCCTGTTTACTATATGATACGTAACCAAATGCTTCAGGTCGTTTGTAAAACATCAAATATATAAAAAAAATCCTCGGACAACGCATTGCCCGGGGAAAGATATCTAAAAAAGAAAATAAAAGTTATTTGATTCTCTTGTATCCGTATACAGCTAAGTCGCCAAGTTCTTCTTCGATACGGAGCAGTTGGTTGTATTTAGCCATACGATCTGAACGGCTTAATGAGCCGGTTTTGATCTGTCCGCTGTTGGTAGCTACCGCGATGTCCGCAATAGTAGCATCCTCTGTTTCGCCGGAGCGATGAGAAGTAACAGTCGTATATCCATGACGGTGAGCCATTTCGATAGCATTCAGTGTTTCTGTCAGTGAACCAATCTGATTTACTTTAATCAGGATAGAGTTTGCACAACCTTTTTCGATACCCATTGCGAGGAAGTCGACGTTTGTTACGAACAAGTCATCACCTACTAGCTGACAACGGTCGCCGATACGTTCAGTCAGTTTTTTCCAGCCTTCCCAGTCGTTTTCGCTCATACCGTCTTCGATAGAGTCAATCGGGAATTTGTTGATCAGTTCTTCCAGATAATTGATTTGTTCTTCAGCAGTGCGTTTTTTACCCTTTTCACCTTCAAACTTGGTATAGTCATAGATACCATCATGATAGAATTCGGAAGAAGCGCAGTCCATACCGATCATTACGTCTTTGCCCGGTTCGTATCCGGCAGCTTTGATGGCTGCGATGATAGAGTTCAGAGCATCTTCTGTACCTTCCAGATTAGGAGCGAAACCACCTTCATCACCTACGGCAGTGCTGAGACCGCGGTCTTTCAGTACCTTCTTCAATGCGTGGAATACTTCGGCACCCATTCTCAAACCTTCTCTGAATGAGGGTGCACCTACCGGACGAATCATGAATTCCTGGAATGCGATAGGAGCGTCACTATGTGAACCGCCATTGATGATATTCATCATCGGTACAGGCATTACATAAGTATTTGTTCCGCCGATATAGCGGTAGAGTGGGAGGTCAAGATAGTTAGCTGCTGCTTTCGCTACAGCGAGAGACACACCAAGAATGGCATTAGCGCCTAAGTTAGCCTTAGTTTTAGTGCCGTCCAGTGCCAGCATTGCGTAGTCGATTGCTCTTTGGTTGAGAGAAGACATACCGACCAGTTTCGGAGCGATGATTTTATTTACATTATCAACCGCCTTTTGTACGCCTTTACCACCGTAACGTTGCTTGTCGCCATCACGAAGTTCCAGTGCTTCATGTTCACCTGTGGAAGCACCTGACGGAACAGATGCGCGTCCCATGATACCAGATTCCAATACTACGTCAACTTCTACTGTGGGATTACCTCTTGAATCGAGAATTTCTCGAGCTACAATTTTTTCTATTTTCATCGTTTCTATTGTTTTGAATAATATTTTTGCAAAAGTACGGACTTGACGGGGAGTGGGAAATCACTATAAATAGGTATTCTTTCGAATCATATTCCCTAGATGTCATTAGTCCGGTCTTATAAAATAACAATGTGACGATGCTTTTTGTTTGAATGTGGATAGATGAAATTTGTGAAATTCTAATCCTCGATAATAACTCCCAACAATGGAAGCAAATCCATAGCCTGCAAAGAAGTAATGACAGCTCCTTTCAGATCGCTGATATTGAGTGTTATCCCGCCAATACGCGAAGTGCGAAGATCGATTCCCCGAAGCGGAGCGTGAGAAAAATCGGCTTCTACCAGATCGCAGCTTTCGAAGGCGACGGAAGAGAAACGACAATCATTGAAACTGCCGTTTCGGAGATGGCAGTGCGAGAAGCGTACCTGATTCATTTTGCTCATTGCCAGATTGATGTAAGCGGCGTTGCAGTCATGCAGCAAAACATGATTCATAGTCGTCTCAGAGAGATTGGTTCCCAATAATTTGCAAGAAATAAATTCTACCCGGTAAAGAGAACTTTCGGCAAAAGATATATTGGACAGGTCGCAGTTTTCAAACCGTACATCTGTCAGTTGGGAAGAACGGAACTTACATTCGCTGAATGTCTGATTCCGGAATGTGCAATTCTTGAAACTCTTGTAAGATTTGCTGATTCCTTCTTCTTTTCCTTTGCAGAATATAAGGTTTGAGACTGTTTCTTCTTTTTCAAGCAATTCTTGCAATGTGCTTGTACTGGTTTCCTGTTCCTCCATCATGGGAGGAACTACACGGACAGGTTTGGCTGCATTTCTTTTTATCATATTACATTTCAGAATAATTTTATCAATGAATGTCCCAAGTACAACATAATGAATCCTACAAATAAGCTGAGGCCTACATAGAGAGAGAGGTAGAAGAAATTGTCATCTTTAATTAACAGAAAGTTCTCATTCATGAACGTTGAAAAGGTGGTGAATCCTCCACAGAATCCTACCGTGAGAAACATTCTCAGATTGGGGCTCATCAGATTTCCCCGTTCGAAGAGTCCATAAAACAGACCGATGGCAAAACAACCGAGTATGTTGACCAGAAACGTTCCCAAAGGGAAGGAAGGAATCAGGAAATTCTGAACGTAGCGTGAGATGAGATAGCGTAGTACACCTCCGGTAAAACTTCCCATTCCAATAAATAATAGAGTTTTGAGCATAAGCTGACAATTTAAGAGTTATACATTCAAATTGTAGGGATCATCAGCTCCAAAGGGCGGTTAAAGGCTAATCCCATAGCCGGTGCAAAGATAGAAAAAAGATAAAACTATTTGCAAAAGGCTTCAAAATCTTTTTCAAATTGTTTGAACCCTCCGGTGTAAATCTGCTCTATCCGTTCAGAAACAGTGGATGAGTCGTCTTTGTTTTGTAGGGAAAGTACGAAATCACGGAATATCTGCCGGGGAGCTTTCTCAATCCAGAAAGTGACAAGCGCATGGGAGAGGATATAAGCATATTGTTCATCGGTTCTTTGTTGCTTCATGAATTCGTTTTGGCGGCTGTTGATGAAGGTAGGTAAATCAATGTCCCCCAGCATATATATGGTGCGGATTCTTCCTTTTTCGTATTCGGTAAATGTATGTTGGAGTCCTTTTTTATTGACTTTACAGTGCTCAAAGTATTCAGCAAGTCCCTCGTTGAGCCAAATTGGAGGGCGCCCTGCCGTAATTTGTAAGGTGAGGTGGTGGCTCAGTTCGTGATAGATGACACCAAGACCTTGTTGGTATTCTTTCTCCCTGCTCAATATGATGGCTTTCTGTAATCTGGAGATGTATATACCGTTTGTGCTTTTAGGGGGATGTATATTGAATTTATTGAGATAAACCAGAGCGTCTTCTCTTTTATTGAATACAGTTAATTTAAGGTTAAGCGTATCGGGAAGTCCGAATTGTGAGTAGAATTCGACTTCATATTGAAGGGTCAGTTCAATTTTCTGACGCTCTTTGTCCGTAAGCGGATCCCCTTCATAGGCGATTCGTACGGTTTGTGCATGAAGCAGATCGCAAAGGCAGACAAAAGACAGGATCAGATAAAATGTACGCATATTGTTTCCCTCTATTTTGAATATTTCTGCTTCTGAAATTTCTTTTTCTCCCGTTTGGTCATTTCGAGCATAATCAACTCGTCATCTATAGCTGATTTATAGACTGCTTTCTCTTCTAGTTTTACATCTCCCTTGTCCGTACGGAATACAGGGGTAAAATGGGAATATGGATACCCCAACGGGCCGTTTGAATTAAACTTATTGTTATCAAGAAAAAAATAAGAGACGGATACTCCGAGTACTCCGGCTATCCCAATGGGTTGTCCGGTCATGACTTCTTCACCCGCATGGATGAAGTTTTGATGCATCATGAGGTAAGCGGCAAAAGTGTGGTCGGGGTGGTATATCAGCAATTGCTGTGGCAGTGCTGTCACACAGGCGACGCCTCTGCGGGTTGCATAGACGGTGTCTCCTTCCTGAATTCGGAATATCATTGTTTTGGCAGATTCCTGAAGGGCGATTTGCCATTGGGTTTCTTCGCCGGCCTTAACAGGGAGTGCATAGGGAGTGCTGATCTGAAAATCTTTGGGGAATTGTCCGCGGAAGAACATATATCTGCTTGAACCTATAAATGGATTGCTGGCATTAGAGCCTTTTTCTATTCTGAATACCGTGTTCTTTCCGGGATTCAAATTGTACGAACGGTCGTTTTCGCGGAATAGATAATAGCTGCACAAGTCTTCGTTGTAATAGTTTAATTCCGTTCCTCCGTCTGAAGTTTGTTCCCATTTCGATTCAATAATACGGGGAGGCATTTCCATCAGTTTTCGTAGAGACTGGGCGGAGGCATAAACTGTAGATAACATAAAGAGTAATAATGCCGTGTATCTAAGATTTCGTTTCATAGTAGTAATATCAGATTATATGTTTTTCAAGTAATATATTTAGTCTACAAAATTATCAATTATATATTAATATCATTGCATTCTCTGAACTTTTTTGTCTCTATTATCCAATTAAGATGTAAGCTCTTGGAGTATTCAGTCCAAACTATGCGAATATATATCTTTATCTATACTGTATTTGTTGCTATCTGGCAGTTGTTTGTATGTTGTCCGGCTGTCTTTTCTATGATACATTGCCTGTATTTGTGTCTTTTTTACCTTTTATCTTCATCGTTCCACCCGGGTGAGAAGATCTCTTCATCCAGGTGGTGAGAACGTTTCACTAGAGTGATGAGACCTGTTCATCCGGATGGAACGCTGCTAACATTCCTTCAAATATGCAGTATGAATAGGTGATACACATACAAACATACTATATGTTATATGAAAAACAGTGGTGGATTTTATGTTCTGTAAGGCTTATTGTAGGGTAATGGATTGCTGATTCTAAGATTGATGAGAGATAATTGAAATATGAATGAGAGATAGTAAGAAATGGAACTATTTGATGAAGAAATGATGAGAGATAACCATTTTAAATGGATCTCTCATTTTGTATTGTTTTGATTATCTATATATTACCTGATATAGGATGAGACTATGAGACTAAAATATTTTTTTTATTTCTGAATAGGGGCGGGAGAATAAAGAAAAATCCCGTTTTGCGATGTGATAAAGTGCTATATCGCTCCATGCAAGCACTATATTTTTTCTATTGGAGGGAATTATTATATCTTTGATTATTAGATGTATATATGTTTTTTGATATCCGGGAATACTATATTTTAATTATAATCCGAAATGATGCTTGCTATTCCTCACTACATTTGCCATACGATTATTAACTAATTCATTTATATCATGAAGAACATGAAAATATTAACTACGACAGTACTCTGTCTGTTACTCTCTTTTTTTATGGGTACAACGGCAATGGCAGAAAGTATTACTTCTCCTGACGGACAATTAAAGCTTGACTTTTCGGTCAATACTCAAGGGGAGCCAGTGTACGAACTTTCTTATAAAGGAAAGGAAGTGATAAAACCATCAAAATTGGGACTTGAATTGAAGAACGATCCGGGACTAATGGGTGGATTTGCATGTATTGATGCAAAAACTTCCACTTTCGACGAAACGTGGGAACCGGTGTGGGGAGAGGTTAAATCCATTCGTAATCACTATAATGAAATGGCTGTCACATTGAATCAGAAAGCGCAGAACCGGAATATAATCATCCGTTTTCGTCTTTATAATGATGGATTGGGCTTCCGCTATGAATTTCCACAGCAGGAAAATCTGAACTATTTTGTTATTAAAGAAGAGCATTCGCAGTTTGCTATGACAGGTGACCATACTGCATTTTGGATTCCGGGAGACTATGATACCCAAGAGTATGATTATACAGAATCCAAACTTACGGAAATCCGGGGGCTGATGAAGGGAGCTATTACTGACAATGCTTCTCAAACTTCTTTCTCACCGACAGGTGTGCAAACATCTTTGCAAATGAAGACCGCTGATGGGCTGTATATTAACCTGCACGAAGCCGCTTTAGTGGACTACTCCTGCATGCACCTGAATCTGGATGACAAGAATCTGATTTTTGAATCATGGTTGACACCGGATGCAATGGGGGATAAAGGCTATATGCAGACACCTTGCCAGTCTCCGTGGCGTACTGTGATTGTGAGCGATGATGCACGCGATATTCTGGCTTCCAAACTGACCTTGAATTTGAATGAGCCATGTGCTTACCAAGATGTTTCATGGATTAAACCTGTAAAGTATATCGGTGTTTGGTGGGAAATGATCACCGGAAAGAGTAGTTGGGCATATACGGATGATGTTTATTCCGTGAAACTCGGACTGACAGATTATTCAAAGACAAGGCCCAACGGACGTCATGCAGCCAACAATGATAAAGTAAAACGTTATATTGACTTTGCGGCCCGGCATGGTTTCGATCAGGTACTGATAGAAGGCTGGAACGAAGGCTGGGAAGACTGGTTTGGCAAATCCAAAGATTATGTATTTGATTTTGTCACTCCCTATCCGGATTTTGATGTGAAGATGCTGAATGCGTATGCCAAGGAGAAAGGTGTGAAACTGATGATGCATCATGAAACATCTGCTTCCGTTCGTAATTATGAGCGACATTTGGATACAGCCTACCAATTTATGGCTGACAACGGATACAATGCTGTAAAAAGCGGTTATGTGGGTAATATCATCCCTCGGGGCGAACATCATTACGGACAATGGATGAATAACCATTATTTATATGCTGTGACAAAAGCTGCCGATTATAAGATCTGTGTGAATGCACATGAAGCCGTACGTCCTACCGGATTGTGTCGTACTTATCCTAACCTGATTGGTAATGAATCGGCACGTGGAACGGAATATGAAGCTTTTGCCGGTAACAAACCCTTTCATACTACTTTGCTTCCATTTACTCGTCTGATAGGTGGTCCGATGGATTATACACCGGGTATCTTCGATACAAGAATTTCTTTTCTGGAAGGGGATCATAGCGTTGTACGTACTACTTTGGCAAAACAACTGGCGCTTTACGTTACCATGTACAGCCCTTTGCAGATGGCTGCTGACCTGCCTGAGAGTTATGAGCGCCATCCGGACGCCTTTCAGTTCATTAAAGATGTAGCTTTGGACTGGGATGACAGCAAATATCTGGAAGCTGAACCGGGCGATTATATAACAGTAGCCCGCAAAGCGAAAGGAACCAATAACTGGTTTGTTGGTGGTATTACTGATGAAAATGCACGTACGGCTGCGTTTACCCTTGATTTTCTGGAGCCGGGTAAACAATACGTCGCTACCCTTTATGCCGACGGAAAAGATGCTGATTATGAAAAGAATCCGACTTCCTATCAGATAAAGAAGGGGATTGTAACAAATAAAACGAAGATATCTGCCCAATTGGCACGTAGCGGCGGTTTTGCATTGAGTCTCATCGAGGCGAGTCCATCCGATCGGAAATCAATTAAGAAATGGAAATGAGTCGCAGCTAAAACGATTGTTCATCTTCCTGTGTGTTTTTAATAAAAATTAGAGGTCCTCCGCAAAGAAAATTAAAACTTTGCGGAGTGCTTTTTTTATCGGATGGATTCTTTTTTGTACTTTTGCGCCATCTTTTTTTTAACATTATCAATTAAAGAGAACAACATGGGAGGTTTTTTCGGAACAGTCTCGAAATCAAGTTGCGTGACTGATTTATTCTATGGTACAGATTATAACTCACATCTGGGTACAAAGCGGGGCGGACTCGCGACTTATAGTCAGGAGAAAGGATTCATTCGCTCCATTCACAATCTGGAAAGTACGTATTTCCGATCCAAGTTTGAAGGAGAGCTTGACAAATTCAAAGGCAATGCCGGAATCGGTATTATCAGCGACACAGACGCACAACCTATCATTATCAATTCTCACCTCGGGCGCTTCGCCATCGTTACAGTCGCTAAAATAGCAAATATCCAGGAACTGGAAGAAGAACTTCTCAATCAAAATATGCACTTCGCCGAACTAAGTTCGAGCAATACCAATCAGACGGAACTTATCGCACTACTTATTATACAAGGAAGAACTTTCACTGAAGGTATCGAAAATGTATTCAAGCACATCAAGGGTTCTTGCTCGATGCTGATTCTTACGGAGGATGGCAGTGTTATTGCCGCCCGGGACAAATGGGGACGTACTCCGGTAGTGATTGGAAAGAAAGAAGATGCGTATGCTGCAACCAGTGAGTCATCCAGCTTTCCAAATCTGGATTATGAGATCGAAAGATACTTGGGACCGGGAGAAATAGTACGCATGTATGCCGACCGTATCGAGCAGCTTCGCCAGCCGAATGAAGAAATGCAGATTTGTTCTTTCTTGTGGGTATATTATGGTTTCCCGACTTCTTGTTATGAGGGTAAAAATGTAGAAGAAGTCCGCTTTACCAGTGGAATGAAGATGGGACAGAAGGATGAATCAGAAGTAGATTGTGTTTGTGGTATCCCCGATTCGGGAGTGGGCATGGCATTGGGATATGCCGAAGGCAAAGGGGTTCCTTACCATCGTGCCATTTCAAAATATACACCGACATGGCCTCGTAGCTTCACACCGAGTAATCAGGAAATGCGTTCGTTGGTTGCAAAGATGAAGTTAATTCCGAATCGTGCAATGCTTCAGGGAAAGCGTCTGTTGTTCTGTGATGATTCAATCGTACGTGGAACACAGTTGCGTGATAATGTGAAGATTCTGTACGATTATGGAGCAAAAGAGGTGCATATGCGTATCGCCTGTCCTCCGTTGATCTACGCCTGTCCGTTTGTGGGTTTCTCTGCTTCAAAGAATGCTTTGGAATTAATTACCCGCCGCATCATTAAGGAATTGGAAGGCGATGAAAATAAGAATCTGGAAAAATATGCTACTACAGGTTCGCCTGAATATGAAAAGATGGTTGACATCATAGCCGAGCGTTTCGGACTGTCTTCATTGAAATTCAATACACTTGAAACATTGATTGAAGCCATCGGATTGCCGAAATGTAAGGTTTGTACGCATTGTTTTGATGGCAGCAGTCACTTTTAAAGAAGAAATGGCAGAGAATTAAAATTCTGAAGTGAAGTGTGAAATATAAGCAATAAGTAATATACTGAGAAAAAAGAGCTGTGAATTGTTTGTCAATTCACGGCTCTTTTTTTACCTTTACGGCACTATAAACTATCAAAATGTAAATTGTAAATCATTAAATCGTAAATAGATATGACTTTAGTAGACAGATTTTTGAAGTATGTAAGCTTTGATACACAGTCGGATGAATCGACCGGGCTTACTCCCAGTACTCCAAAACAGATGGTATTCGCCGAATATCTGAAGACGGAACTGGAATCTTTGGGATTGGAAGATATTACATTGGATGAACATGGCTATCTTTTTGCCACGCTTCCTGCCAATATAGATAAGGAAGTACCCACTATCGGGTTCATTGCTCATATGGACACAAGTCCGGATATGACCGGGAAAGATGTTTCTCCACGTATTGTAAAAGACTATGATGGTTCGGATATAGTGCTTTGTGCAGAGGAAAATATAATCCTTTCTCCTGCACAATTTCCGGAACTGCGCGATCATAAAGGGGAGGATCTGATTGTAACAAACGGAAAAACTTTGCTTGGTGCGGATGATAAGGCGGGGATTGCCGAAATTGTATCAGCAATAGCTTATCTCAAAGAACACCCTGAAATCAAACACGGAAAGATTCGTATCGGATTCAATCCGGATGAGGAAATCGGTGAAGGTGCCCATAAGTTTGATGTAGAGAAGTTTGGCTGTGAATGGGCGTATACCATGGATGGTGGTGAAGTGGGAGAGTTGGAATTTGAAAACTTTAATGCTGCCGCTGCAAAGATTACTTTTAAAGGACGTAACGTACATCCGGGATATGCAAAGAATAAGATGATAAACTCGATTCGTGTCGCTAATCAGTTTATTGCGATGCTGCCCTCTATGGAAACTCCGGAACAGACCGAAGGTTATGAAGGATTCTATCATCTGATCGGTATTCAGGGAGATGTGGAACAAAGTACAGTATCCTACATTATCCGTGATCATGACCGTGCTAAATTTGAGGAACGCAAGGAAGAAATGAAACGTTTGGTTGCCCTGATCAATGCCGAATATGGAGAAGGTACAGTTGCATTGGAGTTACGTGACCAATATTATAATATGCGCGAAAAGATAGAACCGGTGATGCATATCATTGACACAGCTTTCTCTGCAATGGAAGCAGTAGGTGTGAAGCCGAATGTAAGGCCGATTCGTGGAGGTACGGATGGAGCACAGCTTTCATTTAAAGGTTTGCCTTGTCCGAATATCTTTGCAGGTGGTCTCAACTTCCATGGGCGTTATGAATTTATTCCTATCCCCAATATGGAGAAGGCGATGAATGTCATTGTGAAGATTGCAGAACTGGTAGCCTCCAAGTGATTATATTTCACGAATATCAATGTTCAATATTACTTAAAACTTAATACATAAAAAATGAAAACCACTCCGTTTACAGAGAAACACATTGCATTAGGTGCTAAAATGCATGAATTTGCAGGTTATAATATGCCCATCGAGTACTCTGGAATTATTGATGAACATCTGACTGTCTGCAATGCAGTCGGTGTATTTGATGTATCCCATATGGGGGAATTTTGGGTAAAAGGTCCGCAAGCGTTATCCTTTCTTCAGAAGGTGACTTCCAATAATGTGGCGGCACTTGTTCCCGGAAAAATACAATATACCTGTTTCCCTAATGAAGAAGGGGGGATTGTAGACGATTTGCTTGTGTATTGCTATGAGCCGGAAAAATATCTGTTGGTAGTGAATGCAGCCAATATAGAGAAAGACTGGAATTGGTGTGTTTCCCATAATACGGAAGGGGTGGAATTGGAAAATTCTTCTGATAACATGGCACAGCTTGCCGTTCAAGGTCCGAAGGCTGTTCTTGCTTTGCAAAAACTGACAGATATTGATTTGTCAGCTATTCCTTATTATTCGTTTACCGTTGGTAAGTTTGCGGGAAAGGAGAATGTGATTATTTCCAATACCGGATATACTGGTGCCGGAGGTTTTGAACTTTATTTCTATCCCGATGCTGCAGAAACGATATGGAAAGCGGTGTTTGAGGCGGGAGAGGAGTTCGGGATAAAGCCGGTAGGACTGGGTGCTCGTGATACGCTTCGTCTGGAGATGGGGTTTTGTCTTTATGGCAATGACTTGGATGATAAAACTTCACCGATCGAAGCAGGATTAGGCTGGATTACTAAGTTTGTGGAAGGCAAAGAGTTTATCAACCGTCCGATGCTGGAAAAACAGAAGGCAGAAGGAGCTACCCGTAAATTGGTTGGATTTGAAATGATCGACCGGGGAATTCCTCGTCATGGCTATGGACTGGTGGATGCAGAAGGAGAGAGTATAGGAGTGGTGACTTCCGGAACGATGTCTCCTACTCGTAAGATTGGTATTGGTATGGGGTATGTGAAACCGGAATATGCTAAAGTAGGTACGGAGATCTGTATTGATATGCGTGGACGTAAACTGAAGGCAATAGTGGTGAAACCACCTTTTAGAAAATAAAGGGGATGTCAAAACTCTCCTCTCAATAAAATTACCCTCGCTACAATTATCTGAACTGCACTCCTAAAGTTTTGTGTCCAACTTTTGGGGTGCAGTTCAATCTGTGGCAAGGGTAATTTTTCATTTATAAGGGTTTTGATTACCCTCTTGTATTATTTATTTTGGATATCGGATAAAACTTTAAATGGATGTAAAAGTGAGAAGTGAAATGATTGTGGTAGTATAATTCTTTTTAATATTAACTTCTTTTCATCTAATTGATAGTATGGATTAAAGACAGTTTCTTAATTTTGAAAGATTATTATTTGTACACAAAAAACTATCAACTATGAAGTCTGTTTTATTTTCAGTAATTATCTTATTATCTTTATCTTTTCAGAGCTGTAGAGATAATTTTAGTGTTCCAACTCCAGCAAGTCGTAACTACCAACAAGATGCTGCGGTGTTAAATGAATTTGTTGATATAAATAAAACTACACATGAATATTATATCAACTCTAATAAACGTAATTCTGTATTATCTTATATAACCAACGCAGATGTAGAAGAGCTAAACTCCGTCAATTCCCTTAATCTTAGTATCTTTAAAGAAAGTCTTAATCAAATAAATAGTTGCTCCGGACAGTTGGCGGCTTCTCATGGCGTGGACTATATTGTTATGATAACAGAAAATGAAATATACATTAGTCAAATAAAGAATGATTCACCAATTGAACTGAAGAAAAAACAGTCTGATAATGGCAGGTATTCTTCTACAGTAGCATCACTTGATGTGACGGATCACAAAGAGAATTATTATATAAATAAAGGCAATCATATCGAAACATCCATAGAATTAAATCCACAATCTTATAAGAATGCAGGCTGGGCATTTTACGTGACCTGCCACCTTAGAAGTAATGATAACAAGGAAACAGCAAGAATTTTATTTTGTGGAATTGGTTATCATATCAATCCTTGTTTTGAATGGTCTACAACTCAGGGTGATTATGCAGAATGGAATTTTGAAACGACGAGTTTGAATGCTCCCCGTATTGCAAACTTCAAATTCTTACGTTGATGAAAAAATGGATTTTTGTATCGCTCGTTTTTATCATGCCTTTTCTTATGACAGGTTGTGTGGAGAAGACCGGATATTATACAAAGGCGGAAGATGATGTCATATCTTTGATATGTGGTGTAACGTGGGCTAGTCAAAAAATAGTCAATGATGCTGAAGAG
This sequence comes from Bacteroides faecis MAJ27, assembly GCF_900106755.1. GTDB lineage: Bacteria > Bacteroidota > Bacteroidia > Bacteroidales > Bacteroidaceae > Bacteroides > Bacteroides faecis. The sequence continues at coordinate 65,533 of NZ_FNNN01000027.1, forward strand.
ACGATTCAAGGGTTGTATAAGTTTAGAAACGATGGTACGTGTACTCAAACTTCAATTGTTACTGATAAAAACGGAAAAGAGCAACGGCGTGATGTCAATGTGAGATGGGCTTTTTATGATCAGAATTCCAGTACAATTTATTTTGGTTCGGATCATTATTGGGATATAGAGGAACTTACAACCAAGAAATTTGCCATTTATGACCGATGGGGAGAATATGGGGAAATAAATATGTCCAGAGAATATAAAGAATTTACTCCTTTAGAATAGCTCGATAGTTAGCTTTCAGAGATCTATGACTTTTATCAAATTCAAAGAGAAAATAAAGGTTATGGCGGGAGAATTGGTATCATGAAATGAAGTCGGTAGTTTATCTATAATAGATAGGCTGCCGATTTTTCCGCTTAATTATGTCTTATGTAAATAATTAGATATTTTATGCAATCTATTTGAGGCTATTGACTTAAAACATATTTGTGAATATATTGTTTATACCATAGATTTATTATAATTTTGTCACCAAATACGATAAAACAATGTCTCAATTACCTACACTCATTGCCGATCTTGCACTGATACTGATTTGTGCCGGCGTTATGACTTTACTCTTTAAGAAGTTGAAGCAACCTTTGGTGTTGGGATATGTGGTTGCCGGGTTTCTGGCAAGTCCGCACATGCCTTTTACACCATCAGTGATGGATACCGCCAATATTAAGACATGGGCGGACATTGGTGTTATCTTCTTGTTGTTTGCTCTTGGTCTGGAGTTTAGTTTTAAGAAAATAGTTAAGGTAGGTGGCTCTGCTATCATTGCCGCCTGTACTATTATTTTTTGTATGATATTGCTGGGAATAGGCGTCGGCATGGGATTCGGCTGGCATCGAATGGACAGCCTGTTTTTGGGTGGTATGATTGCGATGTCTTCTACTACTATTATCTATAAGGCATTCGACGACTTGGGATTAAGAAAAAAACAGTTTACCGGACTTGTGCTGAGTATTCTGATTTTGGAGGATATATTGGCTATTGTATTGATGGTGATGCTTTCTACAATGGCGGTGAGTCATAATTTTGAAGGTACCGAAATGCTGGAGAGTATTGGCAAATTGCTGTTTTTCCTCATTCTGTGGTTTGTAGTAGGTATCTATCTGATTCCGGAGTTCTTGAAACGTTGCAGAAAGCTGATGGGAGAGGAAACTTTGCTTATTGTATCATTGGCGCTGTGTTTCGGCATGGTGGTAATGGCAGCCAATACAGGATTTTCCGCAGCATTCGGTGCGTTTATTATGGGGTCTATTCTGGCGGAAACGATCGAAGCGGAATCTATAGACAGACTGGTGAAACCTGTAAAAGATCTTTTCGGCGCTATTTTCTTCGTGTCGGTGGGTATGATGGTCGACCCTGCAATGATTATTGAATATGCAATACCTATTATTGTGATTACGATCGCGGTTATTTTGGGGCAGGCTACATTCGGAACATTCGGTGTGATTCTTTCCGGTAAACCATTGAAGACTGCTATGCAGTGCGGTTTCAGTCTGACCCAGATTGGTGAATTCGCATTTATTATTGCTTCTTTAGGTGTATCTCTGCATGTGACGAGCGATTTCTTATATCCGATAGTGGTAGCTGTCTCAGTGATAACCACTTTCCTGACTCCTTATATGATTCGCTTGGCTGAACCTGCTTCCTCTTTTGTAGATGCTCATTTACCTGCTTCCTGGCGGAAGTTTTTGATGCGCTATTCTTCAGGATCGCAAACTGTGCTTAATCATGAGAATTTGTGGAAGAAGCTGTTGCTGGCAATGGTGCGTATTACTGTAGTATATTCAATAGTCAGTATATCTATTATTGCACTGTCTTTCCGTTTTGTCGTGCCATTTTTTAAAGAGAATTTGCCTCATTTCTGGGCATCATTATTGGGGGCTGTTTTTATCATTCTCTGTATTGCGCCTTTCCTGCGCGCCATTATGGTGAAGAAAAACCATTCCGTGGAATTTATGACTCTGTGGCATGATAATCGTGCTAATCGTGCGCCATTGGTATCTACTATTGTCATACGTATAATGATAGCGGCATTATTTGTTATTTTTGTGATATCGGGATTGTTTAAGGCATCTATTGGATTGATTATTGGAGTTGCGGTGCTTGCTGTTCTGTTGATGGTATGGTCGCGTCGTTTGAAAAAACAATCTATATTAATTGAACGGCGTTTCTTTCAAAACTTGCGTTCCAGAGAGGTACGTGCAGAATATTTGGGAGAAAAGAAGCCGGAATATGCCGGACGCCTGTTGTCACATGATTTGCATTTGGCAGACTTGGAGATTCCGGGTGAATCAACTTGGGCGGGAAAAACGTTGATGGAATTAAATTTAGGTAAGAAATATGGAATTCATATTGCTTCTATCTTACGAGGAAAAAGGAGGATTAATATTCCCGGTGGTTCTGTACGCCTTTTCCCTATGGATAAGATTCAGGTGATAGGTACAGATGAACAGCTGAACGTATTTAGCAGTGCGATGCAAAGTGGTGCTAAAATAGACTGGGATGTATATGAAAAAGGAGAGATGATTTTAAAGCAGTTTATTGTTGATACGGACTCTGTTTTTCTGGGTAAAACAATTCGTGAATCCGGTATACGGGATAAATACCATTGTATGATAGCCGGTGTGGAACGGGAAGATGGGACGCTGATGGTACCGGATGTAAATGCGCCATTCGAAGAGGGTGATGTAGTGTGGGTTGTCGGTGAAAAAGAGCATGTGTACCAATTAGTCGATCAAAAAAACGAAAAAATACAGGTGAAATAAAAGCAGAACGACTATTTTTGCTTTGTCAAAACATAAAAATAATAATATCATGAAGAGCGATCCAAAAGAATGTCTGTATTGCCAGAACAATGAAACGTTGCATAATCTGATGATTGAGATTGCGCAGCTTAGTGTATCACGTGTGTTTTTGTTTAAAGAGCAAACTTATCGGGGGCGCTGCCTCGTTGCTTACAAGGATCACGCGAATGATTTGAATGAATTGAGTGATGAAGACCGTAATGCATTTATGGCTGATGTGGCACGTGTTACTCGTGCGATGCAGAAGGCTTTCCAGCCGGAAAAAATAAATTATGGTGCTTATTCAGATAAATTATCTCATCTGCATTTTCATCTGGCTCCGAAATATGTCGACGGACCTGATTATGGAGGTATATTCCAGATGAACCCGGGAAAGGTTTATTTGACGGATGTTGAATATCAGGAATTGATTGATGCGGTGAAAGCAAATCTGTAATCGGAGTATTTGATAAATGATAAACGGTGAATAAACTGTAACATAGAGGTACAGGTTTGTTCGCCGTTTATCATTTATATTATTTAGTGTTTATTTATCTTCGTCGAAATCAAAGTCAAAATCAAAGTCGTCCATAAATTCCGGAGCAGTGAATTCTTCCAGACTTCTGCGATCTTTTTTGGTTGGACGTCCGGTTCCTCGTGCACGATCGATAAATCCGCTGATTTTACTCATCTCCAATAGTTCATATTGGTCGGGAGTTGTTACATTTTCCATCATATCGGGTACAAGTTTGGCACCTACTCGCTTTTCGATAGCTTGTAGCACTTTGAATGAATAGGTGATAGGCGGTTTCTTGACTTGAATCACATCACCTGGCTTTATCATGCGAGAGGCTTTTACATATGCTCCGTTAATGGTGACACGATTCATCTTACAAGCTTCAGCAGCAATTGTGCGTGTCTTGAAAATACGAACGGCCCACATCCATTTATCTATTCTTGCTTCTGCCATATGTCTATTGATGATTTATTAATTTATGATGTACAATATCTTAGTGGTGTACTGACTAAAACCAACTGCAAATGCGCTATAAGTAGCCGACTGTAAATGCTCTTATTTTTTATTAAACTGGTTCATGGTAATATCTATACCTGCCAGGCAGAAACTTTTGATGATTTCTCCGGCGGTCTCCAGTCTTTCATTCATTGTCTTGAGGTCTTCATCAGTAAAGTGTCCGAGTACATAGTCAACCTGTCCGCCTTTCGGGAAGTCATTACCGATACCAAAGCGTAAACGGGCATAGTTCTGGGTTCCTAAAATGGCTGCTATATGCTTAAGGCCATTATGTCCGGCATCACTTCCTTTTCCTTTCAGACGTAGAGTACCAAAGGGGAGAGCCAGATCGTCCACTACTATTAATACATTTTCCAATGGAATGTTTTCTTTTTGCATCCAGTAACGAACAGCTAGTCCGCTCAGATTCATGAAAGTTGATGGCTTGAGTAAAATTAACTGGCGTCCTTTGATTGAAAAACTAGTAGTAAACCCGTAGCGTCCGTCAATGAAAGGAGGGGCGTTGTTGATTCTAGCCAATGCCTCCACTGTCATGAAACCAATATTGTGTCTGGTTTCATGATATTCAGGCCCAATGTTTCCTAGTCCGACAATTAGATATTTAATCATTGTTTTTTTCGTAAAAACAGTTTGTTAATATAAAAAGAGAACGCAGATTAACGCAAACTAATGCAGACTGAACATCTGCTTTAATCTGCATTAATCTGCGTTTTGCTATATCTCTTTACAGGGATAATCTCAAATTACTTTCCAGCGGCAGCTGCTGCACCTCTTGCTGCACGAGTCAACTTAACAGCACATACAACTGCTTCCTTAGCACTGATCAGTTCAAGACCTTCGAAGCTCAATTCGCCAACTTTAACAGTCTTACCCAATCCCAGGTGAGAAACGTTAACAGTCAGTTTTTCAGGAATTGCATTGTACAGAGCTTTCACTTTAATCTTACGCATCTGCAATGCAAGCTTACCACCGGCTTTAACACCTTCTGCAAGACCTTCCAATTGTACTGGAACTTCCATAACGATAGGTTTAGCTTCGTCAATCTGATAGAAGTCAACATGAAGAATGTTGTCTTTTACCGGATGGAATTGAATATCTTTCAGGATAGCGTTTACTTTTTTGCCATCGATATCCAGATCTACTACGTAAATGTGCGGAGTATAAACCAAGTTACGAAGACCTTCGTTAGTCACTGTAAAGTGAACAACTTCACCAGCTCCGTAAAGTACACAAGGTACACCACCGTTCTTACGAATTTCTTTCAAGGCTCTTGCTTGTTCTGAAGAGCGTTCTGCAATAGTTCTTGCAGTTCCTTTTACTTCAATTGATTTCATTTCTTAAAAAATTGTGTTACTCTAAATTAAGTTATTTTGCTTAATTCACCATTACACGATGTGGATTATCACATGATGTTGCAAAAAAGCGGTGCAAAAGTACAGTTTTTTTTTGAAATATCAAAGAGTTACCTCTTTAAAAGTCAATATCAATCTTAATTTCGTTTTCCAGCTTGTCCTCTTTAGCTTCTTCGGCAAGCGCTTCTTGTTCTCTTTTTATATCTGCCTCTTCATTCAGGCGGCTGATATAATCATTCATGTCGTTGTGGTTAATGAAATTGAGGGCTTCTGTCAATCCTGCCATGAATTTCTGAAAATCCTCCTTATATAAGAAGATTTTGTGCTTTTCAAAGCTAACTTGAGAGTCATCTCCTTCTCCCATCACTACTTTCTTACTCTCCGTAATTGCTAAAAACATTTCATCTTTACGGTTCTTCTTCACATCAAGGTAATAGATGCGTTTACCTGCTTTGATGGACTTGGAGAAAACAATCTCCTTATCATTCATGTCTGCGTTCATTTTCTTTTTAAAATCTTCCATATCATTCGGTCCGTTAATAATCGGCCTCAAAATTGGATATTTTTTTTAAACTGTCAAAAGAAAAAGCGCAGAGAATCAAATACTGCATTAAAAAATGTGATTTATTTGTGGAAACTCATTAAAAATATCTACTTTTGCAGTTCGATAATAACAGTATTAATTTGAATTATGATCAACAGAGTTCTTATTCGTCTTAAGATTATACAAATAGTGTATGCCTATTACCAGAACGGCAGCAAAAATCTAGACTCAGCGGAGAAAGAGTTATTCTTCAGCCTTTCAAAGGCGTATGACCTTTATAATTATTTGTTAATGCTGATGATGGCATTGACAGAGTATGCACAAAAGCGCATTGATGCGGCAAAAGCAAAACTGGCTCCTACTAAAGAAGAGTTATATCCCAATACAAAGTTTGTGGATAATAAGTTTGTTGCACAGTTGGAGGTGAACAAACAATTAACCGAGTTTATATCCAATCAGAAAAGGACTTGGGCTAATGATCAGGATTTCGTCAAGGAACTCTATGAGAAAATTGTAGAAAGCGATATTTATAAAGATTATATGGCTTCCAGTGATAATTCCTATGAGGCTGACCGTGAATTGTGGAGAAAACTCTATAAGACATACATCTTCAATAATGATTCTCTTGATCAGGTATTGGAAGACCAGAGTCTGTATTGGAATGACGATAAAGAGATTGTGGATACCTTTGTGCTGAAAACGATTAAGCGTTTTGAAGAGAAGAATGGAGCAAATCAAGAATTGCTTCCGGAATTCAAGGATGACGAAGATCAGGAATTTGCACGTCGTTTATTCCGTCGTACTATTCTGAATTCCGACTATTATCGTCACCTTGTGAGCGAGAATACTAAAAACTGGGATTTGGACCGTATTGCATTTATGGATATTATCATTATGCAGACTGCTTTAGCAGAAATTTTAAGTTTCCCGAACATTCCGGTGAGTGTTTCGTTAAATGAATATGTAGAAATCGCGAAGTTGTATAGTACTGCCAAGAGCGGAAGCTTTATCAACGGAACGTTGGATGGAATAGTTAATCAATTGAAAAAAGAAGGTAAGTTGACTAAAAACTGATACCTTTGTCCATATAGTAGAAATTAAAACTTGATTATTTATGAACCTATTGACTGTATTATTGCAAGCTCCCGCAGCGGGAGGTGGAAGTATGATGTGGATCATGCTGATAGCTATGTTTGTTATCATGTATTTCTTTATGATCCGTCCTCAGAACAAAAAGCAGAAAGAAATTGCTAATTTCCGCAAATCTCTTCAGGTAAATCAGTCAGTAATTACTGCAGGTGGTATCCATGGTACGATCAAAGAGATTACTGATGATTATATAGTACTTGAAATTGCTTCTAACGTGAAGATTAAAATAGATAAGAACTCTATTTTTGCTGATGCTTCGGCTACCGGCAATCAGTCTAAGTAATCTTTAGTAAACAAATACCCTATGCTCGATCGTAGGAAATTAAGATATACATATTTAAGACTATCCAAAAGAATTAAGGATTTCCTGCTTAGTGATAAAAGCAGGGAGTTCTTAATTTTTTTATTTTTTTTCCTGATTGCCGGTGGATTCTGGCTGATTCAGACCCTCAATAACGACTATGAAGCGGAATTCTCTATCCCGGTGAGAATGAAGGATGTCCCCAATAATATAGTACTTACTTCAGAACCTCCTTCCGAACTTCGTGTCCGGGTAAAGGACAAAGGGACGGTGCTTCTCAATTATATGCTGGGAAAAAGCTTTTTTCCGGTAAACTTAAGTTTTCCAGATTATAAAGGGCAAAATAATCATGTGAAGATCTTTGCCTCTGAATTTGAAAAGAAGATACTCAGCCAGCTGAATGCCTCTTCTAAAATACTTTCGATAAAACCTGATACATTAGATTATATCTATTCGACAGGAAAATCTAAGTTAGTACCTGTTCATTTTCAAGGGAAAGTGACTGCCGGACTTCAATATTATGTTTCCGATACAATTTGTAGTCCGGATTCTGTATTAGTATATGCTCCGGCTGGAATTTTAGATACTATAAAAGCTGCTTATACCCAAGAAGTAAACCTTGAAAATATTTCGGATACGATTCGTCAGCGGGTGGCTTTGAATAATAAAAAAGGAGTGAAGTATGTTCCCGCTTCGGTTGAACTGACTTTTCCTGTAGATATTTACACAGAGAAGACGGTCGAAGTTCCATTGCGTGGGGTTAACTTTCCGGCAGATAAGGTACTTCGTGCATTTCCTTCAAAGGTTCAAATAACTTTTCAAGTAGGCTTGAAACGTTTTCGAAGCATTAAAGCCAGCGATTTTGTGATAAGTGTTTCTTATGAAGAGCTACTAAAACTAGGATCTGATAAGTATACGGTAAAGTTAAAATCAGCTCCTCGTGGGATTAACCAGATTCGTATAGTACCCGAGCAAGTTGATTTTCTGATAGAACAAGTTTCTTCCGATGGTTATTAAAATAGGTATTACCGGTGGAATCGGTAGTGGAAAAAGTGTAGTTTCCAGATTACTGGAAATGATGGGAATTCCCGTTTATGTTTCGGATATTGAGGCGAAGCGCATCACTCATACCAATGAGGTGCTACGTAGAGAACTTTGTACTCTGGTCGGTCCGGATGTTTTTCAGAATGGAGAGTTAAATCGTCCTTTATTAGCATCGTATTTATTCGGTGATTCGCAGCATGCGAAAGAGGTAAATGCTATCATTCATCCGAAGGTGAAAGAAGATTTCAGGCAATGGACACTTCGGAAAGGTGATATCGGTATCGTTGGTATGGAATCGGCAATTCTTTTGGAAGCCGGTTTTAAAGAGGAGGTCGATTTTGTGGTAATGGTATATGCACCGTTGGAAGTAAGAGTGGTACGGGCAATGAAACGTGATCATTCTTCAAAGGAATTGATAATGAAACGTATCGAGGCACAAATGAGTGATGAGATAAAGCGAAATCGTGCTGATTTTGTAATCGTGAATGATGATGAAACCCCTTTAATTCCACAGGTTTTGACGTTTATTTCTTTGCTATCTAAAAATAATCATTACCTTTGCTCCGCAAAAAAATAATTAATAAACAAAAGAATATATACTATGTTGAAGACTATCCTGTCTATCTCCGGTAAACCGGGATTGTACAAACTAATTTCGCAAGGAAAAAATATGTTGATTGTTGAATCAATCAGTGCAGATAAAAAACGTTTCCCCGCTTATGGTAATGAGAAAATTATCTCTTTGGCAGATATAGCAATGTATACGGATGAGGCGGAAGTGCCTCTGTATAACGTGTTGGAAGCAATGAAGGGAAAAGAAAATACTGGAGTAGCTTCTATTGATCCTAAAAAAGCCACTCCGGAACAGCTCCGTGAGTATTTAGGAGAAGTATTACCAAATTTTGATCGTGAACGGGTATATGTTGCAGACATTAAGAAATTGATTTCTTGGTACAACATTTTAGTTTCTAACGGAATTACAGAATTTAAATCAGAAACAGATACTGCAGAAGAGGCTGTAACTGATGAAAAATAAGTCATGAAACACTAATGACTTTAATACGAAAATGTATTAAGGAAAGCGTGACAATAGTTCAAATTGTCACGCTTTCTTTTATTTATAAAAGTATATGTAAGCGACAAATCCCCTTTAGTGTTCTTTAAGCAATCTTATGTTTGCATGAATATTTTATTGTTTATATAGTGGATAAACATAGTTTTTCTCTATCTTTGTAACTGCTAATATACGTAAAAATATGGATGTAATAACAAATAAAGAGGTAAACGTTTACCTTGATAATGAAAAAGGAACATTGTGCTTAACTGGAATGTTGGTAGGTACTATGGTGTTTTTATATGATTCGCAAGGGGAACTGAAAGAGAAACAGAGGTTTACCTTACCTTCTCTCACTTTGGATATTCCTAAGAAAGGTACCTATGTTTTAGTAATGAGTCATCCTAATTGTCAGCCAGAAGTAAGAAGAATTATATATTCCGGAGTATAAAAAAGCCGATATGTTCATTTAAGAACATATCGGCTGTCTTTATAACAACTAATTATAATTTAGTTTCTGAATACCAACCCATCTCCGTTTGAATCTACAATAATTGCCTTGCTTCTGTCAACTTCCTGTGACAGTAACTTTTTCGACAAATCGTTCAGCAAATAACGCTGGATAGCTCTTTTTACCGGTCGAGCTCCGAATTCAGGATCATATCCTACCTGGGATAAGAAATTCAAAGCAGCATCTGTCATTTCCAGTTCTACTCCGTTTTCTGCAAGCATCTTTTGTACACCTTTAATTTGTAAGAGCACAATTTGTCTGATTTCAGTTTCCGTTAACGGTAAGAACATAATTGTTTCATCAATACGATTCAGGAATTCCGGACGAATGGTTTTCTTTAGCATATTCATCACTTCCTTCTTCGTCTCTTCGATCACTTCTTCTTTATTCGAACCGCTCAGTTTCTCCATCTGACTTTGTATATAAGAACTTCCCATATTTGAAGTCATGATGATGATCGTATTTTTAAAGTTGACTACTCTTCCTTTATTATCTGTCAGTCGTCCATCATCCAGTACTTGTAACAGAATGTTGAACACATCCGGATGCGCTTTTTCGATTTCGTCAAACAAAACAACAGAGTAAGGTTTTCGGCGAATGGCTTCTGTCAGCTGACCGCCTTCATCGTATCCAACGTATCCCGGAGGTGCTCCGACCAGACGAGAAACGCTGTGTTTCTCCTGATACTCACTCATATCTATACGAGTCATCATCGATTCATCGTCAAAGAGGAATTCTGCCAAAGCTTTTGCCAATTCTGTTTTACCGACACCGGTTGTTCCAAGGAAGATAAATGAACCGATCGGGCGTTTGGGATCTTGCAATCCGGCACGGCTACGGCGTACTGCGTCTGCAACTGCTTCAATCGCTTCGTTCTGACCTATAACTCGTTGATGAAGTTCATCTTCCAGGTGCAGCAATTTATCTTTCTCACTTTGCAACATTTTGCTGACAGGAATACCAGTCCAGCGAGAAACAACATCAGCGATGTCTTCAGCGTCCACTTCTTCTTTGATCATGGCTTTATCACCTTGCATGCCACGAAGCTTTTCTTGTGTATCTTCTATTTCTTTATCCAAGGCCTGAAGCTTTCCGTAACGTATTTCGGCTACTTTTCCATAGTCTCCTTCACGTTCCGCCTTTTCTGCTTCGAACTTCAGATTTTCGATTTCCACTTTGTTCTGCTGGATTTTATCCATCAGCGTTTTTTCACTCTGCCATTTGGCTTTGAAAGATTTTTCAAGTTCCTTTAATTCTGCCAGTTCTTTACCGATAATTTCCAGCTTTGGCTTGTCATTTTCACGTTTGATGGCTTCACGTTCAATCTCTAACTGTTTGATTTTACGTGAAATTTCATCCAGCTCTTCTGGGACAGAATCTACTTCCATGCGTAGCTTAGCTGCAGCTTCATCCATCAGGTCGATTGCCTTATCCGGTAAGAAACGGTCGGTGATATAGCGGCTGCTAAGTTCTACGGCTGCTATGATGGCGTCGTCTTTGATACGTACATGATGATGGTTCTCATAGCGCTCTTTCAATCCACGAAGGATAGAGATAGTACTCAGAGTGTCAGGCTCATCTACTTGTACAATCTGGAAACGACGTTCCAGTGCTTTATCCTTTTCGAAATACTTCTGATATTCATCAAGGGTTGTCGCACCGATTGAACGTAGTTCTCCACGTGCTAATGCCGGTTTCAGGATATTTGCGGCATCCATTGCACCTTCGCCCTTGCCGGCGCCTACCAGTGTGTGAATCTCATCAATAAACAAGATTATATCACCTTCTGATTTCTTCACCTCGTTGACAACTGATTTCAGACGTTCTTCGAACTCTCCTTTATACTTTGCTCCTGCTACCAGTGCTCCCATATCAAGAGAATAGACCTGTTTGTTTTTCAGGTTTTCGGGCACGTCTCCCCGGAGGATACGATGTGCCAGTCCCTCTACGATAGCTGTCTTACCTGTACCCGGTTCACCAATCAGAATCGGATTGTTTTTGGTTCTACGGCTCAATATCTGGAGTACCCGGCGGATTTCTTCATCACGTCCGATTACCGGGTCCAGTTTACCGCTGCGGGCCGCTTCGTTCAGATTGATGGCATATTTCTCTAAAGCCTGATAGTTATCTTCACTGGATTGTGAAGTTACTTTTTCTCCTTTTCTTAGTTCGTTGATGGCATCGCGCAGTTCTTTTTCCGTCATTCCGGCATCTTTCAGGATGGTGGATACGGTGCTTTTTACGGTCAGCAATGCCAGCAGGATGTGTTCCAGTGAAACGAATTCATCACCCATTTCCTTAGAATACTGCGTTGCTTTCTGTAATACTTCATTAGATTCTCTGCTCAAGTAAGGTTCGCCACCAGAAACCTTTGGCAGTGAGTCGATTTGCTTATCAACCACGAGAGCTACTTGCTGACCGTTCATACCTAATTTTTGGAAGATGAAGTTGGTTACATTTTCGCCTACCTTCATAACTCCATGCAGGATATGAGCGGGTTCGATAGCCTGTTGGCCCCGGCTTTGTACCAGATTAACAGCCTCCTGTACCGCCTCTTGAGATTTGATGGTAAAATTGTTAAAGTTCATATCGTTGTTCTCCTTTCTTTTTTCACGTTTTTAATAACACTTGAGAGGGCGCAAAAGATTTGCCAAGTATAAAAATATGACAAAATAGCATGATTATTAAGGAGTTAAAGGACAAAATGACCATTTTTACCTAAACATAACTGACGAATTTGCCGTGAAATGAAGCGGATAAATAAAAGTATTGTAGTATCTTTATCCGCTGTAATCATATTATAAATAAGGTATGAATGATAAACCTCAAATAAAACTGTCTGAAACAGTAGTGTTGATTGATGCTGCTTTCTTGAATTTTGTAATTACAGATATGAAAGGTTATTTTGAAAAGACCTTGCAGCGTTCTTTACAAGAGATAGACCTTTCTATGCTGACTACTTATCTGACTTTGGATGCGGGCATTACAGAAGGAAAAAATGAAGTGCAATTCCTTTTTGTTTACGACAAAGACTCAAGTCATCTTGTGCATTGCCATCCTTCTGATCTGGAAAAAGAGCTGAATGGAGTCGCTTTTCAAAGTCCTTATGGAGAATATTCATTTGCAAGTGTTCCTTCTGAAGGGATGGTATCGAGGGAAGAACTGTTTTTGGATTTATTGGCTATCGTTTCCGATTCGGCAGATGTGAAAAGGATGATTGTCGTGTCTTTTAATGAGGAATATGGGAAGAAAGTGACTGATGCTTTGCATGAGGTGAAAGGTAAAGAGATCATTCAGTTCCGTATGAATGAGCCTGAAGCATCGGTTGAATATAAGTGGGATATGTTGGCTTTTCCTGTTATGCAGGCATTGGGGATCAGAGCTGATGAATTATGATCTTTGTCTTTAGTTCTCAATTTTTAATTCTTAATCTTTAATTAAAAGGTGTCCGATTTTCGTTTAAAAGTATTTCAGAGCGTAGCGAAGAATCTGAGTTTTACAAAGGCTTCGCAGGAGTTGTTTGTCAGCCAGCCTGCTATTACGAAGCATATTCAGGAACTGGAGACTTACTATCAGGTTCGTTTGTTCGAACGTCAGGGTAGCAAGATTTCGTTGACTGTTGCCGGTGAACTGCTGCTCAAGCACAGTGAAAAGATATTGGAGGACTACAAACGCCTGGAATATGAGATGCATTTGCTGCACAACGAATATATTGGTGAGTTGAAGTTGGGGGCCAGTACGACTATTGCGCAATATGTATTGCCTCCACTATTAGCCAACTTTATTGCAAAGTTTCCTAAGGTCAGCCTTTCTTTGTTGAATGGAAATTCCCGTGGGATAGAAGCGGCTTTGCAAGAACACAGAATTGATTTGGGATTGGTAGAAGGTATCTTTCGTTTACCTAGTTTAAAATATCTCCCTTTTCTGCAAGATGAACTCGTTGCAGTGGTAAATGCGCATAGCAAATTCGCCGTTCAAGATGAAATTACTCCTGAGGAGCTACCGGATATTCCTCTGGTATTGCGTGAGAGAGGATCGGGTACGCTGGATGTATTCGAACGTGCTTTGTCACAGCATAATATGAAGCTGTCTTCATTACATGTTCTTATGTATCTCGGAAGTACGGAAAGCATTAAACTATTTTTGGAACATACCGATTGTATGGGGATCGTTTCCATTCGGTCGGTTCATAAGGAACTTGTTGCGGGCAATTTGCGGGTAGTTGAGATAAAAGGAATGCCGATGCAGCGTGAATTTAATTTTGTACAGCTGCAAGGGCAGGAGGGGGGATTATCCCAAGTGTTTATGAGATTTGCGGGGCTCCATAGCAAGAATCTGTAATCACGCCGGATGCTATGTGATGTCAAAAAGCACTTTTTACAGAAAAAGAAAAAGTGTTTTTATCTCTCATGCTCTCATTCTTTTTATTAAATAACCTATAATCAGATGTTTGCTGAATGAGAGATACCTTTAAGATGTTTATTTCTCATTGTTTTGTAAGCGTCTCGGCGTAAGCGTCTCGGCGATGCCGTGTTTTTCTTCAAAAAATCAGATAATCCTTTTCTTTTCAGATTCTACTTCTGTTTTCCTTCCATTTGTGTGGCA
>NZ_FNNN01000061.1 GCF_900106755.1 Bacteroides faecis MAJ27
TTAAATCTGATTTTTACAAAGTTAATACATAAATAAAAAAACTACGAGAAAAATCCCGTAGTTTTCTATTTACACAATCAGATGGATAGTCCCTTTTAATGTGACACTAGCGCTGTTGTTTCTTTTTCTCTTCTCTCCCTAACCTTTCCTAATCCCGGCATTTTTTTAGCCAATGCACTTTCTCCAGCAGGAAAATAGAGCGGAAAAATTTTATATAAAAAACTCACAATTTTACTACGGCTTTTATCCATATTGTAAAAAGCAGAGCAGACAAAGTACATTAGTTCTTGCTGACTACATGTTTCTTTGGGCTGTATGTTTATTGAGGGAGCAACTATCAAGTCATGTTCAGCAAATGATAGAGCACTGGCAAGTATAGCTTCCTGTTCTTCTTCGGTAAATACCTTGATTTTTTCTGTTAACCATTCAAACTCTCCTTGCTGAAGTGCTTGTTGCTTTTCGTTTTGATGTTCCAATAGGATTGCTACATTTTCTTGTTGCTTTTCTGTCAAGGCGTTTTCCAATGCTTGGTTCTTTCGTTTAAGAACGTTGAATTTTAGCAAAGCAGCAATGTACATACAGAAATATCCTACTGCAATATCGAATATTAGGACAAGCAGATAATTGTTACTTGAGTTTTGTATGCCACCAGCCATATATTCACTAATAGGGATAACAGCTAATAGCATGATAATGGCTATTGCATAAAGCACTCGGTATCGCGTTTTATGGTTTACCTGTGGCAAAGAGGCAAACAAAAAGGCGATAATCAAAATGGCTATGATTGCAAAGAGTGGTATGAAAGAGGTCTCCATAGGTTTGTTGTTCTGTTTATGGTTTAACAATAATGCGCCAATAACCAGCCTTGTCTGAACCTTCGTGAACCAAAATTCCCATACCCCTAAGGCTCTTGATATTTTTCTCTATAGCGCGTTTAGTTACACCAATCTTGTTGGCCATATTATCAGCTGTGATTGAAGGATCTGAAATAACGAGGTCGATTATCTTTTGTGCAGTTTTACTGACTTTCTTCTGTGTTTCCGATGTATCTCCGAACTTATACGCATTTACACCGAACTTTTCGACCGAACTTTCTTCATTTACGCCGAACTCTTTTGTGTTTACACCGAACTTTTCGACCGAACTTTCTTCATTTACGCCGAACTCTTTTGTGTTTACACCGAACTTTTCGACCGAACTTTCTTCGTTTACCGGGTACTTTTCGAGGGTACTATTTACCCTGTTGGCTACTTCTTCAACAGGCATTCTTCCGTTGTCACCCCAGTTCAAATTATAGAATGTGGTGTAGAAAGAAGTCGCTTCCGTTTGATATTGCGGCTCTTTACCTTGCAGGAAATTGGGTAGCTTCTCTGTAAGCTCTCGCATTTTGCGTAAGCCGGAACCACGTTTTTCCATATAATCCAACTGTGTGAACACATCCGCAATGACAGGGTTGCGGCGCATGGACGGCACTTTGTATATGTCACGGTCTTGAATCTGTGTTCCGTCAAGCATTGCACCCGGTGATACCAGTTCTACACGGTCATCGTAAATATCGATATGTACTTCACCGCCCATCACGGTATAATCTCTATGGATAAGATGGTTTACCAATCCTTCGAAGATAGCACGGTCGGAATAGTCGGGGAGGTTAAGGCGATAGTTTGGCATCTTCACCCAGCCGCTCATGGTATAGTTTTTGATGAAATCCATACCATATTTTAAGAGCAGCACAAGGTTAGCCCGATGTTCTACGGAACTGATGGCATCATCCTTATAGAGTCCAGTCCAACGGGTGCAGAAAATACGCGATTGAAATACCGTGCAATTATCCACAAACAGCAATCCTGCATTGGTCAGTTTGCCGTCAGGAGTTACCAGCCCGAATGATTCCAGATACTTGTCATTCCATTCCTAATGGGTTTGCTCACGGAAAGTATTGGCAAGGATGATGAAAGAATGTTTGCTGGCATCCACTTGGGTAGGCAGTGAATCCCAAGTCATGTGCGTGCCTTTCAATACCAATGAAAGAAGTTGTTGCGAATTACATTCCACGCTTTCATTGCCAATTCGCATGTATGCGGTACGTGTTCCATCCTGATAGTAATAATAAGGTGTAAGCGTTCCTGCCTTTACTTTAACTTCAAGCAGGGTATGCCCTTCGTGTTCTATCGGAATAAGTTGAACTTCCGGCACAGGGTCAAGTCTTGCCTTTATCATTTCACTGATAAAATCAGCATCGGCTTGTGGATTCTCCAAACCTACAATCACTCCATCATCGTTCACTCCATAGAACAAGCTGCCACCGTCCGTGTTGGCAAAAGCCGATACGGATTTAAGCCACGACTTCACTTTCTTACGCTCCAACATTTCCTTGAAATCGTAAGCCGAGCATTCCGCTATCAATGTATTGTTATGTATCTGCATAGTTTCTTTATTGTTGTTCGGGTATAACATCCCAATATCATACACAAAGGTAAGGATAAAACCGAAGAATCTGTTAAAAGCATCGCTTTCTTTTGATTTTTATGCGTTTACATCTCGTTGTTTATGAATAAAAATCGTACTTTTGTGAGCAAGAGCGTGTGTTGCTTATGGATGCTTATTTTTGGGTTTGCGTTATATTTGCAACACGTGTACGCAAGTCGCTGATAGATATATCACGTTGATTTTGAGGAAGTGAAGTAAAATGATTAATATATAAAAGGAGGGGCTGTGTCAAAACTAAGGCACATCCCCTTCTTTTTTTAATATAAAATAGTCGTTCCTCTTTTTTGTCTATGCGACTATTTTTTCAGTAATTAGGTAATAAGGCTTAATATTCGTC
>NZ_FNNN01000030.1 GCF_900106755.1 Bacteroides faecis MAJ27
TGTCATCAGATACATACTGCTATGTATCCAACAAGCATTGACGGTTCTATTTTTTCTTGTACTACTTGTATTGTTTATCAATATTTCAAAGAACTAACGTGACTTCTACCACGCAGCTTTCTTAGCGAAAGCGGATGCAAAGATAAGAACTTTTTCAGATAACATCCAAACTTTTTCGAAGTTTTTTTGTTTTTATTTTCTGAAGCCATATTCTCTAGCAGAATGTCAATTGTTAGGCTCTGTCTCTCTAGCAAAGCGGGTGCAAAAGTAGAGAACTTAATGACAATATCCAAATATATACTACTCTTTTTTCAAAGTTTTTTTTGAATAAAAATATAACTTACTGATTGACAAGGATGTCGAAAAGAGATTTTTTCTTTATAGCTTTAAAAGTAGGAAGAATCTATATACATTATTATATAGTTATATCATTAAAAAAAGATAGTGACACTATCCTGTTACGATAGTGACACCATCCAACAAAGATACTGTCACTATAATAACGACATAGTGTCACTAAGTTTTTAGAAGAATATGGCAAGTACTTCCAAGTGTATCTACCTTTTCACAAAATCACCATCCTGTTGCATTCCAGCCCGCTGCAGAATACCATGACAAGGTACGATAAAAAGTATTCATCTTAGAATTACTTTCACCATTAGGAATATAAGTAGAAAGACCTTCCGAACCTTCCATTGTGAACATACGACGAATAATACCAGAATAATTTTTAGAAGTTGTCTTCCGATACACTACTGCATTATCAAAAGCTATTCGCCAAGATTGATACTCTGCATTATCCGCTCCACCAGTCAAATACTGAATCAGTTCATCAAAATCGTAATTGGCATCATCATTAAAATCATAAGCCAATAGACCACTGCGATTTACTTCCCTTTTATCTTGAATATATTTAGGAATAATTGTCTTAGTTGCCGCTGCCAGATTATCCAAAGCGTCACTCTTTATCACAGAAGTAGCAATGCCTCCTGTCCAATTCTCATTACTAATAGGACTAACCCCTGTATAAAGTTTTTCATAATACCCGTAATATGCCTCTGCTATATTCATCGCCAAATTTGTTTCAGTAAACATTTCCGGCACTACTGCTTTATAGGGGGCACCAGGACCAGGAATTTCAGTCGGAGAACCAATAAAATATTCAGCACAGTCACGAAGTTCATAGGCGACTTCCACAGATTGCATATTACATGAGTCAAACAATATGAACTTTAACGGTTTTGGAAAAGCTGAAAATAACGCTTCACGAAAATCCGGAATATTCATCTGAGTTTTACGATAATACCCGATTGAACGAGAATTTGCATTATTACTAGCCGATACCCACGAAGAACTATGAGACAAAAATACAAAGCCATAGCTATCTGCAGGGAAATAATCGACTGTTTGAGCAATAACTTTAGACATAACTTCTTTATCTAAAGGATTCTGTTCTGCATAAGTAAAAAGAGTATCTGCTACTACTTTACCATTCTTCTGTTTCAATGAAATCAAATGAGGTAAGTCATTTTTCATCTCACTGTAAACAACCAAATTACATTTTGAATAATCAACCTCTTCCATGCCCGCTTTCATATCGCTAAAATTGATCTTAAAAAGGTCAGACAATTCATTAGAATCTCCTGCATCTCCTACAATATACACCAGTACGGTACGTCCTACCTGCTCACGTGGCTCAGGGGTTACAGGTCCCTCATTATCATTATTCTCACAAGCAGCAAATAATGCGGCCAAACCTACAAGAAAGGATAATATTTTAATATTTTTCATTAGATTTCCAATTTGTTATGACCGCAAAGATAAAAAAATAAGAGATGCAAACTTGCATCTCTTATCATATTAACAATAAATCTCTTACTCTTCCGGTTTTATAAAATGGAACTTATCAGTATCAATCCGTGTCACTGTTGTATTCCTGTTCCTTTTATATTTACTCAGAATTTTCGTTGCTTCTTTCTCCAGCTTCTTTCTGTTTTCTGAGAAATAGATCATACATGTACTATTCTGCTGCAGTCCGTTATCTTCCACATAGTTCTTCAACTGATAGCTATACAAATCACGATGAGTGAGGAAACCTTCCTTGCTAACCTTCGCACTATCCAATATCTGAATATCCGTAAAATACACAACCGTATCCGTAAAGGAGGCAGCAATTCCGAAGGCATAAACTGTTTTAGAGTGGTCTTTCTTTAAAGAGAAAGCCGAGCACATTGTCAACACAAGTGCCATTGCAAATAGTATTTTTACGTATTTCATATCATAAATTTTTAATTGTGGCAAAGGTAACAAAAAAGAAGAAATATCATCTATTTATCATTAAGATTTAGTATTTCTATTCATATATCCATAATAACACGGACTTCTTTTCGACTTTTAGCAGAGCATCCACTTTACGCATCACCTCGTCACAAATCACAGGACACCCCTGGCTAATACCTAATGGAAGATACATGGGGGATATCTCCGAAGCCGGCACCGGAGTATAAGAATGCAGTACGATATATCGTTTGAAAGCATTGCTATTTGTCGGCTCCAGCCCATGTAATTTATAATGCACATTAATTCCCCATTTGCTATATGAGCGAATTCCGACCTTATACTTTCCCAAAGAAGAACAATAACTCCCTTCCACATTACTATATACCGGCTTTTTCAACGTGCTCTCCTTGCCATATCCATGAGCACAGAGACTTGAATATTTGATGGAGTCACCTTTGAAGTCCCAGACAAAGAAACGTTTTTTACCGGAAGGAATACTGAAATCTATCAGAAAACAATAATTCGTATTAAATCCATTCTCTATACAATAGGCTTTCGCAGCAAGAGCTTTCTCTTGCAAACGCTGTTCTTTGCTGGAGGGCGAAGGAACGGCATGAGATGCAACAGTCCCAACTGCAGGCTCACCAGCGGTCCCAGTACATCGTCCGTAAGCGACAAAGCCAATACAAATCCCCACAAGAGTGAATAATATCAGAACAGACTTCTTCATAAATTTGCATAGTATAAGATAAACAACAGCTAAGTAAAAAGTCGCATAAGTACCTTCTTCAGATGATTACTCCAAGAAGTGTAACTTATGCGACTCTAATTCTTTTTTTCTTTCAGAAACTGATATTCCTCACTTATCCCAAGTAGGATTTGAGCAATTTACTACGATTACTTTGTCTTAGTCTTCTAATTGCTTTTTCTTTAATCTGGCGAACGCGCTCACGTGTGAGACCAAACTTATCGCCGATTTCTTCCAATGTCATTTCTTGTTGTCCGATACCGAAAAACATCTGAATGATTTCTTTTTCTCTATCGGTTAACGTAGAAAGAGCTCTATCAATTTCCCTCGCAAGAGACTCATTAACCAGAGAGCGGTCCGCCATAGGCGAATCGTCATTAACCAACACATCCAGCAGGCTGTTGTCTTCTCCTTCCACAAAAGGTGCATCCACCGAAATATGACGGCCGGATACCTTTAGCGTATCAGAGATCTTGTCAACCGGAATTTCCAGCTCATCTGCCAACTCTTCGGGAGACGGACGCCGTTCGTTTTCCTGTTCGAACTTTGAGAAGGCTTTGCTGATCTTATTCAGCGAACCTACCTGATTCAACGGGAGACGAACAATACGCGACTGCTCTGCCAATGCTTGCAGAATAGACTGACGAATCCACCATACAGCGTAGCTGATAAACTTGAATCCACGTGTTTCATCAAACTTTTCGGCGGCTTTGATCAGTCCTAAATTGCCTTCATTAATCAAGTCAGGCAAACTCAAACCCTGGTTCTGGTACTGCTTAGCCACAGATACGACGAAACGAAGATTGGCACGTGTCAGTTTTTCCAATGCTACACGGTCACCCTTACGAATGCGCTGAGCGAGTTCCACTTCTTCCTCGACTGTAATCAGGTCCTCACGACCGATTTCCTGCAAATACTTGTCAAGAGAAGCGCTCTCTCTGTTAGTGATACTTTTGGTAATCTTTAGTTGTCTCATTCTTTAAAAACAGATTTGGAGTGCAAAGTTACGACAAATAATTTGTTAACATACATATTTAGGCAACTTTTTCACTATATTTTCAACTAATAAAACAAAAAAGAATGCCGACAAGTTGTGTGACGGCATCCTTTTTCTATTTCATTAGCTTATCCTACAATCTTCTTACCTTAATTTATAGTTTATTCCTGAGTCAGATCAACTGCAAAGTATCCGCGTTTACCGGATGGGAATACACCTGTCAGGAACAATACCTGATTCGGAGACTTAACAGCAGCTTTCATTGCTTCTTCCAGATCACTGACTTTGCGCATCGGCTGGTCATTAGCTTTCAGGATGATGAAGCCTTTGCGGACTCCTGCATCTGACATCTTACCGGAAGAAACACCTGTCACTTGCAGGCCATAACCGAGGTTCAACTGTTTCTTCAAGTCATCCGGCAATTCTTTGAATGCAGCACCCAGGATGTCCATACCTGCGTCTTTTACAATCTTCGTTGTGCCTTGTTCGTTCTTCAACGTTACTTCAACAGTCTTTTCCTTCTTATCACGCATCAGTTTTACTTTCACCTTATCCCCAGGACGATGTTTAGCAAGAGCTTCCTGCAAGTCGGCCATATTTGAAACCTTCTTATTATCCAGACCGATAATTACGTCATCGACTTTGATATCAGCACCTGCAGCCGAACCACCTTCAACGATTTCAGAAACCCAGACTCCTTCTACTACACCCAGTGCCTTAGCTTTATCTGCCAAAGTAGTACCGGACTTATCAATCGGTTGTCTGTCGTCCATCAAGCTGCTGCCAATAGATCCTCCACGGATACCGAGCAAAGCACGCTGCACAGTTCCATATTGTTTCAGGTCAGCAATAACCTTCGTCATAATGCTGGTCGGAATAGCAAATCCATATCCGGCATAAGCTCCGGTCGGAGAAGAAAGTACAGAGTTGATACCTACCAGTTCTCCCTTAGCATTGACCAGTGCACCACCACTATTTCCCTGGTTAATGGCAGCGTCTGTCTGGATAAAAGATTCTATACCACCATTATATACACCCAATGAACGAGCCTTTGCGCTGACGATACCGGCAGTTACAGTAGAGTTAAGATTGAACGGGTTACCTACTGCCAATACCCACTCGCCTACTTTCAGTGCATCAGAGTCACCTACCGGAATAGTCGGCAGATCATCTCCTTCTATTTTCACTAATGCAAGGTCAGTGCTCGGGTCAGTACCGATTACACGTCCTTTAAACTCACGATTGTCATTCAGCTTCACACTGATTTCATCTGCACCTTCAATCACGTGATTGTTGGTTACGATATAACCGTCTTTAGAGATAATCACTCCCGAGCCAAAACCTACGCGAGGCTGGGTTTGTACCTGACGCTGTTGTCCACGTCCGTCACCGAAGAAGAAATCGAAAATATCCGGTGCCTGCTGAATCGTTTTAGTTTTGGATTCTTGCGTAGATCTTATATGTACAACAGCATGAAGGGAGTTCTCAGCAGCTTGTGTCAAATCAACCGGCTGAGCGTTTACCGCATCAAAAGCAGCCAATTTGACATTGGGATTCTGCTTGAACATCTCATTAAAAGATGTTTCCTTGGCAGCTTCGTTAGATTGCAACAATTTGTAAGTTGTCAATCCTGCAACTCCTGAGCTCAGAAGAATAATTGCTCCTACTCCCAGAATGTTCTTTGTTGTCTGTTTCATGATTTATAATTCTTTAAAATGTTAATATCTGACATTGTTTTAACTTTTACGACGTTAAAATAATAACAAATATCGTTCACTTATTCTACTTGTCACTCTTTTTTGTCCTCTTTTAACAGAGAATATTTAGGGCTTAACAGCGCTTAACGACAGCAACTGACAAATTTACATTCGTTGTATGTCAGATGGCTTTAACAGTCTGACATTCATTCAGTAAGATCAGATTTTCATGACACCAATTCCGGGTAAGTCATTCAATGTGATTTTTCCATTCACCACTTCCACTCCTTTGAAGCGGTCGTTGGAGATAAGCAGGTTTCCATCAAGGTCGGCAAAATCGACTGCCGGAGAAAATTGCGAGGCGGCAGATATCGCACACGAAGTCTCCGTCATACACCCCACCATCACGCGCATTCCCAAAGCATGTGCCAGCGTGACCATCTTCCATGCTTCACGCATTCCGGTACATTTCATCAATTTAATATTGATTCCCGTAAATGCACCTTTCAAAGCGGCTACATCCCCTAAACGCTGCAACGACTCGTCGGCAAATACAAGCAAAGGACTTTGTTGCGTCACCCAGGCAATGTCATCCAACTGCTCTTTCGGCATAGGCTGCTCTATCATCACAATCCCTTTCTCTTTCAGCCAATGAATCATATCGAGTGCATATTGGCGGTCTTTCCAGCCCTGGTTAGCATCAACGGCTATCGGCAGGTCCGTTACCGAACGGATTGTCTCTATCATTTCCTTATCATTGTCTCTTCCCAGCTTCACCTTTAATATATTAAACAGACCGGCACATTCTTTTGTTTTCGCACGGACCACATCGGGCGTATCAATACCAATCGTAAAGGTGGTAGAAGGCGTCTTCTCTTTGTTCAATCCCCATATCTTATACCAAGGCGCTCCCAGCAGCTTTCCCACCAAGTCATGAAGGGCAATATCCACCGCAGCTTTTGCTGCCGTGTCTTTAGGCGACAGACTGTCAACGTATGACAAAATGTCCTCTAATTGAAAAGGATCGCTGAATTGCTCCAGATTTACTTTTTTAAGGAAGTTCATTACCGACTCCACTGTTTCTCCGAGATAAGGGGGCATAGACGCTTCTCCATACCCGGTCACCCCTTCATATTCGATCTCTACCTGCACATCGGGCGTAGTAGTACGCGAATAAGTGGCTACCGTAAAGACATGCCTCAACTTTAACTCATAAGGGAAAAAAGTCATTTTCATCTTTCCCCCTATACCATATTTATTAACATGAATAGCAGAAGGCATACATTCTCCCGCCAATACCTGACTGACAGCTATTCCGGAACCTAAAGTCGCAAAGGCAGCCGTTTTCAGAAAATCTCTTCTATTTGGCATTTGTTTAATGGATAATGGTTAGTGATATAGATAATAGAGGTTATGGTCGGTGGTATTCATGCCTTTCTCCTTATTTATATAGGGCAGGAAACGAGTGGCAAAAAGCAGACGACCGGTATTGAACTCATCGTAGCGCTCGTCTTCGGGATCAAAGCTGCTGATATGTACGTCTCCCAAGGCATGGATGAAGCGTTTATTACCCAGGTAGATGCCGACGTGTGAGATGCCTTCTTTACGGTCGGCTGTAGCTTTACGACCGAAGAAGACGAGGTCTCCGCGTTGCACGTTGGAGAAATCAGGGGCTATCTCAATGCGTTCGCCTACATAAGCCTGTTGTGACGCATCCCTTGGGATGATAATATCATGCATAAAGAGTACGGTCCGGACCAGCCCGCTGCAATCAACTCCTTTCGAAGAAGTCCCCGCCCATAGATAGGGAATTCCGATCATTGTATAAGCAGTTTTAATAATACTTTCAGCATCTTGTTTCAACGAAGCTCTCCATTTACTCTCTGGTTGTGAAATATGTTTGGAGATATAGGCCTGGCGGCCATCCGGATAAGACACCTTGTAAAAATGCCCTTTACTTCCCTCCCACTTCAGGCGATTGCCGGCAACAACATCCGATACGGTCTGCGAGTCGTCATCCGGTTTTTCATACGTAAATCCGTAGTGGGAAGTCACCACAATCTTCTCTGCACGGTTCCATTCATCATATTTCTCTTTCGACATCGGCGTAATCACCATCCGATGCACCCATCCCGTATAGTCATCCGGAGTCTGAATCTCGTACCAGTCGGTGTATTGCAATACCTTGACCGGCATCCCAAGCAGTGCCTGCGTGCTCATTCCGGAAGTAAACTTACCTTCATCACGCATATTACAAACAGAAATGTGTACTACCCCATAAGCTGAATCAGCAGGCATGGGGCGTATTTCCTGAGCTTTCAGACTAACTACTGCTACTACCAGCAAGCAATAGAAAAAAAGGATATTTTTCTTCATTGAATCATGATTTAATGATAGCAAAGGTAGAAATTATTTCTATTTGTGACACTTTCTTTGGCTAAAACAAAATAAATGACGTACTTTTGCAGTCTAAAGCAGTTGGCTGGTCTGTCGCGTGCGCGTTTCGTGCAGGAGGAAAGTCCGGGCAACACAGAGCATCCTACTTCCTAACAGAAAGCTGTCCGCGAGGGTAGAGTAACGTAGAAGAAAATAACCGCCGCTCCTTTCGGGGAGAGGTAAGGGTGAGAAGGTGGGGTAAGAGCCTACCAGCAGCATGGTGACATGTGGGCTGTACGTCTTAGGAGTTGTAAGGTCATGTAAACCGGCGTTATGAGAGTTGCTCGCTCCATGTCGGAGGGTAGACCGCTAAAGTGTCGTGGTGACACGCCACTCAGATAAATGACAGGCACCTTATTATATAAGGTACAGAACTCGGCTTATAGGCTGACTGCTTTTTTTCTTTTTTAAACTGCTTTTTAAATTCTGAGCCATGAAGAAGAAAATCACCGATATATGGAAATTCATCACGTATGACATCTGGCGCATCACGGAAGATGAAGTGACTAGGACGAAGTTCTCGCTCTACAATATTATTAAAACCGTCTATCTCTGCATCAATCGATTTACCAAAGACCGGATGGCTAATAAGGCCTCAGCACTGACATATAGTACACTGCTTGCTATTGTACCTATACTTGCTATCCTTTTTGCCGTAGCCCGCGGATTCGGATTTGATAATCTGATGGAGCATCAGTTCCGCAGCGGCTTCGGAGGAAACACCGAAACGACAGAAGCTATTCTTTCGTTTGTCAACTCCTACCTGTCTCAAACCAAAGGCGGTATTTTCATTGGAGTAGGTCTGGTGATGTTGTTATGGACCGTTATTAATCTGGTGAGTAACATCGAAATCACCTTCAACCGTATTTGGGAAGTCAAGAAAGCACGCTCCATGTACCGCAAGATAACAGACTACTTCTCGATGTTTCTGCTCATGCCGATTCTGATTGTCGTTTCGGGAGGACTTTCTTTATTTGTAAGTACTGTACTCAAGCAGATGGACGATTTCGT
Source organism: Bacteroides faecis MAJ27 (assembly GCF_900106755.1). Classification (GTDB taxonomy): domain Bacteria; phylum Bacteroidota; class Bacteroidia; order Bacteroidales; family Bacteroidaceae; genus Bacteroides; species Bacteroides faecis. Next base: position 9,170 of record NZ_FNNN01000030.1, read on the forward strand.
TTTACTGGCTCCTGTCATGAAATTCGCAATACGCCTGATCCCATTTGTCTTAACCTGGCTGATGTTCACCGGACTCTACATTTTCATGCCCAACACGAAAGTGAAATTCAAACATGCACTGATTGCAGGCATTTTGGCAGGCTCCGCTTACCAGGCTTTCCAGTTCTTGTATATCAACAGCCAGTTATGGGTATCGAAATACAATGCTATTTACGGTAGCTTTGCCGCCCTCCCCTTGTTTCTGCTATGGCTGCAAATTTCTTGGACAATCTGTTTGTTTGGAGCCGAATTGACCTATGCCGGACAAAATATCCGCAGTTTTAGTTTCGATCAGGACACCCGTAACATCAGCAGACGTTACCGTGATTTCATTTCTATCCTTATCATGTCACTGATCGCCAAACGGTTTGAAAAAAACGAGCCGCCTTATACGGCCATGGAGATATCGGAAGAACACCAAATCCCGATCCGACTGACCAATCAAGTACTTTATCAGTTGCAAGAGATAGATCTGATTCACGAAGTAGTGACCGACCAGAAAAGTGAAGATATCGGCTATCAGCCTTCAATGGATATCAACCAACTGAATGTAGCGATTCTGCTTGACCGCCTGGATACGTACGGCTCCGAAAACTTTAAGATAGACAAGGATGAAGAGTTCAATGACGAGTGGAAAGTACTGACTGAATCCAGAGAAGAATACTATAAGAAAGCAAGTAAAGTACTACTGAAAGATCTGTAAAAACAAGCTTTGTTGTATCTGTTTTTTACTAGAAAAATACTCATAAGCGCCCATATTCGTAAACAACTAATAGTCAACATCTTACAACGAATACTTTTTAGTTTAAAAGAAACAGTGCGTTGGTTTTAAAGGAAAGCCTCGTTGGTTTAAAAGGAAGAGGCCGTTCCTTTTAAGCCAACGAGGCTTTTTCTTATATATCTACTTCTCAAAAGTATGGAATATACATTTTTTTCAATTAATACCGATTATAAGAAATGACCTTTTCTTTCGTCTTTCTCATCTTCTTTCGTTTTTCTTTCACCGGATACCCGATAGCGATATCCAACAGCAAGCGTTTAGAAGCAGGAATCCCAGTCAATTGCTTTATCTCTTTTTCATCAAACCATCCCAAAATACAAGACCCCAGTCCTTCACTTTCGGCAGCTAATGTAATATGAGCGGCAGCAATACCAATATCAATCAACGGGAAATGCTTATCCTTTACTTTACCTCCAAGCAGGGATGTAATATTGGCAAACTCTTCCACTATCAGAATATGCACAGGGGCATCTTTAGCAAACTTATTCATCCCTAGTCCAGCTGCTGCCTTACCTACTTTTAAAGCCAGCTCATGATCTGTCACTACCACAAACTTCCACGGCTGCGCATTGCAGGCAGAAGGAGACAGACGGGCAGCTTCCAGAATCCGTTCCAGCTTCTCCGCTTCTACCGGACGACCTTTATCATATGCCCGGTCACTTTGGCGAGACAACACTAATTGCAGAAAATCCATCCAAATTAGGGTTTTACGATTTATAAATTACGATTGAAGCTAACAATTCCCAATTGAACTATTTATATTGAATCATCCGGCTGATATACTTGCCGATGATATCAAACTCAATGTTCACTACGCTACCGATCTCGAACGTATGAAAGTTAGTATGCTCATAAGTATAAGGAATAATAGCTACCTGAAAAGTATCATCCGTCGGATTACATACCGTCAAGCTGACACCATTTACAGTGACTGAACCCTTATCCACTGTGATATAGCCACGTTTCGCCATTTCCTTATCAAATGCATATTTGAATGTAAAATACCAGCTTCCGTCCGCATCCTTTATTTCCACACAAGTAGCGGTCTGGTCCACATGCCCCTGTACGATATGTCCGTCCAGACGGCCATTCATCATCATGCTGCGCTCTACATTCACCTTATCGCCCACTTTCAGCAAACCAAGATTCGAACGGTCCAGCGTTTCTTTCATGGCAGTTACCGTATACGTATCATCGGTCAAGTTCACTACCGTCAGGCATACTCCATTGTGAGAAATACTCTGATCAATCTTCAGCTCATTTACAAACGAACACTTAAATGTAAAGTGTATATTCTCCTGGTCTTTCACCAGTGCTACCAAGGTAGCATACTCTTCTACGATTCCAGAAAACATAATGTTAATTATTAATGTTCTACAATAAAAGACTGACTAAAAAGGGAAATAAGAGAGCTTCTAAACCTTTTAGCCAACTATACTAATATATTAGCTCTTTCATCAACAGCTGCGCTAATATAATAGCACAAAGATACGAATAAGGAAGGAAGTTGGAAAACTTTCTGTTTTTTTTCATATATTGCAAAGGTTAACTTGTGAATAAATTCCGAACTTTCTAATCAACACTCTGAATAATATTGATAGCCTGATTTGTTCCCATCCGAAGAAAGCTTCGAAATCACTAAAATGTAGGAAATGATACGATATATGATCCATGAAATCGACAGAAAAGCAATAGACGCAAAGAAGAATCCCCTCTCTCAAACACCGTATAACGCAACTTCCTGGCCTTCAGTATAGAGCAAAAAAAATGGGGCTTTTCACACTATATTGAGAATCAACAAATTAAACACATTTTAACTTTTGGTTCTAAAAATGGTACTTATACTGCAAAGATACGGAAAAAACAGTATACCCCAATATTCTTTACACAATTTAAGTACAATAATTTTTCAAGCCTCATCCTAAACAAAATTATCAATCTCATTCATTTATTGAAAAATGTGACATATTGCTTAGCACCCTATATTATTATTTCCTGTTTGCATATATTGTTGTATCCATTTTCCAACTGTTTTATCAGATATAAACCCTATCTCTTTGGCTATTTTTCTGAAACTATAACCTTGATTGTACAAAGCGTATACTAAGTTTTTCATTTCAGTTTTATCTCGCTGTTTATTTTTAATGTCTAATAAATCAGATTCTGTTGCATAACCGCACTCAACGAAGCAAAGGAAGTTATTTACTTTTTCTCTTCTACATAATAATACATTATCTTCATGGTAAACAAATTCTCCTTCTCTAACTTTAATCTGCTTGATGTACACAATATCTCTGTCATGGGTAGATTTACCCATTGCGAAACAACTATCTATGAAATTCATTATCTTTTTGGAACCAGCTAAGTCATCCTTAGCGATTGGTTTATTTACAGCGCGTTTAGGAGTGTGAGCGATAATTAGAAAACTCAATCCATATTGCATTTTTAAACCTCTCAATTTTTTTATAAATGTCATGGCATATTGACCGTTTTCTATGTTTTTGCATAGGTATGTCATATTATCTAAAATAAAAATTTTCACTCCTTCTTTAGCTTTAATTTCAACTAATCTGAAAAAACGTTCCTCTACCTCTTCTTCTGAACATATCTGTTCTATTCTTAAGTCTGGATGAATTAGTTTATCAGAAAAAAGGTACATTTCACCAGTTTTTTCATTAGAATATCTCTTGTAGAATTGCTTAATAGATAGTTCGTAATCTAAATAAACAACATTTTTTCCATTACCAGCAATGTGCTCTCCTATTTGCATGGCAAGTATTGATTTGCCCACATTCGATTCTGCGAACAAAACGCAAATTTCATTTTCATACCAAAGTTCTTTATATAATGATTGAGTGTCTTCCATGCTTGCCCCAATACGCATGACGTCATTAGCCGTCATATTCCAAAATGCTATTTCATTTATCTTTTTATCCATTATTTTTAATTAAAATATTGTTTAATACTATGAGGATGTAATTCACAATATCAATAACTAAATTATCGACATTTTTCTACGTCATAAGGCACCCTCCACACATTATGAACACATTTTCTCAAAAAATACGAAACTATTGTTGTATATCACCAATATCCTAAATGTTTCGTACCAGATAATAGTTTTTAGGATGAACTATCTCGTATCACAAGAATAAATTGTGCACATTTTTTTCTTGTTTTATTTGCAAATTTCACGATTGAACGGAAAGTTTCCTAAAAAACAGTACTAAAGGAAGTTAATTATTATACTTTAATTATTGAATATCAGAGTTTTTTTACGATATTTGCATCATAATAAGTTCCTGTAAAAAGGAAGAGTATTGTCGCCTTTGGATATTAAAATTTATAGTTAATTTTTTTTAAATAGACAATATTAAATCTTGGTAATCAATTCTATAACATAGAAATGAAAAAGTCTCCATTATATTGGAGACTTTTTTGTATAAAAGTGCGAACTATGCGAACTGCGCGAACTGTTTTAAAGTTCGCACCTTGCATATTTACTGCCACTTCTCCTTTTAAAAAAGGAAAATATCATAAACGGACTATTACTTTAATATTATCCAACCTAGAATGATATTCAAAAACTTAGTAAAAGAAATAAAAGTGAACATTGTTTTATGGTTATTTTACGTATTTAAACGTAAACCACTGAAAAACAAAACATTATATATATTTCCGATATTCACTTCCTAGATTTGTGAATATTAGAAAAGAAAATGCGAACTACATTAGCTATAGTTCGCACTTTTTACAGGACTGTTATTCATAATATTGTATTTCACGTATAGATACAACTTGTTCTGTTCTTTCGTAGTAATCTTGATTATAAGTACGTTTTGTCCAATTCCCGTATTTGTCGTATTCTTGATATTTATACAAGATATTTTTATCTTTATCAGCATATTCTGGCTTGCTTATAAGTGAAAGCAATAAGCTGTCGTACTGTTTTTTTTCATCTATAGAAATTGTTTTATCATATTTTTTATCATATTTTTCTTGTGTGCTATTAAATGCTATTGTATAATAAATTTTTAGGCTATCCCCAACTTCTTCATAAATATAATCTACTGTTTTTGTACTATTAACGTCCACTTCTTTTATACATAAACCGTTTTTATAATATTCTATAGATTCTCCTTCTTCTCCCCAATTTCGCCTTTCTGTAAGATTCCCTTTATCATCGAAATAATAAGCTGTACTGTATCCGTACATCATATTTCCCTCTATATCAGTGTAACTTACTTCGTCTTTTATACTTCTAATTTTTTGTTTTGGAGACAGGTTGTTATCATCACTATTCTTGGTTCCTCTTTGGTTACATGAAAATAAAAGTAACGATACAAAAAATAACAAATAAAAATTCTTCATATTATATTGTTTTAAATTATAATTTGCTTGCCATTATGTTTTTCCCTAGAAAAGAGATATTTAAATTTCCATTCTTTATCCAGATAAGTATATTATTAGACCCACAATTACGGTCTGCTTCCCATTGTGGCATTCCATTTATTAACTGTATAAAATGCAATCTAATGGATGCATTTTTTAGGCATGTGTAAGTACTGGTTTTAACATCTTGTTCTACATTATTAAAATTATATATATCTATATATTTTGCCATTTCACTATTTGCAGATTGAAACATTGGTCCTGAAATAAATTGGTACATGGCATTACCACGAATTGTTATACGCTGTTCAGCAATGTCAATAATCCCATTCTCTACATATCCATCAATTGTACTAATACGATATCTTCCTTGAAGTTCGGATAAATATGAATTTTCAATTCTTTTAAAAATTGTTGAAACATCATTTATCTGATAGCAACTAATCGCTGGACACCCTTCAAATGAATTATTAGAAAGAAATAGGTCGTTTTTTATATCGACCTGTTTTAAAGAGGTACATTGGGCAAAGGCATTTTCCTCAATTTTATCTACATTTTTTAAATTAATATTTTGTAGAGAACTACATAGATAAAAACACTCTTGACCAATTCTTTTTACTTGTGATGGAAGTGATACAGATTCTAAATTAAAGCAGCCACTAAAGGCTTTTGAACGCAGTTCTGTTACCTTATCTGGTATTACGATAGATTTTAAATTAACGCATTCTTTAAATGTTTCTTCAGAAATGACCTCTAATTTGTCAGGTAATTCTATTTCTGTGAAACAACATTGTTCAAAAGCACCTGGTCTTATAATTGAGAGATTATTGTTTAATAAGATTGGATTAAGTTTTTGGCAACCAGAAAAACATTTCATCCCTATCTCTGTGACAGACGCAGGGAGTATCACTTTTTCCAAAAGGTTACATCCAACAAAAGTAAAATCACCTGTATTAACTAATCCTTTAGGTAGTATTACTTCTTTTAAGCTGTCACAATGAGCAAGAGCGGAATCTGGCAAATATTGTAAATCGCAATTAGAAATGTCTAAAAAGTGTAGGTGATTAGCATTTCTAATTATATGAAAATCTTCTGCATTGAGTGTGCCAGATAAGGTTAATTCTTTAACTGTTCTAATATTTCTTCCAATAAGTTTTTGTAAGGTTCCCTCGTCCGTTATTTGTATATTACAAGTTGTTTTTTCACAAGAAACAACACAAGACATCAGCACTGTTATCAATATTGGTATTCCGTACTTTTTCATAATATTTATTGTATCTTACTTTCTAATAAAATTTCTACCATTATCTATCGATTTTATATTTCCACCATCAAGCCTTACTTTAGGTGCTTTCTGCATATTATCCCCATCATTTACAAAGTATATATAGCTATCGTTAATTATACAGTCTGTATATGAGTTTTGAATAACAGGATTTCCATTACTATCATAAACTGTCATATCTGCTGAATAATCACTATTGATATCTATTCTAACAAGTGGTTGGATACCTTCATATAACACCCAAGTTCCTACAACCCTATTTAATTGTTTGGACATATTCTTTAATTCACTCTCCTTATCATAGTTCTCTTGATTCAAAAAATAATCTTGATATTCTGAAATAGAAGTGTGCTTTTCATCTTCATCTTTTGTAGTAAAATAACCTATCCCTCCGATTATAAGACATATAATTAGTATTGTTTTCCAATGAATCCTTTTTATGAATTGAAAAGTGGCATTAAGAAAACTAAAATTACAGGGATATCGATTTTGCACATAATAAAATAAAAAACCGATTAAAACTATAGGAATAAGTACTTCCATGAAAGAAATACAATTCCTATAGAGCAATTCATGCTTAGAATAAGGTGCTGGTACTTGAGCGCAAAGCCATATAGGTACAATTGATAATAGCAAAACGCTAGTTAAACGCTTCATAGTATACAAAATATCTCAATCGGCTCTAAAAGAGGGGTTATAATAAAAGAAGTGTGAGCCTACTTAGCTTATCTTGCCAAAGGCTCTCGACTGCCGCACAGAGATAAGAAAAATAGCCCACACTTTGCGTTATATGTAAGGTTGTACATATACACCACAAAGGGAACGTTATTTCTATTCCGCTGTGCTTTGAAGGGTCGAGATTCTTGGCACGAAATACGCTAAACGCTTCCTATAATTTATGTCTACTACAATTGTAGTATTGCAAAAATAGAAATTATTTAGCAAATAATATTCATGTGGGCTATTATTTTTTACAAAGATACCGTTTTTAATTAAAAACTTAGCAAATTATATGCTTCTAAAAGCTCTTCAGACCGAAGCCCCAAATAACGTCTTGTAGTTTGTACATCCGCATGATTAAAAAGTTCTGCCAATTTAATTAATGCAAATTCACTATTCTCTTTAGAAGCCTCAACTATTTTTCTTCCAAAAGTTTTTCTCATAGAATGCGTGCTGAAATGCTCAACTTTTAAATTATATTTCACTTTAATCTCCTTGAAAAGATTATTTATCCGCTGGACACTATATACAGTTCTTTTGCGACTTATAAAACATTTCTCATTTTTATCTTTAATATTAAGTTTTTTGTAACAATCTAAAATATGCTTTTGAAATCCATAATTAACTTTTATTTCTCTTCTTTTTTTTGTTTTCTTTTCAATTATAATAAAAGAATCACTATCCAATAACATAGACCATGTCAAAGTGAGTAAATCTGAAATGCGTAGACCGAAAAAAGAGCCACAACCAATCAGTAAACTCATCCGATATTCTTGGTTCCTATATAATTTATGAATCAATGCAAGCATTGTGTCCCACTCAACGTAATCACTTGTCACATAACTATTTTTTAAACTCATAACATTCATTTTTTAGTGAATTTCATAGTTTGTGAACTAACTATGAAACTTTATTTTGTTAAACTATTGATAATCAATCTATATTCAATAATTACAGAAGTGAATATTGCTTTATGCAGCCATTTTTACTTCTAATGGTAAAATAGCGTTCATCAATTCTACCCTTATAGATTCATACTTAGCTTTCTTTTCTTTATCATCCGTCCAAGCCTTGTGAGCGGTAACTTCCCATAACTCACGTAAGGTAGAAGCGATAGTTACATCAGAGATTTCAGCGATAAACTCCACAAATACTCTCATGTGCCCATACGCTTTATCACGTGCATTATCAGAATACTCTGCCCATGCCCACCACCAGTCATGTTCGTTAATCATTTGGAGTGCTTTCTCTACTTTATCCATAGTTGTCATATCTCTAATATTTAAGTATTAATCTTGTTTCTTATTACCCTGCAAAGATATGACATATATTTAATTAGTGCAATATTTCACAGTTAATCAAAGTTAAATTTATGACATTTATTTATTATATGTAATATATTTATTATTTTTGTAGCAAAGTTGAGATTATGAGTGCAGAAAAGAAGGAAAGAACAGTGATTCATTTGGAACTAACTAGTGGTGAACACCATTATTTTGGCTCAATAGCTAATATCTATGAATATTTTAGTGCAGAAATAATAGGAATTAGCTATGGTGCATTGAGAAATTATAAATTATCTAGCGAGAAACCATATCAAAATACGAAATGTATAATCAGGAAAGGTGTTTTGCTTTCCAAAGAAGGAAATAGAGGGCGAAAAAAAGAAAAAAGTGATGAAACGAACCGTACTAACACAGCATAAATAGCTGATTTTCAATACATACCCCATAATGAATTACATACTAGACGTGTTCCAAATAACATTTAACAATCTCATAAACAATCGGTTTTAGATAATCTTCAAGTACTTTTCTATCTTCACTAGTCATTATTGTAACAAAATTACGAGCTTGTTGAACATCTCTAAATGAGATGGTATTTGTATTTAGAGCCTGATTCAATAAGTCTTTACGAGCTATTATATCAGTTTTTCCAAGTTCCTCTTTTATAGCCTGTTTGATTGCCTTCCAACGTTTTTTTTGACTGTCGCTAATTTTCTTCTTGGTGGCACTAGTATGACATTTATTATACATTGGATTCAAACTACCTTCCTTTTTCTGTGATTGTTTCTTTTTCATATCTACATATGATTGAGCTAAATATTTATCTTCCATCTTCCTTTTTACATTTAGTATATATTTATTAAAGAAAAAATTAAGTAACTTCAACTACTTTCCTTTCATAAATAGTAATTAATTAACAAAAAGTTGGTTTTCAATAAAAAAATATATACGTTTGAGAAAAAAGAAATTATGAAGGAAAAGGTAGATTATCAATTTATAGCGGTTCCATATAAAGCCGCTTATGCGTGCGATGCATTATGTTTAGCAGTATTAATAATACTCATACAAAAAGAAAATTATTGGAAGGACAAAGGACGTTTAGATTCAAATGGCTTTTTTTATACAGCTAATGCAGAAATTGAAAGCCGAATCGGTTACAAAAGGAATGTAGTGAACGAAACGATTGAAGGATTATTTAGAGGCAACATGATAGATATAATTCCATCTTCATCCAAAAAAGAAAGCAATAAATATAGAATAAATTGGAATACTATATTAGCCTATGACAAACTGTCTCTTGAAGAACTGAATCATCCCGCAATGAGAATACATAAGGTTACACGTAAAGAAACGCTTACCTATACCTATTCCAAATTGGATGCAAAAAATGAAACAAATTGCACTACTACTTTAAATAAATCAGATATAATAAATACTATAGATAAAGATATTAATAATAATGATAGTGCAAATTGCACTACTACACCTAATTGTTATTTGCCTGAATTTACAAGAAAAGAAACTTGTGACAACAGTGAAAATGAGATTTTAGATATATTTAGATGTATTGTTTTTGAAGAATGCTATGAACACAAAACATATTTCACAGATAAGGAACATGCAGTTTTAAAAGATATACTTTCTCAATTCAGGCAAGAAAGACCAAATATTGAAGACATCTGTTTTGAGCTCAAATCTTGGAGTAATGAACTTACACGAGAAGAAGTAAAGAAAGCGATATTAAACATTGTACCTAAATTTAAAGAAGCATATCAAGTTGTAGCTCAATAAAAAATATCCCAAAGATGCAAAGCCAACAGTATGAACGAAATGGACTTACTTCAATTCATACATCCAATAACAGGGTACATAAGGGGGGGGATACCCCTCCCCCTCATATTACAATCCAAGCATACTAATCAAATAGTATCCACATCTAACACTTCATTCAAATCTTTATTTGTTATCATCAAAAATGTATCGTGCAGCATTTTAACTTTTTGTGATAATTCCTTTGGAGCATTATATAAACGCTTTACATCTTCTAATTTATATCCTGCTGCAAGCATCTGTCCTTGAAGTTGTCCCACCATTCTCCATAATTTAGAAATATCAACGCAATCGACAAATTTATATGCTGGAACATTGAAAAACGTTAGCACAGCTTTAGCTTCTCTAATAGATTGTTCAATAGTTAGTTCTTTAGTTTCATTTTCTACTTTGTCTTTCGCAAACTTTCTAATTTTATCTTTTACTACTTCTTTTCTAATATGATTATAATTTTTTTCTATAATTTCTTTTGATTGTCCTGTAACAAGTTGTATCATTTCCGCCTTCCATCCTTCTTCAAGCCTATTGGTAATAAAAGTATGACGTGCAGTATGGCTGACTATAATGTCACATATTCTATCACTACGTTCCTCTAACGTATCGCCTGTCTGAACTTGATAATTATGCGTTCTCGTCAATCCCGCTTTTTCTGCAATTGTTTTAATTTCTCTTGTTATATAATTTTCGATTGTAATATCTCTAACTTCTTCTTTATTTGAATGCTTCTGCTTATTTTTAAATAAAGTAAACTCTGTGTCTTTATATTTATCTATTAATGATTTAATTCTCTCATTCAAATGTATGCTAACTGCCTTGCTGCCTTTCTCTGTCTTCGCACAATTAATAAAATCATCTTCAATCGTATAATTTTGATTTCTAACAATATCTATCAATTTTGAAACTCGCTGTCCCATTTCTGCTTGAAGAATGAACAAATCTCTTATTTCTATTTCTCTTTTGTTCAATTTATCGTCACACTGCATTAATAATTGAAGTTCACCATCAGTTAACGCAAAACGTGATGTTGCATCATCATCGAGAATTTTCTTCGTTCTTAGCTTATAATCCTCAATCCCTTCATTAATATTTTTAGGAAACAAGTCAAATTCACGTGCCTTTCTAATGACAGACATAATGTGCCCAATCTTCGTTTTTATAGTTTTCCATTTTTTATCTTTTAGTGTCATTTCATATTTTGAGAGATTGACCTTGCTAACGCTAGATAACCTATCACCACCATTTTTTTTCAAAAATTCACAGAACTCTTTAATAGTACTAGCCTTTTGAGTCGTACCTTGACTAGCCTTATAATGCTCGACAATAACTTTGGTGAAAATTAAACTGGCTGGAGTATCGCCATCCACCTCTTTAGTTGAAGGTTTTCTCTTTATCGTTTTTTCCTTTTGAACAGTCACAGCTTCTTCTATCTTATTAGTCATAGTATATTTTGCTTTTGTACTGAATAAACTTTGTTTTATATACTCTAGTGTAATGTTGTCAATTGACTTATTAGACAAAGATAACTTCAATTCCTCAAATTTCTCCCTAATTTCAATGATTTTTTTGTTGGCGATACTATTATTCAAATTTTCTTGTTTAGTCAAATAAGGCTCTACTTTAGCCTTCTGATTCCTGTAATCCCAATTAAGTTTATAGACTTTCATATTGGTATTCACCTTAAATTGTTGACCCTTGAAATTTACAACTGCATAAATTATTGCCATTACAGACTTGTCCTTGACACTTCTTAAATTGAAGTTCAGGCTTAATTTTACAAAAAGCTGTTTTTCCATCTTTTTTATCCCGACTGATTATCAAGCACTTACATTTTCACAACTCTAAATGGTTCTAAAAATGGTACTTAAAATTGGTACTTAAAGTTATTTACGTGTGTACCTTTTTCAAAGCCAAAATTTTATACACCACTGATAATCAATATTTTAAAGCGCCAAAAATGTAAGGATATAAAAAATGGGGCTTTTCACAAAGCTCCATTTTTCAGTTTTCAATAGGTATTAGTTTTTTTTTAAGGTAAAAAGATTGTTTTCAGGATAACGGTGCAAATATAGTCGCTTTTACTGTTATTCTCCAAATTATAAAACATGTCATATAACATCTTTTTGAAATATCTTTGGATTTATTATCATTTGCAGTAAAAACGCCCGTAACTTGTCCGTTACAGGTGACAAATATAGGACTATTTTCTAAGTAGCCCTAATTTTTGTTTAAAAACATGCAAAAAATTACGATTTTGGATAGTTTTCGTCTACTTTTCCGCTATGTTTTAAGACTTTTGCATCAATAAAGAATACTATTTCCTCTGCAATGTTGGTAATGTGGTCACCTGAACGTTCCAATTTCCGGAACACGCCAACCAAGTCTACACAAGTATGAGCCGTTTCCGGATGTTCACGGATATAATCTGCCAGAATACCCGTTGCTTCCGCATTAATGTCATCCAACAGGTTGTCTTTACCAAATACCGCAGTCGCCATCTCAATATTTTCTTCGTTCAAGGCACGTTTCGCCAGTTCCAGCATCGATAAAACCTCTGCCTGCATCTCTCCCAGGCGCAGACGGGCCAGCAAATCGGCATCCAGCACCGGTTCCTTGCAGCGGATAACGAAACGGGCTATACCTTCTGCAAAGTCTCCCAGACGTTCCAGATTCGTATTGATTTTCAGCATTGCCAGTACAAAACGGAGGTCAATCGCTACCGGATTGTACAATGCGATGATATCCTCTATATCACTGTCTATCTTCAGTTCAAAGGCATTCACCCGACGTTCGCGCACCATCACTTGCTGTGCCAGTTCTTTATCAAGCGTCATCACGGCCTCCCCCGCACGGTCAAGCTGATTGTACACCAATGTCCACATTTCATCCACTTCTTTCTTCAATAGAATAAGCTCCGATTCTATAAACTTTACCATAGTCTCTTTATATATAAATGATTAATATTCTGTTTTCTGCAAACACTCCGGCAATACTTAACCGAAACGACCGGTTATATAATTCTGAGTAGCCTCTTTTTCCGGATTGGTGAATATCTTCTTCGTATCATCATATTCCACCATCTCTCCCAGATAAAAGAAAGCCGTTTTGTCGCTGACACGGGCGGCCTGCTGCATATTATGCGTCACGATTACAATGGTATAATCCTTCTTCAGTTCATGAATCAATTCCTCTACTTTAGCCGTAGAAATAGGATCGAGTGCGGAAGCTGGTTCGTCCATCAGCAATACCGAAGGAGATACCGCCATTGCACGGGCAATGCAAAGACGCTGCTGCTGTCCACCGGACAAAGCATAGGCAGATTCCTTCAACTTATCTTTGACCTCATCCCAAAGCGCAGCCCCTTTCAGTGTCTCCTCTACCCGCTGACGAATGAAAGCATTATCTTTCACCCCATTGACACGGAGCCCATAAGCTACATTCTCGAATATACTTTTCGGGAAAGGATTAGGACGCTGAAAAACCATTCCCACATTCTTTCGAAGTTCATCCACTTCCACTCCTTTGGCATAAATATTATGTCCGTCAATCCGGATCTCCCCTTCCAAGCGAGTAGCAGGAATCAAGTCGTTCATCCGGTTGAAAAGACGGAGGAAAGTCGATTTACCACATCCCGACGGTCCGATAAAGGCAACTACAGACTTTTCTTCAATCTGCATGCTGATCCCCTTCAAGGCATGAAAGTCACCATACCAGAAGTTGACATCGCGTGTATCTATTTTTACTGTATCCATATACTAATCAATTCGTTTTTACTCTTTTCTCAAAATATTTTCTCAATGCATTTGCCAGCAGATTAACCAGAAGGATAATCACTATCAGCACCAAAGCGGTACCATAAGCCAACGGTAACTGTGCTTCCATATCCGTTCCGCTGGTAGAAATCACATACAGGTGATACGGCAATGCCATACACTGATCCAGAATGCTTGCAGGTAATTGCGGCAGGAAGTAAGCGGCACAAGTAAACAGAATCGGTGCCGTCTCACCCGAAACACGTCCCAAAGCCAGAATTAATCCTGTAATGATGTTCGGCATCCCCATCGGAAGAATCACATGCCAGATCGTCTGCAACCTGGTAGCTCCCAATGCCCGGCTTCCTTCACGCATGCTGTCGGGAATTGCTTTCAACGCCTCCTCCGTAGTACGGATAACCAAAGGTACGCAAAGTAAACCTAATGTCAAAGAACCAGCCAGAATACTGTCACCGAATCCCATGTAATTGACAAACAGAGCCATACCGAACAGACCGAAAACGATAGAAGGAATTCCGCTCAGGTTATTCGTCATCACCCGGATAAAGCGTACCAGCTTCCCTTTCGGTGCATATTCATTCATGTAGATGCCACTCATCACTCCCACCGGGAAAGCGAAAAGCGCACTGCCTGCCATCAGATAGAAGGTACCGACGATAGCCGGCCAGATGCCTCCGCCGGTCATCCCATCCGTAGGAGCGGACGTGATAAACTCCCAACTGACAGCCCCCGCACCTTTATATATAATGAAACCGAGGATCGCAAACAAAATCAGCACAATACAGAGACTCAACAACCGGAAAATTCCGAAAGCCAGTTTCTGAGAACGGTGTTTCGCTTTATTATTACTTCGTATTTCCATGTTACTTGCTACGTTTTATTCCTCTAGAAGAGATATACTCCACGCTAAAGTTGATGATTAATGTAATAAAGAACAGTACGACGCCCAACAGGAACAACGCTTCGTAATGCGGTCCGCCTGCCGGAGCTTCTCCCAGTTCCGCTGCAATCGTTGCCGGAATGGTCCGGAGCGGTTCGAGAATCGTTGTCGGTATCACTGCAGCATTACCCGTCACCATCAGCACTGCCATCGTCTCTCCGATAGCCCGCCCGATGCCCAGCACTACTCCGGAAGTAATTCCGGAGATCGAATAGGGAATCACTACCTTATATATAGTCTGCCACTGCGAAGCTCCCAAAGCCAGACTCGCTTCCCGCATCGAACGCGGACAGTTCCGCATGGCATCTTCGGTCACTGTTATAATAGTAGGCAGCGCCATGATAGCCAGAATGATACTTCCTGCCAAACCACTCTCCCCTACCGGCAGATCAAAGAATTTCTGAATCAGCGGGACAACGACAATCAAACCGAAAAAACCGTAAACCACCGAAGGAATACCACTCAACAGTTCAATGATCGGTTTCAGCCAGTTGCGCACCTTCGGATTAGCAACCTCAGACATATAGATAGATACCGAAAGTCCGAACGGAAGTGCAAAGAGGATAGCGAACAGACTTACCCACAAGGTGCCCGCAATCAACGGCAGAAATCCGAATAATGGAGCAGGAGTAGCTGTCGGGAACCACTCGGCACCTGCAAAAACATCTTTTACCGAAATGGTATTATCCTTGATAAAATGCACCGCATCAGGCTGCACTATAAATTTCTGCGGGACAAAAGCTACAATGCCGGGCGTCTTCTCCACCAGTTGCATGATTCTTTCACCGGCATACTCATAAGCGGGTCCGAGTTCTTCCTCTGTATAATACTCCGTGATGTCTTCCAAACGAAAAACCCGGATAGGGAGATCCTCCCCACCGAGTTCTTTCCAGTTTGTTATCTCTTCGTCGAAAACATCCTTTATCTGAGCAGGACTCAGCGTATTTACCCGATTACTTTTGTTCAAAGCCAACACATACCCTTCTTCAATCACTTTACTATTGAACAGCCCGAAAGCCTCTGTAAACAGGAAAAGTACGATCAGCAGGATAGTAATACTTGTTACGAAACCGCTACAAGTCAAAATTCCTTCTATTATCTTCTCAAAAATCTTCTTCATACCTATTGGTTTTCTGATGCAAAGAAAGCGACTCCTTATTAAGGAGGTGTGACTAATGTTTGAAGGAAGTATTTCAATGCTGTTACATTTGTGTTACAAACACTATTTCCCGCTTATCTGAAACAAAAATGTAATATGTGATTGTTTTATTTGCACCAACAATAAAAAGAATAATTATGAAAGTGAGAAGAAATTTATTAATCGCCCTTTCCCTTCTGTCTCTCAGCGCCAACGCACAGCGCATCAAAGGCAGCGACACTGTATTGCCTGTTGCCCAACAAACAGCAGAGCGATTTATGAATCTGCAGCCGGATGCACGGGTCACAGTCACCGGCGGAGGAACCGGTGTCGGTATCTCTGCACTGATGGACAATACGACGGATATCGCCATGGCTTCCCGTCCAATCAAATTCAGCGAAAAGATGAAAACCAAGGAAGCCGGACAAGAGGTGGACGAAGTCATCGTAGCCTACGATGCCCTTGCCGTAGTGGTGCATCCTTCCAATCCGGTGAAACAGCTCACCCGCCAGCAACTGGAAGACATCTTCCGGGGAAAAATCACCAACTGGAAACAGGTAGGCGGCGACGACCGCAAAATAGTAGTCTACTCCCGCGAAACTTCTTCGGGTACTTATGAGTTCTTCAAGGAAAACGTGCTGAAAAATAAAAATTATATGGCAGGCAGCCTTTCCATGCCCGCCACAGGTGCCATCATCCAATCCGTCAGCCAGACGAAAGGAGCTATCGGATATGTCGGCCTGGCTTATGTATCTCCGCGCACCAAGACGCTTTCCGTATCATATGACGGAAGCCACTATGCCGCTCCGACGGTGGAGAACGCAACGAACAAAACTTATCCCATCGTCCGCCCCCTTTATTACTACTATAATGTGAAGAATAAAGAACAGGTAGCTCCTCTGATTGACTTCATTCTTTCACCCGAAGGGCAGGAGATTATAAAAAAGAGCGGTTATATTCCAGTAAAATAAAAAAAATGTCCTACTTTTGTAGCCTATAAATAGAGTTAACATTTTAACGTTATGACAGATATTAAAAACGAAGACACAGGCGATAAGAAAAGCCTGAACTTTATTGAACAGGCAGTAGAGAAGGATTTGAAGGAAGGTAAAAATGGTGGAAAAGTGCAGACCCGCTTCCCGCCCGAACCGAACGGATACCTTCACATCGGTCATGCCAA
Source organism: Bacteroides faecis MAJ27 (assembly GCF_900106755.1). Classification (GTDB taxonomy): domain Bacteria; phylum Bacteroidota; class Bacteroidia; order Bacteroidales; family Bacteroidaceae; genus Bacteroides; species Bacteroides faecis. Next base: position 26,531 of record NZ_FNNN01000030.1, read on the forward strand.
AGCTATTTGCCTTGACTTCGGCATCGCTGCCAAGCATGGCGGCGTATGTAACCTTCGTTTCGACGACACAAATCCGACCAAAGAGGATGTGGAATATGTAGAAGCCATCAAAGAAGATATTCAATGGCTGGGCTACCAATGGGGAAACGAATACTACGCTTCCGACTATTTCCAGCAATTATGGGACTTCGCCATCCGCCTCATCGAGGAAGGAAAAGCATATATTGACGAGCAAACTGCCGAACAGATTGCCCAACAAAAAGGTACTCCCACCCAGGCAGGTGTGAACAGCCCTTACCGCGACCGCCCTATCGAAGAAAGTCTGGAACTTTTCAAGAAGATGAACAGCGGTGAAATAGAAGAAGGTGCTATGGTACTCCGTGCCAAAATCGACATGGCCAATCCTAACATGCACTTCCGCGACCCGATCATCTATCGTGTCGTAAAACATCCGCACCACCGTACAGGCACTACCTGGAAGGCTTATCCGATGTATGACTTCGCCCACGGACAGAGTGACTTCTTTGAAGGAGTAACTCACTCTCTGTGTACACTTGAGTTTGTGGTGCACCGTCCGCTCTACGACCTCTTCATCGACTGGCTGAAAGAAGGCAAGGACCTGAACGACAACCGTCCCCGTCAGACTGAGTTCAACAAACTGAACCTGAGCTACACGCTGATGAGCAAACGTAACCTGCTGACGCTGGTAAAAGAAGGACTGGTGAACGGATGGGACGACCCCCGTATGCCGACTATCTGCGGTTTTCGCCGTCGTGGTTACTCTCCGGAGTCTATCCATAAATTTATCGATAAGATCGGTTACACCACTTACGACGCACTGAACGATATCGCATTGCTGGAAAGCTCTGTCCGCGACGATCTGAACAGCCGTGCTACCCGTATATCCGCTGTCATCAACCCGGTGAAACTCATCATCACCAACTATCCGGAAGGACAAGTAGAACAACTGGAAGCCATCAACAATCCGGAAGATCCGGAAGCCGGAAGCCATATGATTGAGTTCAGCCGCGAATTATGGATGGAACGCGAAGACTTCATGGAAGACGCGCCCAAGAAATATTTCCGCATGACTCCGGGACAGGAAGTACGCCTCAAAAACGCTTACATCGTGAAATGTACCGGATGCAAGAAGGATGAAAACGGTGTGATCACAGAAGTATATTGCGAATATGATGCAAATACCCGCAGCGGTATGCCGGATGCCAACCGTAAAGTGAAAGGTACGCTCCACTGGGTAAGCTGCAACCACTGCCTGCAAGCAGAAGTGCGCCTCTACGACCGTCTGTGGAAAGTAGAAAACCCACGCGATGAACTGGCTGCTATCCGCGAAGCAAAGAAATGCGAAGCTCTGGAAGCAATGAAGGAAATCATCAATCCGGATTCTCTGAAAGTTCTTCCGAATTGCTATATCGAGAAGTTTGCGGCAACCTTGCCTGTACTCTCATACCTGCAATTCCAACGCATCGGCTATTTCAATATAGACAAAGACTCGACTCCGGAGAAACTTGTATTCAACCGTACGGTAGGATTAAAAGATACCTGGGGTAAAATCAATAAATAATTCAGCCTTCACAGGCTTGGTAACAACAAAAAGACACAGTGCCAAAAGCCGAAAAATAGCTTACTGATATTTTCAGGCACGGATTACACGGATTAACACGGTTCTAAGTTACATCAACTTTCAGTTCCGTGTAATTTGTGTAATCCGTGCCTAAAACCTCTTTTAGCACTGTCTTATTCAAATCAAAATAAATCAGAATGGGGAGAAAAAATTCACCGTCCGCAAATAAAGAACTGAACGAGTTAATCGCTCAATATGAAACGGCCAGAGCGGAAAACCGGCAACTCTATCTGGACGGAGACCAATTAGCCGACATTGCTGACCAATATGCCGCCGGACGTAAATTCAACGAAGCGCAAGAAGTCATAACTTACGGCCTCCACCTGCATCCCGACAGTACAGATCTACTGGTAGAGCAAGCTTATCTTTATCTGGATACCGGCAAAATTCCTCTGGCAAAAAAAGTGGTGGAAAGTATTACAGACGAATATGATACAGATGTGAAAATGCTGAAAGCGGAACTTATGCTGAACGAAGGACAACTGGAAAACGCCCGAAATGTACTGGATACTATAGAAGATGCTGATGAACTGGAAACGATCATCAACATCGTCTATCTTTATATGGATATGGGATACCCCGAAGCCGCCAAAGAATGGCTGGACAAGGGTGCTCCCCGTCATGGCAAAAAAGAAGATTTCATGGCGGTTATGGCGGACTACCTCACAGGTACCAACCAGCTCGAAGCCGCATCAACTTTCTACAATCAACTGATCGACATCGACCCCTACAACGCCAGCTACTGGGTAGGGCTTGCCAAATGCCGCTTTGCAGCCGAAGACTGTGAAAAAGCAATCGAAGCCTGCGACTTTGCACTGGCTGCCGACGACAAATGTGGAGAAGCTTACGCCTATCGCGGACATAGCTATTTCTACCTGAACAATTCAGATGCCGCCATTGAAGATTATAAAAAGGCAATAAAGTACAAAGCTCTTCCTCCCGAAATGGGTTATATGTTTCTGGGGCTTACATATTCCAACAAAGAAGCATGGAAAGAAGCCGACGATTACTACCAACGTGTCATCGACCGCTTTATAGAAGAGGGTCTCGGCAATTCTCCCTTATTGATAGATACTTATACCAATAAAGCCGTAGCCGCCTCCCGACTGGGCAAGTACGAGGAAGCGCATCAGCTATGCAAAAAAGCCATAGCCATCCAACCGGATGATCCTGCCATCTATCTGGCAGAAGGCAAACTCTACATACAGGAAAATCAAAAGAAAAAAGCGGTCAAATCTTTTGATAAAGCACTGACAATGGAACCAAGTGCGGAAATGTGGTATATGGTAGCCTCGGCCTATTCGGACGCAGAGTACTTATATCAGGCCAAGCTCTGTTTTCAGGAGGCATACCGGATTGATCCCAACTATGCGGACATCGCAGAGAAACTGAGTGTCCTCAGCCTGATGCATAATGAAATAGACGACTTCTTCAAGTACAACAATGAAAGTGAGCATCCCATCAGCGAAGATATCATTCTGGACCTGTTATCCCGCCCCAACCAAACGGAAGAAGGAGAACAGATGCTGAGAGAAGTATGGGAACGCATGAAGAAAGAGAAAGGAAACAACTAATCATATTAATAAACTTTAGCCCAAAAACATATGGAATCAGTAGCTTTTATCCAGTGGTGTCTGGAACACCTGAATTATTGGACAATCACTTTATTAATGACTATAGAAAGCTCCTTCATCCCCTTCCCGTCGGAAGTGATCATCCCGCCGGCGGCTTACAAGGCAGCTGTCAATGACGAGCTTAATATTTATCTGGTAGTCTTGTTTGCCACCATCGGTGCAGATATCGGAGCATTAATCAACTATTATCTGGCAAAATGGCTGGGACGCCCCATCATTTATAAGTTTGCCAACAGCCGTATCGGCCATATGTGTCTGATTGACGAAGCAAAAGTACAGCATGCCGAATCGTATTTCGACAAGCATGGCGCACTCTCCACATTCATCGGTCGATTGATTCCGGCAGTACGTCAGCTAATTTCCATACCGGCAGGACTTGCCCGCATGAAAATGCACACCTTCCTGCTGTACACTACCATAGGAGCCGGATTATGGAACACCATCCTGGCTGTTATCGGTTATTACCTGTCAACAGTGCCCGGCATCGAAAGCGAAGAACAACTGATCGCCAAAGTTACAGAATACAGCCACGAAATCGGCTATTGCTTCATCGCCATCGGAATATTCATCGTAGGCTTCCTGGTCTATAAAGGAATGAAGAAAAAATAAGTATTAAGTATTAGGTATTAAGTATTAACCGAAGCTGCTGTTTATGAGCTTATCCGCATGGCTTAATACCTAATACTTAATACCTAAATTAGAAATTAAATTGCACTCCCACGCCTAACACCTCTTTGAATTGCAGGCGAGATCCCTTACTGCCGTCTTTTTGAACGATCTTGATATCATCGTCATATACCATATTAGTGGTCAGTGTGGTGGAAAACCATTTATTAATTGCCATATTTATCTGTATTTCCCAGTTGACATCGATATTCTGAGGTTTATGCAAATAATCAGAATACAGGTCCAGACGGGAGTATACAGTCATATTCTTCAAGAATTCATATTTCACCTCCCCTTTCAGGTTGGCACCGAAGCTCGACAACAGATGCTTGCCGGGATCTACTCCAAAGGCACCTTCGTCAGACAAACGGTCATTCAGAACAAAGGTTCCGCGCCAGGAAGCAGGAGACAATACAACCGTGAAAATCTTTCCCGGATCATACGTAAATCCCAGACCGGTGGTCAAATAGCCCGGCGACATAAATTCGGAGATAGCGACATCCTTATTGACAGAATAGTCATATCCGGGTGAGAATTGCGTCTGAAAAGTGGCAAATGCACTCGCATACCAGTTTTTGGCGATAGAATAACCATAGTTGGTATTCAAATATATTTTATCATTGGCTTTTCTCATGCCGTCCTCCCCTGTCTTATTCAATCCATAAGCCAGTTCAAGGCGGTTATTCCATATATGCTTTCCTTTTTTATAATTAGCTTGATAAGTACCTTGCAAGTCAAAAGCGACGGAGTTATCACCTCCGGCAGACCAGTTGGTCAGGCTTACTTGCGTCAGTTTGAGTCCGGCAAAACCTTCCGTTGTCCAGGGAGAAGTTTTTGTACTATCGGCGGTTTGAGCCGACAAGTGGGCAGCGCCCATGCCTAACAGGGCGATGAAGAAAAATCGAATTTTGTCCATGTGGTTGAGGTTTAGGAAAAAAGTAATTAGGTAATAAGTATTAAGTATTAATCGAAGCCGCTTATTGTACTATTGGTACCAACCGCATGGAATAATACTTAATACTTATTACTTAATACTTATTCTTTAACTGCCGCTAATGCTTTGTCATAGTCCGGTTCCTGAGTAATCTCCGGAACAAGTTCCGTATAAGCTACCTTGCCGTCTTTACCGATCACGACTACTGCACGTGCCAGTAATCCTGCCAGCGGTCCGTCTGCCATACGCAGTCCGTAGCTCTCGTCGAAGTCAGAGAAGCGGAAGTCAGACAATGGAATTACGTTCTCAATGCCTTCAGTCGTGCAAAAGCGTGCATGAGCAAAAGGAAGGTCTTTGGAAATAGCCAGTACGACCGTATCTTTGAGGCCTGCTCCCATTTTATTAAATTTGCGTACCGATGTTGCACAAACGCTCGTATCCAGACTTGGAAAAATATTTAGAATTACATTTTTGCCGTTCAGGTCTTTCAGAGAGAAAGAAGACAAATCAGTTTTTACTAACTCAAAGTCAGGAGCGACTTTACCTACTTGTATAAATTCACCGATCAGTTTCACCGGTTGTCCTTTGAAATTTGTTGTTGCCATATTGCATTTACATTTTAAAATTACTTTATAATAAAAACAACTTATCCCCGGAATATGTTCACACGAAAACCTTTTCTAAAATCAATTTGTTATTCCTCCACAAATTCACAGAATATTCATTTAAAATTTAAAACGTATGGAAACTGTATTCAACGAGATCCAGCACTCAGTAAAAAACTGGTGGACTTCTCTTTTATTAGGAATTGTGTATATCATTGTCGCCCTTTGGCTTATGTTCTCACCCCTCAGTAGCTATGTCGCATTGAGCATCGTTTTCAGCATATCGATGCTGATAAGTGGTATTCTCGAAATCATATTCTCTCTCAGTAACCGCAAGGGAGTACCCAGTTGGGGCTGGTATCTGGTGGGAGGAATCATCGACCTTATTTTAGGTATTTACCTGATCGCCTATCCGATGGTCAGCATGGAAGTCATTCCGTTTATCATCGCCTTCTGGCTTATGTTCCGGGGCTTCTCCTCCACCGGCTACTCCATCGACCTCAAACGTTACGGCACTCGCGACTGGGGCTGGTACATGGCTTTCGGCATCCTTGCCATTATCTGCGCCCTGATCATATTGTGGCAACCGGCAGTAGGCGCATTATACGTAGTCTACATGATCTCCTTTACTTTCTTCATCATCGGACTTTTCCGCGTCATGCTTTCGTTCGAATTGAGAAATCTGCATAAAAGAAAATAAAAATCTTTCGGCAGTTACTTCGTATTTTGTTTATCTTTGTAGGCAATTTACACGAATCAATAAACTAAAAAAGAAGAAAAATTATGGCAATGCATACTTGGTTTGAGTGCAAAATCCGTTACGAGAAAACAATGGAAAACGGAATGCAGAAGAAAGTAACGGAACCTTATCTGGTAGATGCACTCAGCTTTACAGAAGCAGAAGCACGTATTATCGAGGAGATGACTCCATTTATCACAGGAGAATTTACAGTATCGGACATCAAACGTGCCAACTATAGCGAACTTTTCCCCAGCGATGAAGAAAGCGCTGACCGCTGGTTTAAGTGCAAACTGATCTTTATCACCCTTGACGAGAAAAGCGGCGCCGAGAAAAAGACTTCTACCCAAGTGCTGGTTCAGGCTGCCGACTTGCGCGACGCAGTGAAGAAACTGGACGAGGGCATGAAAGGAACAATGGCTGACTATCAAATCGGTATGGTATCAGAAACTCCGCTGATGGATGTATATCCTTATAGCGCCGGACCGAATGACAAACCGGAATTTGATCCGTCAAAAGCATAAGTAACCATGAGTATTGCTGACAATCTAAAGCAAGTGCTGGCCGAACTCCCACAAGGAGTCCGGCTGGTTGCTGTCTCAAAATTCCACCCCAATGAAGCGATAGAAGAGGCTTATCAGGCGGGACAGCGTATTTTCGGAGAAAGCAAAGTGCAGGAAATGACAGCTAAATACGAAACTTTGCCGAAAGACATCGAATGGCATTTTATCGGGCACTTGCAGACAAATAAGATTAAGTACATGATTCCCTACGTAGAAATGATACACGGGATCGACACTTATAAGCTACTGGCGGAAGTCAACAAGCAAGCAGCCAAGGCGGGACGTATCGTGAACTGCCTGATACAAATTCACGTTGCCCAAGAAGAAACCAAATTCGGTTTCAGCCCCGAAGAATGCAAAGACATGCTACATGCCGGCGAATGGAAAGAGCTGTCTCACATACGCATCTGCGGATTGATGGGAATGGCAAGCAACACCGACGATGTTGAACAAATTAACCGGGAATTTTGTTTACTGAATAGGCTCTTTCAGGAAATAAAAGCAAACTGGTTTGCCGATTCGGATACTTTCCGCGAATTGTCGATGGGTATGTCACACGACTATCACGAAGCAATCGCTGCAGGAAGTACTTTAGTGCGGGTCGGAAGCAAGATATTCGGAGAAAGAAACTATAATACTTAATCAATCATTATTACCATGACCGATTTAAAAACTACTTTCGCAGGGCTTTCTCTCAGAAACCCAATCATTATCAGTAGCTCGGGACTGACCAACAGTGCCGGCAAGAATAAGAGACTGGCAGAAGCAGGAGCAGGTGCCATTGTACTGAAATCTCTGTTTGAAGAGCAAATTATGCTGGAAGCGGATCAACTGAAAGACCCCGCTTTTTATCCGGAAGCAAGTGATTATCTGGAAGAATATATCCGTGAACATAAGTTAGCTGAATATCTCACTTTAATCAAGGAAAGCAAGAAAGAGTGTTCTATTCCCATCATAGCCAGCATCAACTGCTATTCAGACTCGGAATGGGTAGACTTTGCCAAACAGATACAAGAGGCCGGCGCCGATGCACTGGAAATCAATATTCTGGCATTGCAATCGGATGTGCAATATACGTATGGCTCATTTGAGCAGCGTCACATCGACATTCTGCGTCATATCAAACAAACGGTAACCATTCCGGTTATTATGAAACTGGGTGACAACCTGACCAACCCCGTAGCCCTGATCGACCAGCTATATGCTAACGGAGCAGCTGCAGTGGTTCTTTTCAACCGTTTCTACCAGCCGGACATCAACATTGAGAATATGGAACAAGTATCCGGTGAAGTGTTCAGCACCTCCGCCGACCTTGCCACTCCTCTCCGCTGGATTGGAATCGCTTCTTCAGTGGTAAACAAAATCGATTATGCAGCCTCCGGCGGTGTCGCCAATCCGGAAGCGGTAGTAAAAGTAATCCTTGCCGGTGCTTCAGCCGTAGAAGTTTGCAGTGCTATCTATCAGAATACGAATGCATTTATCGGAGAATCCACCCGTTTCCTCTCCGCATGGATGGAACGCAAAGGTTTCAATAATATCGCTCAATTCAAAGGAAAGCTGAATATTAAAGACGTTCAAGGTATCAATACATTCGAACGTACCCAATTCCTGAAATACTTCGGAAAGAAAGAAGCCTAAAAAATGAAGAACTTTGGGGAAATGAAGAATGAAGAATTCGCTAGCGCATTTATGCTGCAAGTAATTCTTCATTCTTTTTTCTTCATTCTTATTTCTTCATTTTTATAACAAGTTGCTAGCCAACTCACTCAACTGACTACGTTCCCCTTTCACCAGATTGACATGTGCAAAGATATTCTGGTCTTTCATACGGTCGATCATATACACAAGACCATTGGACTGGCTATCCAGATAAGGCTGGTCAATCTGCTGGATATCTCCTGTGAATACCATCTTCGTACCTTCACCTGCACGGGTAATAATCGTTTTTATTTCATTCGGGGTAAGGTTCTGCGCTTCGTCAATGATACAGTACATTTCGCTCAAACTACGTCCGCGGATAAATGCCAATGCTTCAATCACCAGCTGCTCGCTTTTCTGCATATCTTCGATACGCTTCACTTCGGTCGAGTTGGCGGCAAACTGACGCTTGATCACATTCAGATTATCGAATAGCGGCTGCATGTAAGGAGCCACTTTTTCCTGGGCATCCCCCGGAAGAAAACCGATATCCTTGTTGGACAATGCCACTACCGGACGTGCCAGCAATATCTGCTTATAGTCAGTCAACTTGCCTAAAGCTGCTGCCAAAGCCAGCAATGTCTTACCTGTTCCCGCTTTTCCGGTCAATGCCACTAATTTGACGTTCGGATCATTCAGTATCTCGAAAGCGAAACTCTGTTCGGCATTACGGGGCTCAATACCATAATTACGTCCTTTCGTTACCCGGCAAATGGAATGAGTAAAAGGATTGTAGCGCGCCAGTACACTGTTACGATCACTCTTTAAAACGAAGCATTCGTTAGGGTGAATGACATCCTTAAAGTCAAATTCGCTCAGATCAATGCCCTCTTTAGATGAATAGATGCGATCGATCAATGCCGGATCTACATTTTCAAAGATCTCATTGGATTTCTCGAATATATCGACATTGGATACCTTATCTGTGATATAGTCCTCACTGGTAATACCGATAGAACGGGCTTTCATACGCAAGTTTACGTCCTTGGTCACCAATATAGCCGGAGTTTTCGGATATTTGGCTGCCAGATATTCAACAGCTGCCAGTATCAGATGGTCGGGTTTCTTCACCGGAAAAGACTCATGCACTTTGGGAGCATCCACATTTCCGGGAACTACAAACAGGCGACCCATTCCTTCTCCCAGACTCACCCCTTGGGAGAACAGCTCGTCACTCGTCAGCAAATCCAGTTCCCGGACAAATTCACGGGCATTGAAATTTATCTGCTCGTTTCCTTTCTTGAACTTGTCCAGTTCTTCCAGTACGACAAGGGGAAGATGAATATCATTTTCCTGAAAATTCTTCAAGCAATTGTAGTCGTGAAGAATAACATTTGTGTCAATTACAAAATTTTTCTTAGTTCCCATGATTTCTTAGAATTTAATGTTGATATTTGCAGTCTGATTCATCAATCCTCCGCTATCGGTTGAATTGATGGTTCTAAAGATAAACAATTTTGCGAGCAATAAAGATTGCCCGGAGTTAAATATTATAAAACATGGATTATCAGAACACTTTAAAGTACTTATATGAAAGTACACCTATGTTTCAGCAAATTGGTGGAAAAGCATATAAGCCGGGTTTAGAGACAACACACAAATTGGACGAACATTTAGGTCATCCGCATCAACAATTCAGAACGATTCACATCGCCGGAACAAATGGAAAAGGCTCCTGTTCACACACGATCGCAGCCGTACTGCAAGCAGCAGGATACAAAGTCGGGCTATTTACTTCCCCGCATCTGATTGACTTCCGCGAGCGTATCCGTATCAACGGTGAAATGATTCCCGAAGATTATGTAGTCAGCTTTGTAGAAGAACACCGTTCTTTCTTCGAACCTCTGCACCCCTCTTTCTTCGAACTCACCACAGCAATGGCATTCCGCTACTTTGCCGACCAGCAGGTAGATGTAGCTGTAATCGAAGTAGGTATGGGCGGACGTCTGGACTGTACCAATATCATCACCCCCGATCTGTGTGTCATTACCAATATCGGTTGGGATCATATGCAATATCTGGGCAACACACTGACTAAAATCGCCAAAGAAAAAGCAGGAATCATCAAAGAAGACATTCCGGTAATAGTGGGTAAAGTATCAGGAGCAGTGAAAAGAGTCTTCACGATGAAAGCCAAGGCTATGAATGCCTGCATCGTCTTCGCGGAAGAATTAAAGAGTTGCACCAATGTGAGATATGCCCCCTATGATACCCTGAAAGAATCCAGAGCCGAGTTGCAGGAGTTATTGGAGGAGGAAATAAAACTTCAGCAGATACAGGAGCTTCCGATGAAAATGATGCAATTTGTCTCTCTTATCAACCCGACCGACGCCATACACGCCATAGACAGAATCATTGATAAAAGAAAAGACGCGATATTGATTCATAATTCCAGTTTTATGACGGGACTCTACTACGAACTGAGCGGCCTCTGTCAGACAGAAAATTGCCTCACGATCCTCGCAGCCCTGGAGATTCTGAAGAACCGGGGATATGAAATCAGCAAGAAGGATTACCATACCGGATTCTCTGACGTATGCGAAATGACCGGTCTGATGGGACGCTGGCAAAAGCTCCAGAGCTACCCCGACGTCATCTGCGACACAGGTCACAATGCCGACGGCTTCAAATGTATCCGTCAGCAGCTTAACTATATACACAATAAATTAAATCAGGAACTGCATATTGTATTCGGCATGGTCAATGACAAAGATATCAGCAGCGTCCTGGAACTGTTGCCGAAAGACGCCACCTACTATTTCACCAAAGCGAGCGTGAAGCGTGCGCTGCCGGAAGATGAGCTGATGAAAATGGCTTCGGAAGCGGGACTGAAGGGTACCTCCTATCCTACCGTAGCAGACGCCGTGCGGGCGGCAAAAGAAAACTGCCCCCCTAAAGACTTTATCTTCGTGGGAGGCAGTAACTTTATTGTTGCCGATTTGTTAGCGAACCGCGATACACTCAATCTCTACTAACGCATCCTTCGGCAAAGCCTTTACAGCAACTGCCGAACGTGCCGGAAAAGCTCCGTCAAAATACGTAGCATATACACCGTTCATCCCGGCGAACAATGACATATCCTGGAGGAATACAGTCGTTTTCACAATGTTTCCCATTGTCAAACCTGTCTCTTCCAGGATGTGTTTTATATTCTCCAGCGACTGGCGTGCCTGTTCTTCAATTCCTTCCGCCATCTTTCCGGTAGCCGCATCAATAGGCAACTGACCGGATACAAATACCATTCCATTGGCTTCTATCGCCTGACTATAAGGTCCGATAGCTCCCGGCGCTTTTTCACTGCAAATTACTTTTTTCATATTTATCTTTCTTTTTTTGTTTACCAATCCTCAAAGGTAGCAAAAAAATGCCTCCCGCAAAACGAATTTTGCAAGAGGCAACCATATTTCTTCTTATTAAAGACTATTCAGCTTTTTCTGTTTTTTCTTCTTCAGCAGGAGCTTCAGCTGAAGTTTCAGCCGATGCTTCGGCAGGAGTGGCTTTCACCGTCTGATCCACCTTTACTCCGTCTCTCGACACGTTCACCGTTACATTGACAGAAGCAGGCTGTGGCTGATACGGCATACGGTTTTTCGGATCTTCACCATACTGGTTAGGACCTACCGTACCATCGGCAAACAACATATAAAGGCCGAATACCCAACCAATGATAGGAACACAGCAAATCAGAATCAGCCAGCCGGATTTGTTCAAGTCGTGCAAACGCTTAACGCCCTGTGCCAAAGAAAACCACAGGGAGGCAATACCTGCCACGAAACCAATCAGGATACCGAAAACAGAACCACCTGCAGAACCGGCAGCCGCACCAAGAAATAAAGTAGCTAATCCCAGAGAATAGGCAATACCAAAAACGATACCACCGATAATACCAGACAGGAAATATTCGATCCTGCGAATACGACCGTCAAAAGAAAAAGGAGCTTTGAACATAATTTTACTAAGTTTATGTGAATAAATAGTTGATTGTAATCTTGATACACTAGCAAAGATATAAAATAAATTAAATAAAGAAAGCTTTTATGCCAAAAAGTATGTATCAATATTTAATTAATCCCATACATACATTCTAAGAAAAAAACATGTATTTTGCCATCATCCGTCACTTTCAAAATCAAAACACTGATATACAACCATATAGGAGTAATGACAAGCAGTGACGACAAAGTGACGGTAAAATCCTCCGGTATTTTGCCGTCACTCCGTACCACAGCTTTGCCGGCATCTGTATCATTCGGATACTGAAGTACCGGCAAATGCTTTCTACATTTTATAATTTTACGACCTTATAGAGCCTTCCCCTATTCGTATGTTTCGAGGGTATCCCCGCTTTTTGCAGCAACCTTCCAAAGTAATTGACCTTATTGGAAGACAAAGGAATAGTCGATTTCTTCTGCAAATAATTCAATATATCCATTAAATACAAGTATTCTCCTTCCTCATGATCCTCAGCACCCCTAAAGTAACGATAGAACAACTGCACCATTGGCGGAGTCTGTTCAAACTCCTGATTGCTTTCCGTCATAACGGCTTCATCTTCATCATCAAACCAGTAGCGTTCTCCATGATAAATCTCATACATAGCCTGTGCATACAACTGTCCGTAGTCAATGGGACGGGTCGTATCAATAGTATCGGTTACTTCTATACAGATGAAACGGCGGCTGCCGGAAGGGTCAGTCAGCAAATCCTTCTGATTGCTGGTTCCTATAAACGAGGCATAACGCCGAAGTTCCTGTATCGAATTACCATAAGGTTTGCGAAGATTCACCACCGGTTTCTGAAGAATATGCTTCAAAAATCCCTGTTGTGTCAACGTCACCTGATCAAATTCATCAATATTGATCAGCGCAAAGCGATTCAAATACATCTCTGCATCCCGCTTGCGGCCAAAGTCGATACTATCAGTGTAATAACCGCGAAGTTCCGGCGGTATCAGATCCCGGCAGAAGGTAGACTTACGTGTACCTTGCGCACCTACCAAGAGTGGAGATGTACTGTTCGCATGCTGTTTGTCCTATTTTCACTTACACATAATACTACCATATCGCGTTTTAATATTAATTTACAATAAAATAGCTAATTACCATTTCTGATAATCAGCTTTATTATAATAATACCGCTTATAAAAACATAGTAGATTCTATCTCACTATTCATAAAACTGAAATCTCATTTTCTTCTTCGACTTAAAAAACTTCCCTATTTTTAGTTCTTTACTATGTGCCATTTTATAAGGTGCCACTAACTCCTTTAGTAATTCATATAGTATTTGATTTACTAATAACATATCTTTATATATATCCCTTAATTGTTCTTCATCGTCATAATAGTGCTTATCTTTATAACCTATAAAAAACATATCAGACTTAGTCTGGTCATATTGAGGAGCTGTAAATCTAAACATAACTTTACTAGGATGAACCCACTTGCAGCCCTCTTTGTATATTTCTGATATTCCGGAATATCTCTTATTTAATTCTCCGCAAAGATAGCCGGCAGTAAGATATTGTTTACCTATACAAAGTTTATTAGTAGGTTTGCCGTCCATGAAATATTTAAAGAAACGTTCTTTATCTCTATATAAGAGACAAGCATAAACTTCCAAACAGCAATCTACCTGCATCCTAATAAAGTGTATAGCAGATAATTTATGTTTTGATAAAGCATTAAAAGCCGAATTATTCTCTAAAGCATACATTATAATGATATACATAAACATATATAAAGGATAGTGATTGTCTGGATTAATACTACCTAATACTTTACCATACCGTTTTGAAAATTTAATAATAGGTCTACCCATAGTATAATTGGAATAAAAAAGGCTAGCCGAAGCTAGCCTAAATTTAATGCATTAGTTCAATAGTGCCTTTATATCTTCTTTTTCATTCTCATCAAGAGCTGAATATAGACGTTTAACCCTAGCTTTTCTCATTTCAGAAGCAAGTTCATCCCCCGAATTAATGATTACATTCAAGTTAGCTATATAAGTCTCAAATCTTGCGACAAAGCTCTTACATTTAGCTTTAACTTGCTCGGGAGTATCTGTTTCTGAAACAAACATACCGACACCAAAAGTTTTGCCCAGTTCACTACGGTTGTTAGACACTAATGCTTCCAATACATTTGTTGAATTTGTTAATTCCATAATTATTATAATTTTAATTATGCCAGCACTATTACTGGCTATTCAGAAGATAGTGCTATCTACAAATTCCGCCACAAATGTAGTATATTATTATAATAACACAAACAAATTCCAACAAAATTTGAACACTCTATGTAAAAAAAGCTATGATAGTATAGCTTTTTAAGAAAAAGCCCTCCATATTAATACCCAACATTATTATACTAATCCTATTAATACTAGAACTAGTATATCTATTATTATAGTATAAAATATAACTGTAATAATAGCCAACTTATTAGTGACCATATTAATACTGATTGATGTATTAGTATTGAATTTCTGTAAAAATAAAAATAGCAAATGAATTTCTTCAAATGGTGATAACCATGTTAGTTTCCACCATACCAAAGAGATATTTAATTCAAAATGTCAAAGTTACATTTATAGGGTAATTACCAATCATCATCACTTGTTTGCAATGGCTTCTTTAGAACTGTATCAATTTTGTCTACAAGGATTTTATAACATGATAGTGAATAAACAAAAGCTCGTGATGAGGTCACTTTAGGATGTTGTCTGTTTTCTGCAAATGGAAAGCAATCAGAAAGTGCCCATATTTGGGTATCTTTAGTAACGCCATTACCTGTTACACCAAAACCACCACCAAACATTATGACATATCCACTATCGTCATTTATCTTTAATACCTCATAGTTCTGTAAAGTATATGTCATTCGAATACGTTCTTCTTTAAAATCAAATTTAATAAGTGGTCGAATACTTACTCTATATGAGTTATCTCCCATAGTCCGTTTTGCAATATTAGGCAGATAACAACGTGCCATGATTGTTCCTTCTTCCTCATTTGAAACCTGTATAGCTGACTTTGCATCAGAAGACATAGATATGACCCAATCTATAATTTTGCGATATAATTGAGATTTGGACTGACCTTTATACTCTTTTATAACCGATAATGATAGTTCACCCAATTCATTCAGCTTATATTCATTAGATAGCTCCTTAGCCTTAGCTGACCAAGACATATCCCCTATATTAGTATATTCTTCTAATTCTTGTTTAGTTACAATTTGGGCATTAATTGTATTACAGACTAATCCTAATAACATTATAAAAATAATCTTTTTCATGTTGACTTGAAGCTTACTATTAGTATGATGTATTTTTGTGTTCAAATGTACAAAAAACAAATTAATTAATCAGATTTTATTATATATATTTTCTAACAAGCCTTGTTGTAAAAGATGTGTTGTAATTATTGATAGAACAATAAAAAAAACAGCAAATGAATTTCTTCAAATGCTGTTTTACTCAATATTTACAAATAATTCATTTGTTTAATTATTAATACGGTATCTAATATGATGAATGCCACAACATCTTGTATATCCCAAACACAAGGTCCTTTTAGTATTATCTCGCATGCCTTATCAAACATAGTAATTATAATAGCTATGAGCATTTGGGTAATAATTATCTTTTTCATAGAAGATAGTGTAAACCAATTAAACACACTAATTAGCCATTGAGGCATTTTAAGTAATATAATTCCCATTATTTCTTATTTAATAATTCTACCTTCATATTATTCTTCTGATGCAATATTATTTATGCCTTTTAGTTTTTTCAATTCTTGAATATACTCCAGTTCACCTTTGGCATATTCCTTATTTGCATCTTCATTCAGCATTTCCTTAAATGCTTCCTCTGCATCATCCAACCGTCCCATATCAACAAAAGTATATGCTCTTCTCCTACGTAGGAAATTGTGATAAAATATAATGCCATCCGTAATCTCACTTTCTTTTAACTGCGCCAATTGATTAAGTTCATTATGGATTGTATTAATTGCTCTTATATCTCTACTATTTGCCAAACAATTTATGTATTCTATGTTGTATCTAATGTTATTTAAGGGACGAACTATTTCCAGAAAGAAAAGGGCTTTCTCATATAAACCCATTTCTGCATAGCAATATCCAATGAGATAACAGGTTTGATAAAACATTCTTTTATCATCATCTGTAATGCTACCCCTTAGCCAACTTTCTCTCAAAGCATGATATACATTTTCCAAATACACAATTGCATCCCAATATCTATTTTCTTTCAAAACTTCATTACCCCAATAAAAATCCTTTCCAATGGCAAGCGTCATTTGAGACATAATACAATATTCATAAAAATCCAATTCTTCTCCATTGTTGAATTTTTCAATTGCTTTGTCATGAATAGCCTTATATTCCTCTATCCTTTGCTGTGGGCTTGTATGGTCATAGGCAAACAAAACACTCAGTGTTTGAGGTTGATTCGCATTTCTGGCATATGTCTTATCTCCTTCATGGCTGAATGTTGGTAACATGATAGATGCACGGATAAACCATGTTTCCTTTCCACCTCCACATCCTCTTAGGTGTACAATGATATTGTCGTTCACTCTGCTAATGGACTTATCATCATCTTCTTGTTTGACATATCCCTTCCTATAGGAAATAGACAAAATGACATTTTCACTAAATCTATAGCCCATATCTCCATTGTCCTGTTTGATAAGGACTGCATTGCATAAATCAAAACTCCAGATTTCATTGCTGTCTACAACAAGTATCCCTTTTTTCTCATGAATGTTGTCTGTGACAATATATAAATCAGAAACCTCTTCTTGCCTTATGTCAAAAGTTCTATTAAGTAGTACCCCTAAAGTTACTTTCTCATTAGGAGTGGCTCGTAATTGATACTTTTCATTTTGGTGTTGAAATCTAAATTCATTTGATAGATACGTTTCATTTTCCAATCTATCAATCAAATCATCCTCTTTATCTTTAGAGATGTTCTTTACTTGAGGATGAGCATTAAATATGGAACTAAAAAACTTCTTCATGATATTATTAATTAAATCCTTTAACGACTACCCGTGGGCTTTCATGTTTTTCTTGTTTAAAATTAAGACGTATAAACTGTTCTTTTAGTAAGTCATGAGCTTTGAAGCAATCATCCAGTACAATTTTCAAATAATCTCCTATATTTATTATGGAAGGAACAAATAGAATTACTGCCTTGCAATGTACTCCCATTTGCTTATTATCTTCATCTATGGAATAAACAGTGGAAACAATATTTCTTATGTTATTCAGATTTATTGCTTCCTTCAAATGCTCAACATTGGCATTATCCAAATCGACACATAGCCACCAAGTATCCCAAAGAGTGACAAACAGATAGTCATTATCTGCATCTATAAAAAACTCCTCACCTTGGTATTTAAAACAGATTCTATCCTTATCATCAACTTCTGGTTGACAACCAATCTCTTTTAATGTATTGATAACTAAATTCCGTG
Organism: Bacteroides faecis MAJ27; assembly: GCF_900106755.1. GTDB lineage: Bacteria > Bacteroidota > Bacteroidia > Bacteroidales > Bacteroidaceae > Bacteroides > Bacteroides faecis. Next base: position 44,520 of record NZ_FNNN01000030.1, read on the forward strand.
TCTTGTTATCTTCTGCATTAATCGCCTTATCTATAGTTTCATTTGTTTTTGCATATTCTGACCGTTCTTTGTCTTCCTCAACAGCGAACCCTATTCTACCAAAGAAATATGCGATAACTATCAATATTAATCCTAACACTATCCAACCTTCCATATTTGTACTTAAAATAATATTTGACAAATGTATTATTGGTTATTTCTCATATCATTCCTAATATCAATTTCAACTAAAGAAATAAACTGCAATTTTATTATTCTCTTGGTAGATTATATAAGTGAATATTGTTGTCAACTATTTCTTCTGCTTGCTTTTTAACAGACCTCGTATACTCCAACTTCACTGTTACAATAATCTCACGCTCATAAGCCTTCTTACAAATAGCTTTACTGTAAAAATATCTATCACCCTTAGTATTGCCTTCAATAGTATAACTATGGTCTGTAATATCTTTCTTGACAATTCTATTGCCTTGTTCTATTTCTGTATCAATCATTATATCAAACCATTCATGAAGCGAATAATCATCTTTAAAAACATCGAAGTATGTAGCATACACATTCAAACAGATTGTACTATCTTCATTTACGAAATGATTGCCATTACTTAAATCTGATTCTTCTCCATGTGTAAAGTTAGAGGGATATATCAAGAAATAATCAAAAGTCCTATTCCAATAAAACCTTGTATCATCATATTCGTATATCCCATTTCTATAATCAATCAATTTCACACCTTTTACTCCTAATACCGAATCCACCCATTGCAAATGCTTAGCTTCTGATATATCCAAAGTAGGATGATTATCATATATAGATAAGCTAGCAATAGTAGCCTGTATATTACTATCCTTTTTACTAGTACAAGATAGTAATAGCATTAATAGTAATATGTAAATCGCATATATATTCTTCATGAAGAATACCATTCTCTATAAAATATCAATTATTACATATAAGATAAATCGCCAAAACCACAACAGGAACGATAATATACATTACTACCGCACCCTCTTCAAAACTCCCATTTTCTTTACGTGGACAGGTAATATATGCTATTATTGCATAAATTACAATTCCTATTACTACTCCCATAAGATTTAGTTAATATTTACTAGTATAAAAAGTATCTTTTGTGCAAACGTACTGTCCCTCCTTAATTTTTTTATATTGAATCCAAAGTTTCTTAGCAATATCATTACAAGGGTCAACGACTTCTACCCAAACATTATATTTCATATCAACAGCTACTGAAGTAGTATAATTTATAATCTTATACTTCTTTTTTTGAATTGCTCCATTATTAAAACAAGCAACTTCTTTCTGTTTAACTCTTTCCAATGCAAGGTTAATGACTTCTTGCGGAACTTTAGGCGTAAAATCTAAGACAGTTCTTTTAGGGGACTGTGGAGATTGAGCCATTATTCCAATATTCGTAAATAGTGCAAAGACAAATAAAAATATATATTTTACCATATAAAGAACGAATTAATCATTAAAAATTTTCATTTCAACATAGAATGTTCCCAATAAAACCAATATCCAGTATAGCCATGATTCATCCCATATAAACATATTGAATCCCGCAAGTTCTTCTGCATCATATTGAAAAGATGGTTCTATAAACGCAATACCAAAAATAGGAAGTGCCAATACAAAAAGTGCTATTCTCATTGCCAATGCAACAAGTGCAGGTGCAAATATTGCTAATACTATTTTTCTTTCCATATTGTCTTGTATTTATAAATCTAGAGCTTTACTTTTTATAGTAATTATGTATGGCTTTCCACCTTTGTTTACATCAATCAACTGCCTTTTGGTATTTCCTGCTAAAAAAGTTTCGGTCAATACTTGTACATTTCCTTCTGTATCAACATATTCCATGACAACCTTATCTATAGTAAAATCCGAATAATTCTTCAAAACCCAATATGTGGGTGGTTTAACTCCCCATTGTGCTAACAATGCAGAGAAAACGGAAATATCAAAAAAAGTAGCTTGAAAAACATTCTCTTTCTTGTTGTTCAATCTTACTGCGCTTCCAACAGGCTGAGGCTCTTCACGTTCAATCACAAGATATTTTGCTATATTATTACGCACTTCTTCTTTTGTTGTCGTTTGTTTTTGTTCTTCCTTATCATCTACTCTTTGATTACTTTGGATGTTATTACAGGAAAATAGTATAAACGAAAATATAAAGGATAATCCAATAAATAGTTTTTTCATATTGCTTTTTATTTTTTGATTAATAATTTAATTTGTAGTATAAGCTGCTCAAAAAATGAGTTGGCTACTTAAAAGATAGTAGCAAAAGTTGTTTCTTAATGTCTGATTCGTAGTTATATATCGTTTTATCTACCCTGTTCCCTTTGGATAGTATTACACAATGAGAAAAGCGTGGGAACTATTGAATATTATCATATTGAGGCTCTGGACTGCCCAAGGTTGAATAATAAACAATAGCCCACGCCAAACGATATATAGACTATCTTAACAAGATAGGTATATAACATTGACGTGAGCGTTCTTGCCTATTATCTTCAACCTTCGAAATTGTCCAGATTCCAATATGAGATAATATCTTAAACGCTCTTCGTTAACTAATATGTCCTTTCAGCCCCAACACATTAGGTATCTGAAATTGCCACAAAGTTACGAAAAGCGTTTGTAATAGCAAGAACTATTGTTTATTAAAAGTTGAGGGTTATTTCTGCTTTATAAATTTATGGTAGTGGAAAAATTCAAGACTACCCATATAAAAACTAAATCTCTGAATTTTTCCACCCCACCGATATTTTATGATTATGGCTTTATAAACTGATTTTTTATCCGTTGAACGGTGGAAATACCAATACTTTGTAGCTTAGCTATATTTCTGATTGAATAGCCTTTTCTTAGTAAAGCAATGACTTCCTTATATTCTTCTTTTTTCTTATCATCCGTTTTGGTTGAACCTGTCTTTCTGCCAAGCTTGCCACCTTTAGCAATATAATTCGCTCTACCACTATTCAAACGATATTGGATATTGCTTCTTTCGATATTTGCCATTTCTGCAAGTACTGTCACCATGATAGAAGCTATTGGATTAACTTCCCCATTTGGTTGCAAAGTATATAAGCCCAAGTTCTGTATGTAAACCGATACTTTCGATTCATGCAATATATCCAAAGAGCGAAGAACCTGTAATGTACTTCTTCCTAGTCTTGACAATTCAGACAAAAGTAGAATATCCACAGATTCACGTTTACAGTATTCCAAACATTCTCCTAAAATCTGTCTTTCCTCTATTTTCTTTGCACCTGAAATATGCTCCTGGAATATATTCACTATTTCTATATCCTGTGAAATAGCATATTTCTTTAAATCCTCTATTTGTCTGCTCGTGTCCTGTCTGTCATTACTTGACGAAACACGAGCGTATATTACGGCTGTTTTCATTTTATTCTTTGATTAAATTGATAACATGAAAGAATGTGTTCAAACCACCTTTGCAGATTTATTTGAACACATTTCTATTTTGAACACTAACGAGGTTTATTCGCTTCCTCAATATCCCATAAACCTATAAAAATCACAAGCCATATCAACGGCACACACGCACTAATCATAGCCAATACCACAAAAAAGAGCCAAACAAGTATCTTATAATAAAACATGATTCTTTGTTTTACGCAGTTAATAAAATAGGAGAATACCCATTTCTGAATATCCCCCTGTTTAATCAATCAATAAACCACTTATATTTAGTGTCTCCATGCAAAGCGGCATTTATTCCCGTTGCTATTTCGGTAGCATTTACCGCTCTATCCAAGAATGAATCTATATAACTGCTCTTATTTGCTCCTGTCAATAGATTATACAATTTCCACATACTAATATCATTCCCCAAGCTCCCAAAGTTCTTATCATTGATATATGCTTTTGCAACTGTATTTATTTGCGAATCAGTAATAAGCATTTTAGGAATATCTTTCTGATAACCCTGTGGTAATGATTGATAAAGTCTCATTCTCCCAAGTAATTGGCAAAATTGATGTTCTGTGAGATATGAGTTACCAAGTGTTTGCATTAAGTGTATGTGTTTGGCTGTGTCGTATTTATTAAACATCTCTAATACAGTTTGATATAAATCCCTTGTATTAGTAACTTCCAAACAGCTAAGAAAACCGTCTGTTGATACACACAAGTTTGTGCAAACTTTACAAATAAAGCCAATAAATACTTTAAACCTTTCTGCTCCCTTCTTGCTATACAAATTGGTATGATTATAAGCACGAACACCACCAATAGTAAGAATTAGCTTATTTCCGTTCACTGTTTCGAAAATCGTAGGAATCTGAATAATAAAAGCACATCTTTCGTAGTAGATAGTCTTATCACTTTCAAGAAGTTGATTTGCAGGTTTGTGTATTGCTTCGGGTATTCTCCCCTTGATAATGTGACTTACACGAATATCGGGCTTATCAATGCTTTCACCACTGAAAAATGCATTTGCAGCGTCATAAACAGTATCAATAAATGCAGGGTGAGGAATTGTAAGCTCATTATCTTTAGCAAATACGGGTGTAATACAATCTTCTTTCAAATGTTGCATTGTTACCTCTAGTGTATTAGCTTCCAAGAAATGAGGATTCTCTTTTTTAACTTTTGGTTGTTCTTCGATTATTACCGCTTCTTCTGCATACTCACCAAAGTTACTTTCTCTTCTTACCTGTGGCACATTGCCAATAATTTGTAGATTTCTCATAACGAATAAAATTTTAAATGATTTATAAATTGATTACGTGGATTGAAATATATTTCGTTTTCTATCCAACTACCCTAGGGGGACGTTAGAACTACTCTTTTCACCCGTACGTAACTTTCAATTCAGTAAATCATAGGAGAAGTAAGCTGATATATATTTAAGCTCTTATTTTAACAGGTAGGGGGTATTATATATAAAGTACCTATACTTTATTGCGTGCCTATGTATTACTATGCACTATAATAGAAAGGAGAGTATTATACTGCCATATAAAGATATGCTAAGTAGTAATATCAGAAATTGAGTATTGTTTATTTTTTTACCTTGTTTATTATGAGTAACTTTGGGTATTCTTAAAAATCAAGAACTACCTGTTTGGCAATGGTTCAACTCCTTGAATTATATGTAAATCAAACAGGTCATAGTTGCATTTTCCCACACTTCCATTGGGAAAATTAACTCCCATATTTAAAATTGCGAACTGCTATATCCCTTGTATTAGACAAGAATTTAGAAGTTCCACAAAAAAAGCCGCAGTTGAGCACATTTGTAAGTGTACTCGCTTGCGGCTATTTTTGTTTTTAGTTGGGAGTAGACTAATTTATTCGTCAAAGTCTCTATAATGAGCTTATTTGACCTTAGTAAGCATCTTTTCCTATACTTCATTTATCGAGTTTTCTAATAAACTAGGTTCAATCGTCACAATCCCAAACTGCTGATTTTTGTAACTTTTCGGGATAAATACTTCTAGCTGCTATAAACGGATATTCACTTTCATTGTTTATACACATCTCTACTATTTGTGGCTTTCTTGCCTTTGTATTTATGTTTAAAAATACTTTTTTAAAATACTCCCAATGTGGTTCTTCTGGAAGTGTTGGAAATCTCATGGGTAAAAGAATAGCGTTTATATAAGCTTCAAACATTAAAGGGGGATATTCTTTACATCTTACTGCTTTTGCATTATATATATTCCACCTGTCAAATATATAAGGAGCACACATTAGAAGCCCGTCACATTCCATTGGATTACCTTTGCTACTAAATTCATATCTATTCGGTGGTACTACTTCTTTTTCTAAACAATACTTATATATACTATTATATACCCTATCTTCTAATGTACCATTGAGATTAAGTAGAAAGGAATCTTCTAAAATGATATACCCACGTGGTATAGCTCTTATTAATCCTAAATTCTCACACCTACTCAATAAACTTTTAGCTTTCTCCCTGCACATCTTTAACTCTTCTGCTATGGACTTTATATTTGCTTTCTCCTTTCTGCAAATAGGAGTATAAATCTTAGTAGTACCTATGTCACATAAACAAGCAAGACGAATTAAAAAGCCTTTTATCTCGTTCTCAATATCTGTCCTGTATATAAACTGTGGATTTAAAAAGTAGAATCTTTGTGGTTCATGGAAATAGTATAAATTCTTTTTCCGTTTATCTCCCTCATAAGGTACACCAAGAGCTTTATCAATTTCTTTTTTATCCTCTTCATTATTGGGATTCAAAGTTTTTATGGATAATATTGATTTATATTCTTTCAATTTGCCAATATAGCCCTCAACTGTACTTTCAGATAAATTTAGTTCTTCTTGCATCTTTTTCTCGCCAATAGCGGAAGCACATTCTTTATTGCATTTAGTCCGTATATAATAAAGTAATAATGCTTCCATATTGGCACTTTTACTTTGAGGAATACGTATCAGGTCTTTGTTTACCGTTATATATTTCATCAGTAGCTATGAAGTCGTGGTTATCAATCAAAACAATCTCCTGTTTTTCTTTTTCTATCTTCCTGTATCGTGAAGTACCAAAAAATATCTTAGCTTCTTTTCTATTCTTAAAAATTATTCCTGTTGGTTTGTGTAGTATCATATATAAAATACGAAAAACGGGGTGTACCCCTATGGATATTAGTATATTTTGTATTAGTATATTATCCTTGAGTATCTGACACTTTGAAAAACGAGAATCTGACACTTTATAAAAATCTTGTTTAGTTTGCAACCGTACTAGGAAGTATATCGTATTGGCAACGGGATTACTTTGGTCATTAAAATAGATACCTCTTTTTCTTACTAATTTTCTGTACTTGTGATTGCCAAAGAATATTTTGGTTTCTTTTTGTGTTGTAGAGTTTAATTTTGCAGATAGATTCCTAATCCCTGTTTTCCCTAATCAAATAATTGTTTAGAGGTAAAATATTTACACGGATATTTGCCGTTGTATAGTCTGATGTTCTTGCAAACAATTATATGTAATCCAATCTTTTATATTGTTTTTGATATGCACATTCGTAAAACTCTGTAATTCATTAATAAGGCTTGATACTTTATTCTTGGGTGGTTCTAGCAACTGAATCATCTTATTAGTATTCTTACCTATATTGACCTGCTTTGGCTTGCAACGTCTTATGAAGTCAACCATTTCATCCAAATCAAAATCCATAATTGGCTCAACTGTTACATAGGTATCTATGTCTAAATCTGCTATATCTTCCATAGCTTTTACTCTATCTTCGATTTTTGGAGAACATTGCATCACATCTTTATAAAATCTATTTGTTTCAATTGTAGTACAAACAGTTGAATATTTAAACACTGGATGTTTAATAAATTCCAATATCCTCTTTGGATTTTTAGATTGGAATAAGTATCTATTGCTAAAGAATAGTGTATTACATGCAGCATTACAATAATCCAATGTCTTGACTATCCAGCTATTCGGAATGTCATTGGCAAACAAGTCTATGCCACTCCCCACAAATATGAAATTGTTACTTCCTAAATCTGTTCTAAATTCATTATAATCCAATCTAGGTTCATTAGCAAATTCATTGTGCCTTATATCCTTTTTCATATAACAATATCTACAATTATGGAAACAGTCGCCTTTTACTGTATTCCATGTGTGCGTTACAAATTCATACATTTCTCCACCAGCTTTATTTAAGCCCATAATTATTGCTGTTTATATTCTAAGTTAAAATCTGTATGTCTTGAAAATCTGTACTTGTGGTGCATAATATATAGTATATACCTTCTTCTTTATCTGTTTTCTAGTCTTAATGTAGCCGTTCAAACTAGCCCACATACCGATGTGTACCTTGTTATCTGAAACTCCATGTAACAATGCTTTTTTTCTGATTTCTTCATAGGTGAATGTTTGCATAGTAGTGTTTTAAATAAAAAATGGTGATAAAATAGTGTATCTTTTGTGCCTGTGCTATCTTATATACTATTTGTAATATATTGATACAAAGGTACTAAGTTTTTAGGGAGTGACCTAATACTAGTACCACAAACTGAAAAAATCGACTAGAAGTATTAATAAAGTGTGATTACTGAATATCAAACCGATAAGAAGTATGTACATTAAAAGATTGTTACTTTTTGCTTCTCCTATTGATTGTTCTCTTTGTGTAGTCTGGTTTCCACTCTCTAAGGACTTCTGTTTTATTGTATTTTTCTAGTAAATCCCACACTTCTTGAAAACTATAGTCACCACATACATCATTATCAAACATATCATTATTTCCAGCAGTTATAGAAAAATCAGGCAATATATCCCTTACAGAAGAATGGAGCTTGTTTATCAACAATTTATCTTTCTTATTAAAAGTAATAGTTTCGTCACTGGCAAAAGCGTATTCTATTCTAAACTTGGGTTTGTTCACATTATAAAGAACATTATATTCAAGCCCACTGGCAAATAATACTGTGAATACCTTTTGATTCGTTTTTACGGAATAAATCTTGATAGCTTCAATTACTTTATGAAGTATGTCATATTTTTCCGATTCATCCGTAATATCTATGTCTTTAATTTCCTCAATGGCTTTTATCCTTCTTTGAATTGCCTGTTTTTTACTTTCAATAATGTCTATTTCTTTTTGATAATTGTTAGCTTCCGTACTCATTTTGTTAAAATCCTCCATTTTGCTAGTAAACACTGTAGGGTTAGTGTCTCTAATTAAAAGAAGGGTATCAAATAGCTTAGCTGCATCTTTATTGATTTTATCTCTTTGCATCTCAAAATTGTTTTTCGACTCTGACAATTTAGATAATTGCTCTTGATAGGGTTCAATCCGTTCTTGTGCCTTGCTGGATGCAATAGTACTCTTAAATAGTCTCTCAACTAAATTCCAAATTATAGGTTCAATATTGGTTGCACTAATACCTGCACTATGACAATCTGCAACATAATTAGCTCTAATGTTATCAAACCTCGTTTGGCAGGCATATATATTTCTACCACTGTTGCATATATACCTTCTACCACAATCTGTACAAAATATCAATGCTCTTAACAATGGTTTATTAACCATTTCAGACTTACTTCTATTCCTTCTTTCAGTCAATTCCTTTTCAGATTGTTCAAATACTTCTTCACTTACTATTGGTGGTGCTGAAACTAACTCAACAACTTTTTTATTTCTAATAGTCATTGTATATTTCGGCACTCCTTTATATACAGGATTATGCAATATATCTCTTACTGTTGCTAAACTCCAATTAGGATTGCCCTTCTTTGTTTTTATACCCTCACTAGTTAAAATCTTACTAATCCTATTGGTTGATACTCCGTCTATAGATAGTTGATACATTCTTCTAACAACTTTTGCTTCATCTTCATTTATTGTTAATTGTTTTGTTATCGAATTATAATTATAGCCATAGGGAGCTATAGGAGTATAACTATGACCTTCTTTTAGAATATATCTTCTTTTACTGGAAATTGTTCGTTCTTTCAAAGTCTCTATTTCTTGCTCTGCTATCATTGATATTACTCCAATGGTAAACATTGCGTTCTTATTTTCCGTGCCGTCATCATTCAAAGTATAGAGACCTTCTTTTTTAGTAAAGATACAGATTCCCTTATTAGCGAAATTCTTCACCGTTTGCTGAATGAAGATAGACCTTCGAGAAAGCCTGGATAATTCCCACACTAAAATAATATCAATATCATTTTTAGTTAATTTCTCTAGTTTCTTAAATTCTGTTCTATCATCTTTAAAACCAGAAACTTTCTCTTCAAAAATATATTTTACCTCAATATTATTACGGGCAGCATAATCCTTCAATTCATCCGTTTGCTTACCATAATCTTGTATTTCTGTAGATACTCTACTGTAAATTGCACCTCTCATAAATCTTGGCTATTTTAATATAGTACAAAGATAATAAATGGTAGTATTATGTGCAAATGTTTATTGTCATATCCGCGCCAATGAGCTACCATATTGAGGAACCACCGATGAAAAAGCATCATCCAATGTATGTTTTCGCAAGGAACTCTGCCTGCCAGTTCTGCAATCCGGTCCTTTCCATCCCAATTGGGCAAATGAAAAAGAAACTCTTCCAACGGATTATAGACAGCAATGCGGTTGGAATGCAGATATCTGTCAATATCCCGATCCCATACAGAAATTCCTTCGCTCTGGGCATCCAGTAAAATACTGTTCTGTATCCGCTTATCTACAGGACGAAAACGAAAAAAGAACGAGCAGCGATCGCGGTACTCCACCTCTCCTACCTGTGTATTATATCGGAATTCATATCGGCGATTCATAAATTCCTCTGTTTGCAGATTCAGATGCTGTTCTTTGGTCAGCAAGTCTTTCTTGCCGAATCCCTTGCATTCTTTATACACATTGCCTATCATTTCTCTGACCAGCAGCGACTGTTGCTGCCTGTAATAGCGGTGAATGGTCCGACGTACCACTTCTTCCTCCGGAATACCGGAATGAAAACAATTCTCCGCCAACCTCACCACCAGCGGCTGCAAATCATCATCCCGCTTCCAGCCATCTTCCATTTCCTCAAATGTCTTCCTCAAAGCCGCCTCATACAGCACAGCCAACGCATCTTCCGTATCATACCCCGGTACGGCACGACTTAACGGAGACTTCTCTGCAATCGTTTTTTCCCGATAACTGTTCTCGGCAGGCATTCCGAAAGGCTGGGAAAGATAGAAAGGTACCGCATCCTCCCGATAAAATAATTCGGGGTCATAGCTCAACCGGGAATACTGATCCAAGAGCGGTTCTTTCATCTGAATATCAAAAGGAAGCTGAGGTTGATAACATTTCACCGCCAGCCGGTACGCATGTGCATGAAATATCTCTGCTTCTTCCTGTGTCTGGGGCAATGTCCCGTCCGGTCGGGTAAAATAGGTCCATATCTTGACGGTCTTTCCGCTCGATCCCATAAATGCAAGTTTGGTTTGCGGAAGTTCCGCCGCTTTCTTCTTTACGATCTCCACCTCAGCCTTTCCTGCAAGGGGACCGACACTCAACTCAACAATGCCATTGTAAGCCTTCATCCGCTTCACCCCATTGACACGTCCGCATGCGACTGCCGGAATTATTTTAGGTAGTTTGCCCGAAAGATGACAAGGTTCACCGGGCAAGACATAATGCAGAGCCTCACGAAATCCGGATACCGGACGCGCTTTGGTCTCTACTTTTATTTTCTCTACAAACGATTCAAAATTAAATACACTAATTGCTTCCGCACTTTCTGTTTCTCTTATTTGTGTTATCTTCATTTCTACCTTATCCTGTTTTTTATATTTATAAACGGTTATGAGTCTCAAAGGTAGTCATTAAATATCGAGTTATAAAGGATTTTGGCGTTATTCTTTTAAATTAATTTTTGGGCTTATAATTTTACATAAGCTCCTCGATTTAATAGTAGAATACGGTTTTAGCAAGTTCTTTTCAACGCTTGTTTTATGTATCTTTATAGTAATAAAAAATCGCTTCACGTACGTGGTTCCATCGGTTCACGTACGTGGTTCCATCGGTTCATGTACGTGATCCCGTGGGTTCACATACGTGGTCCGAATGTTTCACGTACGTGGAACGGGAACATGCATCATACAAAATATATTAGTCAAGCCTTGTCTGCATAATAAGGTTACTGGTGTTTGTTCTAATGCACGCAGTATAGTTCAGAAATAAGCATTCGGTAAACTCTCTTAGTAATAAGTATCCAATTATCAATTGAATATCTAAACTCTACATAAAAAGAAAAGTGACGGCAAAATTTTGATTTATTCTGTCGTCACTTTGCCGTCACTGGTTGCCGTCACTTTTAGTTCATTGATTGATAACTGGTTAACAGTTGAAGTGACGGATGATGACAAAAATGTGGTTTTAAAACTCTAAGAGTTGAATTAACAAGCTAATTACAAATGAAGTAAACTTTAAAATACACACTGCAAATCTTTCAACTTTGGATGCTTACTGTCTTTTTCAGAAAGTATCACTTCTTCAACAGGAATACGCCAATCAATATTTAAATCCGGATCATTCCAGGCTATTGCTCCTTCACTCTGAGGTGAATAGAAGTTGTCACATTTATACTGAAAAATAACCTCTTCACTTAAAACACTAAATCCATGAGCAAATCCACGAGGAATAAAAAACTGACGATGATTATCACCAGTTAACTCCACTGATACATATTGCCCAAATGTAGGAGAACCTTTTCTTATATCAACAGCAACATCTAACACTGCCCCTTTTATAACTCGCACTAATTTACTTTGAGCAAAAGGAGGTTTCTGGAAATGTAGTCCTCTCAATACTCCATAACCGGACTTGCTTTCATTATCTTGAACAAAGGTCGTTTTACAAACCTTTTCCTCAAATTCTCTTTGAGAAAATGATTCAAAGAAATAGCCCCGATCGTCTTTAAAAATACGGGGTTCGATAATAATCACTCCTTCTATATTAGTTTCTACAACTTCCATCATCTATCCTATCTAAAAAACCATTAATATATAGTAAACATTTTATCCCAATTCACCAATTAAGAAGCAAAATATCATAAATTGCTCACTATGCTAAAATATCCATATGAATTATTAATACTATAAACATCAACTCCATAAACTCAATATAAAGCTTCATATTGTTCTGCTATTATTTTCCATCGATATTTTCTATTTGCTATTTCGTACATACTTCTTGAATTACAATAATAATCACGATTTTGAGATAATAATCGTTCTAACTCTTCCACAGAAGAAAAGTAATCAGCTTTATTTTCTGTTGTCTCTCTATTGTATATTACATCAAATGCAATAATGGGTTTTCCAAAAAACATAGCTTCAACTAAAGAAGGATTAGTTCCTCCCGCACTATGCCCATGTATATAAAACGAGCAATTAGAACGTAGAATATTAAGAATACTAATATCATATATTGGAGAAAGCATTTTTATATTAGTATAATTCTTATATTGATGCAGCAAATGTATACCATATTCATTCTTTTCCCAATTTCCAACAATAAGCAGATTTCTTTTTGAATGAGCAAATGCTTCTAACACAATGTGAACATTATTTTCGGGCTCTATACGACAAACTGTAAATGAATATTCTTCTTTCCTTAAAGAATATTTATCCAATATTTCGTTTTCTTTTTCTTTCGTTATTGAACAAAGAACATGATCTCCACCATAGGCTATTAACTCAGAAGAAACTCCATATTCCTTATTTACATAATCTTGAATACCTTTATTATCAGATATTATAACATTTCCATATTTTATAGCCATTTGCTCTGAGAACTTAAGAAAACGTCTTGTCAATTTTCCCCATTTCTCTCTGCGATGTTCTAAACCATCAATATTAATAATCAATCTTTTCTTAGAAAATAATCTATAAATCGGTAGAAAACAACATCCTGACACACCTAGTATCAAAATAGAATCACTATGCTTAGTAGCTTTTATTAAAGAATAGATATCATATAAAATACTTTGATATCCATTAGCGTCTAAAGAAATATACTGTAATACTGCACCCTTATAAACATCTGATCGTTCCGTATAAGCTTTGGAACTACAGTAAACTGTATAGGTCAACTTCTTAGAAGATACATTAGTGATTATATTTTCTACTAGCGTTTCAAATCCGCCATAATTTGCAGGTACTCCAACTGTACCTATAATTGATATTTTCATTGATTAATAAGTATACTATAATAAGTTCCTTTTCGTTTTATATTATCCTCATTTAGTTTATATGACAATTTGTGAAAACAAGTCATATCGACCAAAGCTTGATATTTTTCTTCATCATATTGTTGAAATAATCCTAATGATAATATATGAGGAATAGAATTACTAAATTTAACTACTTTATTATACTCTTCAGGATATTCCTCACATGCCATATACATGAAGTGATGAAACAAAAAATAATCTACTAGAAAATCATGTTCATGCCAATATGTATATAATAGCTCACGAGTAGCTATCAATATTTTATTATTAGAGATAGAAGTTATAAACCAACTAGATAAGGGAATACAATCCCCATCTTTCCCAGGTTTTAACTTTTGGAAAAAGAACAAGTCAGAGTCAAACAAATATTTGGGATATTTACCACTTGTACATAAAACTGTTGCATCAATCCATGTTCCACCATATTTAATCAATAATTCTAAACGTAACAAATCTGAGAAATGTGTATTCGTTATAACTCCAGCCTCCCATTTTTTTAAGATATAATCAGGAAATTGTACGTAATTGAAAAGATTATCCTGTGTTATAAGAACAATCTCCCTATCTCTCAAATATTTACATAAAGATTCATAACATCTCCGTACTAACAAAGGAGCATTTTCTACACCTTGAAACCAACAAACCCAAACTTTATTACTTTTTTGACATTTTCCTTTTTCTGGAATCGTTAGCTTTTTTGTTATAACGTACTTATACTTCCTCTTTAATTTCTCATGTATTCGATTATTAACAGCAAGGCGGAAAATCTCTAATGCAGTTTTACTTTTGCCTAATAATATGAATTCTAAAAAAGCATAACCTAAAACATGAGCTTTCCAATATTGAATAAGTAATTTGAAACCACCTGCTTGTTTATAATATTGCCATATTCCCATAACTTTTTATTTCTTATATGCATAATACAAATGGTGTGGTTCTCTCTCCTTCTCAGGAGGAAGTTGCATATAATCACCATAAAATCCTGTCAATATCTGATGATATTGTTTAGGAATCCAAAACTGATTCTCTTCAAAATCATGCAAAATCATATTATCAATATCAGCTCTTCTAAACACTTCACGTTCCCACACAACACAACCAACAAACTCACTTTTATCATATTCATAAGAATAAGCCATACTTAATAATCTCTTCTCAAAAAATGCTTTCCCCATTATTTTAGCAAAAGTAAAAGCAAAAGGTTTTATTATTTTTCTCTTCCAAGATTTAGTTCCACTGAAACTCAAATATTTTCTTGTGGAAAGATAAGCCAAAGAAGAGATACCTTTAGCCTTAGCCATTTTTTTTTCAGCCTTCTCCAAATCATTACCTAAACCATCAAGAGGATAAATATCAATAAATATACCCATACCACATTGTTTTTCATTTTGAGTATTCAACCAATAATCAGAATTACTTATGCGAGTAATGATATAAGGATATCGAAAAGTGGTTTGAGAGTTTAAGACACATAACGGAAATAATTCATCTCTATGGCTTTCAAAATATTTTAACAACTTTTCGTAATCTGGCCGTGGCATCATAATATCAACATCATCATCCCATGGAATATACCCCTTATGTCTAATTGCACCTAAAAGTGTACCATAAGTTAAAACATAGCGCAAATTCAATTTATTACAAATCTCATCTACTTTTTTAAGGATACCCAAAGAAACTTTTTGAATTTCCGATATTGTTAATGGATTCATTTTAACACTATTTATTTAGATTTTCATTAATACAATGTACAGAGAATTCTCTTAGTGTATTCAACTTATCCCATACAAGATCATAGTCTATATCATCTAAAAGAAACTTAGAGAAATTATCATAACCACTTTCTAAAAAACTTATTTTTTTTAATCCTATTTGTTCCAAATAATCTATAACCTTTATGGAAGGATGTATAACAACAAATTTTTTTTTCAGTAAAGTTGAAAATACAGTTCCATGATAAGTACTCGTCACAACATATTGAGCATGTTTCATTACTGAAAGAAACTGACGTGGAGTTACTATTATTTGATCGTCACACCATTTATAATCAAAGCCTACAACAATTAATTTCAAATCATTTTCTTTTGCAAATTTCTTTATAAACTCCTTAAAAGGCGTATCATCAAGATAACTATAATAAATCATATATTTTTCAATTTGCATAGGATATCCCTGCATAAATTCTTCCCATCTATCATATAAAAGAATTGTCGGATCTGAAACTTTTCTAGTCTCTTTTTTAATGATCCTCTTTACAAATTCCTCTGTAAAGGCATCTCTCATATAAAAAGCTGAAATATTGTTTTTTATGCCATTAACAAATTCAGGATATTTTTTATAGCTTGTACCTGTAGCATACCCTAAACTAGGAGCATATGCTATTATTTGTTTTGCTGCACAATCAATACCATAAAACTGTTTTATATGTTCAATAGACTCATTATCAATATTCCAAACCTCATCACTACCAACAATCATAAGATCTATTTGCTCTATTTTATTACCACGTTTTATATTAAGAAGTTTCCAATCCTTCCTATATACAAAATAACGATGCAGTTTCAAAACAGTTCTCTTTATGTTTTTCGCCAGGTATTTTCTAGCAATTCGACTTTTCAATGATACTGAAAAATCTAAGATATAAACTTCGTGCCCTTCATTAATTAAAAATTCCTGTAGAGCAAATGCTTGTAAGAAACTACCATAATTATAGGCATCATAAATTGTAACTATTCCTATTTTCATTTAATTTTCAAATTATTTTAATCCATTTTACATAACGATGCATTTTCTTGTAAAAATCTTCAATTGAAATCTTTTTCTGCTTAAATAGCACCCATTGCTTCTCTGCATAATTTTGAATAGCATATTCTTGCCTTCCTCTAATAGAAAACTTCGTTATTTCTTTCAAAGAGAATTGCATATTAGAAATAGAATAGGGAATCCTAAATCCTTTACTAGCATAAAATTTATATTTAAAAATATTTTGTTTCTTCTTTCTAAGTACTAACCCTACATTACTTTGTGCTTGAATTGCAGAATCGATAGTAACCACTTTTACATTTTCAATTTGAGTAAAATAATTATTAGTAAATTCGGCTATATTCTCATTTCTAACAATGCAAATAGAAGTTCCTAATTCATCATACCGATGCTCTTGTAACCAAGCATCCATGAAAACAATATCTGCATATTCTGCAAATATGTCGTTACATAAATTACAAGCTTTGTAATGAAAAAGTTTATTAAGATAAGCAAAACCAAATTCTTCTTGTCGAAAATGACTTCTTATAACTTCATTATTAGTAAATTGCAACTTAATAGAATAATTACTATTAGTCACATTTTTCTCTTTTTCCCTAAATGTTATTCTTTTTACCTCGTCAAGACTATGACCATAGAAATTACTAATATATTCAACCAGCCCCTTTCCTGGCATTCCTCCGCAAACCAAACCTGCTAGAACTAAAATTCGTTCTTCCAATTTTTTATATCTCTTTTGTAAAATTCTAATAGCTTTAGCTTGACAAGGAAGAACAACAATAGCATAACGAGCATCATTTTTTAAAATATATTCTATCATTTCAGACATTTCAACAGGATAATAAGCCGATTTTGAATTCTGAATCAATCTACTAGGCTCAGATACAAAACTATATTTATAAAATTGAGTTGAATCTGAATTTTCCTTTAAACAAACAACAGTATCTACAATATCTCCCTTTAAAAGTCCATATAAAAATGAAGTTAAAAGCCCTCCCGAAGCACTCGTTTTCCTATATCTATCATCGTACCCTTTATAACAATTTAAATAGTTACCTGTTATCGTATTATATTGAGCCTGTTTGGGTATTAGAATATTTTCATAAATAGGACAGACTTTCTCACAAATACCACACTCAAGACACTGCTCTTTAGCAATTACCATTTCATATCTTCCCAATACATCTTCTTGCAATTTTACACATTTCTGCGGACAAGCAAATTTACAAGCTCCACAACCTATGCAAAAATCTTTTTTTCTCATCTATGATTTATTTTATAAAAAAAGACTTGAATTTTCTTTTAATCCGGAAGGCATATTCATTAATAAATTCTTCTATCAATTCATTAACTTTCCCTCTATATGGATTAATTTCCCTAATATCGCAAACTTCAACAGTTCCTGCAAAAGGAATAAAACTATCAGGAGCCACATAATAGCAATCATGATTATTTATAGTCCCAGTATAAGCTCGTTTTTGGAGATGAATGTAACAAAATTCCTCATAGTGTAAAGTTCCACAAGATTCAAACACTCTATAACATTCTCCATTCTTCATAAAGAAAGCTTGTGACATATAATTTTTGAAACTCGGTCCTACAAGTTTCATTCTTTTTACAAAGTAATTAATGTCCGCACAATCTCTTTTTTCATATAGAGGAAGCTTATTATACTCAAAAATCTTATCAATCCCATAGACTTCATCAAAAACACAACTCTTGGATGTTGAGATCACATATTTATAATTTCCGACTAGACTACCTTCTAATTTAAAATAGAGATTACATTTATCCGAATTTCTATATAAAGAAAAATGTCCTAATGGATATATTTTATCATATTTGTCTAGAAGTTCATCTGTAACAAATTTGCGAATATTTCCAAAAATAACATCCATATCACAATGCCCCCAAAAATCATATCCAATTAGTTCTTTCTGAAAAATATATCCAAACATAGGCCGAAAATCACAGGATTTATATGGTTTATCCAATACTATTTTCTCTTTCATCCCTATTTGTATTCTTTCACGCAATTCTTGCAATGTCATATTCTTTAAAATAACATTAGGAGGACAATTTTGTATTGTTTGATCTGTTATTAGTAAAAAATCAATTGTATAATTGCGTTGACATGAATCAAGCCACAAATTACTGTAAATAGGAAATTTTCCCATATATACACAGATAACACAAATTCGATACATATTATTTATATTTTTGAGAAAGAGCAATACCTAAAGAAAAAACTAGGATGGAAGCACACCCAATATAGTGGACAAATATAGGCCCTCCTATAGAAGAATAAATTAACAAAAAGAAAAGTATAAAACCAGCTATTTTGAGTTGTTTTAAAGAAAATTCAATATTTACTATTTTAAAAAATAAGACCAAAATAAAAGCGTACAAAATAAAACTAATCCAACCAAATTGAGCAATAATCATAGGCCAAAAATTATCGTTAAGAAACTGAGGCTGTTCCGCACTCATTCCATAATAAGAGGAAAAACCATATTCAGTATATAATGGAGAATAATTTACTTTAGCCATGTTTGATCCGTAAGTAGAAAAGCCCGCTCCAAATGGGAAAAAATTATTAGCAGTTATTAATCCATACAACAAAAACAGCCCCCTAGCAGTAATATTATCTACGAAATAGAATTTTATTTGCCAATATGCACCTCCAAAACCAATCATCGCTAAAATAGCTAGAGATTTTAATGATATTCCTTTATAATATTTCAAAAGCCATATAAGAACAGTATAAGTTAAAACCATACCAATAGCTTTACCTCTTAATGTTAAAATCAAACAAAATAGTGTCAGTAATTTCAAGAAAATATATTTTTTCCCAGTCATTCCTGATTGTAAATGTACAATTGACAATGCTATGATAAGGATAGATGCATAATCACCACTATTTGAATTAATAAAACGAAAATTTCGAATCCCAAATCTATATTCTTCTGACATTCCTATATCTCCAAAAAGATTTAGAATTCCAAATATCCCCCCTAGCAATATATACATACAAACCAAAAAAAAGATAATCTCCAGAACTTTATTCAAACTACACCTATACAATAACGACAAACCTAAAAAACAAATTACAAACATTTTCATTAACGCAAAACAATCATATAAATTAACCATTAAGTCTGATTGAATTTTATACCTTATAGTGGATAAACAACCGATAATTAGTATAACTAATAGTAATTTAAATATTCGTTTCACATAGGTATTATGCATAAAAACATATTTACGAACATAAGGAGAAGAAAGAGTCATCAATCCTATCACAGCAAATAATTCATCAGTATAACTAAAAACATAACATATCCTGTCAGATAGAATAGACTGAAAAAACAGTAAAATAAACATAATCACGAACGCTAGTTCATGTACATTATATCTAAAATAAGCTCTTATATCCATAAGAATAGTCCCGACATTTCATTTTTTGTAAATATTACGCAATGGCAATAATAATTGTCGTTCATAAGCATTTAATCCCCAATACCAAAATAAAAAAATATATAAAACAGAAAATATCATTATTGAAATCCCTAAATATAATGGTTTATCAAGAGTTATTTGAGATAAAATAATATATGAGCATATCCCTAATAATAATGGAATAAGAGACATTTTGGCTATTTCACGCCAAAAACGAGGAATATCAATGCCTATTTTTCTCTTATAATAGATATTCATAATAATTATTTGTCCAATTATCAATGCAACAGATACTCCAAGCGCACACCCTATTCCTGCATAATATTTTGCTAGAGGTATGGAAATAGACAAACTAAACATAGAAATCAAAACATATAATAAAGATCTAAATTTCATTTGATTTCGCGCTTGTAGTATAGTAATACCTAAATTCTGAGTTAAAGGAATTGTTAGTGGAATTAAAAAACATAAAGTAATCCAATAAGATTCTCCATAATTATCACCTGCCCATAATTTAATAAATGAATGTCCAAACAGAATGAATCCTGTCAAAATAAAACTCATTATAATATATTGAATTCGCCCTACTCGAATAAATAAGTCTGATATTATTTTATTATCTGAATTATTGGCAATCAAAGCTGTTACCTTAGGTAAAAAGACACTGGTTATAGCACTGGAAAATCCCATATATATACCTTGAAATTGGATAGCAACTGCATAAATTGCTACAACAGCAGCACCATAATAAATCCCTAAAATAAATTGTCCAGTACTCCAATATATTCTATCTACAATAGCACTCAAGAAAATCCAAAAAGAATATATCGAAATTTCCTTGAAAAAATCCCATCTAAAACGCCGAAAATAAATTTTTATTTTTATCTTATGACAGCAATACCAATAGTTTATCAGCAAAGTTACAATATTAAAAAGTGTCGTAACAACTACCATACCAATGGCTTTATATCCCATATTCAACATAACAACCATCACCAAAGGGTTTAATATAATACGAGCAATATTAATTAATTTCTGAAAAATAAAATCCTCATAAGCAGTGATAATGGAACGTAAGCATTCAGCAAACCCCGTATTTCCCCCTCTGAAAGTTCTTCCTAGTTTTGCGTGAATTTAAAACGTGAAACAATGAAGAACTTAACTTTAG
>NZ_FNNN01000066.1 GCF_900106755.1 Bacteroides faecis MAJ27
GTTCTGCATTGGAAATTGCACGTCAGGCAGGTTGGGACGATTCGGTATCCGATATTGAGACACGTGTTCGGACAGCTTTAGCGGCTTTGGAACAAAGTGGATACCTGGTAAGAGGGAGTAATATGCCTCATGTATATGCCACAGGCATTACGGTAAGGAACATGGATGAAGCAAGAAAACGTATATCAGCATCGCTGCTCTTTGGCAGTGACGAAATAGAAAAGGCAGTCCGAATCATTAAATCATTAATATCCCAGAAATATATTGCCAAAGCTCAAGATTCAGAAGCGGAGTCGCGGATTGATTATCTGGCAGACATTTTGGGAATAAGCAAAAGAGAAGTCATATCCGTGGTGGAACGAATGCGACAGGAAGGCATATTAGCCGATAGTAAGGATATATCTGCTTATTTGTTGGATACAGGTGACTCGGAAAGAAAATCACAAATACTCCTTGAACGTTTTGCAAAACTCGAACAATATATCCTTACCCACATTCCTGACGGGTCTTTGCGGATATCATGTAAGCAACTGAATGACAATGCTGTGAATGACGGAATCAATACATCCAAAGAAAAAGATATCCGTACACTACTCTATTTTCTTACCGTTAAGGGATATACTCGCAAGAAAGAGGATGAGGTCCACAATATGGAAATCAGTCGTCTGGCAGATATGGAATTAACTATCAAACGTTTTGAAAGGCGATTGGAGGTGAGCCGTTTTGCCATAGAATGGCTATACAGGCTAACCGCTGATACAGTAAAGGGGAATAAGGCCGTTCAATTTTCTGTAGTAGAACTTTTAAATCAAATAAAGTCAACTCCCCAATCTTTTTTTAGTGGGTTTGACAATCTACAGTTGGAAGACGTGGAGGAAGCACTTTTATATCTGTCAAAAATCGGTGCGCTCAAACTCGAAGGCGGCTTCTTGGTCCTTTATAACACCATGAATATACAAAGAATAAAGGATAACAAATCGAGATATAGACAGGATGACTACCGGATGCTTAGTGAATTCTACAAGCAGAAGATTCAGCAAGTTCATATTGTGGGTGAATATGCTAATCTGATGGTAAAGGATTATAATTCAGCTTTGCAATATGTTCAGGACTATTTCCAAATGGACTACAAGAAATTTGTCACCAAATATTTTAAAGGAGAAAGAATTAGTGAAATACAGCACAACTTGACACCACAGAAATACAAACAATTGTTTGGTCAGCTGTCCAAACGTCAAATGGAGATTGTTGCCGACAAGGATTCACGTTGCATCGTTGTCGCGGCAGGTCCTGGCAGCGGAAAGACACGTGTACTAGTTCACAAACCCGCATCACTTCTTCTGCTTGAAGATGTAAAACACGAGCAACTTCTGATGCTAACGTTTTCAAGAGCAGCCGCTACAGAATTCAAACAAAGACTTATGGAACTGATAGGCAACGCTGCTCACTTTGTTGAAATAAAGACATTCCACTCCTATTGTTTTGACCTCTTGGGGCGGATAGGAAACCTTGAAGATGCCAAAAATGTCGTAGCAAAAGCTACCGAGATGATTAATCAAGGAGAAGTGGAACCAAACAAAATAGGCAAAACGGTACTGGTCATAGACGAAGCTCAGGACATGGGCGTTGAAGAATATGCACTTGTAAAGGCCCTTATGAATAAAAACGAAGAGATGCGTGTGATAGCAGTAGGCGATGATGACCAAAGCATTTATGAATTCCGTGGGGCCGATTCCGGATATATGTACCAGCTGTCACAGGAGCCCGGCAGCAAGTTGGTCGAGATGACTGAGAATTATCGCAGTGCGCACCAACCAGTTAATTTCGCCAACGAATTTGTGCGAGGTATCAGTAAAAGGATGAAAAGCACACCAATTATCTCAATGAGGGAAGAGGATGGTTGGGTTGGTGTGACACGCCATCAATCAAAGTATATATTTCAGCCGCTCGTTGAGGAATTGATTCATTATCGGGGGAGCGGTACCTCGTGTGTGCTCACCCAAACGAATGAAGAAGCTGTAATCTTGGTAGCTCTTTTGCGGAAATATGGCATAAACAGCAAGTTGGTACAGTCTATGGATGGTTTTCTTTTCTGGAATATGGCGGAGATGAGGTATTTCTTGAGGTATCTGGACAAACGAGTGAGGACACCTCTAATTCCAGAGGAATTATGGAAAGACGCCAAACATGCAACCTTTTCCGCC
>NZ_FNNN01000016.1 GCF_900106755.1 Bacteroides faecis MAJ27
ACAAAAACTTTGGGTAATAACAAAGCCCGGGCTTGTGAAAGTCTGGGCTTTGTGCATAAAAAAAGGTTGTGCCAGCGTTTTGACACAACCTCTTTATTCTTATTTGCAATTACTTATTCAGTCTCCATTCAAAGCCATCTTTCGTATCTTTAACTTCGAATCCGAGTGCAGTCAATGTATTACGGATTTCGTCCGAAGTAGCCCAGTCTTTATTGGCTTTTGCTTTCATTCGTTGCTCCAATAACATATCCACTACCTTACCGTAGGCAGCCTCGCGACCGTCCGAGGAACCTTTCTCTTCTTTCAGTCCCATAATATCGAAGCTGAAGAGCCGGAACGTTTCTTTCAGGTTATCCAGGTCTTCTGCAGAAATGGCAGCATTTCCGGCGATGATGTTATTAATGATGCGGGCACCTTCGAAGAGTTGTGCAATAACGATAGGTGTATTCAAGTCGTCATTCATAGCTTCATAACATTTTGCGCGGAGCTCTTTCACATTGATGCCTTCTGAAGTCGTTGCAGAAGGAGTGATCTTATCCAATGCGTCGATTGCTTCCATCAGGCGTTGCAATCCCTTCTCCGAGGCTTGCAGTGCCTCATTGCTGAAGTCAACTGTGCTGCGATAGTGAGCTTGCAGAATGAAGAAACGGATCGTCATCGGAGTATAAGCCTGTGCCAGCAGTTTGTGGGTGCCGTTGAAGAACTCATCCAGTGTGATAAAGTTTCCGAGTGATTTACCCATCTTCGTTCCGTTGATGGTAATCATGTTGTTGTGCATCCAGTAATGAACCATGTCGTCCCCTTGTGAAGCTACCGACTGTGCAATTTCGCACTCGTGGTGCGGGAAAATCAGGTCCATTCCTCCTCCGTGAATGTCGAAATGCTCACCCAGATACTTACGTCCCATAGCAGTACATTCGGCATGCCATCCCGGGAAACCGTCACTCCATGGCGAAGGCCAGCGCATGATATGCTCCGGTTGTGCTTTCTTCCAGAGGGCGAAATCGGCAGGATTGCGTTTTTCGCTTTGTCCGTCGAGGTCGCGGGTTGTATTCAGTACGTCGTCGAGGTTGCGACCGGAAAGTTTTCCGTAGTGATAATCCTTGTTATATTTGGCTACGTCGAAGTAAACAGAGCCTTCGCTTTCGTAAGCGTATCCGGCGTCCAGAATCTTCTGTACCAGCTGAATCTGTTCGATGATATGTCCCGAAGCATGCGGTTCGATGCTTGGTGATAATACGTTGAGTGCTTCCATTGCCTTGTGGTAACGGTTCAGGAAATACTGAACGACTTCCATGGGTTCCAGCTCTTCCAGACGTGCTTTTTTGGCAATCTTATCTTCTCCGTCGTCGGCATCATGTTCCAGATGGCCTACATCGGTAATATTGCGTACATAACGTACTTTGTATCCTAAATGAGTCAGATAACGGAAGAGTACGTCAAATGTGATGGAAGGACGGGCATGTCCCAGATGAGCGTCACCGTAGACTGTCGGTCCGCAGACATACATGCCCACATGAGGCGCGTGAAGCGGTACAAACAGTTCTTTTTTTCTATCTAGAGTGTTGTAAATGGTTAGTTGATGTTCCATAACGTTTACTATTTGATTCTTTTTAGGAGCCACAAAGGTAGAATAATTCTTTGATATATGCTGTAAATCAGCTTGAAATCTGCTCGTTTTTACATGGGGCAGGATAGCTGAATATGTTTTTCTATGGCTACCGCTACTCCGTCTTCATCATTGCTCAGTGTGATCTCATTGGCCGCTTTCTTCACGGGTTCCTGTGCATTTCCCATTGCAATGCCCATGCCTGCAAACTTGATCATTGACAGGTCATTGTATCCGTCGCCTATGGCTATGACTTCTTCCCGTGATACTCCTGTCGCTTCCAGCAGGACAGTGAGAGACAAGGCTTTATCAATTCCCTGTGGAACTAATTCCAGGAAATAGGGTTCCGAACGGAAAACATTGATCTTT
Source organism: Bacteroides faecis MAJ27 (assembly GCF_900106755.1). Lineage (GTDB taxonomy): Bacteria > Bacteroidota > Bacteroidia > Bacteroidales > Bacteroidaceae > Bacteroides > Bacteroides faecis. The sequence continues at coordinate 1,979 of NZ_FNNN01000016.1, forward strand.
CCTTGCAGGCGGATACACAGCTCAGACTCGACAGGAATCAATTGGTCGGCATCTCCTACGATAAGGCATTTGGCTACCGGAAGAGTGATGTCGGTCAGGAAGTCATTTGTTTCCCGTACTGCCATTTTATTGAGGAAGGCTTCTTTCTGTACATATGGGTCTTGCGAGTTTTCGGTCACTATCTCTGCCCCGTCATAGGTCAGTATGCTTAGATGATTGGTACGGGCACATTCGTAGAGCACCGGAATCACTTCATTGGGAAGCACATTCTCGTACATCATTTCCTTGCTTTCCCAGTTGATGATCTCGCCGCCGTTATAGGACAGGATAAATCCGCCGAACTCATTTATACGCAGCTCATTGGCGAGCGGCACGATGCCATAGGTTGGCCGTCCCGAAGCGAGTACCAGACGGACTCCTTGTTCTTGTATGCGTATCAGTGTTTCCCGGTTGCGGGCAGTTATTTCTTTCTTAGAGTTGGTAAGCGTACCGTCAAGGTCGAGGACTACGAGTTTATATTTCATGTGATGTTGTTTTTAGGCTGCAAAGATAGGAGAAAAACAGGTTGCTGCAAGGAATATGGAACTATTTGCACTCTCTCAGTGCAAATCTTCTTAAATAATGCACTCCTATAGTGCAAATTTTATATCTTTGTCTAAAAAGAAGGCATATGGAGAAGTTATTCGAGTATTATCGGAAATTAGTGCGGGAAACTGATATTGAGTTTTATCGTTATATTTATTCCAAAATAAATTGGAATAGCCGTATGATAGGGCTCACCGGACCGAGAGGGGTTGGAAAGACGACCTTGGTACTTCAGCATATCAAGGAGAAACTGAATTTGAATGAGGCTTTATATGTTACGGCAGAAGACTTTTATTTTGCCAGCCATCGCCTCCTTGATTTGGCCGATGCGTTTGTGAAGATGGGAGGGAAATATCTGTTTATCGACGAAATTCATAAATACAAGGATTGGTCGAAAGAACTTAAATTGGTTTATGACTATCACCCTGAATTGAATATTGTATTTACCGGTTCGTCCGTATTGGATATCAATAAGGGAGCGTCTGACCTTAGTCGTCGTGCAGTTATGTATCAGATGCAGGGGCTTTCTTTCCGTGAATATTTACAGTTATTTCATCATATATCTTCCGAAGTGTATACTTTACAGGATATGGTGACGCACAAGGTTGATATTCCGGGTTTAGAACATCCGCTTCCGCTTTTTCATGAATACCTGCAAACAGGCTATTATCCGTTTGCTTTGGAAGATGACTACGATATCCGTTTGCGGCAAATCATTAACTTGACTTTAGAATCAGATATTCCTCAATTTGCAGATATGAATGTATCTACAGGACGGAAGCTCAAACAGCTTCTTGCCATTATTGCTAAAAGTGTACCGTTTAAACCGAACTTTAGCAGTATCGCTAAAGTGCTGGAGATAAGCCGCAATAATATTTCAGATTACTGCCTTTATATTGAGGAGGCGGGACTTATAGCACAATTGCGGGATGCCACCGGTGGAGTTCGGGGATTGGGAAAGGTGGATAAAATCTATTTGGATAATACGAATCTTATCTATAATTTGGCTCAGGAAAACTCTAATATCGGGAATGTCCGGGAAACTTTCTTCTTGAATCAGACCAGAGCGTTTTCGGATGTCGTGACTTCTCCCGTTTCTGACTTTTTGATTGATAAGATGACTTTTGAAATAGGAGGTAAGAAGAAGGGGCAGAAGCAAATACAGGGAATAGAAAAGGGTTTCATCGTAAAAGATGACATTGAACAAGGTTTTATGAATGTGATCCCTTTGTGGCAGTTTGGTATGGGATATTAGGGTATACTTTATTAATCACTATTGCAGCAAGTCCGCCCACTGTTCATTGCTCAGTGCCGGCAGTGCGAAGAACAAAAAATAAATAAGCATTAATTTCTTGTTATTTAAAATAGTTTCTATAATTTTGTACCTAATTTCTAATGCCTAGTAAGTAGAGGCATTGAAAGGACATATTAGTAAACGAAGAGCGTTTGACATATTATCTCATCATGGAATCTCGACAATTTCACGGTCAGGAGGTAATAGGCAAGAACGCTCACGTCAGTGGTATATATTTCTGCTTTGCGGTAGACTATATAACATTCTGGCGTGGGCTATTGTTTTATTATCCTGATCGGGCAGTCGAGAGCCTCATGGTGGTAATAATTCAGTAGTTCCCACGCTTTTTACATTTAACCGCTAACGAGGGGGCTGTTAGCACTTCCAATGAACAAAACATGAAAAAGGTGTTAATTCCTTTCTTAGTTGCGGGTATGTTATGTACTACCTCGTGTACAGAATTATTTGAACCATCAGTTGATTATGGTGACCAGACCTATATCAATGATTATTCAGCTCTTGTGTCGGTTATAAATGACCTTAATAAGTCTATTAGTGAAAGATTTGAAGCGTTGAATAAGCTTCTGGATAAGAATTTGGCTGATATTAAATTGTCGGTAGACGAAAATACCGGTGCTATTAAAATTCTTGGAGAAAATGTGGAGAATGGTTTGTCGTCTATCAACAAAACTCTGTTCGATGGTTTCTCTGCATTGAGTACACAGATAGATGAAACAGGGAAGCAGATTGTATATGCAATCAATGAAAACGGAGAACTATTACGCCTTGAAATAGATGAAACAGGTAAGCTTATTTCTGCACAAATAGAGAAGTCAGCAACTAAATTGGTTGAAACTATCAATAGTTTGACAGCGACTTTATCAGAGAAGTTTGATGCGTTGACGATTATTACTAAAGCAGGGTTTGCTGAAGTATCTGTTAAAATTGACGATTTGGACAAAACGCTGGATGCACAACTTACCAATGTAAATACTAATCTTGGAACGCTTAATACAACAATGTTTGATGGATTCAAAGCGCTCAATACAACGCTTGATGCGAATGGCAACAAGATTGTTACGGCTATGAACGAAAATGGTGAACTACTGCGTCTTGAGATAGATGAAACAGGTAAACTTATTTCTGCGGAAATAAAGAAAACGGCAGATGCTCTTGTTGCAGTTATCAATAGCCAGACTGCGACTATCAGCGAGAAATTTGACGCATTAACTGCGATGATAAATACTGGATTTGCTAATGTGACTACTCAGATAGGTAAGGTTGGTGACCAGTTGCATTTGGATATTCAAGGCGTTAATGAAAGTCTTGGAGCACTTAATACTACTATGACTAATGGTTTCACAACGCTGGGTACCAAGATTGATGCGAATGGCAATACGATTGCTACCGCTATCAATGAGCAAGGTGAGAAGCTGGAACTTGTGATAGATAATAATGGTAAGGTTATTTCTGCAGAAATAAAAGATTTCAAAGATGCTTATAATACAGCTGAAGCAGCAGAACTCGCTAAAATGGCAGAGATTATTGGTGCTGTCAATGATTTGACGGCAGCAAATAATACAAATTCTGCGAATCTCCTGGCAAAACTGGAACAGTTGCTCACGGATAAGGGTATTTATTATGATGAAAACAATGCCGAGCAGATGTATATGACACCGGAGAATTTCGCAGCAATTCAGGATGCCGGAGTAAATTCAAATGTTTATAAGCTTTATGCAGATCAGTTGAATGTATTGTCTGTTACATTTACTTCAAAGCAGGTTGTGGATGCTACAGGAAGCACTCATGAACATGCGGTTTTTACTCCTAATACGGCAGCTGATGCTGCACCTGTACTTGTTGCATCGAGAGCTGAAATCGTAGATGGTATTGCTAATGGCAAGAAGGTGGTAAAGGTTGTCAAGACAGCAGTAAATCGTAATTATACCGTTACAATTACGACTGGTTGTAATTATCGCAGTATGTTTGCGATGAGGCTTACTGATGCTAATGGTACCAAGGATGTCACATTCACACCTACATTATCACATAGTTTTGAGTTGATAGTTTATAATGCTTCAACTAGTGTTATCAAGAATGGTATTAATGCAATTGTTTATTGTTGTGAAACAGGCACTAATAATACTTACTCATTAGTTGACCCCAAATAACTAATCTTTTCTCAAATATGATGAAATTAAAAAATATACTTGGTATAACCGTAGTCCTCATGGCTACGGTTACCCTCCAAGCCCAAACCTACAATGATAGTGTACGAGTCCGCACTTGGTCTGTATATATGCAAGGCGGTATCAGTAGTTATCACGGGGTGAGGAGTGAACTGTTCGATAATTCGAAGAGAACCATGGCGCCTGATTTAAATTTAGGCGTGAAGTACAATATTCAACCTTGGGTGAGATTAGGTGTAAATGCGGGATATACCATGTTGAAATCTAGCGGTAATCATAGCTTATCGATCACTACTACGGATCATAATTTTCTGATAGGTGATCGTACCGGTACGCTTGAATTGAAATCCGACCGATTGCAAAATCTCAATAACACGTATTTGGCGGGGGTGGATGCCAATGCGGATTTTAATATTCTTGAAATCTGGCCTAAGCGGAAAGCGCAATGGCTGAGTTTGTACGCTGGTGCGGGAGTGGGCTATATGCGTGGCTGGAATCGGAACTCACAGACATGGTCTTACAACGAAAGAGCGACAGCTACAGGTGACGCCTATTTTAATGGGTATAGCCACTCTTATTTGAAATCATCCGAAGATAAGAAACACTTCAATGCTTTGTATATACCTCTCTCCTTGTCATTAGAGTTTGACATACAGCGTCAGTTGACATTAGGCGTTATCGGTCAATATAAATGCATACCTACGAAATCGGATTTTAGTCCCAAAGGTATTTATAGTGCAGGCGTTGTCATACGATATAATTTTGTAAAGAGCAAAAGCAAGTTACAGAGGAAGCAGATTGCCGATTTATATAGTGAATTGGATGCCAGTCAAGTAGACTGTGCCAGTGCAAAAGCCACTCTTCAGCGTCAGTCCAGAGAAGAAATGGAGCGGCTGAAAAAAGAAGCGGATGAATTGAAACGCCAAATAGAAAGCATAAACAGTACTGCTGCCGGAAAAGGTGAAGAAACGAGTGCGATAATCTATTTCGAAAACGATTCATGGGAACTATCCTCAAAAGGTGGTGAACAATTGCAAGTGTTGGCGGAAAAGTTGAAGACCCATCCTGAAAAGAAGATTATGCTTATCAGTTCCGCCAATACGGTGGGGCATGAGAACAGAAATAAAAAGCTATCGTCCAATCGTTTGAATACTGTGAAGCAGTTTTTGCTTAGCCAAGGTGTCAGTGACACTCAGTTTAAGACTGAAGTAAGCCTTGGCGATTATGGAATGACAACTTCTTCAGATTGTCGACGTGTTATAGTTATCACCCAGCCGTAGGGTAATTAGTCTTTTTCAAAAGAAAAGGAACTTAAATCCCGGAATAACGTCGCAGAAGAGATTATAAGACGTTTGGAGTTTAAGTTCCTTATTTTAATGTTTGGTGTCTATTGTTCGATTTGGCGTTATTAGAGCATTATTCCAGCAAGTCTGCCCACTGTTCATTGCTCAGTGCAGGCAGTGCGTCGCTGTCAGTGATGAATGTTTCCGCCAGCCTCCTTTTATCTTCCTGTAGTTGGAGAATTTTTTCTTCAATGCTGTTCTGGGTAATAAAGCGATAGGCGATAACCTGTTTATCCTGGCCGATGCGGTGTGCACGGGCAATGGCTTGTGCTTCGGCGGCAGGATTCCACCAAGGGTCGATGATAAATACATAATCGGCTTGGGTAAGGTTAAGTCCTACGCCTCCGGCTTTTAAAGAAATCAGAAAGGCCTGCACGTCCTTTTGTTCGGTGAAATGGGCGATTTCTGACGGACGGTTATTGGTGGAACCTGTCAGTAATGCATACTTCCAGCCTTGTTGGCGGAAGACATCGGCAAGGATTTCCAGATGCTTCACGAAAGAGGAAAAGATAAGTACTTTATGTCCTTCACTTCTCAATGTATCGAATGTTTCGATGATTTGCTCGGTTTTCCCGGATATCCCGTTGAAATCGGGAAAAATGAGCTGTGGGTGACAGGATAGCTGGCGAAGACGCAAGATACCGTTCAGGATACTGAACGTATGGAACCTGTCTCTGTTTTCGGGTTGTTGGAGCAATATGTTGCGCAGACTGTTTTTCTCCTGTTCGTAGCTCTCGCTTTGTTCTTCGGACATATCACAATAAATCGTTTCTTCAGTAAGCGGAGGAAGTTCCGGTGCTACCTCACTTTTGCTTCTGCGAAGAATAAACGGAGCGATTAACTGTTGCAGCCTTTTCTCCATGCGGGTGTTTCCTTGCTTGATTGGAATGATGAACTGCTTTTGGAAAGTGCTTTCTTCCCCCAACAGGTCCGGTTGCAGAAAACGGAACTGCGCCCACAGATCTTTGAGGGAGTTCTCGATAGGCGTTCCGGTCAGTGCGATCCGGTATTTGCTCTGCAACTGGATGACTGAACGGAAAGTGAGAGAATCATTGTTTTTGATATTCTGGCTTTCGTCGAGTACGATATATTCGAATGTGTAGGAGCGAAGAATATCAATATTATTTCTCATCATCCCATAGGTCGTGAATATCAGATGAAAACGCCTGAAGAACTTCTCGGGATGCCCTTTGGGGAATACCGTGCTGCTATTATATTCTGCTATCGATAGAGTGGTGAAACGTTTCGCCTCTCGCCTCCAGTTGTGGAGCAGGGAAGTGGGGACCACAATCAGAGTGGCGGGTTTACGGGAATTTTTTCCGTATTCTGCTCTTGGGGCGTCTTCTTTGGGTATGTTTTTCTCCCTGATTTTCTGCGCCTCCGGCAGTAACTCATCTTCGGAAGAGAATGAAAATAAGGAGAATTGTCCTTCGGCGTCTGCCGCTTGCTCTCTGGCAGGCGGAGTTCCGGCAGTACATTCCTTATCCGGCTGACTGTCAGATGCCGGGATTTCTGTAGATACAGACCCCATAGGAGCAGTAGCTGTATCGGTGGAAAACGGTTTGTATATATATTGTAGCAGGGTAAGCGTCTGGAGTGTCTTCCCAAGCCCCATGTCATCTGCCAGACAACCGCCGAATCCTTGTTTGTTCAACTGTACCATCCACGAGAATCCTTTCTGCTGATAGGGGCGTAGCTGTGCTTTCACTCCTTGGGGAACGGGGATATTGTGTATCTCTCTCCTGAAAGGCAGGTTTTGGGGACTGCTTTCTTCTAAAGCCGATTGTACGGCACCGACAAAAGTGGGCTTCAGGCGAATCCCTGTTTCTGTTTGCGTTCCTAATTCCAGCAGGTTTCCATATTTGCTGAACCATTCTTCCGGCAAGAGAATCATGCGTCCGTCCGGCAGCAGAAATTCTCTTTTCTCTTCGAGGATATGCTTGCGGAAACGTGAGAAAGGGATACGCAGCTGCCCGATGACAACTGTGATATGCAGTTCAAACCAGTCCGGTTCGTCATCACAGCTTTGTTCGATGTGGATTTCGTCCAGACAGTAGGGAGTATTCCCCATATTTCCGGTCAGCAGGAAGGATTGTTGGAGCATTGCCCGATAGGTGCCGATCCATTCGGTAATTGTCTTTTCGGAGGCATCGGGCGACAGCTTGAAGTGGACGTCGCTGACCTGTTGCAAACCGGAATCCGTTAACATCCGGAGTTTCTCTTTTTCGGCATTACTATCCCGGCGGAAGAAAAATATCTCGCCGAAGTCGTTTCGGTAAATGATCTTCTTCATTTCGGTCACGGTGTCGGGAGTAAACGTCTGGTCGCCATAACGGAAACTGAGTCGCAACATTTGTTCGTCGTAAATGGTATCTTCGAGAGACAGGACGGCTTCGCATGCGTACGTCTTTTCAACGATATTCAGTCCCTGAGTTGTAATCTCATGATAGCGTGCTATCGGAATCACGATGTTATCGATATATTTCTCAATTTGGGAGGCTGGAACGCTGATCTTCTTTTTCTTGGTGAAAGGCAGGATGCGTACACTCTCGATATGGGGGAAAAAGTATAGTTCCATCCCCAATAAGAGAGCAGACGGCGAGGAAGTCAGCACGATGACAGGTTTCTGCTCACTCAGTGAGAGTGGCTGTCCGTCATAATAACATTGCAGCTGATAACGGAAAGTTGTCTCGTCAGCAAGAAACATGAAGTGAATTTCCACATCGTGAGGATGAACACGGTAGGCGTGATGGGCATATAGCAGTTTGCTCCCGACCTGTTTTTGGTACAGAGGAAGGTTGTGATAGCGTATCAATGCCAGCATCTCCTGTAGCTTTTTCTCGATGAATGGGCGGATATTGTTCTTTATCCGTTCCGGATCTTCGGACAATTTACGCAGAAAACGGGATACTGTTTTCTCTCGTGAGTAGACTCCCATCAGATATTTTTCTGTATAATGAGAGGCGATGTCGATGGCCTGCCGTTCAGCCTCGTTCATCCGGCTGATTGCTTCGGGAGAAGCGTGAAAAGCCTGCTCTATGAGTTGCCATGTGCCGTCGTCAGATTGCTCCGCCATGTAAGGTATCAGCAGTGTGCCGAACGTCAGATGCTCGGTTAAAACGATGATAACTTGTCCGGTAATTGCTTTCTCTTCCATTCTCTTCAGGCTTTAACAAACAAAGATACGGGAAAATCCTTAATTTTGCAGCATGATGGAAGAAAACAAACGAGTATTGTTGGGAATGAGCGGTGGTACGGATAGTTCCGTAGCTGCCATGCGATTGCTGGAAGCCGGATATGAGGTGACCGGAGTTACTTTCCGTTTCTATGAGTTGAATGACTCGACCGAGTATCTGGAGGATGCCCGTCACCTGGCAGGGCGTTTGGGTATTCGTCATATTACGTATGATGCCCGTGAGATATTTCGTGAACAGATTATTGAATATTTTGTGCGTGAATATATGGTGGGGCATACTCCTGTGCCCTGCACGTTGTGCAATAACTATCTCAAATGGCCTCTTCTTTCCAAAATAGCCGATGAAATGGGGATTTTTTATATTGCTACCGGGCATTATGTCCGGAAAGTAAAGGTGGATGATACTTATTATATCACTTATGCTGCAGATTCGGACAAAGATCAGACCTTTTTCTTATGGGGACTCAAACAGGATATTCTTCAGAGAATGTTGCTGCCGATGGGGGATATTACCAAAGTGGAGGCACGTGCTTTTGCTGCCGGACGGGGATTTCAGAAAGTAGCGGTGAAAAGGGACAGTTTGGGCGTTTGCTTTTGTCCGATGGATTATCGGAGCTTTCTGAAAAAGTGGTTGGTCAGCTTTGGTCAGCACCAGGTCAGCTTTGGTCAGTTTTGGTCAGCGCAGGTCAGCCGTGGAAGATTTGTCGATGAAAAGGGGGATTTTATAGCTTGGCACGAAGGCTATCCTTTTTATACCATCGGACAGCGGCGTGGCTTGGGGATTCATCTGAATCGGCCTGTCTTTGTGAAGGAAATCCGTCCCGAGAAGAATGAGGTAGTGCTCTCTTCCCTTCAGGCGCTGGAAAAAACGGAGATGCTGCTTAAAGATTGGAACATCGTTAGTCGGGAACGTTTGTTGGGACATCCCGATGTGATTGTGAAAATACGCTATCGGAAACAGGAAAACCATTGCACGGTAACGATCACACCTGATAATCTCCTGCATGTACAGCTTCACGAACCATTGACGGCCATTGCTTCCGGGCAAGCTGCTGCCTTCTATAAAGATGGTTTGTTATTGGGTGGTGGAATCATTACGGAGGCACTGTCTGCAACACATCAGCTTCATCAACAGAAGGAATAATATCGAAAAGCATTCTCTTATAGGACGGAGAAATGCGGCCGGTAGTTTCACGACTTGTTTCAACCGTTGAAACAATGTGTTTCATGCCTTGAAACAAAGTGTTCCAAGCAATGAAACAGAGTGTTTCACCGCATGAAACAAAGTGTTTCAAGCATTTGAAATTGTTTGAAACACTTTGGTGCCTGTTTTCAAGCCGGCACATTAGATTGCCCTGCGGTGAATACTTTGCGTAACACCGTAGGGAACCTCCTGTAAAATAATGATTTGATTACTCGAATAAGGTTTATTCGTTATTCAGCGTAAGCATTGCTTCGATATAATTGCGTGTATTGCTTAGTCTGGGTACCTTATGCTGTCCGCCTAACTTGCCTTTCTGTGCCAGCCAGTCATGAAACAGTCCCGGACGGGCTACGATCACTTCCAATGGCTGCAGGGCAATATCTTTCCAGCGTTTCGCCTCATAGTCCGAATTGACCTCTTTCAAGGTGGCGTCGAGTATGGCGGCAAATTTCTCTACGGAATCCGGCATCTTGGCAAATTCTATTAACCATTGGTGACGGCATTTGGCATGTTCGTCCATAAATACCGGTGCGGCAGAATATTCGCAAATCTGCGCTCCTGTTTCGGCGCAAGCCTTAGCCAGCCCTTTCTCGGCATTATCCACAATCAATTCTTCACCAAAAGCATTGATGAAGTGCTTCGTCCGTCCTGTGATGACGAACTTATACGGATTTTTGCTGGTAAACTTCACCGTATCGCCGATCATGTATCGCCATAATCCGCACGACGTAGAAATCACCATCGCATAATTCTTGTTAAGTTCCACCTCTTCGAGGCAGTAAGCATGTGGATTCTCTTCATCGACTTCTTCCAGTGGAACGAACTCGTAGAAGATACCATAATCGATCATCAACAGCATAGACGGGTCCGAAAGGTCATTCTGCGTACCAAAGTATCCTTCGGAAGCATTGTAAGTCTCTACATAATGCATCTTTGGCGAGTGAATGACCTGTTTGTACTGTTCACGGTAAGGAGTGAAAGCCACCCCACCGTGGAAGAATACCTCCAGATTCGGCCATACTTCTTCCAGTGTTTGCTTACCGGTTTTCTCGAGAATACGCTTGATAAGTACCAGCATCCACGAAGGCACGCCGGACAAACTGGTCACATTGACCGGGATGGTACTGTTGGCTATCGCCTCTATTTTAGTCTCCCATTCGCTCATCAAAGCGATTTTCTTGCTCGGTACGCGGATGAAATTGATCAGCGGATTGACATTCTGAATCAGAATGGCTGACAAGTCGCCTACTAAACTATGATTGGAATTGAGGTTCGGACTGTGGCTTCCTCCCAGAATCAACCCTTTTCCCGAGAAAAAGTGGCTGTCCGGATTGATACGAAAATAGAGTGCCGCAGCGTCTTTACCGCCTCTGTAGTGAATGTCTTCCAGTGCTTCTTTGCTGACAGGCAGGAATTTGCTCTTATCATTGGTCGTTCCGGATGATTTGGCAAACCAGCGAATTTCCGAAGGCCAAAGCAGATTCTGTTCCCCTGCCCGCAAACGCTCTACATAAGGTTTGATTTCCTCATAAGTCTGTATTGGAAGGCGCTTTCTGAAATCCTCGTAGCTACGGATGGAGGCGTAGTCGTACTTTTTTCCCCACTCTGTCTGTGCAGCTTGGTTCACTAAGCGACTCAGCACACGATGCTGTATCTCACTAGCCTGACTAGCATAAAGGTCTATCTGTTTTAAACGGGAATCGAAAGTCTTACTAATAATCTTTGTAATATTCATTTCTGCTTTAACATAATAATGTTTAGTCGTGCAAAAGTAACCTTATTTATCTTTTTTTTCTATCTTTACGTCGGAAATAATCGTTAAAAATTGGCGACTTTCCTTGAATCCCGAGTTTCTGACTAAAAAAAACGACAATGAGAATTGGAATCCTGACTTCCGGAGGAGACTGCCCCGGTATAAATGCCACTATTCGTGGCGTGTGCAAAACTGCTATCAATCACTATGGGATGGAAGTAATAGGAATTCATAGTGGTTTTCAAGGTTTGCTGACAAAAGACATAGAGCCCTTTACTGATAAATCCTTATCCGGACTGTTGAACCAGGGCGGAACAATGCTGGGTACTTCGCGCGAGAAACCTTTTAAAAAGGGAGGTGTCGTCTCGGATGTCGACAAACCGGCACTGATTCTTCAGAATATTAAGGAAATGGGGTTGGATTGTGTTGTCTGTATCGGAGGAAACGGGACGCAGAAAACTGCCGCTAAATTTGCTACAATGGGCGTTAATATCGTGTCAGTCCCCAAAACCATCGATAATGACATCTGGGGAACGGACATTTCCTTTGGATTCGACTCTGCTGTAAGCATCGCTACAGATGCCATCGACCGTTTGCATTCCACCGCCAGTTCTCACAAAAGGGTCATGGTCATTGAGGTGATGGGGCATAAAGCCGGCTGGATTGCTTTGTATTCCGGTATGGCAGGTGGGGGTGATGTCATTCTTGTCCCCGAAATCCCTTACAATATCAAGAATATAGGAAATACAATTCTCGAAAGACTGAAAAAAGGAAAGCCCTATTCCATTGTAGTGGTAGCGGAAGGTATCCTGACGGATGGCAGAAAACGTGCTGCGGAATACATCGCGCAGGAAATAGAGTATGAAACGGGGATCGAGACGCGTGAGACCGTATTGGGATATATTCAGCGTGGCGGTTCGCCTACTCCTTTCGACCGTAACCTTTCCACCCGTATGGGAGGGCATGCGACAGAACTGATTGCCAACGGACAATTCGGGCGTATGATTGCCCTGAAAGGAGATGATATTTCGTCTATTCCTCTCGAAAATGTTGCCGGTAAGTTGAAGTTAGTCACTGAAGATCACGATTTAGTGATCCAAGGTCGCCGTATGGGAATCTGTTTCGGTTAACTTAAGCTTTTATAGTAGCATCTCATCTATGGTCTGTCTGTCGTTTGACTGTTAGTAGACTTTTTACCTGTAGCTTTTTGTTTGTGGCTGCTTCATTTACGAAGCAGTCTTGTCATTTACAGTCCCGGTTTCATCATTAACAGTCTCAGTTTGATCATTAACACTCTCGGTTTCATTTGCAGTCCCGGTTTCATCATTTGCGATTTCATCTGTAACTTCAGGTTCCGCAATCTCAGCTTCCAATGCTTCAGCCTTTGTTTCCAATGCTTCAGCCTCTGCTTCAGGCGGCATCGAATGCTGCGCTTTTACTTCATTGACTGTATCCATGAAAGCCTGGTCTTTTACCTTCTTTATAGCCATCTGTGCGGCATTCTGCTGAGATTCTTTCTTGGAATATCCCGTACCTGTTCCGGCTGGAAGCCCTTCGATGCGAACTTCTGTCTGGAATACGGGGTTGCTGTCGTGGTCGAGGAACTGCTCAATCAACTCAAAGGAAACCTCCATCTTATTCTTCTGGCTCCATTCGATGAGCTTGGACTTGAAGTTGACCTCTTTACGGGAGATTTTGTCCAGATCGATATAGCGGTTGATGATCCGCTGCTCCATAAACTGTTTGCAACGTTCATATCCCTGGTCCAGATAAATGGCCCCGATAAATGCCTCGAAAGCATTTCCGTACATATAACTATTGTGGGAAGAAGAGCGGGTAGAATATTTGATCAGTTTGTCCAGACCGATTTCCACGGCTAACTTGTTCAAGGTCTCCCGTTGTACGATCTTGGAACGTGTGTTGGTCAGGAAACCTTCCCGTTTCCCTTCGAAACGTTTGTAGACAATATCTCCTACGATGGCGTCAAGAATGGCGTCACCCAAGAACTCCAGTCGCTCATTATTCAACAGACGTCCCATTTCGGAGCGGACGGCAGATGACTTGTGCAGGAGCGCTTGTTCGTAGATCCGGATATCGCGCGGATAAAATCCGAGTATCCGGTAAAAACAAAGATAAGACTCTCTGTCCTTGCGGAACAGGAGCCTTATCTTATTTATTTGGTTACGTAGCACGTTTTATTCAGCGTATTTCTTGAAGATAACGCACGCATTGTGACCACCAAATCCAAAAGTATTGGACAGGGCAACATTAACCTCACGTTTCTGAGCCTTGTTGAACGTGAAATTAAGGTCGTAGTCAATGTTCTCGTCGTTGTCACCTTCTTCATGGTTGATAGTCGGAGGAACAATGCCGTTCTTGATGGCAAGGATACTGGCGATAGATTCTACCGCACCGGCAGCTCCCAGCAAGTGACCCGTCATTGATTTTGTAGAACTGATGTTCAGTTCGTATGCGTGATCACCGAATACTTCTTTAATCGCTTTCGCTTCTGAAATATCACCTACCGGAGTAGATGTTCCGTGAACGTTGATGTAATCTACTTCTTTCGGATCCATTTCTGCATCTTCCAGTGCATTCATCATTACCAGTTTGGCACCAAGACCTTCCGGATGAGAAGCTGTTAAGTGATGAGCATCCGCAGACATACCTACACCGGCAACCTCTGCATAGATTTTCGCACCACGGGCCTTAGCGTGTTCCAGTTCTTCCAGGATCAGGCAACCGCCACCTTCGCCCATGATGAAGCCGTCGCGGCTTGCACTGAATGGACGTGAAGCCTTGCCAGGCTCATCGTTGCGTGTTGACAGAGCGTGCATAGCGTTAAAACCGCCTACACCTGCCGGGAAGATAGCTGCTTCCGAACCACCGGATACGATTACGTTTGCTTTGCCCAGACGAATCAGGTTGAAAGCATCCGCGATAGCATTGGTAGAGGTAGCACATGCTGAACAAGTCGCGTAATTAGGACCATGGAAGCCATACATGATAGAAATCTGTCCGGCAGCGATATCCGAGATCATCTTCGGGATGAAGAACGGATTGAACTTGGGACCTATTTCCTGGTGAGTGTAGTAGTTGCCTACTTCTTCCTCGAATGTATGTATACCACCGATACCGGCGCCAAAAATAACACCGATTCTGTTCAAATCTTCTTTTTCGACGTCAAGACCGGAGTCTGCTACCGCTTCTTTGGCAACGGCGACAGCATACTGGGTGTATAAGTCCATCTTTCTTGCCTCTTTACGGTCGATATATTTAGTTACATCGAAGTTTTTCACTTCGCATGCAAACTGGGTCTTGAATAGCGACGCATCAAAATGAGTAATAGGCCCTGCTCCACTAACCCCGTTCACTAGATTCTCCCAAAATTCGGGAACGTCATTGCCAACAGGAGTAATGGCGCCAAGGCCTGTTACTACCACTCTTTTTAATTCCATATTGATGAAATCGGATAATTACTTAGCGTGTTCTTCGATATAAGATACAGCATCACCTACAGTACCAATCTTTTCTGCTTGGTCATCAGGAATAGAGATACCGAATTCTTTTTCGAATTCCATGATAAGTTCTACAGTGTCAAGAGAATCTGCTCCCAGGTCGTTAGTGAAGCTTGCTTCGTTAGTAACTTCTGATTCTTCTACGCCTAATTTATCAACGATAATCGCTTTTACTCTTGATGCAATTTCAGACATAACTTTAAGTTTTTAATTAATAATTAGTTTTATTTCTTTAAATTTGCGGTGCAAAGGAATGAATATTTATCGTTTTGCGCAAATATTTGACTAAATAAATGCAGTCTTTTGCACATTTTTCACTGTTTTGTGCATTGAATTCGAGTATAATGAAGAAAAACATCGCCATTTTCGCTTCCGGTTCCGGCTCAAATGCCGAGAATATCATCCGGTATTTCCAAAAGAGCGACTCCGCTACGGTGTCGTTAGTACTTTCTAATAAAAGTGACGCCTACGTTTTGGAACGTTCGCATCGCCTGAAAGTGCCCTGTAACGTGTTCCCAAAGGAGGACTGGATTGCCGGAGATGAAATTCTGGCTATTTTGCAGGAATATCGTATTGACTTTATTGTGCTGGCAGGATTCCTTGTTCGTGTGCCGGATTTACTTTTACATGCTTATCCCGGTAAAATCATAAATATACATCCTGCTCTTTTGCCTAAGTTCGGTGGCAAAGGTATGTACGGAGACAAAGTTCACGAAGCTGTGGTGGCTGCGGGCGAAAAAGAAAGTGGTATTACTATACATTATATTAATGAACACTATGACGAAGGAAGCATTATCTTCCAGGCTACCTGTCCTGTACTTCCCGATGATTCTCCCGAAGAAGTCGCAAAGAAAGTACATGCTTTGGAATATGAGCACTTTCCCCGTATTGTGGAAGAAATATTAGGTTAATAAGTATTAGGTATTACCTAATACCTGTATATATGCCTTTTCCTCTCTCCGCAATGGATAATCTCCCCGTAATGTTTCGAATAGTTCCGGTTGGGATTTTAACCGGTTGCTGTCTTCGGCGGGATTGTACATCTTCAGCAGAGCTTCTTCCCGGTCTTTGGCTTCGATGACAGGTGAGAGTGGGGCGGGAGGGTTAATCTCGTAAGTTGCATTCAGGTGGAAAAAACGGCAGATGGAGTCCAGTGACATTCGGGTTGCATTCGCTTTGCCATCGGCAGAGTATCCGGCAATATGCGGAGTACCTATAAGTACTTTATCCAGTAACTCGCGGTTGATTTCCGGTTCGTGTTCCCATACATCGATCACTGCGTCTGAGATTGTACCGTTGTCAATGGCTTCCAGCAGGGCATTTGTTTCGATCACTTCTCCCCTTGAAGTGTTGATGATAACAGGTTTCCGTTGGAGAGACCGGAAGAATTTCTCGTCTGCCAGATGGAACGTTTTATATTTCCCTTCTTTATATAAAGGTACGTGAAAGGTGATGATGTCACATTCTTTGGCTATTCTCTCTAGTGGAGTGAATGTTGTGCCCCCTTCTTTCTCTTCTCTGGGCAAATCATTCAGCAGTACACGCATGCCGAAATCCTGTGCTGCTTTGGCTACCTTGCTTCCTACATTACCTACACCGATAATGCCGATAGTCAGCTCGTCTAATTTTTTATTTTGAAGAGATTTCCAGACCAGAAGAGATGACTGTATATATTGAGCTACCGAAGCGGAATTGCATCCCGGAGCATTCGCCCACTCGATACCTGCCTGCTTGCAATATTCGGTGTCGATATGGTCGAACCCGATGGTTGCCGTAGCGATGAATTTTACTTTGCTGCCTTCCAGCAATTCCCGGTTGCAGTGAGTGCGGGTCCGGATGATGAGTGCGTCCGCATCCTGTATCAGTTCCCGTGTAAAATCCTTTCCCGGTGCGTAAATTACCTCGTCGGCAATTTTCTCTGCTGCCTCTTTTATATAAGGTATCTTATCGTCTATAATAATTTTCATATACAATTCCATTTTAGCTCAGACAAAGGTAAGAAATAAAAAAGTAAGAAACGGTTGCTTGTCTGAAAAATATTACATAGCTTTGTCCTATTATACATCTATTAGCTAGTTAAGATTATGACATTTAGTAACCTTTGCAATGATATTTTTTGGAAATCGACAACAGATTACCATGTGACGGATAGCGTAGATGCGCCGATGAACAATCCTTACGAGTTGAAGTCGATAGAGTATTACTTGTATCTGAAAAACTGGATTGATGCCGTACAATGGCATTTCGAAGATATTATCCGTGATCCTCAGATAGATCCGGTAGCAGCCGTAGCTTTAAAGAGAAGAATCGATAAATCCAATCAGGACCGTACGGATCTGGTTGAGTTGATCGACAGCTATTTCCTTGATCAATATAAGGATGTAAAGCCTTTGGCAGATGCTACAATCAATACAGAAAGTCCCGCCTGGGCAGTAGACCGTCTCTCTATTCTTGCTTTGAAAATTTACCACATGCAGCAGGAAGTGGAACGTACGGATACTACGGAAGAACATCGTGCACAATGCCAGACGAAACTGAGCATTCTGCTGGAACAACGGAAAGACCTTTCTTCAGCTATCGATCAGTTACTGTCTGATATCGAAGCAGGGAAGAAATATATGAAAGTATACAAACAGATGAAGATGTATAATGACCCGGCATTGAATCCGGTGCTTTATGCAAAAAAATAACGAATGGCGCGTATTCTCATTATCCGTTTTTCAGCTCTTGGCGATGTAGCCATGACGATACCGGTAGTACATTCGCTGGCAGTGCAATATCCTCAACTTGAAATTACAGTGTTGAGTCGTGCTGTGTGGCAACCGCTTTTTCAGGGACTTCCTGCTAATGTGAGTTTTATCGGTGCTGATCTGACGGGTAAACATAAAGGATTGTGGGGGTTGAATACCCTTTATTCGGAACTGAAGGCAAAGCGTTTCGATTATGTGGCGGACTTTCATCATGTGCTTCGTACGAAATACTTGTGCCTGAGATTTCGGCTTGCTAATATACCTGTGGCATCTATATGCAAAGGTAGAGCGGGAAAAGAAAAATTGGTTCGCCGTCGGCATAAAGTGCTGGAGAACCAGAAAAGTTCTTTCCGCCGCTATGCCGATGTGCTGGAGAAACTGGGCTTTCCTGTATTACTGAACTTTTCTTCAATTTATGGAGACGGAAAAGGGAATTTTGCAGAGATAGAACCTGTTGCGGGTACAAAAGATAATTTGAAATGGATTGGTATAGCTCCTTTTGCCAAGCACGTAGGTAAGATTTATCCTATTGAGTTGCAGGAGCAGATAGTAGCCCATTTTGCCGCTGATCCGAAGGTGAAGGTTTTCCTTTTCGGAGGTGGTAAGAGTGAACAGGAAGTATTCGATAGTTGGGTGGCGAAATACCCTTCCGTCGTTTCCATGATTGGTAAGCTGAATATGCGTACCGAGCTGAATCTTATGAGCCATCTGGATGTGATGCTCTCGATGGATTCGGCAAATATGCATCTGGCTTCGCTGGTCAATATTCCGGTGATCTCTGTTTGGGGAGCTACTCATCCTTATGCCGGATTTATGGGATGGAAGCAATTGCCGGTCAATACAGTACAACTCGAACTGTCGTGCCGCCCTTGCTCTGTGTATGGGCAAAAACCATGTTGGCGAGGCGATTATGCCTGCCTGAGAGAAATAAAACCCGAACAGGTAATAGCGAAGATTGAAGGAATAATCAATTAGGAGACAAATACTCCTGATATATGAAACAAGAATGAAGAATAAACTTTTATATAAGTTGCGTAGCGGGAAAAATCCTAAGTTCATTTACTATTCGGTAAATGCTCTCAGACTTATCATTCCGAAAGGTATTTTCCGGCTACGGTTACAAGGGAGGTTATCTTCATTATCCCGTCGGAAGGACAAAGACTATATAGAACGTCGTGTTGACTATTACAATAAACTTTCCGGAACGGTGCCATTACCTTCCTCTGCTCCGCGTCTTTCAGAGCATAAGATGAGCAAGCAAAAAGTGTATTTCTTTGATACTTATCAATATACCCGTTGGTTTTCCGATCAGTTTCAGTGGGGCTTCTGTCCTGGTGATGTGACATTTGTCCCCGACTATCCCTCTATTGTGAAAAGCCGTCCTCTGACAGAGGATAATGCGAATTCGATTGTGATGAAACTGGATAAGGTTCGTCATTTTATATTTGTAGACGATAAGAAGGCTTTTACTGAGAAGAAAAATATGGTAATCTTTCGCGGAAAGGTAAAAGGAAAACCTTCCAGGAAGATGTTTATGGAGATGTATTTTCATCATCCGATGTGCGATTTGGGAGATGTCAGTAAAAATACGACCGACCCGGTAGAGTGGCGCACGGAGAAGAAAACGATTAATGAGCATTTGGATTATAAATTCATAATGGCTCTTGAAGGAATCGATGTGGCCAGCAACCTGAAATGGGTGATGTCATCGAATTCAATAGCAGTGATGCCTCGACCTACCTGTGAGACATGGTTTATGGAAGGCACGCTTATTCCCGATTATCATTATATTGAAATAAAGCCGGATTTCTCTGATTTGGAAGAACGGTTGAATTACTATATAGAGCATGTAGACGAATCATTGGAGATCATCAGGCATGCTCATGAATATGTGTCGCAATTTAAAGATAAGAGAAGAGAAAATTTGATATCACTGCTTGTGTTGGATAAATATTTTAAGATGACCGGGCAAAAGAGTTGAGAGATGAAGAGAAGTATGACCATTCTTGTTTTTTCGTAAGATGAAGATAATGATTAACCCCAAATACGAATATCTGAGAGAATATGTAGAACGTATTCCTGAGGACTTTGAGACATTAGGAACGGTAATTCATTCCGGGCGGAATTTGATAAAGATGATCACGGTGGATGGATTGGATATTAACGTGAAACGGTATGCCATACCTCCGCTGATAAATAGGATTGCTTATGCTTTTTTTCGTCCGTCAAAAGGGAAGCGTGCTTTTGTTTATCCCGAGAAACTGCTGGAGAAAGGATTTGAAACCCCTTGTCCTATTGCATATATAGAAGAAACAAAGATGGGATTGATTGGTCATTCATATTTTATGAGCATACAATCTCCCTATCGATATAACTTTTGCCAGTTTGGCAATGCAGACATAGAAAGCTGTGCAGATGTAGTGACCGCTTTTGCGGAATTCACAGCGCGCTTGCATGAAGCCGGAATTTTACATTTGGACTATTCACCGGGAAATATCCTGTATGATAAGATAGGAGAAGAATATCATTTCTCACTGGTGGATATTAACAGAATGCATTTTGGTGAAGTGGATATTAAGAAAGGTTGTGCGAATTTTGCCCGTTTATGGGGGCAGACGCCCTTCTTTATCCTGTTGGGAAAAGAATATGCCCGTTCGAGAAAGATGGATGAGGAAGAATGTGTGCGTTTGATTCTGCATTACAGAAAGAAATTCTGGAACAGATACCGACGCAGACATCAGGTTTGGTTTCAGTTGGATATTTAATGGCTAAAGGAGGATAATTAATGATAGTTGTTTTTGAAAATAATGTTATTTGCCCGGATAGCAAAGTACAGGACTACTTGCTGGCTCATCATGCAGATCTGGAAGAAATGCCGGATGAGGATTATGAATTATGCCTGGTCCGTTTGCATAAGGAGGAAAACGTTCATAACGCTGTTCGTATGGATTTGACCCTTTGGAAGGAAATCTCGAGAGAACTTTATTGGGCTGAGGGAGAGATGGAGTGCAATTATTCTATTATCCGTTTTAGCCGGAAAGCTGCTCCTTTGCAGATGTCAGTCGTGTTGTCAACTTGTAATCAGCCTGCATGGCTGGAGAAGGTGTTGTGGGGATATGAAGCCCAGGATACTAAAAGCTTTGAATTGATTGTGGCCGATGATGGTTCGCGAAAAGAAACCTATGATATGTTGCAGAGGGTAACTCCGCAATTGACTTTTCGGGTGAAACATGTATGGCACGAAGATAAGGGATTCCGTAAATGTGATATCCTGAATAAGGGGATACAGGCTGCACAAACAGATTATCTGCTTTTTAGTGATGGTGATTGTATTCCGCGTAAAGATTTCGTATCAACTCATCTGCGTCTTCGCCGCAAAGGACGTTTCCTGTCCGGCGGATATCATAAGTTGAGTATGGATTTGTCGAAAGATCTTACGAAAGATGATATATTATCCGGCAGATGTTTTGACCTGCAATGGATGAGAGGAAAAGGAATGCCTGCTTCTTTTAAAAATAATAAACTGACTGCTACAGGATTTAAAAGATGGCTGTTAAACACATTTACACCTACCAAAGCAAGCTGGAACGGACATAATGCTTCCGGTTGGCTAAACGATATTCTGGCAGTGAATGGTTTTGACGAGCGCATGCAATACGGTGGACAAGATCGTGAATTTGGAGAGCGTCTGGAGAATTATGGGATTCATGGTATGCAGATACGTTATTCTACCGTATGTCTTCATCTGGACCACGCAAGGGGGTATAAAACGAAAGAATCCATCCAGAAGAACCGTGATATAAGGAAGCATACCCGTAGTGCAAAAGTGAAATGGGCCTCTTTGGGTATTGTGAAGGGTGAGTTACGAGGTAAAACAGTTGAGGCGAACAGTTATTACGACCGCTATACACGGGAAGAGGAGAAACTGGTCTCCTATAAAGAAAAAGGAGGTTTTTATCGGCATATATATTCCTTGCCTTGCAGATGGAGAAGAGCAAAATACCACGATAAGGTCGTTCGTGCCTACCAACAGGGTTTTGATGCTCCGGCATTATTGAATAACTCGGAAGTCATAGTTTCATTGACGACATTTCCTCCTCGTATTTCTCAACTTCACTTGGTGTTGAAGTCAATTCTGTGGCAGACATATGTTCCCGCAGATATAATTGTGTGGTTGTCAGAACAGGAGTTTCCCGGACGGTTGAACGATCTGCCGGAAGAACTCAGAAAACTGACAGCTAATGGAGTGAAATTTAAATTTGTACCTGAGAATTTCCGTTCTCATAAAAAGTATTATTATGTTTTTCGGGAATACCCGGATCATAAAGTGATTACAGTAGATGATGATCTGATTTACCCCCGAAATACGATTGAGCGTTTGCTTTCTTTGTCATATCAGTATCCGGACACGGTTTGCGGAAATGTTATCCGGAAAATTCGTATGGATGGGAATACTTTTTCGGTGTATAGAAAATGGCCGAAGGTGTTTATGATGCCGGTGAATAGCTCTTTGCAGAATGTAGCCATTGGATGCGGAGGAATTTATTATCCTTCCCGTTGGTATGGAGAGGAGCTGTTCGACTGGAAAATAATCAGTGAACATTGCCCGTTTGCGGATGATTTGTGGTTGAAAGCGAATGAATTAAAGAGGCGGATCAATGTGACGGGAGGCGGAGAATTTTATCCCCGACCGATAGAATTGCCGCAAACACAGAATAATAGCTTACAAAAGAAAAATAACGGGAAAATTAACCTGAATGATAAACAGTGGAAATCTTTGAATGAACTTTGGAAACTAGACGAATTATACTGTATAAATGGCAAATAAGAGGTAATTGTTTGATTTGAGAGTGTTTAGATTGTATTATCGAATCACAGAAGAGTGTGAAATTTATTTAAATTTGAGGGTAGTTTTGCAGTATTCCTTGTTATATAGCATTCTATATAGAAGGGGCTGCAGTAAAAATAAAAAGTTGACAAGTAGAATAATATGAATGCTAATATCTCTGGACCATTGATTAGTCTTATAGTGCCTGTTTATAATGTAAAGGACTATTTGAAGACTTGTCTGCAATCTATACTGGAGCAGACCTATAAGAACCTTGAGATTATCTTAGTTGATGATGGTTCTGACGACGGTTCCTCCAGTATTTGTGATGAGTTTGCGCGTATGGATCAGCGCATTAAGACTATTCATTTACCTCATAGTGGGGTGAGTGCTGCCCGTAATGCCGGTTTGGCTGCAGCTACGGGAGAACTCTTGGGCTTTGTAGACAGTGATGACTGGATTGATCATGATATGTATCAGTATCTTTACACATTGATGGTAGAGCATGATGCGGATGTCTCTGCTTGTACTTATCTCCTTGAGCAAGAAGGAAGGCCCTCCAAGATAATCAACAATACCGGTAAGTTGCATATCTTTTCCAAGAAGGAAATTATACGTGCTTTGGTGAAGAATGACTTGGTAAAGAACTATTTATGGGCGAAACTTTTTAAACGTAAATTGTTTGACCGCCTTTCATTCCCTGTCGGACGAGTTTATGAAGACGTGGCGGTATTATATAAAGTATTCTATAGCTCTCAGAAAGTGGTATTGAGTTGTGTCTCTAAATACCATTATATGATTCATAAGAATGAGAGTATTACTCGTGGAGGTTATGACCCGGTAAAGGAATATCATTATTTCCTGAGTCTTTATGAGCAGGATAAGTTTATTCAGAATGCAGAGCTTGGAGACGAATCTTCTGTTGGTGTACTTAAGAGAGGTATTCATTTGGTTAACCACACTTTATTGTGTCCTCCATCACCGGCTTTTGAAGATATAATAGATGAAACAATGCTGAAAATGCGCGAATATCGTCATATTACTCCTTGGCAATTAGGCCCGAGTATGTCAATCAAACGATATTTTATGTGTAAACACTTCGGTTTCTATAGAATGCTATATCGTGGTTATCGTGCTATATTCAAGAGAAAGCACAAATTGTTGATTGACTAGAATGACTAAGGAAAAGATAGCTTTTGTAGTAGTTCGTTATGGAAAAGATATAAACGGGGGTGCTGAATATCATTGTCGTATGCTGGCAGAAAGGCTTGTGAATGATTATGATGTTGAAGTATTAACTACGTGCGTCAAGAATTATGTTACCGGTGAAAATGAATACCCTGAAGGAAAAGAAACTTTGAATGGTGTTTTGGTACGTCGATTCTATTCGGACCCTGTTGAGCCGGACTTACATAAGAGCTATGTGCGACAAGCGGCTCCGGCAAAGAAGTGGAGACACTTTCTGTATAGATGTCGTCTTTTGAAACCATTGTCCTATGTGAAGCCAATTTGGCATTATAAAGAGGAAGAAGAAATAAAAGCTTTGAATAGTCAGGTCTTTTATTCATCCTCGATGTATACCTTTATAAGAGAAAACAAAGCTTTTTATAAAGCATTCATTCCACTTTCTTTTTTTCCTCACACCTATTATACTGCGATGTATGCACCGGAGAAAACGATCCTTATTCCTACCATGCATAATAACGGTTCTTCTTTTCGTTCTATTATTACATCTGTTTTTTCTAAGGTTGCATATATTGGGTTTAATATAGAAGCAGAACAGAAGTTAGTCGAGAATATCGTTGGAAAACCTTTAGCTGCTAATGGTATTATTAGTGTAGGTATAGAGAAGACGAAGGCTGCTGATTGGAAGCAAACAAAGGTAAAATATAATTTGCCGGAGGACTATCTACTGTATGTTGGGAGAATCGATGCTATAAAGTTGAATAATATTGTTGATTACTTTTTAGGCTACAAGAAGAAATATATAGCTTCCCGGTTGAAGCTGGTTTTGGTTGGAGGTATCTTTGGCAAGACAGTTGAACATCCGGATATAATTTATACAGGTTTTGTTGGTGATGCGGAGAAAGTTGCTATCCAGTTGAATGCTAAAGTAATTGTGAATCCTTCGAAGTATGAAAGCTTGTCGCTCATTTTACTTGAAACAATGAGTGAGGGTAAGGCGATGTTAGTCAATGGGCAGTGTAATGTTCTGAAAGAACATTGTGTGAAGAGTGATTATGCGGCTTTATACTATATGAATCGGCGGGATTTTGTGCGAAAGCTACGATGTCTGGAGGAGTCTGAAGTATTGCGTCAACAGATGGGAGAGAAAGGGCGTCGTTATGTTCAGGAAAATTATGATTGGAAGATAATTATAGGACGAATGAGAAGTGCGATTCAAGCGCTCTCGTAGATGGAATATAATATTAGAAAAGCTATGCAGAAAGAAAAGGTTGCTTTTGTTGTTGTCAGGTATGGCAAAAATATAAATGGTGGCGCAGAATATCATTGTCAGATGTTGGCTGAGCGACTGGTGGAAGATTATGACGTGGAAGTGCTTACTACCTGTGTCAGAGATGTTGCAACAGGCGAGAATACATATCCGGAAGGCACGGAAGAATGGAATAAAGTGTTGGTCCGTCGTTTTAGAACAAATCCAATCCAGCACGAAAAAGAGCGTTGTTTCGCGAAAAAGGCTAAACCTGCAAGAAAGTTACGTCAGTTCCTTTTTAAATTAGGAATCTTGAAATATTTGTCTTATTTGTTTCCTGTGTGGTCTTATAAAAATGATCTGGAAGTACAGGCAATGAATAGCGATAAGTTCTATTCATCCGCATTGAACGAGTATATTCGTGAACATGTAGATGAATATAAAGCATTTATAGCGATGTCTTCTGATTATGTCACTTTTTATTATACTGCATTGTATGCAGGTAGAAAAACGATAGCTATTCCTACAATGCATAATATGGGTATTTCTTTCCGTTCAGTATTAACCTCTGCTTTTTCAAAGATAGCTTATGTTGGTTTTAATACTGGAGAGGAACAGAGACTTGCTGAAAATATCTTGGGCAAGGCTCTGGGAGCTCATGGAATATTGAGTGTAGGAATAGAGGAGTCTTTATCCGCAGATTGGGCGCTGACAAAAGAAAAGTTTCAATTACCAGAGAGATATTTGTTATATATTGGCCGTATTACTCCTAAAAAGATTCATCGTTTACTTACCTATTTTGTGAATTATAAGAAGAAATATTCAGATTCAACATTAAGATTAGTATTGGTAGGAGGACTGGCTATGGAGCGATTTGAGCATCCTGATATTATATATACAGGTTTTGTCAGTGATGAAGAGAAAATGTCAATTCTACAGCATGCCGAAATTGTAGTGAATCCTTCTCGTTATGAAAGCCTTTCTTTAATACTTTTAGAGGCTATGAGCCAAAAGAAACCAATGCTTGTAAACGGACATTGTAAGGTATTGAAAGAACATTGTTTAAAAAGTGATTTTGCTTCTTTCTATTATATGAATAAGCGTGGGTTTAATCAAGCGCTTCGACGGATTGAACAATCGGAAGATTTGAGAGAGGAGATGGGAGAAAAAGGTGCATCTTATGTGAAATCGAATTATGATTGGACTTTGATTATGGGGCGCTTAAAGCAAGCTATCAAGAGCATCTAAATCTTTATATATTTTCGATAACTTGCTTTAGTTTATTCATTATTATGTTCCAGTCGTAATTACTGTTAACATAAGAGTATCCTTTTTCTCCCATCTCTAATCTAAGATTGGTAGAAGAGTCTAGCGTATGAAGTTTATCAATAAAACTTTTTTCATTAGTGTAGTATAGAGCAGCATTATTACTTTTATTGCAATGTTCTTTCAATACATTGCAATTGCCATTGACCAACATCGCTTTTTTTAAAGCCATTGCTTCCAGTAATATGAGCGATAGGCTTTCATACAGTGATGGGTTGATTACAATCTTTGCGTGTTGAATGATTGATGTCTTTTCTTGTTCTTCAACAAAATTAGTATATATGATATCCGGATGATTGAAAGGATCACTATATTGTTTGCCTACAAGAACAAACTTTAAGTCAGAATTAGGATATGCCTTTTTGTAGTTGAGGAAATAAGTATACACATTGTTAAGTTTGCCTTGGTCTACTCTCCCTACATAGAGCATATATTCATCCGGAAGATTGTACTTTTCTTGGGTCACTGTCCACTCTGCTGGAGCACTTAGCTCTATCCCTACGCTTACAATACTGTGGGGTGCCATGTGCATGCCAAATATTTTTCTTGCTAGTTTTTGTTCTGCTGTTGTGTTGAAAGCGATGTAGGCTGCCTTTGTAAAGACTTGTGTCAAGGTTGAGCGAAATGCAGTTTTGTGATAATGCATTGTAGGGATTACAATAGTCTTTTCTGGTGCATATAAAGTTGTGTAATATACATGGGAATAATCTATTGTAATAGGGATGATTGCTTTGTAATTATCTTTATTTTCTTTTATGAAATTGAAGAGAGCCGGAGAATGGAAAACTTGGCTGCTGAGTGCTTCTAGTTCTTCTTTTTCTTTGAAATGCCAAACAGGGAAAAAGTAAGAAGCCATAGCTAGAAAGTGACATTTGTATAAAAAACGTCTTAATTTATAAGCCGGTTTGGCTTTCTTTTTATAAAAGTTTTCAAGTTCAGGATGAGTGGGATTAGTTTTAAAACGGCGAACAGTGACTTTATTGATAATCTCTTTTTCCTTAAACTCAATATTCTCTCCAGTTCTATAATTATCTACACAAGTAGTTAGAACCTCAACGTTATAATCATTGGTAAGCCTTTCGGCTAGCATTCTACAATGATACTCTGCTCCTCCATTGATATTTAATCCGTAACGTACAACAACAAATGCTATATTTTCCTTACTCATATTAATATAATAAGCTTTCCGGCAAAGATACGATTATTAATGATAACCTGGGAACTTAAAATCTGGTTTTTATTTTACTGATAATACTATATTCTCTATCTTTGTGCGTAAGTTTATTAATGGAGAGCATGCATGGAGAATAATTATTTGATAAGTGTGATTGTACCTGTACATAATACAGTTAATTATTTGCGAAAATGTATTGAATCTATACGAAATCAATCTTTAGAAAATATAGAGATAATTCTAGTAGATAATTTATCAACTGATGGATCTTCTGAGGTATGTGATGAATATGCAAGTATGGATACTCGGGTAAAAGTAATCCATCTTTCGGTAGCTAATGCATCTGTAGCTCGTAATGCCGGCATTGATGTGGCTTCTGCTCCATATATAGGGTTTATAGACAGTGATGATTATATTGACGCCAATATGTATGAGGAATTGCTTGCTGCAATTAGTTCATATGGTGTTGATTTGGTATATTCCAATTTTCAGATTGAACATGATGACGGGCATATAGACTCTTTTGAACCTAATAGTGGCATGATCTG
The DNA here is from genome assembly GCF_900106755.1 of Bacteroides faecis MAJ27. GTDB lineage: Bacteria > Bacteroidota > Bacteroidia > Bacteroidales > Bacteroidaceae > Bacteroides > Bacteroides faecis. The sequence continues at coordinate 30,121 of NZ_FNNN01000016.1, forward strand.
TGAAAGATCTTCGAAGGAGGTGGTGTATGATATGATGTGTGATCGATTGAATAGTTCTTGTTGTACGAAACTCTTTAAGAAGACACTTTTTTCTTCGTTAAAATTTCCTACACATAACATGTATGAAGATCGTCTTATTTTGCATCAGTGGATATTAGAATCTGAAAAAGTAGTGTGGATTGATAAGGCATTTTATCATTATGTAAAAAGAGACTCTAGTATTTGCCATGTTATTTCACCATTACAACGGTATCATTTCTTTTTAGCACAATTTTGCCGCTTGGAGTTTATTAATAATAATCTATTGTTCGATACGGAAGAACAATATAATATGAAAACATCCCTTGTTAAGAGCTGCTTAAGGACTTTTAAAGAGATGCGTTCTTTTCCTTTTAGCGAAAGTCGTGCCTATGTTGTTGATATGAAGAATAATTTGAAGAAATTAATTCCTCTGCCTAAAAAGGAACTTGATATTAAATGTTATAAACGGCTGAGAAAGATTGTTTATTTTTGGCCTATTTATTATTGGATACATTTTAAACTTAAAAAGACAAATAGTGGAGAATAAGTGTTTGGTTAGTATAATAGTGCCTGTTCATAATACCGCTGATTATTTGCATAAATGTATTGAATCATTACGTAGTCAGACATTACAGCAGATTGAAATAATTTTGGTTGATAATTTATCTGTTGATGGTTCCTCTGAGATATGTGATGAATATGCGAAAATTGACAAACGTATTAAAGTGCTTCATCTTTCTATAGCTGGGCTCTCTATTGCCCGTAATGCTGGCATGCGTATAGCTTCTGCTCCTTACATTGGTTTTGTTGACAGTGACGACTATGTTGAACCTGCAATGTTTGAGAAAATGTTGGATGCAATGGTACAAAGTGATGCGGAAATTGCATATTGTAATTTTCTTCTTGAATATGAATTTAAACCAAACGAGTCTCCTTACCGGAATTCTGGAGATATTGTTATTCGAGATCCAAAGAATGTATTACAAGATATGATGATGGAAAAAGTTAGTTGTTCTGCTTGTACAAAGCTTTATAAGAGTGACTTTTTGACATCATTACAATTCCCGGAGGGGAAAAATTATGAGGACAGGCTTGTAATGTATGAATGGGTTGCTCTATGCAAGAAAGTTGTATGGGTAGATAGTCCTTTTTATCATTATGTAGAACGACAAACAAGTATATGTCACACGATGTCTCCTATGAATCTTTATCATTATTTTTTAGCAGAATATGCCCGTATGAGGTTCATGGAGAAATATTCTCTATTTGAAGAAGAAGATCTTTTTAAAATTAGGACTAGGTTGATAGGGACTTGTCTTACAATATTTAAGGAGATACTTTTGAAGGTGAATTTGAGAGAATTCAAAGAACCTGTCAAGGATATGAGGCAGAAAATGAAAGAGATAGCTGCATTGCCTGAAGGTACATATGAATTGAAGTATCGTAGGAGGGCAAGAAAAATAGCTTATCATTGGCATTTGTACTACTTGACTCATTTCCTACTTAAAAAAGGTGGAGATTCGTGAATAGAAAAAAGGGATATTTACTTAATATCCCACTAAATATTTTTCTCCTTTTTACTTCCTTTTGTTTCCTTTTATATTGAGCCATTTTTCTAGTCTTAATTGAATGAATCTGAGATGGAATCGGCGGACTCTTCTTCGCATACGTGCGGATACATAGCTAGGATTAATGAGTTTTGAATAGTGTCTGGCCTTTTTATACATGCCCAGATACATAAATTTATCGTATAGATCATAATAAAAGCAACTGAGGGATCGTAAGTATGGCTCTGTTAATGGAGTATTAAATTTATGGATATAAAATGCGGTTATATCAATGGTCGATAATATGAACCTTTCATATTTCTGTATATCATTAGAATGACTTGCTGACTCTTCTAAGACACGGTATACGGTAGTGCTTTCCGGAAGATACTTTATTTTGTAATAATATGATATCCATAGCCACATAGGATAGTCTCCCATTAGCCAGTTTTTGCTCTTAGGTTCCACTTCTTTCAAGTACTCCATTACTAAGGAACTGCGTATACAAGTAGTAAGAGTTGGAATACAATTTCCGGATAATAACTCTATATAACCCTTATATTCCCGTCCAATAATATCTTCTTCTATTTTGCCTTCCTTTTGGTTATATACCTTGCTGGTAGTATATATCATGCCGTAGTCAGGATTTTTTTCTAGAAAATCGATTTGTTTCTGAAGTTTTAATGGGTCAATCCAATAATCGTCTCCTTCGCATATTGCAATATACTTTCCTCTGACCCGTGAGCATTGGTATTTGGCAAAGATATCTTCTTTCTTTGAATATTTGTTTTCCTTCTGATATATGGGTCTTATGACTTGAGGGTGATTATGCTCGTACTCGCGAATAATATCAGGAGTATTATCTGTGGATGCATCATCATGGATTAGAATTTCAAATGGAAAATTTGTCTTTTGCATTAGAAAACCATCTAAACACTGGGATATATATAATCCATGATTATATGTACTACAAATTATACTTACTAATGGAGTATTTGCTATATCTTTCATTCAATATTAACTTTTGTGTATTTCTTTCTTCATTAAATACTTTTCATCCCTATCTTCAGTTTCATAAAACCCCATTTTATGATATGCCTGAAGTGCATTGTTGTTGTCTTTTCTAACTTCCAGCAATATCTCCTGAATGTCGGTAGAAAGATGTTCTATGATATAATTAATTATTTTTTGAGAAATCCCATGACCTTGATAGTCGGGGTGTACACAAACATAGGGGATATATAAAAATCTTTCTTCTCTATTGTAATAGCCAACAATTAAAGATATAATGTTAGGTCCGGAAATAGCATAGTATATAGAGCCGTTATGATACATTTTCAATATCCATTCATCCAGATTTGGCATCTGTAGCAGAGAAGGAGCAAACCAGTTTGCAGAGGATATGATAAAACCCCTGAATTTGGTATATGATAAAGGCTCTGTATGGATTGTTATGCTCATATTTTAATCAATAATAATATGTACAAACTGGTCCATATTTTCTATAACACTAAACATCTCTTCTTTCGAAGAATATTTGAGAATGAGTGTCCCCAATGCATCACCAGCATCCCGGAATGCATGAACATTATCTCCACTTTTCAGTTCTGTTACACAATCTACCAGATTGTTTTTTGCAAAGTTCTCATCAAATGATATTTCTTTAAACCGTCCGGTCTGTTTGCTATGTAACATATAATTGGACCAGTACCCCCTTGCCGGTGACATCTCTATTTCAGAGCAATCTTCTCCCAAAGCTGCTTTTATCACATATTTAACCATATTGACCCCTGTTGCCAGCTCTGTAATTTGAGGAATTAAACTGCCACCGCTTCTGGCACCTAACTCCAGTATATACAATTTCCCGTTTTTACCAAGAATAGCTTCAACATTATATGCGGTTGTTCCCATTTTTAGTTCAGAGATCAGGCGCTGTATGTCCTTTTCTAGTTCTGTTATAATTTCAGGTTTCATCTGGAAAGGCCAGCATTCGCCAAGTGGGGCAAAATCTTTGGCAACTGAAGAACTGTAGTATTCGTTTCCAAAACAATGGAACTTTAAAATTCCGTCTACGGAAAAGGCATCTCCTGAGATCTGATATCCATCTTTCTCTATGAATTCTTCAATAATAATGCGTTTTTCACGAGAATATGAGAGGGCATCTTCTATAAAGTCTTTTAGTTGATTTACGTTGGTCAGTTTATTGATACCTTTACTTCCTGATGAATCGACAGGCTTTATCATAACAGGAAGGGTTAAATTCTTGATTTGTTCCAAAGCCTCCGGGTATGAAGAACATCCGACGTACTTGGGAACATTGAAGTTATGTTCTGCCAGATATCGCCTGAATAAGTCTTTCTGAGAAAGAACTTCTACAGAAGCATAGGGGCTGGTAGGCAATCCTAGTTTCTCACAAACATAAGCAGCTGTAGGGGCTGCAGGATCTGAAGCATATGCAACGACGCCATCTACTTGAAGTCTTTTGGCTAACTCGTAAACAGCCTCCTTGTCTGTTGTGCTGACATTATAATATTCGTGGGCATACTGATGTCCTGGGTTATTCGGCAAGTAATCGCAGGTGATTACGTAATGTCCCATTTTTACAGCTTCTTTAATCGCATAGACCTGATATAAAGAGCCTCCTAGCATTAAAATCTTTTTCATTTTATAAACTTTCGACAAATCGCTTAAGTCTTTGAATTCCTTCTTTTATTTTATAAATGTCTAATGTAAAGGCAATCCGGATAAAATCCTCGCAACAATCACCGTAAGTTATTCCAGGAACAACTGCCACCTGTTCTTTTTCTAAAAGGGCATATGCGAATTCCTCAGATTTTAATCCGGTAGATTTTATATTCAACATTGCATAAAAGGTCCCTTGTGGTGCATCGACTGTTATTGTTTTGATTTTGGCAACTTCTTCCAGTAAAACATTTCTGCGGAGAGTGAATTCCTCAATCATACCAGCCGAATATTTCTCCGAATTTCGTAGCGCTTCTATTGCTGCATACTGAGACGGTAATGGAGCACATGCGGCTATGTTCTCTTGAAACATTGTCATGGCTGATATTAATTCTGAAGGTGCAGCTACATAACCCAGACGCCATCCGGTCATACAGAATTCTTTTGACAGACTATTGATAACAACAGTGCGTTCCTTCATCTTGTCGCATGTAACAATACTTTTAAAATGAGCATTGTCATAAAGTAGGGTTTTGTATACCTCATCTGTTATTACTATCAAATCATTGTCAATAGCTATCTGTGCTATTTGTTGGATGGAATCATCAGAGATTATCTTCCCGGAAGGGTTGCTGGGTGTATTTAAAATAATAGCTTTTGTTTTAGGAGTGATTGCCTTCCTTATATTTTCTATAGATATCGATAAGTCATTGGTGCTGACAGGAGCTGTGATAATGGGTTCTCCACTGCACATACATACCATCTGTACATAGTTTATCCAGTATGGAGCTGGTATAATGACTTCATCCCCTCTGTTTAGAATGGCTAGCAGGGTTAAATATAATCCTTCCATTCCCCCAACTGTAACCATAATCTCATTTGTCGGGTTGTATTCTATATTATATTGTAACTTGTATCTGGAAGATATTATTTCTCTTAATTCTAATAATCCGGCATTAGGGGAGTATCTTGTACGACCTTCCAGTATCGCTTTACAACCAGCTTCTTTTATTTTATCGTGTGGATGTATATCCGGGTCTCCCAATGTGAAGTCTATAACATTGTCATAATTTTGAGCCAAGTTAAATAGACGCCTTGTCAGGGAAGGGGATATAGATTTTGTTATTTCTGATAATTTTATCATACTATTTCTTTATAATTTGGAGGATATACTCAACTTCATTTTCACTTAAAGCATGGTGCATTGGCAAGCAGATGACCCTATTAGCCATTTGGGTTGCTATTGGGAGGTTTTCAGGGTTAGCAGATTCTAATCCGCGATAAGTTGAGAATGTACTGATTAATGGGTAGAAATAACGGCGCCCGAATACATTGTGTTCCTTCATTTTAAAATAAAGCTCATCACGTGTCATTCCATATTCTTCAGCATCTATAAAAATCGGGAAATAAGAATAATTGTGGCGTACTCCTGGTATATCATTGAAAAAGGTTATCCCTTTTATGTCTTGAAGTTCTTCTCTATATCTTATAGCTACTTTACGGCGAGAACTTATTGCACTGTCTACTTGCTTGAGGTTAAGCAGACCATATGCAGCGCGCACTTCATCTACTTTACTATTGATACCGGGGGCTACAACTTCCGTTTCACTGGCAAAACCAAAGTTCTTCAGATAGTCGATGCGCTTTTTAGTCTGCTCGTCATGGACAACTAATGCTCCGCCTTCCAGAGTATTGTAGACTTTCGTTGCATGAAAGCTCAAGGTAGCCATATCTCCAAAGTTTAAAACGCTTTCTCCGTTTATTTCTACTCCAAAGGCATGAGCTGCATCATATATGACTTTTAACCCATATTTATTGGCAATTTCTTGAATCTCTTTCGTTTTACAAGGCTTCCCGTAGACATGTACAGGCATGATGGCTGTAGTCCTGGGAGTAATGGCTGCTTCTATTTTAGCAGGATCCAGATTGCATGTTTCTGGTTCAATATCCACAAAAACAGGTTTGATTCCATTCCACCAAAGAGAATGCGTTGTTGCCACGAAGCTAAAAGGAGTAGTTATCACTTCACCGGTAATTCTCATTGCTTGTAAAGCGGTTATTAGAGGTAGAGTACCGTTCGTAAATAAACTGAGATAGGGAACTTTAAGATATTTAGCTAATTCCTCTTCTAGCTTTTGGTGGAAGTTGCCATTATTTGTCAGCATTTTGCTTTCCCATATTTCTTTTAATAAGAAAGTAAAATCTTCCAAAGGAGGCAGTAGGGGGGAAGTCACATATATAGGTTTATCTATCATTGTAATTATGGATATTATTGGTCTATATAATAGTTATTTAGGTTAATGACGTTATTGTCTTTATCTACATTAAAACTGGATGTTAGCTCAAATTTAATGATTTAAGACTTAAATTTCACAAAGATAGATAGATTCCAATATTTATCAAAATATATGTTTGGAATTTATCTAACTATTGTTGTATTGGAATTCTAACTGTCGTATCTTTGCATGAGAATGAACTTATTTAATGATGTGAAGCTAATGAGACATGCTTTTTTGATTCTGGCCCATAATGAATTTCAAATATTGAGGATACTTCTTTCTATGCTTGATGATGAGAGGAATGATATATATCTGCATATTGATAAAAAAGTCGTACTCGGATCTTTAGAACAAGATTTATTTCGGCTTGCAAAAGCTCGTCTTTTTGTACTTGAGCAACGTCTTGACGTAAGATGGGGTGATATTAGTGTGGTAAAGGCTGAACTGTTGTTACTTGAGACAGCCAGTATGAAAGGCCCTTATGATTATTATCATTTGTTGTCAGGAGTCGATTTGCCGATAAAGTCACAGGACTATATCCATCATTTCTTCGAGAAAAATAAGGGGTATGAGTTTGTTCCTTACTCTTGTGGTGAGGCTAATTTAAAAGATCTCGAAAGAAAGGTTTTTAAATATCATTTGTTCTGTCGTTATTATAAGATTCCACCTCGTATTTTAAAAAAGCAGGTACAATCTCTTCGGATAAACTTTTTAAAGTTGCAGGATTTCTTCCATTATAACCGCCCTAAAGAAATTGAATTTAAAAAGGGTTCCAATTGGGTTAGTATTACGCATGAGTTGTTAACTATTATATTAGCCCAAAAGTCTTTTATTTTAAGGCGTTTTAAAAATGTTTGCTGTGGTGACGAAATATTCCTTCAATCTATATTGTGGAACTCAGAAAGGCGGAGTCATATTTATTCTGGTAGTGAGCAGTTGAATGCCGGACTTCGTGCAATTGATTGGGAACGGGGGAATCCTTATGTTTGGAAAATGGAGGATTTGCAATATTTATTAGAAACAGAGCATTTGTTTGCTCGAAAATTTGATTCGCAGAATATGGATGTTGTGATCAAAATAAGGGAGCTTTTTTCTTGAATGTATAAAGTTATGTGTGGTGGTAACTCATGAAGATGAGTGGAGATATTGCAACTTAGATATCATTCTATGATTTAATCTAATGGAGAAGTGATATTGTTTATTTTTGTATATTTAGTTATACTTTTTTGCTGGTCTTATATATTATTTATAATATTGTACCGTTTTATAAGTCTCCTGTGGGTAGTTGGATCAAAATCGATAAAAGAGTATTGGATGATGTCTGTTTTTAATAAACGTAGAGAATTTTTTCGTTTCATATTGGTTGGTGTTCTGGCAACTGCTACTCATTATGGCATTTATTTCTTTTTATGTGTACTGATGTTACCGGCTATTGCATATACTATTGGTTATGCTATTAGTTTCATTCTGAATTTTTACTTGTCTAATATCTTCACCTTTAATACTAAGCCTACTGTTAGGAAAGGAATAGGGTTTGGTATCAGTCATTTTATCAATTATTTGTTGCATATCGGACTATTGTCACTATTTATATGGATCGGAGTTCCGGAGAGATGGGCGCCTCTTCCTGTGTTTGCATTAGTGGTACCGGTTAATTTTCTTCTTGTTCGTTTTGTTCTAAAATCTAAAAAGATATGAGTAAAGTTAGTGTTTTAATACCTGCATACAACGAGGAACTCTCTCTTCCGGAGCTCTATTCGAAGCTAAAAGAAATGATGGATTCTTATGCAGAATATGAGTGGGAGATTTTGTTTGTCAATGATGGCAGTCATGATAAAACATTGGAAGTTATTAAATTTTTGAGGTCACAGGATGAGAGAATTAATTTTGTTGACCTGTCTCGCAATTTTGGAAAAGAAGTAGCAATGCTGGCTGGTTTCGATTATGCTACGGGCGATTGCCTGGTGATTATGGATGCTGACCTGCAGCATCCTCCTCACTTAATTCCTGAAATGTTGAAATATTGGGAAGAAGGGTATGACGATGTATATGCAAAACGAATAACCAGAGGCAAGGAGAGTTTGATGCGTAAGTATCTGTCTTTGCTATTCTATAAGCTATTGCAGAAAACGACCCGTGTGGAGATTCTCCCGAATGTCGGTGACTTCAGGCTGCTAGATCGTTGTTGTATAAACGCTTTGAAACAGCTGCGTGAGAGCCAGAGATATACTAAAGGTATGTATTGCTGGATTGGATTTCGTAAGAAAGAGATCAAATTCGAGCAAGAAGATCGTATTGCCGGTACATCTTCGTTTAACTTTTTCAGCCTTCTGAGTTTGGCTGTGGAAGGGGTGACCTCCTTTACTGTAGCTCCTTTGCGTATTTCTACTTTTGCTGGAATTATAGTTTCTCTGGTTGCTTTCATATACATGTGTTTCATCATGTTTAAAACATTGATATGGGGTGAAGTAGTACAAGGTTTTCCTACTTTGATGGTTGTGATTCTTTTTTTAGGCGGGATACAATTGTTGTCTTTGGGAGTTATTGGGGAGTATATAGGACGCATTTTCAATGAAACAAAAAATCGTCCTACTTACATTGCAAGAGAATATAATGGTGTGAAACAATAGCTAAGATTATGAATGAAAAAACAGCACAGATCGGTATTGGGGTATTTTTGTTGATAATAGGAGGTTTATTTTACCTGATGAATATGTACACTCCAATATGCGGAGACGATTATCTTTATTCATTCTATTTGACTCCTGTGGCAGCTAAGTCTTTCTTTGAAGGTGCATCGATAGGATTTGAGCAGAAGATATCATCGTTTGCCGATGTTATGTTTTCGCAATATAATCACTATTTTTATGTGAATGGACGTACCATTCCTCATATTCTCGAGCAGTCGTTTGCCGGACTTTGGGGGGAGGATTGCTTTAATTTAATCAATACATTCTTTTTCCTGCTACTTAATATGTTGGTCATATGGATTTCCGGTAAAAGAAATCTGAACAAATACGGCTACTGGGTTGTCGCTGTCTTTTTCATATGGTTTTTGTTACCTTGTCCGGTTGATCTTTTTCTGCTGATGAGTGGTGCTCTCAATTATACTTGGAGCGCTGTTTTTTGCTTGTTTTTTCTTCTAGTTTATAATAAGGTGCGACAAGTGGAAAGGGTGAATTGGGGAGTTGCTTTTCTTCTTTTTTTGCTGGGCGTCATTTCTGGTTGGACACATGAATCTTTGGTTGTGGGCATTTCCGGGGCTTTGTTCATTATTTATTGTGTGCAATATAATAAGAGGAGGCCTAAATCACCTGAAGTGATTTTGGTTGTCGGCTTCTGGCTTGGGACTGTGTTATTGTGTTTATCGCCTGCTGCTCGCGGACGTGCGTCGTTTGATCATCCTTCGATCTGGGAAACCTTCTTATTGATAATTGGTGAGCTTCGGACATTCTATGTTCTTCTGTTTTTGTTGGTATGTACTTTTTTTCGTGAAAAGAGAAACGGTAATCATCATACCCTGAAAAAGTTTTTCTATGATAATCAACTCTATTTTTATATAATCTTTATTGAATTTGTTTTTAGTCTGGTTATAGGATTTCGAAATGTCCGGCAATTATTTGGAATAGAGCTGTTTTCTGTTGTGATTTTAATCAAGCTGATCAGTGAGCAGACTTCTTTTAATACAGTCTGGTGTAGAAGTATATCAATTGTGGCAGCAAGTGTGATCATTTTGCATATGGCATTTGTCATTCCATGCGCAAAACGTTCTCATGCACAATTTCAGGATATAGTGACTACTTATCTTCACTCGGAAGATGGTGTTGTTTCTTTCAAACATGAGGAGTTTCCCTGTTTGGTAGATCCCTATGTTTGGAGATTTGGAGGATATGTGGGCTGGGAAGCTTTTTGTATTTCTGTCTATTATACGGGAGATAAAAAGCCAATGAAAGCTTTGTTGATTGATTAGTATTCATTTGTGGTAATAAATGATTGTCTGTTAAGATGCTTTTAGATAGTAACATTTTTTGCTGTGTATAAAAATTGTAAAAAAAAGTAGGTTTTTGCGTGTGTTCATATCAATAGCTTTATATTTGTACAATTAAACCTAAACCCCTTTACAGTTTTACTTATGGAGCTATTGAAAAGTCATTTTTTTAAAATGAGAAAGGCTTATATTGAGTCGTTTATTATTCTTTTGTTTCTGTCTTGCTGTCCTTTCATTGTTTCCTCATGTCATGAGGAGGAAAAAGAGGAGATATCTGACTCTCCCTTTGATGAAGAAGATATTCAGCATGAACAAGATCTGAATGCTTATCTGGGGAAAACCTATTCATGTAAAATTTCTCAAGTCTCGGCAATGGAATCTTCTGTTCGGATTATTGGTGAATATACAGGTGAAGGCAAATTCTTTTTAGGTGAGATTCCTCCTTATTTGGATATCATAGATGTGCAGAAGGCCCCTTATAAGGTAAAACTGACAGATTCATCTTTTGAAATTGAGTTAGAACGCTATGTAGAAAGGGACGGGACATTATATGACCGTCTTTTGTCAAAGTGGGCTATTTATAAAGAAGGGGTAGAAAGGGACCAGCTGGTTTCTCATGCGCATCAGGTGGATGAAATTCATGCGTTTCAGAATCTTCCGGCTATCAAGCTAACTTCAAAGAAAGGGTTAGGAGGAATTATCCCTAACAAATATATCTCAGACTTTTCTGCATTGGATATAAGCAGTGCTACGATTAATGTTTGTATCACTCAGTTTATGCACCTGACGCCAAGAGCGGGAGATATTGCGCATACTTATGGCGGAAGAACCTATTATATGGATGAAGGTTACCTCAAGAGTTTGCTTGACGTTCCTCTTTTAGAGGCAGCCAAGCGGAATATTGCTGTTGCCGCCATTATTCTTGTCGAACCGGCAGCTAAATGTGCAGATCCTGATTTGGGAGCATTACTGCAACATCCGGATTATGAGAGAGGGGTTTATACAATGCCTAATATGACTACTCTGGAGTCAGTGAATTGTTATGCAGCGGCATTCGATTTTTTGGCTAAAAGATATTGTACACCGGATAATCGCTACGGGCGCATAGCTCATTGGATTATGCATAATGAGGTAGACGGATGTATAGACTGGACAAATATGGGAATAAAACCTCTTACAGTATTTACGGATACCTATATAAAATCGATGCGTATATGTTATAATATTGTACGCCAATATGATAAACAGGCGGAGGTTTTAGGTTCCTTTACTCATTCCTGGACACAGATAGCTAATGTGGGATGGTGGCTCTATACGAGCAAAGAAATCATTGATTTGTTGAATGTTTATAGTCGGGTAGAAGGAGACTTCCAGTGGGGTTTAGCTTATCATAGCTATTCTCAGGATTTGACGAATCCGTGTGTTTGGATTGACCCGAATGCAACGTTTTCTATGGATACTAAATTTATTACGTTTAAGAATCTGGAAGTTCTGAGTAAGTGGGCGCTTACAAAAGAAAATAAATATAAAGGAACTGTGAAGCGCTCTGTCTGGCTTTCTGAGGCTGGAGTAAATTCTCCTACTTATTCGGATGAAGATTTTCAGAAGCAAGCGGCCAGTCTGGCTTTTGCCTGGAAGAAAATCAATGCATTGGAAGGGATTGATGGGTTGCAATGGCATAATTGGTTTGATCATCCGGGAGATGGAGCTTGCTTCGGATTGCGTAAATACTTGGACGAATCTTACAAAGGGGAAGCTAAACCCGTTTGGGAAGTTTATCAAAAAGCAGGCACAAATGAAGAAGATGAATACTTCGAACAATTCTTACCTTTAATTGGAATTCCTGATTGGAATATCATTGAAAATTTTTAATTAACGACATTATTAACTAAAACTGAAATTATGGAAAATTTGAAAGCTTTCTTTATGAGAAGGCCTGAACGCCTGTTAGGGCGATGTGGCATGCTGTTTTTAATGGCATTTTTTGTGATGAACTTATCTTCCTGTAATGATGATTTTATAGAAGACAATGGAGGAGAAATTATTCCGCCTGAAGAGATCGTTATTCCGCCCGTTTATATGTTATTGGATGGACCTTATAAATGGGGAGTGGTGTTAACTCAGAATGAAGACAGTAGTTATACGATAGAAACTACTAATGGTGATCCTTGGGCGACTGCCAGTTTGTTTAAAGAAGATGTTCCCGAAGAATGTAATGTTCTTGAATTTGAATATCAGACGGAAATGGGGATGAGCAATCTTGAACTCTTCTTTGCGGATGCAAAGGATGGGATTGATGCTACCCACAGTATGAGTGCGGGCTCTGTTCCGGCTTCTACAGATTGGGCTTCTTTCAGCGTTCGTCTAAAGAAATATAGACAGGAGTTTGATTGGGGGAAAGTGAAGGATTATCTGCGTCTGGATTTTGGAGACCAGCCCAATAATATCATACAAATGCGTAATATACGTCTGCGTACAATGAATGATGAGGAAAAACAGGAGGAAGAGGATGAGAATAACGAAGCACTTAATAAAGAGAAGTACGAACAAGGAATTAAAGCCTATCTGAATAAAGAATATGATTGCCATGTAACTGATGTGGTGGTAGGAGAGAATACGATCAGTATTCAAGGTAACTGTACGGGAGAAGGTACTTTCTTCTTGGGAGAGATTCCTCCATTTGTGGATATGTTCAAAGTAGAAAAGGTGGAAAATAAAACACCTTTATCAAACGGCTCTTTTAACGTTCAGTTGGATAGATATGTTGCTATAGGTGACTATGAGTATGATCGTTTATTGTCTAAGTGGGCTATATACAGAGAAGGAGCTTCCAAGGATGAGCTTGTTTCTCATGCCCGATATGCGAACGTGGATAAAATGCACGTAAAACAAAGTGTTGAGGCTATTCCTTTAAAATCAAAGAAGGGATTGGGAGGATTGATAAACCATAGATTCCTTGCATCCGATTTGGATGATTTGGGTATTACCAGTGCCACCATTAATATCCCTATTTCTCATTTCATGCATCTTTCTCAGCAGGAAGGAGATATTCCGCATACTTACGGTGGCAGAACATATTATTTTAATGAGGGGTATATGAAGAGTTCATTTGATGCTGTGTTAGAGCAAACGAGTAAACGTGGAATCTCTGTAGCAGGCATTTTGTTGGTTCCTCCTACCGGAGACGCCGGTACTCTTTTGAAACATCCGGATTTTGATGGTATAGCTCCCTATACAATGCCCAATATGACCACAATAGAGTCTACAAATTGTTATGCTGCCGCGCTTGACTTCCTGGCAAAAAGATATAGTGCTTCTAATATGCGCATAGCGCACTGGATTATACATAACGAAGTAGACGGAGGAAGTCATTGGACAAATATGGGTGACAAACCGATTGCTACGTTTATGGATACCTATCTCCGTTCGATGCGTATGTGCTATAATATTGCGCATCAATATGACCAGCACTCAGAAGTCTTTATCTCTTTCTCACATGGCTGGAACATTGCTGCCGGTGGCGGTTGGTATAAAGTAAGAGATATGCTCGACTTTATGAATCAGTTCAGTGAAAGTGAAGGTGATTTCTTCTGGTCATTGGCATGTCATAGTTACCCGGCTCAGTTAGGCAACCCGTGTACTTGGGATGATGAACAGGCGACTTATTCTATGGACACGGAATATGTGACTTTGAAGAATCTTGAAGTGTTGGATAAGTGGGTGAAAACATCCCGAAATCAATATAAAGGAACTGTCAGACGTTCTGTATGGCTTTCTGAAGCGGGCACATGTTCGCCATCTTATGAAGATGATGATTTGCAAGATCAGGCTGCCGGATTTGCTTATGGTTGGAAGAAGATAAATAATCTGGACGGTATTAATGGTATACAATGGCATAGTTGGTTTGACCATTTGGGAGATGGTGCTTGTTTGGGATTGCGTAAGTATGCCGATGCACCTCATAATGGTGAAATCAAGCCTGTATGGACGACCTATCAAAAGGCTGGTACTGATGAGGAAGATGATTATTTTGAACAGTATTTATCCCGAATTGGAATTAATAGTTGGGAAGGAATAATCCAGAATATTCCATAAGCGATATAAAGTATAAGAGGAAGCTTAAACAAGCTTCCTCTTATAATATTCCAAATGCATATCGGATATGCTTGTTCTTTTTTGTAAGTAAATAGATTATTGTATTTTTCCCATTTTATTATTTTATAATAATTATCTTTGCATAATCAACAGGAATAAAAGCTATTACTTTAAACTTTACTTGATTGTTTAATTTAGGTTAGAATGCTTAAGGGCTATGTGAGAGCCACTTTAGTAATCTTCAATAATTATATTATCAAATATATCTTTTTTAATGGTTTTCTTATTACCTTTATCATCCTCGATAACAGTATTTCCCAAAATGTCTTTCTTGACAGTTTTCTTTTTTTGGGGTTGACTTCAATATATTCATGAGAGTTATTTGCGCCAGAGCCCTTTATTATTTGAGGAGCTATAATAAATTGGGCTGCAATTAAGATTAATAAGATTTTTTTTATAACGTGTTGTTTTGGTTTATGACAAAAGTAGTATGGGAATATACAAAATAAGTAAAATTCATAATTTATGATATGAAAAAGCCTATATTGATTAGGAAGAAGGGTAACACTTCTGTTTTTTATAATGTTGAATGGCAATAAGGGATATGAGTATTTTCTTAAGATTTGGCTGATAGAGAATTGCTCAAGCTTCCATTTCTGTACTAAAATGAATAAAATATTTTAGTCTCATACTCTCACTGTTTTTGTGTAATTGCCAAATAATTAATCTGTTATAGGATGAGAGATACTTTTTACAGAGGTATCTCTCATCCTTTTCTCACTGGAATTGCTCTATTTTAGCCTGTCTCTCATGCTGTTTTTGGGCATCTCTCATCCTATAATACAACTATTTCCCATAATGTCCTGGACACGGCACATAAATCGGTTGTGTACGAATCCCGATATTCTGCAAAGAACCTTCTTCTTTCAACCTGCGAATATGGCGTGCGGCCATGCTGTGTGTGAATTGACAAAGTGACTGCATATCAGAGCGGGTCAGAACCGTATGCGTAGAGAAGTACCCAGCTAGTTTCTTGTCTATTTCTTCTTGGGAGAGGGTAGCCGAGTGAGGTTTATATTTTGAGCGTTGTGCATGCATACCTACAAGCTCACTTTTTAAATCTTTGTCCGCCAGAAAACTGACCGATTTAAACTTCACTTTGTCGGCGTGTGCGGCCATGGAATGTATCGGCTCTGTTGCTTGTAATGTGATCTGAAAATAACCGACCCCGTCAAGGTGTACTCTTTGCCCTTCGCGAAGGTGGTTGCCCATGCACCGACTGAGTTCCATTAACATTGCTTCCACTTCGGCTTTGCCAAAGGTAGTTGCCGAATGAATCTCGGCTGCCAGTCTGCGGGTAGTCACGTGTTGAAAATTCACGACTCTGGGGTGATAATTAGTTTCCTCTTCTTCTCCTTGAACAGGATTCTTATAAAATTCGAATTGTACTGCCATCTTAATTGTTGTTTATCTATTGTTTATATATGCTGTTACTTATCTCTCCGGCATTTAACGCCTTTATCCGCGTGTCATCTTGCTGACATCTTCATCGTTCTACCCGGGTGATCCGATCATTGCACCTTTGAGAACATATCTGTGTATCTGGGTGAACATGTCGGTTCACCTGGGTAAGGCGATGAATAACGTCTATCAAAGATACGACAATAATAGTTGTAAAACAAGCAATTATAGGATTGTTTGCATGATAATGAATGGCAAAATATATGCGCCTTCAGGTGCTTCTTGAAAGAGAATATGCTTAGGGCTGAGATTAAATAATGAAAGTTGGAAAGCAGAATGAGAGATGCCCCAAAATAGCATGAGAGATAGGTTAAAATAGGGCGATTCCAGTGAGAAAAGAATGAGAGATACCTCTGTGAAATTTATCTCTCATTCTATAATACATTAACTACTTGGCAATTGCGTAAAAGTAATGAGACCGTGAGACTAAATTTTTTTTCTTTTAGTAGAAGAGGAGAGGAGGCAGAGATGAAACTTGTGATCAGAAACTTGTTTACATAGAATGTTTACAGTACTTTTGTGCAAAATATATAATGCCCTACACACAAGCAGGACAAACAGCTAAAGAAAAATGAGAATAACACAAGTGAGAGACGATGGCAAAGTCAATACGATGCGTACGTTGAAGATTGAGCGGCTCGTAGAGCAGATGAAAAAGGAAACTAAAGCACAGCCGGTCTCTAATATGAGAGAAGTCCTGCCTTATATGCTTCCCGGTGATAAAAATGATTATATAGAAAAAGTACCGAAGATACTTCCGGCTGCTGTTTTTGTCAGGGAAAACGGAGTGATGGCAATGTCTGAATATAATGGAATCGTTATGCTTCAGGTCAACGGATTGTCCGGACATATGGAAGCTGATGAGGTGAAGGAGCGTGTGAAGGAATTGCCGCAAACTTATCTTGCTTTTATTGGTTCTTCCGGAAAGTCTGTAAAAATATGGGTTCGTTTTACGTATCCCGATAATCGTCTGCCTGATAATCGCGAACAGGCGGAAGTCTTTCATGCGCATGCTTATCGTCTGGCTGTGAAATATTATCAGCCCCAACTTCCGTTTGACATCGAACTGAGAGAACCTTCGCTGGAACAGTATTGCCGTCTGACTTTCGATCCGGAATTGTATTTCAATCCCGAAGCGATGCCTGTTTACCTGAAGCAACCCGCCTCTCTGCCGGGGGAAACTACCTATCGGGAACAGGTACAGGCGGAAGTTTCTCCTTTACAGCGGCTTGTGCCGGGATATGATAGTTACGAAGCGCTTTCTGTTCTTTTTGAGGCGGCATTTGCCCGGGCATTGGATGAACAAAAGGGATACCGTCCGGGCGATGATATACACTCATTGCTTATTTGCCTGGCTGAGCAGTGTTTTCGTGCCGGCATTCCACAGGAAGATACCGTGCGATGGGCGCGTGGTCATTACCGTTTGCCGAAAGATGAATTTTTGATTCGTGAGACAGTGAAAAACGTGTATAATACGTGCGGGGGATTTGCCGATAAAAGTAGTTTGTTGCCGGAGCAATTGTTCGTCATGCAGACGGATGAGTTTATGAAACGCCGCTATGAGTTTCGGTTCAACCAGCTGACTTCGTGCGTGGAGTATCGTGAACGGAACAGTTTCAACTTTTATTTTCGTCCGATAGATAAGCGGGTGATGGCAAGTATTACGATGAATGCTATGTATGAGGGCATCAAACTTTGGGATAAGGATGTAGTTCGATATCTGAATTCCGATCATGTTCCCGTTTATCACCCTGTCGAGGAGTTTCTTTATGATCTTCCCCGCTGGGATGGTAAAGACCATATCCGTGACTTGGCCGAAAGAGTTCCCTGTGATAATCCTCATTGGGGACAACTGTTTCGTCGTTGGTTTCTCAGTACAGTGGCGCATTGGCGTGGAGTTGATAAAAATCATGCGAACAGTACTTCACCTATTTTAATTGGTCCGCAGGCATATCGTAAGTCCACCTTTTGCCGTCTGATTCTGCCTCCGTGTTTGCAGGCGTATTATACGGACAGCATTGACTTTGGCCGTAAAAGGGATGCCGAATTGTATCTGAATCGTTTTCTTCTCATTAATATGGATGAGTTTGATCAGATAGGAGTCAACCAACAGTCATTCCTTAAACATATTCTGCAAAAACCGGTTGTTAATACCCGCCGTCCGAATGCGTCAGCTGTGGAATCACTCCGCCGATATGCTTCTTTTATCGGAACGAGTAATCATAAAGACTTGCTGACAGACACTTCCGGCAGTCGCCGTTTTATCGGTGTCGAAGTGACGGGAGTGATTGATGTGGTGCGCCCCATTGATTATGAGCAGCTTTATGCACAAGCAATGACGGCACTTTATAAAAATGAACGATATTGGTTTGATGCAGAAGAGGAAGCTATTATGACGGAATCTAATCAGGAGTTTGAGCAATCTCCTGCAATTGAGCAATTGTTTCAGGTGTATTATCGGGCGGCAGGCGACGAAGAGGAAGGGGAGTGGCTGCTCGCTGCAGACTTGTTACAACGAATACAGAAGGCTAGTAAAATGAAGTTTTCACCTCGGCAAGTATCTTATTTTGGGCGTATTTTGCAGAAGTTGGGAGTGAAGTCGTACCGGAGATCTCATGGGGTTTATTATCATGTGGTGCCCATGCACTCTGATAATGAATAGTATTTGTGTGGAATGGGCTAATCATTGGTCAAGAAGGCGTCTATTGTATAATTCGTATTAATTATTGAAAGAAACCTTCAACTGTTAGACAGTTTTATTGTATCTTTGCAGCCTTAACTTATTTTATTTCAAATAATGAAGGAATTTTTGCAACTGATGCGACGCTTTGTGTCGCCTTATAAGAAGTATATCGGATGGGCTATTTTGCTGAATATCTTGTCAGCTGTATTCAATGTGTTTTCATTTACTTTGTTAATCCCGATTCTGGATATTCTGTTTAAAACAGGAGAAAACAATAAGGTATATGAGTACATGGAATGGGGAACTGCCGGTTTTAAAGATGTTGCAATAAACAATTTCTATTATTATGTTTCGCAGATGATTCAGGATAATGGTCCTACTACAGCTTTGATTTTTCTGGGACTGTTTCTGGCTTTGATGACTTTGTTTAAAACTTCCTGTTATTTTGCATCTTCAGCCGTAATGATTCCGTTGCGTACAGGAGTTGTCAGGGATATCCGTATTATGGTATATGCGAAGGTGATGCGTTTGCCGATGGGCTTTTTCTCAGAGGAGAGAAAAGGAGATATTATAGCTCGTATGAGTGGTGATGTGGGAGAGGTAGAGAACTCTATTACCAGTTCCTTGGATATGCTGATAAAGAGCCCTATCATGATTATATTGTATTTTATAACATTGATTGCTACCAGCTGGAAGTTAACTCTTTTCACTGTGCTGGTATTGCCGGCTATGGGTTGGCTGATGGGCAAGGTCGGAAGAAAACTAAAGCGCCAGTCATTGGAGGCACAAGGTAAGTGGAGCGATACAATGTCTCAACTGGAAGAGACATTGGGTGGTTTGCGTATTATCAAAGCGTTTATAGCAGAGGACAGAATGATAAATCGTTTTACGAGGTGCAGTAATGAGCTTCGTGATGCGGTCAACAGAGTGGCTATGCGGCAAGCCTTGGCTCACCCGATGAGTGAATTCTTGGGAACAATCCTGATTGTATCTGTGTTATGGTTTGGTGGCGCTTTGATTTTGGGACATAATTCTTCATTGACTGCACCGACGTTTATATTTTACATGGTTATTTTGTATAGCGTGATAAATCCGTTGAAGGACTTTGCCAAGGCTGGTTACAATATTCCGAAAGGGCTTGCTTCTATGGAACGTGTAGACAAAATCTTAAAGGCTGAGAACAACATTAAGGAAATTCCTAATCCGAAGCCATTGACTGGAATGAATGATCGGATTGAGTTTAAAGATATAAGCTTTAGCTATGATGGTAAAAGAGAGGTGTTGAAGCATGTGAATCTGACAGTGCCAAAGGGTAAGACTGTGGCCCTGGTGGGACAGTCAGGCTCAGGAAAATCAACGCTTGTCGACTTGTTGCCACGTTATCATGATGTGCAGGAAGGAGATATCACCATCGATGGTACAAGTATTAAAGATGTGCGTATTGCCGATTTACGAAGTTTGATCGGTAATGTGAATCAAGAAGCCATTCTTTTTAATGATACATTTTTCAATAATATTGCTTTTGGCGTAGAAAATGCAACTATGGAGCAGGTTATAGAAGCTGCTAAGATTGCCAATGCCCATGATTTTATTATGGAAAAGCCGGAAGGATATAATACGAATATTGGTGACCGTGGCGGCAAACTTTCCGGTGGTCAGAGACAACGTGTTAGTATCGCCCGTGCTATTCTGAAGAATCCTCCCATTCTGATTCTGGATGAGGCTACTTCTGCATTGGATACTGAATCTGAACGTTTGGTGCAGGAGGCGCTGGAGAGACTGATGAAGACGCGTACCACGATTGCGATCGCCCACCGTCTTTCTACGATCAAAAATGCCGATGAGATTTGCGTGCTTTATGAAGGGGAAATTGTAGAGCGCGGACGTCATGAGGAATTATTGGAATTAAATGGTTATTATAAAAGGCTGAACGATATGCAAGCATTATAGAAGTTGTGGCTGCAAAATTGCAGTATTTCACAATAGACAAACATAAACTAGACTTTATTCGTAATGATTTTACTAAGTTTTGACATTGAGGAATTCGATGTACCCAGGGAACATCAGGTGGATATATCAATGGAAGAGCAAATCAAGGTTTCTGTAGAGGGAACTAACAGAATCTTGGACTGCTTGAAGCGGAATCAAGTGAAAGCTACTTTTTTCTGTACGGCGAACTTTGCTCTTCATGCTCCTGATATAATAAAGCGTATTCAAGCGGAAGGGCATGAGATTGCTTCTCATGGCTTCTATCACTGGACCTTTAAAGTGGAGGATTTAAAGACATCAAAAGATCAGTTAGAGGAAATTATCGGAACCAAAGTGTATGGCTATCGACAGGCACGAATGATGCCGGTGTCTGAAAAGGCTATTCATGATGCTGGATATGTGTATAATTCTTCTTTAAATCCGACATTTATTCCGGGGAGGTATATGCGGCTTTCCACTCCCCGTACTCCTTTCATAAAAGATAGTGTAATCCAAATGCCGGCGTCAGTTACTCCTCTGCTACGCTTCCCTTTATTTTGGCTTTCATGTCATAATTTGCCCGCTTCGCTTTATCGTTGGCTGTGTAAATATACTCATCGACATGATGGATATTTTGTAACATACTTTCATCCGTGGGAGTTTTATCCGTTAAATGAACATCCGGAGTGGAAACTGCCATTTATTATACGAAATCATGCGGGAGAAGGAATGGAAAAAAGACTGGATGCTTTCATCCTATATTTTAGGAAACAGAATATTACTTTGGGTCGTTTTATGGATTATATAAAACAAAGCAAGGCTATAATAAAATGAAAAATATAATAAGATTTATATTAATGTTAGTGCAAAATCCTATTGTATTAGCAATCTTGTGGTTGGGGGTAGCTGTCAGGGGATTTTGGGTAAGCTGGGCAGAAGGACTTGCAAATAACTATTTGATATTTTCGCGTTCATTTTTTCATGCTTTGGAGCAGACATCTTTATATGTAGAATATCCCAAAGAATATTTTGATCTATTTCTATATGGCATCCCTTTTACTTTGTTAATTGCTCCTTTTTCAATCATGCCAACCATGGTGGGTTCTGCTTTGTGGAGTTTGTTTAATGCTCTCTTATTGTACTTTGCTATAAAGAAGTTAGAATTTGAAAGATGGAAAACTGCCATTATCATATGGCTGTCATATAATGGCTTATATTTAGCTGTTGTTACTCAGCAATATAATGCGGCAGTAGCCGCTCTCATTCTTTTCACTTTTATTCTTGTAGAGAGAAAAAAAGATTTCTGGGCGGCGTTGATGATTGTTTTAGGCACATTAACCAAGATTTATGGGGTTGTAGGGTTAGCTTTCTTCCTTTTCTCTAAAAGGAAATTATATTTTCTGTGGGGAATTCTGTTTTGGGGATTAGTTCTATTTGTAGTTCCAATGTTTTATAGTTCTCCACAGTATGTATTTGATTCTTATAAAGAATGGGTTAGTATTCTTTTAGTTAAGGATGATGTTAATGAGTTGAGCTTTTATCAGAATATCTCTTTATTAGGAATGGTTCGAAAGATCACTCATGCTGTTGAATATAGTGATATGTGGCTGATAATTCCTGGAATTGTTTTATTCTTATTACCTTATTTTCGTATTGGACAATATGAGAATAGAAATTTTCGGCTTTCGTTTTTGGCATCAGTCTTGTTATTTATGGTCTTGTTTAGTACGGGAACGGAAGAATGTGGATATGTGGGAGCTTTGATTGGTGTGGGTATATGGTATGTAAGTACGCCAACGTATAAAAAAACGTTTGTGCTGAATACATGCTTGTTGCTATTCTGTTTTGTGTTGACGGCAGCGTCTTCAAGCAGTATCCTTTTTTCGAAACATTTCAGAACCGAATATATAACTTCATTTGCACTTAAAGCTCTCCCGTGTACTATTATTTGGTTTAAAATTATCTGGGAACAATTAACTCAGGACTATGCATCAAGAACTCCAACTCCTTTTTTACATAAAAAAGATAATGAACGCATTGACATCGTATTGCCCTGTTATAATCCTTATGAAGGATGGGAGCAGCAACTGATTGAAAAACATAAAGAGTTGGAAGCGATGCTGGACGGGTATGACATTCGCTTTATCGTAGTAAATGATGGCTCCAAACGCGGATTTACGGAAGAAGCCGTACTTCGTTTGACAAATAACTTACCCAGCACTATCATTGTAGACAATAAGACAAATCAAGGGAAAGGGGCTGCTGTTCGTGATGGTATAGCATATTCTGATTCAGAGCTGGCTCTTTATACAGATTATGATTTTCCATATAAGATTGAGTCTGTTTGTCAGGTGATTAAATATCTTGAGGCGGGATATGATGTAGTTGTAGCAAATCGCAATCATACGTATTATTCGCAACTTTCTACCCGCAGAAAGCTGGCGAGTCATGCTTCACGTTTCTTGAACTTTATGCTGTTAGGGCTGACCCACACAGATACACAAGGGGGATTGAAAGGTTTTAACCGTAAGGGAAAAGCTTTTCTTGCGTCCACACGTATTAAACAGTTCTTGTTTGATACGGAGTTTATCTATAAAGCCTCTCTTGATGATACCACTTTCATCAAAGAGGTTCCTGTAGATTTAAGAAGTGAGGTGATGTTGCCTGATATGAAAAAGGGAGTATTTGTAAATGAACTAAAAAACTTATTGATGATATGTTGGAGAGGTTGAAAGGATATGTGCAGAATCCGGTCTTTCTATTCATCTTGTGGATGGGGGTAGGACTGGCTTGTAGTTTGTCATTGATGATAAAGGGGACGTATAGCAATTATGTTATATTTAGCCAGTCTTTTTGGCATGCAATATCTTCTTCTCCTTTATATGTAGAATATCTTCAGGAACAAAAGGATTTCTTTCTGTATGGTATTTCTTTCACTGCATTGATTTCTCCTTTTGCGGCTCTTCCCAGACCGTTGGGGATGGTTCTTTGGTGCATGGTGAATTGTGGTTTCCTTTATTATGCTATCAGCAAGTTAGATTTGAAAAAGTGGCAATTTGCTGTTGTTATATTAGTTTCTGTAAATGACGTTTTTACAGCGGTTTTGTCTCAGCAATATAGCATAGGTATTACGGCTATGATTATTTTTGCGTATGTATTGATTGAGAAAGAAAAGGATTTATGGGCTGCTTTGATGGTTGTATTTGGGGTTATGACTAAGCTTTATGGAGTGGTAGGATTGGCTTTTTTCTTATTTTCCAAGCATAAAATGAGGTTTGTAGCTAGCTTGCTCTTTTGGGGGGTGGTTGTTTTTCTGTTACCAATGCTGTATGCTTCTCCTGAGTATGTAGTCCATTCTTATAAGGAATGGTTTGATGTACTTATTTATAAAAATGAGTTGAACCAATTTAAAATTAATCAGAATATATCTTTGTTGGGTATGCTGCATCGGATAACAGGAGCCTCTTTTAGTGATTTATGGATTATTATTCCGGGAATGCTATTGTTTGCTCTTCCATATTTACGTATCCGGCAATATCAAAATGAATCTTTCAGGTTCTTATTTTTATCTTCTGCACTTTTGTTTATGGTACTGTTCAGCACCGGAACAGAAACTTATGGCTATCTGACTGCTATGGTTGCGGTTGGAATCTGGTATGTGAAAACTCCGACACAGGTTACTACGCCGAGGCTAAACTTGTTTTTACTTATATTCTGCATTCTGCTGACTTCTTTGTCTACTACCGATCTTTTTCCTAGATTCATAAGAATGGATTATGTGAAGCCTTATGCTTTGAAAGCTTTGCCTTGTACGTTAATCTGGTTAAAAATAGTGTGGGAACAATTGACTCAGAACTTCGCGTGTTCGTCGGAGAAAATAGAGACTTCTTAACTAAACAATAAAACTAAAACTACTAACTAATGGAAATTATTAAATCTGTTTTTCATTCAAAGAGTAAACGTTATCAGTTTATTCGTTATTGCACGGTGGGATCGTTAGCAGCCGGCATACATTATGGGGTTTATTTTGTATTGCAGGAATATGAGCTGGTGAATCTGAATATTGCGTATACAATTGGTTACGCAACAAGTTTTATCTGTAATTTCTTTATGACTTCCTATTTTACCTTCCGCAGTAATCCTTCTCTCAAGAAAGCTTTGGGATTTGGAGGAAGCCATCTTGTGAATTACTTGATACATATGGGATTGTTCAACCTGTTCCTGTCTCTGGATGTA
Source organism: Bacteroides faecis MAJ27 (assembly GCF_900106755.1). Taxonomy (GTDB): domain Bacteria; phylum Bacteroidota; class Bacteroidia; order Bacteroidales; family Bacteroidaceae; genus Bacteroides; species Bacteroides faecis. The sequence goes on from NZ_FNNN01000016.1 coordinate 55,141, forward strand.
AATCAGGAAATAGCTCCATTATTCGTATTGGCTGTTGCTGTACCTGTTAACTTCGTAATGCTCCGTTTTGTGTTCAAACATAAGAAAGAACAAGTGGCTAACAATTTATAATCGTATTATTATCTTTTTTTGTTTGAAACCTTCTTAGAGCACTTATGAAGATTTGCTAGAGTATCAGCTTCCTTTTCCTGGGCTACTCGATTATTGATCGCTAAAGTAAATTCTGTTATTCGTCGACAGTTCATTTTAGGATTAATGTATTGTTGGAGAATTTTTCTGAGAAAATGGAAGTGGACATTTTTATGTTTATCACTGATTATGGGTGAATAATGCTCTTTGTTGCCGAAGCTGTACATTATGAGTAGTAAAGCTAGTTCGTGCTCGGATAATTGCGAACAAAGTATATGTAGATAGAATGTTCTTTCTTTAATTCTATTAGTATCGTCAGTTTCTGCCTCTTCGCCTGTATAGATATACTGTATAATCATACAAAGGCTTCGGTAAAAAGGTACCAGGCGATGCCGATGTCCGTCAAAGTATTTGATGGCTTTCTCTTTATAGTCGCAAAGCATGTATATACTTATTCTGTCTTCACGTTTTTTTTCTTTCTGATTTAATATTGCATCTTGTAGGTTTAATAATTCATCATTAAGCTCAAGAATACTTTGAATGCCATTTTTACAATGCTTGCACATTTCTGGAATGTCAACTTGTAATCGTTCGATAGAACTGCGGCTTGCGCCGTCTATAAAAAGATAATAAGCAAGGTAAAGCTCCCATATCTCTTTTCGATTTCCTTCATATAAATCGGCTTTCTTTACATAGTATAAGATTGCTTTGAACTCATAAAACATGAAATGGAAGGCTTGCTTTCCTTCTCCTACTCCATTTATTTTGCACATGCACTCTTGCTGTGACCATAAATCAATGAAATGAAATAATTTGCTTTCAAATCTGTCCTTGATAATATCTTTATGTTGTATGTTATTCCAGTTTTCTTGAGTCTTATTTGCTCTGTATTGCACCATGAACGCGTTGTAAGTAAGAAAAATGGCTGAAATAGTTAAAAAAGGAGCTGATAATCCATTAATGGTGTCTCCTAAAGTTCCAGGAATACCCAGCTCAATGATAGAGAACTGTGAAAGAAAGTATGGCATGGCTAGGGCAAGTGCACACCATATTACTATAATAGTAACCAACCAATATTTACAGAGGAAAGCCTTTATGCTAGACAAAATATCTTTGAGCGAATAAGAATCGTTTTGTGTTTTCTTCGTCATAGTCTTGATCGTTTTTTCGTAAACTATTAATATGTATATATCCCTGTGAATGAATATACTGTCCGTTGACAATATGAATACCAATATGGCGTACCCCGGATATGGGATTTTCAGGGACATGTATGCCAAAAAATAACAAGTCACCTGGTCGGAGGTTTGATAAATCTTCTTTTACTTCTAAACGTTTTCCTAGTTGTGCTTGTTGATATGAGTCTCGTGGTATTAAACCTCCGTTCAATAAAAAACATAATCTTACAAATCCACTGCAATCCATTCCTTTTGCAGAAGTACCTCCCCAAATATAGGGAATCCCCATTAAGGAATGAGCAGTTGCTAGTATATGGGGGGCATCAAGCTGATTTTGTTTTTTCCATTCATCTTCTTTTTGAGAGATGGCAATTGGTACATATGCTTGTCTTTTATCTGGATATTCTACTTTATAAAAAGCATCTGTTTCTTTGAGAAGTCGTAAGCGATTTCCGGAGACAAGATCTGAAACGCATTGAGAATAAATGTCAGGTTGTGTGTAAGAGAAGCCATAGTGGGCTGTTATGATGATTTTAGATGAATTTGTCCATTGCTCATCGGAGGCCAAGGAGGCTATAGCTCTAGGATGTACCCATCCTTCATTTTCATCATTTTCCAGTTTGATTTTAATCCATTTCCGGCGCTCCAATATAATGGCTTTCATTCCTAATAAACCTTGCGTCAACATTTCTGAGGATGAATCTTCCGCTTGGTGCACATTACAGACTGAAAAAGTTATAATACCGGTATCTTGCATAGGCAATTACAATTTTATTAGCACCGCAATATAATAAAAAATAAAATGAGAATGCTTTTTTACTATTATTTTCTGCCAAAGTCTGCCGGAATTTCTCCCCACTCCTTGGTTTCCCATTTAATGATACGGGTAGTGTAAGTGTTCTCTTTGAGCCACTTCTCTGCCCGCTCTATCACTTTAAACAGTTCTTCAGTTTCCTCATTCCGGGGAAGTTTGGTTTTGCATTTCTTCTGTCGTACCCAGCTGATAGCATTCACGCTGTCACTGTAAATGGGCATATCGAACCCTTTCTGTTTCAATAATGCCAGCCCGTGTACGATTGCCAGAAACTCTCCGATGTTATTGGTGCCTTTCATCGGACCGAAATGAAAGATTTCCTGACGGCTTGCCACGTGCACTCCCCGATATTCCATCGGACCGGGGTTGCCACTGCAGGCCGCGTCAACCGCCAGACTATTATCAATTACAGAAGCAGGCAGAGTGTCGGAACCGGTTCGGGCAGCTTCCGATTTCTTCTTCGCATTTTTACCAATGTAGGCGTAAGGCGAGGAAGTCAGTGCACGTTCCGCCTCTTCGCGAGTGTCGAACGATTTATATTTTGCACCTTCATAACCCTTGATCTGGAGCTGGCAATCTGTCCAGGAAGTATATACTCCCGGTGTCACTCCTTCCCATACTACGTAGAACTTTTCTTTAGCCATTTTCTGATAATGAATGATTATGTCAATAGCATTGACGGCGCGAAGGTACAAATATATTCCGGAATCGAACAAGTTGGCGGAGATGCTTGTTCTAATTTATAAGGAGTTTAAGAAAATAAAATTAAGAAAGGAGCTATTATGGAAAGAACTTTTAGTGAAGCTTTGAAGAATCGTCGGAGTTATTATTCAATTACCGGCCAGTCACCTGTTACGGATCAGGAAATTGAATGCATTGTCAATCTGGCAGTCAGACATGTGCCGTCGGCATTCAATTCACAATCTACCCGTGTGGTGCTTCTTCTTGGCAAAGCTCATAAAAAGTTATGGAATATCGTAAAAGATGCGTTGAGGAAGATTGTACCCGAAGCTGCTTTTGCAAAAACAGAAGAAAAGATAGACAATTCCTTTGCCTGTGGATATGGCACTGTGCTGTTCTTTGAAGATCAGACGGTAGTGAAGGGACTTCAGGAAGCTTTCCCGTCTTATCAGGAAAATTTCCCGGGATGGTCATTGCAGACTTCAGCGATGCATCAGCTGGCTGTTTGGGTGATGCTTGAAGATGTAGGCTTCGGTGCCTCACTGCAACATTATAACCCGTTGATTGATGATGAAGTGCGCCGTGCATGGAATTTGCCCGCACATTGGCACCTGATAGCAGAAATGCCATTTGGAGTACCTGTCAATCAGCCGGGAGAAAAAGAATTTCAACCACTGGAAGAACGGATAAAAGTCTTTAAATAATGAAGAACGATGAATGAAGAATGAAGAATTTAGAGTGATGGCAACCAAAATTCTTCATTCTTCATTCTTCATTCTTCATTAAATGATTAATTTTGTGAGCAAAATTAATCATTTATGGTTCGTATCTTCCTTACCGGCTATATGGGTGCCGGAAAAACAACATTAGGCAAGGCTTTCGCCCGCAAATTGAATATTCCGTTCATTGACCTGGACTGGTATATCGAAGAACGTTTTCATAAGACCGTCGGAGAACTGTTTACAGAACGGGGGGAGGCCGGATTTCGTGAAATAGAAAGAAATATGCTTCACGAGGTGGCTGAGTTTGAGAATGTCGTTATCTCTACAGGCGGGGGAGCTCCTTGCTTTTTTGATAATATGGAGTTTATGAACCGGACAGGAAAAACCGTTTTCCTGAATGTTCATCCCGATGTGCTGTTCAGGCGTTTGCGTATTGCCAAACAGCAACGTCCCATTCTTCAGGGGAGACAAGACGATGAACTGATGGATTTCATTATTCAGGCACTTGAAAAACGTGCACCTTTTTATAGGCAGGCACAATATATCTTTGATGCGGACGAACTGGAAGATCGCCGGCAGATTGAGACATCTGTACAACGCCTGCAAGAACTGCTGAAAATATAAAAGAGACCGGTTATATAGACCGATTGAAAGAAATAATATCCAATTAATTGGCAGCCTGTAGATAAATCTGTATTTTTGCCATCCAATTATTTACTAAAAACACTGAATAATAGAAAATGAGAAAGTGGCGTATTGAAGATTCTGAAGAACTCTACAACATTACTGGTTGGGGTACTTCGTACTTTAGTATCAATGACGCAGGTCATGTTGTTGTTACACCGCGGAGAGATGGAGTGACCGTCGACCTGAAGGAGCTGGTTGACGAGTTACAATTGCGGGATGTAGCGTCTCCCATGTTGTTGCGTTTCCCGGATATTCTGGACAACCGTATTGAAAAGATGTCTTCCTGTTTTAAGCAGGCGGCGGAAGAGTACGGTTATAAAGCTGAGAACTTTATCATCTACCCGATTAAGGTTAATCAGATGCGGCCTGTGGTCGAAGAGATTATCAGCCACGGAAAGAAGTTCAATCTCGGACTGGAAGCCGGTTCCAAACCGGAGCTTCATGCTGTGATTGCCGTTAATACGGATTCTGACTCATTGATTGTGTGCAACGGATATAAAGACGAAAGTTATATTGAACTGGCATTGCTTGCCCAGAAGATGGGCAAACGAATCTTCCTTGTAGTAGAGAAGATGAATGAGCTGAAACTGATAGCCAAAATGGCGAAACAGCTGAATGTGCAGCCCAATATCGGTATTCGTATCAAACTGGCTTCTTCCGGTAGCGGAAAATGGGAAGAGTCGGGAGGTGATGCCAGCAAGTTCGGATTGACTTCCAGCGAATTGCTCGAAGCACTTGACTTCATGGAAAGCAAAGGCTTGAAAGATTGTCTGAAACTGATTCATTTTCATATCGGCAGTCAGGTGACGAAGATTCGTCGTATTAAAACTGCCTTGCGTGAGGCCTCTCAATTTTACGTGCAACTTCATTCTATGGGCTTCAATGTGGAGTTTGTGGACATTGGCGGCGGACTGGGTGTCGACTATGACGGAACCCGTTCATCCAATAGTGAAGGGAGTGTGAACTATTCCATTCAGGAATATGTGAATGACTCTATTTCTACGTTGGTAGATGTCAGTGACAAGAATGGTATCCCACATCCGAATATTATTACCGAAAGTGGACGGGCATTGACGGCACATCACTCTGTGCTGATTTTCGAGGTGCTCGAAACAGCGACCCTGCCGGAATGGGATGATGAGGAAGAAATCGCTCCGGATGCGCATGAACTTGTGCAGGAACTATATGGTATTTGGGATACTTTGAACCAGAACAAGATGTTGGAAGCATGGCATGATGCACAACAGATTCGGGAAGAAGCTCTCGACTTGTTCAGTCATGGTATTGTAGATTTAAAGACACGTGCTCAGATTGAACGTCTGTATTGGTCAATTACACGGGAGATTAATCAGATTGCCGGAGGTTTGAAACATGCCCCGGATGAATTCCGCGGATTGTCTAAACTGCTGGCGGATAAATATTTCTGTAACTTCTCATTGTTTCAGTCATTGCCCGACTCCTGGGCGATTGATCAGATATTTCCGATTATGCCTATTCAGCGGCTGGATGAGAAACCGGAGCGTTCGGCTACCTTGCAGGATATCACCTGCGATTCGGACGGTAAGATTGCAAACTTCATTTCTACCCGTAATGTGGCTCATTATCTGCCTGTTCATAGCCTGAAAAAAAACGAGCCTTATTATCTGGCTGTTTTCTTAGTCGGAGCTTATCAGGAGATTTTGGGAGATATGCATAATCTGTTTGGTGATACGAATGCCGTTCATGTCTCTGTGAATGAAAAAGGATACAGTATCGAACAGATCATTGACGGTGAAACTGTAGCGGAAGTGTTGGACTACGTGCAGTATAATCCGAAGAAACTGGTACGTACCCTTGAAACATGGGTGACAAAATCTGTAAAAGAAGGAAAGATATCATTGGAAGAAGGCAAAGAGTTCTTGTCCAATTATCGTTCGGGACTTTACGGATATACTTATTTGGAATAGATAATTAGGCACGGATTGCACGGATTTCACGGTAGCTTCGCATGATTGTATAGTTGCTTTGTGTTTTTACACAACTAAAACCGTGAAATCCGTGTAATCCGTGCCTAAAATAAGAATAAAAAATGAGAGAAAAACTAACTGTAATTAAGGTGGGTGGAAAAATCGTAGAAGAGGAAGCCACCCTTCTTCAGTTGTTGAATGACTTTGCCGCGATCAGCGGACATAAAGTGCTGGTTCACGGCGGCGGTCGCTCGGCAACAAAGATTGCCGCACAACTAGGTATTGAAAGCAAAATGGTAAATGGCCGTCGTATTACCGATGCGGAAACATTGAAAGTGGTAACGATGGTGTATGGCGGTCTGGTAAACAAGAATATCGTTGCCGGGCTGCAGGCCCGTGGAGTGAACGCTCTTGGACTGACCGGGGCGGATATGAATGTGATCCGATCGGTGAAGCGTCCGGTGAAAGAGGTTGATTATGGTTTCGTGGGCGATGTGGAGAAGGTAGATGCTTCTTTGCTGGCTGATCTGATTCATAAAGGAGTGGTGCCCGTGATGGCACCGTTGACACACGATGGTCAAGGTAATATGCTGAATACAAATGCGGATACCATTGCCGGAGAGACGGCAAAGGCTTTGTCGGCGCTGTTTGACGTGACGTTGGTGTACTGTTTTGAGAAGAAAGGGGTACTGCGTGACGAGAATGACGATGATAGCGTGATTCCTGAGATTACCCGTGCCGAATTCGAACAATACGTTGCTGACGGCGTTATTCAAGGCGGTATGATTCCGAAGTTGGAGAACTCTTTTGAAGCAATTAATGCAGGAGTTACGGAAGTTGTAATTACCTTAGCATCAGCAATTAAGAACAACGAAGGAACGCGGATAAAAAAATAATTCAAAAAAAAGTAATGGGCATCTGTAACTTTTCGTATCCTAGCCCGTCATTATTATAGAGATGCAAGAAATCAGCTTCCGAAACGATATTTTGCCATTGAAGGACAAACTCTTTCGACTGGCGCTCAGAATAACCCTGGATAGGGCAGAAGCCGAGGATGTCGTTCAGGACACCATGATAAGAGTGTGGAACAAGCGTGATGAGTGGTCGCAATTTGAATCGGTTGAAGCCTACTGCCTGATTGTAACAAAGAATCTGGCAATAGACCGGAGCCAAAAGAAAGAAGCTCAGAACGTGGAAATCACTCCTGAAATGGAGGAAGAACCTGATGCAAATAGTCCGTATGACCAGTTGGTTCATGATGAAAAAATGAACATTATCAACAGACTGGTGAACGAGCTTCCCGAAAAACAGCGGCTTATCATGCAACTGAGGGACATTGAAGGTGAAAGCTATAAGAAGATTGCAACCCTTCTGAATCTGACAGAGGAACAAGTTAAAGTGAATCTTTTCAGGGCCAGACAAAAGGTAAAACAAAGGTATTTAGAAATTGACGAATATGGATTATAAGGATATAGAACAGCTCCTTGAGCGATACTGGCAATGCGAAACTTCTGTTGAGGAGGAATCTGTGTTGCGTGACTTCTTCTCCAGGGAAGACGTACCTGCTCATTTGCTCCGCTATAAGAACTTGTTTGTATATCAGCAGGTTCAGCAGGAAGTAGGACTGGGCGAAGACTTTGACGCACGTATTCTGGCACAGGTGGAGACTCCGGTAGTGAAGGCAAAGCGTCTGACACTGACAGGCAGATTTATTCCTCTGTTCAAAGCTGCTGCCGTGATTGCAATTATCCTTTCTTTAGGAAATGTGGCACAACATTCATTTTCCGGAGATGAAGGAAGAGTCTTGGCAACGGATACCATTGGTAAACAAGTGACCGCACCGTCGGTAGCTCTGTCAAATGAGCTGAAGGCAGATCAGGCACTGGCTGATAGCCTCGCGAAGATCAATAAGGTGCAGGTTATGGAAGAATAGACATTTTCATTTGCTTTAAACATATAATATAGTTAGTGTGCTTTAATTAAAACAACATCGAAAGCGAAACTGTGAAGTTTTCAATTCTCTCAAATTTTTATAATGAAACTAACTAAATAAATGGGCTACCGCGAGATGCAGTAGCCCTTTTATGTTTTGGGGATATTTCTTGGATTTAATTGGATCAATCCGAAAAACCGGCTGTTTTTCAGTTTGTTTCTTTTTGTGCGGAAAAGAATATATTTAGGCACGGATTACACGGATTTCACGGTTTTAGTGTTATGATTACGTAAAACAACCGTGAAATCCGTGTAATCCGTGCCTAATCCTTAATTTATAATTTAGTTCATTTCGGTACAGTATGGAGCTCTGACCCATTTAATTCAGTTTGCGGAGCTTTTTGCGGGGGAAGTCAATAGTCTGAGGGTTCCCTTTGTAAGCAACACTACCGCTTCCGCTGACATGTCCGCCTAGTTTGCCGTTGACGAAACAGCTAATGTTGCCCGAACCTGAGATACCCGCATATACGTCCGTAGCTTCCAGGTCAGCGGCTTTGATATTGCCGGACCCTGATATGTTGTACTTTGCTGCGCTTGCCATACCGTCAAGGGTGATGTTGCCTGAACCGGAAATGCTTGCAGAACAGGTGCTGCTGTCTATTTTTTTGAGTCTGACATTGCCCGAACCATGAATTGCAATTGCCAGATGGTTGGTGTCGAATGTACTTCCGTCTAAGTTGCCCGAACCATTAATCGTTACCTTGAGATCTCCCTTTGTGTGAATCCCGTTTGCGAAGAGAATACCACCTGATCCGTTGAGTGTCAGTCTGTTCAGGTCGGGTGAAAAGACTTTGATCTCCAGCTTGCCTCTGTCGATGATATTGACATTCTTTTTGAACTTTATATTCAAGGTTTCTCCATTAACTGTTATCTCCAGAAGTTCTACGATGTTGTCCGAACCGTAAACTTCAATATGAGAGCAGGAGTCTTGCTGATAGATGATATTGGCACTGCCTGACATGCTGATGTCATTGAAGTTTTCCAGATTTTCTTTTTTGGTGATGTAGTTTTTGCTGCCTTTTACAATAGGACCATTCATACAGGAAGTGGCGGAGAATATCAGGAATATCCCGAGTAACCATGCAACTAGTGTGTTTCTTTTCATAATTTATATCTGATTTTAATATGAGTATGTATAGATTAGACGTGGTGAGTTTACATAAAGTTGCATTGAACGTAACTTTTTTCGTCACAGGCTTCTTTTTTTATTATTTTTGCAGCATCGGTTAAGGAAGAGAAAATGGATACAGTGATAGAAGATGATGAATTAGGATGTTTGATAGTGCGTGTCAATCCACGTGCCCGCAGTCTGGTATTTCGTACGAAAAGCGATGCGGTCTATGTATCGGTGCCTCCCGGTACTACGATGAATGAGGTGAAGCGTGCTATTGAGAATCTGCGTAACAAGTTGCTGACTTCCCGCCGAAAGGCTACCCGCCCGCTGATCGACTTGAATTACAAGATTGATACGGAGTTTTTCAAATTGTCTCTGGTTGCAGGTGAAAAAGAACAGTTTCTGGCTAACTCCCGATTGGGAAATATGCAGATTATATGCCCGCCCCAGGCTGTTTTCGAAGATGAAAATCTACAGAATTGGTTGCGTAAAGTAATTGAAGAATCTTTGAGACGGAATGCCAAAAGTATTCTTCCTCCACGGCTGGAACGATTGTCCCGACAATGGGGATTAACCTATGCCGGGGTGAAAATAAATTCCAGTCAGGGGCGTTGGGGGAGCTGCTCGGCACGAAAAAATATAAATCTGTCCTATTATCTTGTGTTACTGCCTTCCCACTTGATAGACTATGTGCTTCTGCACGAATTGTGCCATACCCGTGAAATGAATCATAGCGATCGGTTCTGGAACCTGTTGAATCAGTTTACAGAAGGTAAAGCACTGGCTCTGCGGAAAGAACTTCGGGGATACCGTACAGAGATATAAAACAGAAATGTCCGTACCAAACTCTTGGCATCAGCTGCGCATTATCCAGCTATCGGGCTAATTGCTTAATTCCATCCGCTTCTTTCTCGAACTGATAAGTACCGCCCCGCTCACTGAGGTCGAAAGTGGAAACCAGTTCGGTTTTGTTGTCCACTACCAGCAGTGCGCTTTGCTCTGCAAACCGACCTACTTCAACCGTATAAGGCTCCTCGGATATCGTTTTGTTAAGGATGAGGCTGTCATTGACATATAAAGAAACAGAGTCTCCGGCAAATCCTTTTACCAGACTGATAGAATATGTTTCGATAAAATGTCGCTGCTCCTGCTTGTCGCGTTGCAAACGCATACTCATATAAATAAAGATAACTACAACAAAAATAACGGCAAAAGCCAGTATTCCGTTGCCTACCATAAACTGTTTGTTGGTGTTGAGACGATGTGCCATGGTTCCTGTTTTTTTAATTTGCGGTGTAAAGATACGGATATACGACTGTTAATTCATACTTTTTTTCTTTAATGTTTTGTAGTCGAATAGATTATTTATATCTTTGCAACCGAAATGGATGAAAGGTGGAGGGGCGATTAAGCTCCTTTTTTTGTTCTTATATAGTTAATAAATGATAGAAAAGAAAACTGTTTGTCAGATTGTTGAAGAGTGGCTGGAAGGAAAAGACTACTTTCTGGTAGAGGTGACCGTGAGCCCGGATGACAAGATTGTGGTCGAAATAGACCACGCAGAGGGAGTTTGGATCGAAGATTGCGTAGAGCTTAGCCGCTTTATCGAGTCGAAACTGAACCGTGAAGAGGAAGATTATGAACTGGAAGTGGGTTCTGCCGGTATCGGACAACCCTTTAAAGTGCTGCAACAGTATTACATCCACATCGGACAGGAAGTGGAAGTAGTGACCAGGGACGGACGTAAACTGGCAGGTGTCCTGAAAGATGCCGATGAAGAGAAGTTTACGGTAGGCGTACAGAAGAAGGTAAAACCCGAAGGCTCCAAGCGTCCGAAACTGATTGAAGAGGACGAAACCTTCACTTATGAGCAAATAAAATATACTAAATACTTAATTAGCTTTAAATAGTTATGGCCAAAAAAGAAGAAACAATCAGCTTGATTGATACATTTTCGGAATTTAAGGAACTGAAGAATATCGATAGAACGACCATGGTTAGCGTACTCGAAGAGTCGTTCCGTAGCGTAATCGCGAAAATGTTTGGCACCGATGAAAATTACGACGTGATCGTGAACCCGGACAAGGGTGACTTTGAGATATGGCGTAACCGTGAAGTTGTGGCCGATGAAGATTTGACAAACCCCAACATGCAGATTTCGCTGTCGGAAGCACAGAAGATCGATGCTTCATACGAAGAAGGCGAAGAAGTGACTGATGAGGTGATTTTTGCCAAGTTCGGACGTCGTGCTATCCTGAATCTCCGCCAGACACTGGCTTCAAAGATTCTGGAACTTGAAAAGGACAGTATTTATAATAAATATATTGATAAAGTAGGTACAATCATCAACGCAGAGGTATATCAGATCTGGAAGAAAGAAATGCTGCTTCTGGACGATGAAGGAAACGAACTGCTGCTGCCTAAGACGGAACAGATCCCGAGCGACTTTTATCGCAAAGGTGAAACGGCCCGTGCAGTAGTTGCCCGCGTAGACAACAAGAACAATAATCCGAAGATTATTTTGTCTCGTACTTCTCCCGTTTTCCTGCAACGTCTGTTCGAAATGGAAGTGCCTGAAATCAATGATGGTTTGATTACCATTAAAAAGATTGCCCGTATTCCTGGCGAACGTGCCAAGATCGCAGTGGAGTCTTATGATGACAGAATCGATCCCGTAGGTGCCTGTGTAGGTGTAAAAGGGAGTCGTATTCATGGGATTGTTCGTGAGTTACGCAATGAAAATATCGACGTAATCAATTATACATCGAACATTTCATTGTTTATTCAGCGCGCCTTGAGCCCGGCTAAGATTTCTTCTATCCGTCTGAACGAGGAAGAGAAAAAAGCCGAGGTGTTCCTTAAACCGGAAGAGGTATCGCTGGCTATTGGTAAAGGCGGTTTGAATATCAAGCTGGCCAGTATGTTGACCGAGTACACTATCGACGTGTTCCGCGAATTGGATGAGAATGTAGCTGATGAAGATATCTATCTCGATGAGTTCAGAGATGAAATTGACGGATGGGTGATTGATGCAATCAAGGCTATCGGTATTGATACGGCGAAGGCTGTATTGAATGCACCTCGCGAGATGTTGATTGAAAAGACGGACCTGGAAGAAGAGACAGTGGACGAGGTAATACGTATTTTGAAATCGGAGTTTGAAGAAGAACCGGCAGCAGAGGTGGAGCCTGAGATAGAGGCAGAGCCAGAGGCTGAACCAACACAAGAGTAATATGCATTACGATTGAATTTTCTTCGCTCCATTTATTCATTAAATTTTAAATATGACGATAAGGTTAAACAAAGTTACAAGAGATTTGAATGTAGGAATCGCGACGGTAGTTGAGTTCCTGCAAAAGAAAGGGTATACCGTTGAGGCTAATCCTAATACCAAAATTAGTGAGGAGCAGTACGCTGTGCTCGTTAAAGAGTTTAGTACAGATAAGAACCTTAGACTTGAATCGGAGCGTTTCATCCAGGAACGTCAGAATAAGGAACGTAATAAGGCATCGGTATCTATCGAAGGCTTCGAGAAGCAGCAGGAGAAACCGAAGTCGGAAGATGTGATTAAGACAGTCGTACCGGAGGATGCACGTCCTAAGTTTAAACCTGTCGGAAAAATAGATTTGGATAAATTGAACGGTCGGAGAACAGATAAAGTAGAAAAAGCGCCGGAAAAGAAAGTAGAACCTGTAGTGGAACAGCCTGTGGCAGCGCAACCAGTTGCCGAAAAAACAGTCGTTGAGAAGCCTGCGGTTGAACCCGAAGTGAAAAAGGAAGAGCCGAAAGTAGAAAAGGTGGAAGTCATTGCACCGAAACCTGCACCGGCACCTGCTCCGGTAGAACAGCCTGTAGTAGCATCGAAACCCGCAGTGGAGACAAAACCGGTAGAAGTTGAGAAAGCAGTAGTGGAAGAAGTAAAGAAAGAAGAGCCGAAGGTGGTAGAAGCTGCACCTGTGAAGGCGGAAGAACGTAAAGTAGAAAGAACGGCAGAAGTAGCTGCAACAGCGGCAACTCCGACTGAAGAAAATACGTCAAAAGACAATGAGGTGTTTAAAATCCGTCAACCGGAACTGGGAGCGAAGATCAATGTCATCGGTCAGATTGACCTGGCTGCATTGAACCAGTCTACTCGTCCTAAGAAGAAATCGAAGGAAGAAAAACGCCGCGAACGCGAAGAAAAAGAAAAGGTTCGTCAGGATCAGAAGAAACTGATGAAGGAAGCTATCATCAAGGAAATCCGTAAAGAGGATAGTAAACAGGCGAAACCGGGAGCAAAAGACAATAATGCCGATGCTGCCAGAAAGAAACGGAATCGTATCAACAAAGAAAAGGTGGATGTCAACAATGTGGCAACTTCCAACTTTGCTGCACCGAGACCGAACACTCAGACCGGTAAAGGTGGTGGCAATCACCCCCGTCCTCAAGGTCAAGGCCAGGGACAGGGCAATAATAACAACAAGAAGAATAATAATAAAGATCGCTTCAAGAAGCCGGTTATCAAGCAGGAGGTTAGCGAAGAAGACGTAGCAAAGCAGGTAAAAGAAACCTTGGCACGTCTGACAACCAAGGGCAAGAACAAGACTTCTAAGTACCGTAAGGAAAAACGTGAAATGGCTTCCAACCGTATGCAGGAACTGGAAGATCAGGAAATGGCAGAAAGCAAGGTACTGAAGCTGACTGAATTCGTAACGGCTAACGAGTTGGCAACGATGATGGACGTATCAGTCAATCAGGTTATTGCAACTTGTATGAGTATCGGTATGATGGTTTCTATTAACCAGCGTCTGGATGCGGAAACAATCAATCTGGTGGCCGAAGAGTTTGGTTTCAAGACCGAATATGTAAGTGCGGAAGTAGCGCAAGCTATCGTAGAGGAAGAAGATGCTCCGGAAGACTTGCAGCCGCGTGCTCCGATCGTAACAGTGATGGGACACGTCGACCACGGTAAGACTTCGTTGCTCGACTACATCCGTAAGGCGAATGTAATTGCCGGTGAGGCCGGAGGTATTACACAGCACATCGGTGCTTACAACGTACAGCTGGAAGACGGACGTCGCATTACATTCCTGGATACTCCGGGGCATGAGGCGTTTACAGCTATGCGTGCCCGTGGTGCGAAAGTTACGGATATCGCGATCATTATTGTGGCAGCCGATGACAACGTAATGCCACAGACGAAAGAAGCGATCAATCATGCGATGGCAGCAGGTGTACCTATTGTGTTTGCTATTAATAAGGTAGATAAGCCGACTGCCAATCCGGACAAGATTAAGGAAGAACTGGCTGCAATGAACTATCTCGTGGAAGAATGGGGTGGTAAATATCAGTCACAAGATATCTCTGCCAAGAAAGGTATAGGTGTGGAAGATCTGATGGAGAAAGTATTGCTGGAAGCTGAGATGCTTGATTTGAAAGCGAATCCGAACCGTAATGCAACAGGATCTATCATTGAATCTTCGCTGGATAAAGGACGTGGTTATGTAGCTACGGTACTGGTGTCCAACGGTACTTTGAAAGTCGGAGACATCGTACTGGCAGGAACCAGCTATGGACGTGTGAAGGCTATGTTCAATGAACGTAATCAGCGGGTGAAAGAGGCAGGACCTGCCGAACCGGCATTGATTCTGGGATTGAACGGTGCTCCTGCCGCAGGTGACACATTCCATGTTGTTGAAAGCGATCAGGAAGCTCGTGAGATTACGAACAAGCGTGAACAGTTGGCTCGTGAACAAGGCTTGCGTACACAGAAGATTCTTACACTGGATGAACTGGGTCGTCGTATTGCATTGGGTAACTTCCAGGAATTGAATATCATCGTTAAGGGTGACGTGGATGGTTCTGTGGAAGCATTGAGCGACTCGTTGATCAAGCTGTCTACTGAACAGATTCAGGTAAATGTGATCCATAAAGGTGTGGGTGCTATCTCCGAATCGGATGTATCACTGGCTGCCGCTTCGGATGCAATTATCGTCGGATTCCAGGTACGTCCTTCGGGTGCTGCTGCTAAGATGGCTGAACAGGAAGGTGTCGATATCCGTAAGTACTCTGTCATCTATGATGCAATTGAAGAGGTGAAGGCTGCTATGGAAGGTATGTTGGCTCCGGAATTGAAAGAACAGATTACGGCAACGATCGAAATTCGCGAAGTATTCAATATCACGAAAGTGGGACTTGTAGCGGGTGCGGTAGTGAAGACCGGAAAGGTAAAACGAAGCGACAAGGCTCGTTTGATCCGCGATGGTATCGTTATCTTCACCGGAAATATCAATGCACTGAAACGCTTCAAGGATGATGTGAAAGAAGTTGGTACGAACTTCGAGTGTGGTATCAGTCTGGTGAACTGCAACGACATGAAGGTAGGCGATATGATCGAGACATTCGAAGAAATAGAAGTGAAACAAACTTTATAATAATTGACAATTGACAGTTGACAATTGACAATTGATAGTTGGTTGGAAAACTTAAAAGTTGACAATTGATGATTGATGGTTGATAATGGTTTTAATTGTCAATTGTCAATCGTCAATTGTCAATTTTAATATTATGACAACGATTGATATAATCATCCTTATTATAGTAGGTGCCGGTGTGGTGACAGGCTTTATGAAAGGCTTTATCCGCCAGCTGGCTTCTATTCTGGGATTAGTCGTCGGTTTGTTGGCAGCAAAGGCTTTGTATGCAACGTTGGCAGAGAAGCTTTGTCCGACTGTGACGGACTCGATGACAGTAGCACAGGTATTGGCTTTTATTGTTATCTGGATTGCCGTTCCGTTGATATTCACGTTAGTGGCGTCCTTGCTGACGAAAGCGCTGGAAGCTATTTCGTTGGGATGGCTGAACCGCTGGCTGGGAAGTGGGTTGGGAGCACTCAAGTTCCTGTTGCTGACAAGCCTTGTGATTTGTGTGATAGAGTTTGTCGATAGCGATAATAAGTTAATTAGTGCAACAAAAAAGAGCGAATCATTGTTATATTATCCTATGGAAACGTTTGCGGGAATCTTTTTCCCTGCTGCTAAGAATATAACGCAACAATATATATTAGATAATAAAGATGCAACAAGAAGAACCCAATAAATATGTAAAGGAACTGACGCAGGAGAAGTACAAATACGGCTTCACCACGGAGGTGCACACCGATGTTATTGAGCGTGGACTGAGCGAAGATGTAGTCCGTCTGATTTCATCGAAGAAAGATGAACCCGAATGGTTGCTGGAGTTCCGACTGAAAGCGTACCGCCATTGGCTGACGCTGGAGATGCCGACATGGGCCCATCTCCGTATTCCGGAAATCGATTATCAGGCAATTTCCTACTATGCCGATCCGACGAAGAAGAAAGAAGGACCGAAGAGTATGGATGAAGTAGATCCGGAACTGATAAAGACATTTAATAAACTGGGTATTCCTTTGGAAGAACAGATGGCATTGAGTGGAATGGCTGTGGATGCAGTGATGGACTCGGTATCTGTAAAGACCACTTTCAAAGAAACACTGATGGAGAAGGGCATTATATTCTGCTCCTTTAGTGAGGCGGTACGGGAACATCCGGATCTTGTGAAGAAGTATATGGGCTCGGTAGTTGGTTATCGGGATAACTTCTTTGCAGCTTTGAACTCGGCTGTGTTCTCTGACGGTTCTTTCGTTTATATCCCGAAGGGAGTACGCTGCCCGATGGAGCTTTCTACCTATTTTCGTATCAATGCCCGTAATACGGGCCAGTTTGAACGTACGCTGATTGTAGCGGATGATGACTCGTATGTGTCTTATCTGGAGGGATGTACGGCACCGATGCGCGATGAAAATCAGTTGCACGCGGCTATCGTGGAGATTGTGGTACATGACCGTGCGGAAGTGAAATACAGTACTGTTCAGAACTGGTATCCGGGAGATGCCGAAGGCAAAGGCGGGGTATACAACTTTGTAACGAAACGCGGCAACTGCAAAGGGGTGGATAGCAAACTGTCCTGGACACAGGTGGAAACCGGTTCGGCGATCACGTGGAAGTATCCTTCCTGTATATTGACAGGCGATAACTCGACAGCAGAGTTTTATTCTGTGGCTGTGACTAATAATTATCAGCAGGCAGATACCGGTACGAAGATGATTCATCTGGGCAAGAATACCCGTAGTACGATTGTAAGTAAAGGTATCTCAGCCGGACACAGTGAGAACTCTTACCGTGGACTGGTCCGTGTAGCGGAGAAAGCGGATAATGCCCGTAATTATAGCCAGTGCGACTCGTTGTTGCTGGGCGATAAGTGTGGTGCACATACATTCCCCTATATGGATATTCGTAATGAGACAGCTGTGGTAGAGCATGAAGCTACAACGAGCAAGATCAGTGAAGATCAGATATTCTATTGTAATCAGCGCGGTATACCGACAGAGGATGCTATCGGACTGATTGTAAACGGATATGCAAAAGAAGTATTAAATAAACTTCCGATGGAGTTTGCGGTGGAAGCACAGAAGTTGCTTACTATTTCGTTGGAAGGAAGCGTTGGATAAGAAATAAGCAAAATTATGTTAGAGATAAAAGACCTGCATGCCAGCATTAATGGCAAAGAGATATTGAAAGGTATTAACCTGACGGTGAAACCGGGCGAGATACATGCAATTATGGGACCGAACGGTTCCGGTAAGAGTACACTTTCTTCTGTCCTTGTAGGGAATCCGGCGTTTGAAGTGACAAAAGGTTCGGTTACTTTTTATGGTAAGAATCTGTTGGAACTGAGTCCGGAGGATCGTAGTCATGAAGGTATTTTCCTTAGCTTCCAGTATCCGGTGGAGATTCCGGGAGTAAGTATGGTGAACTTCATGCGTGCGGCTGTAAACGAACAGCGCAAATACAAAGGATTGCCTGCCTTGACAGCCAGTGAGTTCTTGAAACTGATGCGTGAGAAACGTGCTGTAGTCGAACTGGATAATAAATTAGCCAATCGCTCGGTAAACGAAGGTTTCTCGGGAGGGGAAAAGAAACGTAACGAAATTTTCCAGATGGCGATGCTGGAGCCTCGCTTGAGCATTCTCGATGAAACAGACTCCGGTCTGGATATTGACGCTCTCCGTATTGTGGCGGAAGGAGTGAACAAGTTGAAGACACCGGAAACCAGTACGATTGTCATCACTCACTATCAGCGTCTGCTCGACTATATCAAGCCGGATATAGTGCATGTACTTTATAAAGGTCGCATTGTGAAGACCGCCGGACCGGAACTTGCTTTGGAACTGGAAGAAAAAGGGTACGACTGGATTAAGAAAGAACTAGGAGAATAATGATGAATGTAGAGCAACAATACATAGATCTCTTCTCGCAAACGGAAGCAATGATCTGCAAGCATAGTGCCGAAGTGCTGAATGCACCTCGTGCCACTGCTTTTGCCGATTTTGAGCGTCTCGGATTCCCGACCCGTAAGATGGAGAAGTACAAATATACGGATATAAGCAAGTATTTTGAACCTGATTATGGCTTGAATCTGAATCGACTTGAGATTCCGGTCAACCCGTATGAAGTATTTAAGTGCGATGTGCCGAATATGAGCACTGCTTTGTATTTTGTGGTGAACGATGCATTCTATAACAAGGCACTTCCTAAAGGACATTTGCCGGAAGGAGTGATCTTCGGCAGTCTGAAAGAGGTTGCTGCGGAACATCCTGAACTGGTGAAGAAATATTATGGTAAACTGGCGGATACATCAAAAGACGGTGTGACAGCTTTCAACACAGCTTTTGCACAGGATGGCGTTGTCTTCTACGTTCCGAAGAATGTAGTCGTGGAGAAGCCGATTCAGTTGGTGAACATCCTCCGCGCAGATGTCAACTTCATGGTGAACCGCCGTGTACTGATTATTCTGGAAGATGGTGCACAAGCCCGCCTGTTGATTTGTGATCATGCGATGGACAGTGTGAACTTCCTTGCTACACAGGTTATTGAAGTCTTTGCCGGTGAAAATGCTGTATTTGATATGTACGAGCTGGAAGAGACACATACGAGTACAGTCCGTATCAGCAATTTATATGTGAAGCAGGAGGCTAACAGTAATGTTTTGCTGAATGGCATGACTCTGCATAACGGTACTACACGCAACACGACGGAAGTTTTGCTGGCTGGTGAAGGAGCGGAAATCAACCTTTGCGGTATGGCTATTGCCGATAAGAACCAGCATGTAGACAATAACACGTCAATTGATCATGCCGTTCCGAATTGTACCAGCAATGAATTGTTCAAGTATGTACTTGATGACCAGTCTGTCGGTGCTTTCTCCGGATTGGTACTGGTACGTCCCGATGCCCAGCATACAAGTTCCCAGCAAACCAATCGTAACCTGTGCGCTACGCGCGATGCCCGTATGTACACTCAGCCGCAACTCGAAATTTATGCGGACGATGTGAAGTGTTCACATGGGGCGACGGTCGGCCAGTTGGATGAAAATGCCTTGTTTTATATGCGTTCGCGCGGAATAGCAGAGAAAGAGGCACGCTTGCTGCTGATGTTTGCTTTCGTTAATGAGGTTATTGATACCATTCGTCTGGATGCATTGAAAGATCGTCTGCATTTATTGGTGGAGAAACGCTTCCGTGGTGAACTGAACAAGTGCCAGGGATGTGCGATCTGTAAATGATAATCGTTAGTACAATGAATATAGAAAAGATACGTGAGGATTTTCCGATATTGAGCCGTACGGTATACGGTAAGCCTTTGGTTTATTTCGATAACGGTGCAACGACTCAAAAGCCCCGTCTGGTGATTGATTCGATTGTAGATGAATATTATTCCGTCAATGCCAATGTGCATCGCGGGGTACATTATCTCTCCCAGCAGGCAACAGAATTGCATGAGGCCTCCCGTGAGACGGTACGCCGGTTTATCAATGCCGCCGGCACGAATGAGGTTATCTTTACGCGGGGGACGACGGAAAGCATTAATCTGCTTGTTTCCAGCTTTGGAGATGAGTTTATGCAGGAAGGTGATGAAGTGATTGTTTCGGTAATGGAACATCACAGCAACATCGTTCCCTGGCAGTTGCTGGCCGCCCGCAAAGGAATTGCAATCAAAGTGATTCCGATGAATGATAAAGGGGAACTGCTGTTGGATGAATACGAGAAGCTTTTCTCCGAACGTACAAAGATTGTCAGCGTTGTTCAGGTATCGAATGTGCTGGGCACAGTAAATCCTGTAAAGGAAATGATTGCTACCGCCCATGCGCATGGAGTACCTTTCATAGTGGATGCTGCGCAGTCCATTCCTCATATGAAAGTAGATGTACAGGACCTGGATGCCGATTTTCTGGTCTTCTCGGCTCATAAGATATATGGACCGACAGGTGTTGGCGTATTGTATGGGAAAGAAGAATGGCTGGATCGCCTGCCGCCTTATCAGGGAGGAGGAGAAATGATTCAACATGTCTCTTTTGAGAAAACGACTTTTAATGAGCTTCCCTTCAAATTTGAAGCAGGTACGCCCGATTATATCGGTACGACCGGACTGGCAAAAGCTCTTGACTATGTGAATGGAATCGGACTTGACCGGATTGCAGCTCATGAACATGAACTGACAACCTATGCCTTGAAACGTTTGAAGGAAATCCCTCATATGCGTATCTTTGGTGAAGCGGCAGATCGTGGAGCCGTTATTTCATTCCTCGTAGGTGATATTCACCATTTTGATCTCGGAACTCTCTTAGATCGTTTGGGTATTGCCGTCCGTACCGGACATCACTGCGCGCAACCATTGATGCAGCGTCTGGGGATAGAGGGAACAGTCAGGGCTTCGTTTGCCATGTACAATACAAAAGCAGAAGTGGATGCACTGGTGGCGGGTATCGAGCGCGTCAGCCGGATGTTCTGATAAAATAGGTCGCCTTTCCTGTGGGAAGGCGATTTTTTTTATTCTTTAACTAAAAAAGTCTCTTTAAAGTGCAGTGATTTGAAGTTTCCTGCGTCTAATAAGAAAGAATAAAAATCATTTTAGGTATATTAAGTTGGTCGTGAGACCACGCTTTCTATAAATTCTCTCTCTCTTTAACTCTAATTGGCAGCTATATCGCATTTGTTTGTGGTATAGCTGCAATTTTTTATGGCTGCGATTGCAACCTTTCAGGGGGACACAGCGTCTAATAGAATAGCAAATAACTTATTAAAAGACAGAAAGAGTATGTTAGTGACCACAACCCCTATTATTGAAGGAAAACGAATTGTGAAGTATTATGGAATAGTTTCCGGAGAAACGATTATCGGTGCCAATGTATTTCGTGACATATTCGCGAGTATCCGTGATATTGTCGGCGGACGTTCCGGCGCGTACGAAGAGGTACTGCGCATGGCGAAAGATACGGCTTTGCAGGAAATGCAGGCACAAGCTGCTCAAATGGGAGCTAATGCCGTGATCGGTGTGGATCTGGATTATGAAACGGTAGGCGGGAGCGGCAGTATGCTGATGGTGACTGCTAACGGAACAGCCGTAACGATTGAAGATTAGTTGATTGTTTTTATTGTATGTAGAAGGGGATTCACCGTTAACGGTGCTTCCTCTTTTTAAATGTCTTTGTCCGTTATCATACCTTCATCATGGGAGGTATAAACAAGACATAAAAAAAGGCTATCTATCCCAGACAGCCAATCTTTTGTTAACCTTAAATCTAATACTATGAAAAACACACTACAAAGATAGGGACTTTTCGGCTATCTCCAAATTTTCGGGGTAAAGCGTGGCTTTTTATAACATGGTTTAATAGAAATAACCGATTTGTTAACGATTAACGTAATTGGATTGAAAATTAACTAAATCGTTAATGGGGAGATGTCTTCTCCGGGATATTCCCGAAGGCCTTTTCTAATAGCTTTTCATTCGCTTCATTGTAAGATACTATATAAATGGACAAGCCGGATTTTTTTCCTCTTTTGCTTGCTTTTTTCGTTTGATTTCCATACTTTTAGCCACCATAAAACCCTTTAATAATTAATTCTATGGATAGCATTCTTTTCTGGCTGGTTCCAGTCGCTTCAGTGTTAGCCCTCTGTTTTGCTTATTACTTCCATAAGCAGATGATGAAAGAGAGTGAAGGTACTCCTCAAATGATAAAAATAGCCGCTGCGGTACGCAAGGGGGCTATGTCTTATCTGAAACAACAGTACAAAATTGTAGGTTGTGTGTTTTTGGGGCTGGTTATTTTGTTTTCGATTATGGCTTATGGCTTTCATGTTCAGAATGCGTGGGTTCCTATTGCTTTCCTGACGGGTGGTTTCTTCTCCGGTCTTTCCGGTTTTCTGGGTATGAAGACAGCAACCTATGCTTCGGCACGTACTGCTAATGCGGCACGTAACTCACTGAATTCCGGTCTGAGAATTGCTTTCCGCAGTGGTGCAGTAATGGGACTCGTGGTAGTCGGACTGGGGTTGCTTGATATATCTTTCTGGTATCTGCTGTTGAATGCGGTGATTCCTGCTGACGCACTGACACCGACTCATAAACTTTGCGTTATCACGACCACGATGCTTACTTTCGGTATGGGAGCTTCTACACAGGCATTGTTTGCCCGCGTGGGTGGTGGTATATATACAAAAGCTGCCGATGTAGGTGCCGACCTTGTAGGTAAAGTAGAAGCAGGTATTCCCGAGGACGATCCGCGCAACCCTGCTACCATTGCCGATAATGTAGGTGATAATGTTGGTGACGTGGCAGGAATGGGTGCCGACTTGTACGAATCTTATTGCGGTTCTATCCTGGCGACTGCCGCATTAGGTGCTGCTGCCTTTATCCATTCGGCAGATACGGTCATGCAGTTCAAGGCAGTTATTGCTCCGATGTTGATTGCAGCGGTAGGTATTTTGCTTTCTATTATCGGTATCTTCTCCGTACGCACTAAAGAAAATGCAACGATGAAAGATTTGCTCGGCTCACTGGCATTCGGAACCAATCTGAGTTCCGTATTGATTGTTGCCGCCACCTTCTTAATCCTGTGGCTTTTGCAGCTGGACAACTGGATTTGGATTTCCTGTGCGGTAGTAGTCGGCCTGCTGGTCGGTATTGTGATCGGACGTTCTACGGAATATTATACTTCCCAGTCTTACCGCCCTACTCAGAAGTTGAGTGAAAGTGGAAAGACCGGTCCCGCTACGGTTATTATTTCCGGTATTGGTTTGGGAATGCTTTCTACAGCTATTCCTGTGATTGCGGTAGTAGTGGGTATCATTGCTTCCTTCCTGCTTGCTTCCGGGTTCGATTTCTCTAATGTGGGTATGGGGCTTTACGGCATTGGCATCGCTGCTGTCGGTATGCTGTCTACCTTAGGAATAACGTTGGCTACGGATGCTTATGGTCCGATTGCTGATAATGCAGGGGGTAATGCGGAAATGGCAGGCCTGGGTCCTGAAGTACGCAAACGTACTGATGCGCTCGATTCTTTGGGAAATACAACAGCAGCAACCGGGAAAGGTTTTGCTATCGGTTCCGCTGCATTGACCGGACTGGCTTTGCTGGCATCTTATATAGAAGAGATCCGTATCGGTCTGACTCGTTTGGGAACGATGGACCTGAGTATGCCCAACGGAGATGTTGTTTCTACCGCCAATGCTACCTTTGTCGATTTCATGAACTATTATGATGTGACGCTGATGAATCCGAAAGTTCTTTCCGGTATGTTCCTCGGCTCGATGATGGCCTTTCTGTTCTGCGGATTGACGATGAATGCCGTCGGTCGCGCAGCCGGACACATGGTGGACGAGGTACGTCGTCAGTTCCGTGAAATTAAAGGCATCCTGACCGGAGAGGCTGAGCCGGATTATGAGCGTTGTGTGGCTATCTCAACCAAAGGTGCACAGCGTGAAATGGTCATTCCGTCTCTGATTGCTATTATTGCCCCTATTGCGACCGGATTAATCTTCGGAGTGACCGGAGTATTAGGACTGTTGATTGGTGGTTTGAGTTCAGGCTTTGTGTTGGCTATCTTTATGGCGAATGCAGGCGGTGCCTGGGATAATGCGAAGAAGTACGTAGAAGAAGGGAATTTTGGAGGTAAAGGCGGTGAAGTGCATAAGGCAACCGTAGTAGGTGATACTGTGGGTGATCCGTTTAAAGACACTTCCGGTCCGAGCCTGAATATTTTGATAAAGCTCATGAGCATGGTAGCCATTGTGATGGCAGGGCTTACTGTTGCCTGGAGTTTGTTTTAACTAAAAAAGGTTTGTTTATTGAAGAGGGCGATGGCCGGAATAGGTTCGGCTATCGCTTTTTTATGGTATAGAACTGCGTAAACACTTTTTTTGCATGCTTAATCACTCTTTTTCGGTAAATGATCCTGTTTAAGGGCATTTCATGCAAATACTCCGGAAAAGTCATTTTCTTGTTTCTTATTATTTGGATACTTTTGCAAGACGATATAATATAATCGGAAAGGGGTAAATAGAAGAAATATGTCATAATGGCTAAGGGGAAAGGCTGATGTTAGAAAAGAACAAAATCTGTAAAACGAATGGTAGGGTGATGGTTCCGGTCAGCAGGACTGTGAACCTGGAGTATATTTGGGGAACAATTGCTTGTTTGTGTGAATGAATGACAGAAAAAGGAGGTCTTGAATGAGGTCTCCTTTTTTATTTCCTTTATCTTTGTATCCTGTAAGAAAAAAGAATAAGTATGCTATTACCTTATTTAAATAAAGATTTGATAGAAGCCGGCTGTGATGAGGCTGGGCGCGGCTGTCTGGCAGGTTCTGTGTATGCTGCTGCCGTCATTCTTCCTAAAGATTTTAAGAATGAGTTGCTGAATGACTCGAAGCAACTGACAGAAAAGCAGCGCTATGCACTCCGGGAAGTGATAGAGAAAGAGGCGATAGCATGGGCGGTAGGAGTGGTGTCGCCCCAAGAGATTGATGAGATAAATATTCTCCGTGCCTCTTTTCTGGCCATGCATCGGGCTGTTGGCCAGCTCTCTGTCCGGCCTCAACATCTGCTCATTGACGGCAACCGTTTCAATAAATATCCCGATATCTCCCATACGACAGTGATCAAAGGAGACGGGAAGTATCTTTCGATAGCTGCCGCTTCCATACTGGCTAAAACCTATAGAGATGATTATATGAATCGTCTTCACGAAGAATATCCTTTTTATGACTGGAATAATAATAAAGGCTATCCGACTAAAAAACATCGTGCCGCCATTGCCGAACACGGAACGACTCCATACCACCGGATGACCTTCAATCTGCTTGGTGACGGGCAGTTGAACCTAAACTTCTGATTTTACGTATCGTTTCACTTTCTACATATTTTTGCAGAATAAGCACGATTTTTCTCTAAATAGCCATGAAAATGTTCTGTTTATGCTAAAAAAGTGTTGCCATGTGCTTTTATTTGTTACCCAAATGCTATATATTTGCAAACGATAACAAGAATTAAAAAAAGATAAAATCATGACAACAAGCAGACTGTATTCATCAAAGAAGTTTATTGGGGCATTTCTTCTTATGATGGTTTGTGTTTTACCTGCCAATGCGCAGTTTTTACGTACCTCTTATTTTATGGAAGGTACGCATTATCGTCAACAATTGAATCCGGCTTTGATTCCGACACAAGGATATTTTAATATTCCTGTACTGGGATCGGTTAATGCTACTGTGGGTTCTACTTCATTGGGATATCAGGACATTATCGACATTATTGATGATAGCGACAATTTCTACTCTAATCCGGATTTTCTGAAACGTCTGAAAGATAAGAATGATTTGAATGTGAACGTAAGCACGGAGATTCTTTCTGCCGGATGGTATAAAGGAAAGAACTTCTGGTCGTTCAACGTTGGTGTTCGTGCGGATATAGGTGCAAGCCTTACCCGTTCTATGTTTACCTTCCTGAATGAGATGGATGCGCTTGAAGATAACTGGAGAAACAGCAACTACGATATCAGTGGTCAGAAACTGGATATTAATGCTTATGGTGAAGTTGGTTTGGGATATGCGCGTCAGATCAATAACCGTTTGACGGTTGGTGGTAAAGTGAAAGTGTTGCTGGGTATTGGCAATATGAATTTGAAGATCAATAACGTGATGATGAATGCCAAACTTCCAAGTGATGCTCGTATTAACCAGTTGCAGGACCCCAATTATCTGTCCGGATTGGATGCTGCTGGTATAACAAAGTTGAAAGCTGAAATTGAAAGCTACCATGCGAATCTGAATGTTGACGCTCATCTGGAAAGTTCTTTCAAAGGATTGGAACTGGTACAAGAAGATGGACAGGACTATATCAGTGACTTTGACTTTGATAGTGGAAAACTGGGTATCGCAGGTTACGGTTTTGGCATTGATTTGGGTGCTTCTTATAAAATTATGGATAACTTGACAGTATCTGCTTCTGTTCTCGACCTGGGATTTATTTCGTGGACGAAAGGCGCTACTAAGATAGCTTCTGCTAATCCGGAATCAATCAATATGAAAGGAACTAGCTATGTCAACGGTATCGATCCGAATAATATACCTAATTCTGTTATTGCGATTCAAAACAATATTACTCAGTTGCAGGCTGATGCTGACGGATACATGAACCGTGTAAACGGTGGTGATGTACTCGACTACGAAATGTTGCAACTTCAGACAGAGGAAGCACATAAATCACGTAAGTCTAGTCTGGCATCTACAGTTGTGGTAGGAGCTGAATACGGCTTCTTTGAGAACAAGCTCGGAGTAGGTGTATTGTCTACGACCCGTTTCGTACAACCGAAAACTCTTACGGAGATCACATTCTCTGCAAACTACCGTCCGAAGAGCTGGCTGAATGTAGCACTTAGCTATTCGGCTATTCAGTCTGCCGGAAAGTCATTTGGTCTGGGTCTGAAGCTAGGACCGGTGTTCCTCGGAACTGACTATATGTTCTTAGGCAAGAACACTAATTCTGTAAGTGGATTTGTTGGTATTTCTGTGCCATTGGGCGGAAAGAAATCCAATAAAGAAGGATAAGATAAAATAATTTCTCTCTCTTAAACATTCTCTTTTTAATATTCTCTATCGAATAAAAAACGTATTGTGTGCAGCCTGTCATCTCTGACCTTTCATTTAGGTTTTAAGAGTGACAGGCTGCTTTTTTATGTGTCTGAAATAAAGAGGGAGTGGAGTGGGGCTGTCAGAATCAGAACCACTTGATCTTCCTGAATATGATAAACGCCAATGTCGACAGTACCACAGAACAGAGAATAATCAATGCAAAGGCATACGGTACCTCTTCCAGATGGATGTCCACATTCATTCCGTAGAAGCTGGCTATCAACGTCGGAATCATCAGAGTTATGGAAAGGCTGGTCATACGTTTCATGATGGCATTCACGTTGTTGGAGATGATGGAGGCGAAGGCATCCATCGTTCCGGTGAGGATATCACTATAGATATTCACCGTATTAAACGCCTGTTTCAACTCAATGATAACGTCTTCTACCAGTTCCTTATCCAGAAAGTCGGTGTCCTGAAAGATACTTTGCAGCTTACCGATCATCACTTCATTTCCCCGGATGGAGGTGTTGAAGTAAACCAGTGTTTTCTGTAATCTCATCAGACGGAGCAGGTCCTCGTTGCGGATACTACGTTCCAATTCTTTTTCGGCGGCGCTGATATCCAGATTTATCTGCTTCAGATATTTCAGGAACCATACGGCAGACGAATAAATCAGCCGTAGGATCAGATCGAGCTTGTTGCGGACTTCGATTCCCTTTCTGCGGGTGTGTTCGATGAAGTCAGGCAGCAGATCTGTGTTGTGATAGCAGACTGATACAATGATTTCATTGTTGGTGATGATACCGATGGGTACAGTGCCGAAGGGAAGACTTTCATTCTGTTTGTTTTGCATCGGGATACGTAGAATCGTCAACAGCCAGTTGCCTTCTGTGTCGGTACGCGGACGTTCGTCCGTATCGGCTATATCGTTCAAGAATGATTCGGGTACGTTCAGGGTTTTAGTCAGAAATTCAAAATCATCGTTGTTTGGGCATACCACGTTTACCCAGCAGTTAGGAAGCCATTGCGGTTTTTCCACAAAGCCAGCTTCACAATAAAGATATGTTCTCATCTTATTGCCTCCTTTCGTTTGTTTACACGAGCAGAGGCATCAGTTTTCAATGGCTCTGTTCGCTTTAATTAATACTATTAGTGCACGTTCGCGGGTTTGAATCGTCCATATTTCTATGATTTAATTTTAAAGCGGTGCAAAGATACGGAAAATTAGCCGGGCTTCCGCCTTTTGCTTTGTTTTTTTTGATGGAATAATGGTCTCAAACCGTACAGAAATGAAGAATGATGAATGGAGAATGAAGAATTACTTTGCAGCTGCAGCGTGATAGCGCAGCCAATTCTTCATTCAAATCCGTACAGTATAGAGCTCAAACCGGGTTTTCGGACTGATCCAGTAATTCTTCATTTAAAACTCATTCATAATGATTAAAACCGATGTTTTATTGTCATCTGTCAGCTTTTAGTAGGCAAACTGTTTATAATAAGATAATTAGCTCCTGACAATACCCCCTGATAATACGGATGACAATAGCAATCGTCCATTCTATTGTCAGCCGTATCATACTGTTATTCCAGCTTGACTATTTGATAAAGAGTCCCTTTGTAAGTATGCTTGGAGGGCAGAGAAAGCATAGCGGACGAGGAGTAGAAGGTATGCTTTGCTCGTGCCACCCCTTTGGCATGCTTGTGCCACGCCTTTGGCACGACTGTGCCATCGCAGTGGCACAACTGTGCCAAGCACTCTGCACAATCGTTTCAGAGGTTTGGCATAATCGTTTCCGTAGGTGGCACAACCGTTCTCATAGCTTGTCACAAACCGTATGGATACTTGAACGGGAAACAACGAAAGGAAAAGTGTTGGTGACAGTGTGAATGAAGGCTCTTTTCCTGTGCACGCAAAAGAGGAGAGTCTTCCTCCTTGCAGTCGTTTGAATGACATAGCCGATCGTTTCTCATTGGTATTCGTCTGAATGACGGAATCAAATGATGGCAAAAAATGTATTAATACACTCTAATGTGAGATATATCGGAAACTTCCCTCACTCCATAAGCTGACAGTAAAATGGAACTTTTGCTATTGTCAGCTTATTGTCAGGGCTTATTGTCATGTGGTAATCTGTTTATTATTAGAATATTATATATGAAAAGCTGACAGATGACAATAAAACATCTGTTTTAATCATTATGAAGAAGTTTTAAATGAAGAATTAGCTACGCTATCACGCTGCAGAGTAATTCTTCATTCTTCATTCATCATTCTTCATTCATCATTCTTCATTCAAATTAAGTTGGGCAGGTTCGGAAACGGGGAAATTCTCTTCCAAGTACTTTCTGATTTTATGAGTTCCCAGTCCCTCTTTGGAGATACTACCATCCTTTAGTACAAGTTCATAGTGCGGAATACCGTTGAAGTGGAAGAGTTGGCGCAGATAGTTAAATTCCGATTCGGTCACATAATAACTGGCTTCTCCTTTCAGGTTGTTTTCTACATATTGCTTGTATGCACCGGCAGGAGAATCCTTCTGTCCGGTGATATAGATGAACTGGAACTCCGGATGATCCTTATATTTTTTGCGCAGGTCTGCCGTCGCCTCTATCCCTCCCCGGCAAGGTCCGCAAGTCGTCGCCCAGAAGTCAACGAACAATACTTTATCCGGGTGATTCTTGATGATATTGCGGAAAACCTCAGTGGCTTTACCTTCCGGAAGCTGGTAGGACTTAGCTTCTTCTTTCGGATGTATTTTGGTAAACAGATATTCGGCTTCTTCTGCCAATATTGGAAAAGTAAGTTTTTCTTTGGTGTTGTCTGCATACTCACGGGCGATTGAACGTGTCTTGATATTCTCCAGATAGAATTTCATGTCGCGTACTTTAGCTATTTGCCAAAGCAAAGGATTGGGTACATTATATAGTCCGGCAAGAATGCTGTCTTTTATATGTTCACTTTTTACTTTCATTGAGATAAAATTCCTGTCTATTTCTTCCTTTGATTCCTCTGATTGCTCGTTTTTGACATGTTTCTCTACATATTCCGAAATTAGCTTTTCTTCTTTTTCGAATAAGTCTTTTACCTTCTCATTCTCCTCCTGAAGTTCTTTCAAAGTGATCTTTACTGTTGTTCCGGCCAGTTTTTCGTGTTTCAGTCTGATTGCTTCCTGCTCTGCATTCATCTTTACCCCTTTCTCTTTAAAGAAAGTCAGAAGCGGCTTTTCCGGATACGTATAAGTGATGGTATCTGTCGGCGCTGTTGCATACTGTTGCCCATAAGCTTTTCTGAAAGCATTCATATATTCAAACCGGTTGATGAAAGTACTTGCATTGGCATCGGCAAGCACCGCTTCATCATTTAGCGGCATCTTATTCAGGAAATCGTAATAGGAATCATCTTCTTGCACTTTCAAGGCTTGGTTGGCTGTATCCTGTTTCGCGTAAATAATCTCTGCTCATCAGGAAATCGAAGAATAAGCCACCTGCCTGCAGGTTTGTCTTGTTCTTTATCAGGCGGACAGCCTTTGCCGATGGTTGGCAAATCTGAATCACTGAATCGGCTGTATGTTCCCATTGGGCGATAAACGGCTTCATATGTTCCTTGTATTGGCTGGGAGTCAGCCTATTACGGGAATTGGATAAATCCTCGTAACGGTAGGGGATAAGTGAACTGAATTCTTTCAGCAGATAGGAGAGAGGAGCCGACGGTCCCATGTAAGCTATATTCTTGATAGGAAAATAATAATCGCGTGCCCGGCTACGTGCCAGTAATGCTTCCCAGTCGATATACATGGTCAGTGTTTGCCCGGGTTCGATATAGAATGGAATCCAGTTGTTGCCAAGTGTAACCGATTGTTCCACAGGATGCTTGATGACAAATTTGCACAGGAAACTGCCGTCTTCGTCTATCTGAATCACAGTCGGATAGTCTTCGCGGGTGATGATATTCGATAGATAGATAAGTCCGGTATCAAATCCCAGGCGTCGGTCGTAGCCGTCGATATACCCTTGCAGACAGGTAGTGTCTGTGTGGAAGAACTGCTGAAAACCTGTATCGGCGGCGATGGTCTTGGTCGTTCCCTTTTGCCGGGTGTACAGTTGTTCCTTCTCTCCGTTCGCTTGTATTTTACAGTTTCCGTCTTTTTGTGGAGTTACCAGTAAAGTGCGTGTCTCCCCATTCTGCTTGTCCTTGACAGTTATCTCGATCCGTTTCCCTTTCTTACGGACATTTTCATTGGTGAATATCCGGTTGTTCATGATTGTTACAGAATCGTAGATACCATATTCCCATGCGTTCAAATCATCAGTCTTGAACCAGTTTCCTTTGATTGCAACCAATGGTGAAACAGTCTTATCGGTTTGCGGCACTAAAGAGATATCATACGTGTTCCCTTCGGTATCACTGGGGCTGAGAAGATGGATGACCTGTGTTTCTTCCGGCAGAGCTTCGAAAGTGAGTACATAGTCCATCTCGCCCGAGTCGGGCATGTACACTTCCTTGTTGAGCTCAATGCCTTCTGCACTCTTGAACTGATATTTTTTTCCGGTAGCCGCATCTTCCAGGTAGCTGTCTCCTTCCTCTTTTATCCACCAGTGCGGGCGGAAGATGGCGTGAATATAAACACGCGTACCTTCGGGCGTGCGTTCTATACGTGTGATGTTGCCAATGCTCCCCGAACGGGCTTTAAATGGCGGATTGTCGATGGTTTGCGCAGTGAGCATACCCGATAGCATGAGCATCATGCAGAGTAGAATCGTTTTCATAATATTAAATTTTGAATAAATGTGTTTAATAGTTCTCTGTACAAAGAAAGAAAAATATTCATGGCTTCCCCTCTTTTCCCCTTTTAACTTAACATAGATTAAGCGTTTACGTAATCATCTTTTTTGTACCTTTGCACCCGAAAATCAGAGTGATAATTTAAATATTGAAATAGTATGAGCAAGAAAGCCCTTTTAATGATCCTCGATGGTTGGGGATTAGGCGACCAAAAGAAAGACGACGTAATCTTCAACACTCCCACTCCTTACTGGGATTATCTGATGAACAATTATCCTCATTCCCAACTTCAGGCAAGTGGTGAGAACGTAGGTTTGCCCGACGGACAGATGGGTAACTCCGAAGTAGGTCACCTTAACATTGGTGCCGGACGTGTGGTTTATCAGGATTTGGTGAAAATCAATCGTGCATGTGCCGACAACAGCATCCTTCAGAACCCCGAAATCGTTTCTGCTTTCTCTTACGCAAAAGAAAATGGAAAGAACGTTCATTTCATGGGATTGACTTCTAACGGTGGTGTGCACAGCTCAATGGTTCATCTTTTCAAACTTTGCGACATCGCCAAAGAATATAACATCAACAATACATTTATCCACTGCTTTATGGACGGTCGTGATACTGACCCGAAGAGCGGTAAAGGATTTATCGAAGAACTTTCTGCACACTGCGAGAAATCTGCCGGCAAGATTGCTTCTATCATCGGTCGTTATTATGCTATGGACCGTGATAAACGTTGGGAACGTGTGAAAGAAGCTTATGACCTCCTGGTAAACGGCGAAGGAAAGAAAGCTACTGACATGGTTCAGGCAATGCAGGAATCTTACGATGAAGGTGTAACGGATGAATTCATCAAACCGATTGTAAACGCTAACTGCGACGGAACAATCAAAGAAGGTGATGTGGTTATTTTCTTCAACTACCGTAACGACCGTGCTAAAGAACTGACAGTCGTACTGACTCAGCAGGATATGCCGGAAGCAGGTATGCATACCATTCCGGGATTGCAGTATTACTGTATGACTCCGTATGATGCATCTTTCAAAGGTGTTCACATCCTGTTCGATAAAGAAAATGTTGCCAATACACTGGGCGAATACATTGCTTCAAAAGGCTTGAACCAGCTTCATATTGCCGAAACAGAGAAATATGCCCATGTTACTTTCTTCTTCAACGGTGGCCGTGAAACTCCGTTCGACAACGAAGACCGTATCCTCGTTCCATCTCCGAAAGTAGCTACTTATGACCTGAAACCGGAAATGAGCGCTTACGAAGTGAAGGATAAACTGGTAGACGCTATCAACGAAAATAAATATGACTTTATTGTGGTGAACTTCGCTAACGGTGATATGGTAGGCCATACCGGTATCTACGAAGCAATCGAGAAGGCTGTTGTGGCTGTAGACGCTTGCGTGAAAGATGTCATCGAAGCTGCCAAAGCACAGGGCTACGAAGCAATCATCATTGCCGACCACGGTAATGCTGACCACGCCTTGAACGAAGACGGCACTCCGAATACGGCTCACTCTCTGAATCCGGTTCCTTGTGTTTACGTAACAGAAAACAAGGCTGCGAAAGTGGAGGACGGTCGTTTGGCTGATGTTGCTCCGACTATTTTGAAAATCATGGGTCTGGAAGCTCCGGCAGATATGAATGGTCAGATTTTGATTAAGTAATTTAGAATTCTATAACCAGAAGGGCGGGGGTAAACTCCGCCCTTTTTGTCTCACATAAGTTTTATGATTCAGATAGAAGATGTAGTAGTGAGCTTCGATGTCCTTCGGGAAAAATTCCTCTGTAACCTGGATGCCTGCAAGGGCGAATGTTGTATTGAAGGGGATGCGGGGGCACCTGTGGAGTTGGAGGAAGTAGAAAAGTTGGAAGAAGTGCTGCCGGTTATTTGGGAGGAACTGTCTCCGGAAGCGCGTGCTGTCATTGAAAAGCAAGGAGTGGTATATACGGATCAGGAAGGTGATCTGGTGACTTCTATTGTTAATAATAAGGACTGCGTCTTTACTTGCTATGACGAGAAAGGATGCTGTTATTGTGCCATTGAAAAGGCTTATCGGGATGGCAAGACTGACTTTTATAAACCGGTATCATGTCACCTTTATCCCATCCGGATTGGGGATTACGGGCCATATAAAGCAGTAAATTATCATCGATGGGATGTATGCAAGGCGGCTGTGCTGCTGGGAAAAAAAGAAAATGTAGCTGTCTACCAATTCTTGAAAGAACCGCTGATCCGTAAATTCGGTGAAAAGTGGTATCAAGAACTGGAAATCGCAGTGGAGGAATTAAAGGCGCATGATATGATCTGATATTTCTCTCATTTTTTTGATTCTTTGCGTTTGGCTCGTATCAGAAGAAATAGCAGGCAGATCATAGCTACAATAATGCAGGACGGAGTGATCCATGCCTCCGGATGGATAATGATCAGGAACAGGCAAGTGACAATCACACAGGATGCCAGAATTTTGAGATACAGCCTGATCTTGGCAAATACAGGATTTTGGGTAGTAGTTTTCATAAGTGTCCTCCTTCTTTTTGGCAAGATAGTGATTTTGGTCGAGAAGTAATTTAACTGTTAGGTTTTATTAAGACATAGAAAAGCGCCGGCACGGAGGATTTTCCTTCGCTTGCCGACGCTTCTTCGTTGTAAGATGTGAGGTTGGTTTATAAAAACGTAATATTAAAATTATGTATCGATATTTGCATAAGTTGCATTCTCTTCGATAAATTCGCGGCGCGGACCTACGTCTTCACCCATTAACATGGAGAATATATAATCGGCCTCTGCGGCATTATCGATGTTAACTTGTTTCAACATACGGTTTTCGGGGTCCATGGTCGTTTCCCACAACTGCTGGGCGTTCATTTCACCCAAACCTTTGTAGCGTTGTGTATGGACTGCATTCTCCAGACCGCCGCCGTACGTATCAATGAATTTCTGGCGTTGTGCATCTGTCCAGCAATACTCTTCTACCTTACCCTTTTTGCAGAGGTAGAGTGGGGGAGTAGCAATATACAGATAGCCGTTCTGAATAATCTGCGGCATATAACGGAAGAAGAACGTCATGATCAGTGTGTCGATGTGAGAACCATCGACGTCGGCATCGGTCATGATGATAATCTTGTGATAACGCAACTTTTCAATGTTAGCCTCTTTGCTGTCGTCTTCTGTTCCGATAGTGACGCCTAGCGCTGTATATATATTGCGGATTTCATCGCTTTCCAGCGCTTTGTGGTACATTGCTTTTTCTACGTTCAGAATCTTACCGCGTAGCGGGAGGATTGCCTGGAACATACGGTTACGTCCCTGCTTGGCAGTACCACCTGCCGAATCTCCCTCGACGAGGAATAATTCACATTTTGAAGGGTCCTTATCCGAACAATCGGCCAACTTACCAGGCAGTCCACCTCCGGACATCGGAGATTTGCGCTGTACCATTTCGCGGGCTTTTCTTGCTGCGTGGCGTGCGGTAGCAGCCAAAATTACCTTGTCTACAATCGTTTTTGCTTCTTTCGGATGTTCTTCCAGATAATAAGCTAGTACTTCGCCGACAGCCTGGTCTACAGCACCCATCACTTCGTTGTTACCCAACTTCGTTTTGGTCTGTCCTTCGAACTGTGGTTCGGCAACTTTTACGGAAATAACGGCAGTCAAACCTTCACGGAAGTCGTCTCCCGAGATTTCAACTTTTACCTTTTCCAGCATCTTGCTGTCTTCGGCATATTTCTTCAGTGTACGAGTCAGTGCACGACGGAAACCTGCAAGGTGCGTACCTCCTTCGATTGTATTGATATTATTGACGTAAGAATGTACATTTTCAGAGAATCCTGTATTGTACATGATTGCGATTTCAATAGGAATTCCCTGCTTTTCGGAGTTCAGATAGATGACATCGTTAATCAAGTGCTCACGTGAGGACTCGATAAAGCGTACGAATTCTCTCAGACCTTCTTCTGAATAGAACACTTCGCTCTTGAAACTGCCGTCTTCTTCATTCACTACCCGGCGGTCGGTCAGAGAGATACGCAGACCCGCGTTCAGGTATGCCAATTCGCGCAAACGGGCAGCCAGGATTTTATAATCATATACTGTTTCGGTAAAGATGGTATCATCCGGCCAGAATTGTTGGCGGGTTCCTGTAATATCCGATACCCCTACTTCTTTTACAGAATAAAGCGGCTTACCAATTTCATATTCCTGCTGATAGATTTTACCATCACGGAATACCTGTGTAGTCATGTGTGTTGACAGTGCATTTACGCAAGACATACCTACACCGTGCAAACCTCCGGAAACCTTGTACGAACCTTTGTCGAACTTACCTCCGGCGTGCAGTACGGTCATTGCTACTTCCAGCGCCGACTTCTTTTCTTTTTCATGATAGTCGACCGGAATACCACGTCCATTATCCTGTACGGTGATTGAATTATCTTCGTTGATTGTCACTTCGATGTGGTCGCAATACCCGGCCAGTGCCTCGTCAATGGAGTTATCAACGATTTCGTATACCAAGTGGTGAAGTCCCTTTACGCTGATGTCACCGATGTACATCGCAGGGCGTTTTCTCACTGCTTCAAGACCTTCCAATACCTGGATACTATCCGCAGAATAAGACCCGTTATTGGGAGTGATTTGTTCTTCGCTCATAATTGCCTTTCTAAGTTATAATAACAGAGCAAATATAGTGAAAATTGTCGACTTGGCGAAGTTTAAGAGGTGAAAAATACAGAATAAAAGTGGAATTAGCGGTTGGGAAAGCGGTCTGATATTCAGTGGATTATAAACACAAAAGGC
This sequence comes from Bacteroides faecis MAJ27, assembly GCF_900106755.1. Classification (GTDB taxonomy): domain Bacteria; phylum Bacteroidota; class Bacteroidia; order Bacteroidales; family Bacteroidaceae; genus Bacteroides; species Bacteroides faecis. Next base: position 91,967 of record NZ_FNNN01000016.1, read on the forward strand.
CGAACTTAAAAGTTCAGCCTGAATGCTATATAGAATTGTTATTTTTCTATTATTAAGCGAGCTTGTTGATGTAAAGAGCCAGCTTAGATTTCAGATTGTTAGCCTTATTCTTGTGAATAACATTTGTTTTAGCTAACTTATCCAACATCTTGGTGATGCCAGGATACATTGCAACAGCTTCTGTCTTGTCAGTAGTTGCACGAAGTTTTCTAACAGCGTTTCTCATGGTCTTACCATAATATCTGTTATGAAGTCTTCTTGTCTCTTCTTGTCTGATTCTCTTCAGTGATGATTTGTGATTTGCCATTTCGACTAATCTATTTTTTAGTTCTTTATTCTTTTTACTTGTAGCCCGTGGGGGAATCGAACCCCCCTTTCAAGAATGAAAATCTTGCGTCCTAACCGATAGACGAACGGGCCATCCTATTGTTGCATTTCTGCTTTTTGCTCTCTCGAATCAGTGTTTGTTTCTCGATTGCGGATGCAAAGGTAGGAACTTTTTTGAAACTGACAAACAATTCTTGAAAAAAATATCTGTTTTTCCTTCTTTTTTTTCTTGTGGTAGGCTTATGCTACTTGATTTTCAGCTAAATATGAAGTTGCGATTTGTCGAAAAAAAAATCTCTTTCCATAGTGCTATGGATAATAGCCTATGTTTACACCTTATTATATATAATAGACTTTACGTACTTAGCTCTTGGTTGTTACATCGTTTTCGAAAAAACGATAAGAACGCAGGTCGGGTTTCTGTTCAATGGTATCCTTCTTACTGCTCCCTATATAAATTGCAGTATAGAAAATGGCAACTTTTTCATTGTGACGGATAGAGTGCGTGATTCTGATTGTTTTAATAGATAACGAAAGTGCACTTGTCCTCGCTCGGACAAGTGCACCAACACAAACAAAACAAACAATTAATAAAACAGTCCTTCAATGAAGTGCCGTTTTATAAGGAAATTTGGCATGTTGTGGGAAACAAAACATGCGAAAAAAAGGGTATATCATACCACTCGGATACTTCACAGTAGCCTTTTCTGTAGAACATCTCACCTAAATTCCGTATACATACAATCAGCCATGTATTCTTAAGACTCCAGTTCTGAATCATTCAGCCGCACAGTCCATCCGTTTACCATTATTTTCGGGCATATCTTCGGAATCCCCATATCCGATGATTGGATGAAAAATAAAAGTGTATATGAATCCTGCCTGTCAAGATATTCCTGGTCGTCCATCTCATCACCGGTATAACTGTAGATTTTAGATAACAATAAATACTGGGTGAGCGGAAGACGCAGAATTTCCTGTCCGCTGGGTATATGCTTTATGGACAATGTGGTCTGATCTCCTTTCATGATGCGCAATGTGTTCAATCGCGCATGAATGACAGGAATATCATCAGAGAGTACACTGACCTCCTGCCGGTATGGGCGATAGTAAACGGGCTCTGTATCCGATGGAGTATTTGTATAATCCATTACCCCATTAGCAGCTTCCAGCGTGAAAGTAAAATCTTCCCGGTTCAGAAGGTTATTGTTTTCATCCTGAAGGATACATGAGAAATAATTGGTGTTCTTGACTAAAGGGGCGTCCCATACCTGATAATCACTGCTGACCGTCATATTTTCAAGGCTACCGTAAAAGAGGCCGTTCAATTTCCCGTTCATCTGTTTGTCATTGTCACATATCAATGACAGGAGCAATGATTCCCGTTCCGTCTGACCGGTTTTGAGATAAGGGAACCGGTATTGACGGTCGGAAGCTCCTCCCCACAAAAGCAGATGATAGCTCCCTTCGGGAAACGGCACTCTTACCATGCAGTAGCCTTGATGTAATGTGATACTGTCTACGTCCAGTCTGTCCACATACTTGTTGTTCTTGTCGAAAGCAAAAATGGTGATGTCTCCTACTTGTGAGGAAGCGGCATCCACATCCAGTATATTATAGGTATACGAGATTTTCAACCAGGTCCCGGTAGGGCAGTCTGACAGATCATCGTTCACCCAGTTGCAGGATGAGAACAGCGTGATAACGCAGATAATATGTAGTAAAAATGGACGCATTGGTAATAAATTTAGTTCAAAGTGGCCGATACTTATTCAAGTTCTACATCTTGGTTACGTACGGCCCACGGAAAAACATCGATGTTGATGTTCAGTTCTGCCTTGTATTCATCCGGTTGTTCCGGTTCGATAAACGGCTCGCCGCTGCCCAGACCTGCAACCTTATTGACTGACAGTCTGTATATGTTGTTGCGTACGATACCGAATTCCATTACTCCCATTTCAGTGTCATTGTTGTTGTCTTCATGCTTGATCCAGTAGTTGTAGTAGCATGCGTAGTTCTCGGTTTTCTTGAAACGCTTGATACTGTATTTGGCAAGCTCTTCCGTTGCAGAGTTGTCGGTAATGTCTCCGGGCAGGTTGTTAAGTACCAGTTTTCTGATTGCATTTACACTGGTGTAGAAATTGTAGTTGAAGTAAAACAGGTTGGTCGGCCAGTTGGACGGGTTGCTGACTGTTTCTCCGCTTTCGTCGAATACACGGTCGGTAGCAATGTCGAGGCTTGCTTTGAACATCACTCCTGTGGTATAGGCATTCATCTGGGCCGGACGGAACATACAGTTCTCCAGACAGTAGATGCGTGACCAGCTATTTGCCGGAGCCATGCCTGCCCAGTTGCTGTCGTTTATATTAAGTTGCACCAGTGCCTGTGCAAAGAAACCGTCCTCATTCTTAAAGTCTTCGGCACCTTCTACGGTTTTCTTGAAGAAGTAAGGGTCTATTACATAACCGTCGTTATCGTTTATGTTGCCGAAGTTCTCATCAGTGTATGAGTCCGGTTCCTGAAGGCTGGTCAGTACGGCTGTATGGCGGAAGGTGTAGAACTGAGTTGCCAGGTTCAGCATTCTGAAGTTATTGAGTTTGATAGTACAGTAAGTCTTTCCTGCCGGGTCTTTCAGGGGGAAGGTTTCCTGTGTCTGTGTCACTTCAATTTTGGCAACTACACGTTCCAGGCTGATGGAGATGTTGGTTACTTTGTCAGAGTCTGTGGGCTTGCTGACTTCAACGTTCAGGTTGGCAGCACCACGGTTGGTCATTACAAATCCTTCTTCGGGTACACTTGGAATCTTTCCTGTGCTGTAAGTCACCTTGTCGATGGCTCCGAGGAATTTGTCCTGTGTTGCGATGTCCCCTGTGATTGCTTCACCATTGGCGATGGCGAATACATTGTAGGTTCCCGGTTTCATTGTGATTTTGTTGGCGGTGTATTGTATTTTTTGTCCGCTTGTTCCTGCCAGTGTGATGTTTTCAAGAGGCTGCGACTCAACAAAAGTTTTGGTAACCGAGTCAAAGAAGTAGACAGTAAGGCTTTTTACTGCGTATTCTTCTTTCGAACCTTCTTCAGTTACGCCTGATGATTCGGCACTTCGGCTGACGGGAACATTCGGAATTTCAAGAAACAGGGCTACGTTGCCGTTCGAATCCGAGTGAGTCTTGTCGGGGATTGCTACATCTGCATCGTTGATGCAACTGTACTGTGTGGCTGCTGTAAACAGGAGCATTGCCATTAGTTTTGTAAATTGTTTCATCTTACCATTGATTTTAATTAAACATTTATTTAAGTTCTAATATTCGTTTCAGGTTGTCATCGGCTTGTGAAAGTCCGGCAGCTTTGGCCTGTCTGAAGAATGATTCCGCTTCTTCATACTGGTTCTTCAGAAGGTACAGGACGCCTTTTGCCAGTGCCGTTTCCGGTACTTCCGGTGCTTTCTCCAGATAATGCCCGGCGGATTTCACGTCTCTTTGCATCAGTGAGATGCAGGCTGCGTTCAGATTGGCTACGGGATTATCCGGAAACAATTGCACGGCAGTCATAAATATCTTGTTGTATGTTTCACTCCCCGGTGTGTGGGTAAGTGCGAGGCGGAACATCTCTTCAAGGCTCAGATTCTTGGGGTTGGTCACGAAAATATTTCGTGATTCTTCTACGCTGAAAGGACGTACATGATATTCGATGGTATAATCGGAATGCCTGAGCAGCGTGAACCAATGTTCGAGTACAAAGCGATAGAATGCCGGAAATTGTTTTTTCAACTTCTCTTCCTTGCGGTCGGGGTGCAGACTGCCTGTCACGATTCTCATGACCGTCTCTTTTTGCTGAAAGGCTGTATCGGTGAGAAGAGCTTCGAATCCTTCCCAATCTTCGGGAGTATGTGAGGTCTGGATATCCGTTTGGTCGAATGTATATAACCGGCATACATATTCCTTCAATGCCTGAGTACGTTCGCGGGATAATCTCTCGTTGAGTTTATAAGGTCCGTCGGGTGATGCATAACCATGAATGCTGATATGTGTGATTGTCACATTCGTATCATTTTTGATAGCATCTATTGTTTGAACGATCTTATTCAGTTCTGTTGCATTGTTGCTGTATGTTTCGTGTATGATCACATCGTTTACAGGGAAGTCGATGAATGCACACCCTTTCTCGGTTCTGGTTTTCAGCGCTTCCACTTGCGGAGTGAGAAATACGAGTTGCGGAATAGGTACCGGCTGCGGGTGCAGATGGGCGATACAGGTGAAAGCTTCTTCACCGGGGATGCCGCAGCCGCAACTTTTCTCTATCAGTGAGAGTGTAGCATGGTTCATCCATTTCTCAAAAGGAACGGATTGCAGATAATGCATACTTTGCTGACTTCCGTTTTTCCTTTGCAGTGACCGGGCTTCTTTCTCTTTTCTGCCCGTCTCACGCATAAATATGATTTGTTGTTTCCGGCTATTGATATAGATGGGTGGCAGTTCCATCCGGTGCTCCAGACTGTCGGTGACAACTGGAACAAGAACCAGCGATTCGTTGGACGAGAGGTCCCGGGTGATCTCTACCGAAATAGAAACCACCAGTTCTTCCCCTGCCTTGTGGAGGCTGGAAGCGGTGGTGCGGATCGTTCCGTTATCTTTCTCTACAGGCGTCTGTGCCTGTAGGGAAAGCGATGCCATGACCGCAATAATAAAAAATCCTCTCAGTTTCATAATTATACTAATCAATGAATCTATATGTAGAAATAGCCTGTTCACCAAGGATAGATATAAGATATGATTCCGCGTTGTTGCAGTTCTTCCAGAATCTTCATGTCCTTCGGTGTTTTTCCTCTACCGCCATGTCCTAAGTGATATACTTTCCACGGTGTAGACCGGTATTTGCGTGCTATCTCCATGTAAATATGCCTCCTTTTGGAGAACCAGACTTTCCATAATTTTTTCATTTTTCTTCTTTTCTTAAAATAGGTAGATTAAACTAATAGAGGCCTTATTAGGTCCTGCGTAATGATACTTTCCTTCCTCCTTTAGCTTTGCGCATTTATCTACGCAGTTGTATTGCCGGTAATGGATATATTCGTATCCTGCTCCCACACTTGTTTCTATGTTCCAGTGGTCGTTCAGCATCCAGTGATATCCACAGCTGATACCTCCGCCTGCCAGCCAGCCTTCGTACCGATGACGTTTCAGTTGGGAGAATACGCCGAAAGGCAGTTTCTTGCCTCCGATGTTGAATTGTGCGCCGTTCAGATAAGCCCCCAAGAAAAAGCCGTTATACTTCTGGCAAGTCCAGTATTTGTATTCAGGTTGCAGCAGCCAGTAGCGGTTGACATATTCTTCGCTCCGCTTCCAGGGTCGCAGGCTTCCGGTGAGTTCGACGGTGTTCTTGTTTCCTATGGCATACGAGATTCCTCCTCCGAAGGCTCCGTCTATGGCAGAAAGCGCATTCACTCTGATGGCCACTTTCTGCGAGTAAGCGTCCAGACATCCAAGAAATAAGAGCAGGAATATGAAACGTTTCATTGTATCCGTTGATTAAGGGCGTTTATTGTTCTCAAAAAATGCATTCAGATTGTATGCAGCCTCTTCGGAGCCTTCTGCTTTGGCGGCTTTCAGCATTCGGATACCTTCATAGGTATTTCCGGACATAAGTTCGTATACTCCGCGACAGTTTTTGTAGGCAAGGCTGTCATGGAGAGCCATTGAAAGGAACTTACCTGCCGATTTGACGTCTCCCTGTTCGATGGCGGCAGCTGCTGCATTCAGGTTGGCAACCGGGTGTACAGGATACAGTTTGACACTAATATTGATAATCTTGTAAAACCGGGCTTTATCTTCCGTATAAGACAGGGCGACAGTGTAGAGTTCGCGGAGCGATAACATCTGCGGATTGATCTCCGCTATCATTTTTGCCTCTTCAAGGCTGAAATTCAGTTCTTTCTGATTCCGTGCATCCACATCATCCGTTTCGGGAGAAACATAGGCACCCTTGTATTTCATCTTGTTGCCGGCTGCCGGAGTCACCGAACGTTCATTGACAGCAGGAAGGGAGACTATTTCTTGGGTAGCCGTACTGGAGGGAACTATTGTGCCGGAAGATGCCACTATGTTTTGAGGAGTTATGACGATCGTATCTTTCAGAGATTGTTCACCTTCCGGACGTACAATAGTTCTTTTGAGTGTCAGTGTCGCGTTGCTCATCCAGTCCTCCGCCGGCAATGAAGTCCGGTAGGAAATGGTACGTGAATGATTTTCGTCAATGCCGGCAATGAGATAAGCTTTTGCATCCTCTTCTTTCCGGTCATTCTTTTTGCGCAATATCTGATTGCGCAGATATAGCTTCTGTTTCTGCTTGCCGTTCAGTTGTATGTGTGGCAGCAGCACTTTTTTCTCCTGGCTGGTCAGTACGGGTATCAGCATAAAGGCACTTTTGGAATCCATGTCGTCTATATGGATTGAAATATCCATGGCCAGAAGCAATGAATCTGTACGGACACCGAAGAAGTGAGGGACGATATCCAGCTTAACGTTCTGTGCCGGGAGCAAGTTGCATATCAATAGACTGAAAAAGATGAATGCTTTCGTTTTCATGTTATGTTGTGATTTAATTGATTTACTGAATGAAATATACGAGTGATATTCCTATCTGCGTGGGGCCCCAATAGTTGCAGTGGGACTTTTCTATGAAGGCGGCGCCTTCGGGTTGTCCGTAACGTTTGTAGTTGAGGTGGGCATATCCCAGTGAGAGTCCTGCTTCCAGATTCCATTGCGGACTGATCATCCATTGATAACCGTAGGAGATGCCGAAGCCTGCCAGATTGCCTTGATACCGATTGTTGGCAATCTGCTTGTTTTCGATTCCCAGCATTTTACCGTTCCCGAATCCCCAGGGGAGCATACCGCCAAAGTTGAACAGGGCATAATGAACCTGAAAGCCGATATAACTTCCCATAAACGTTCCGCTAAACCATTTGCGGTATTCCGGCTGGAGCATGAAATGCTTCATCTTTTTATTTCCTCCGAAGTTCCAGGGATTGTAGTTGACGGAGAGACTGAGCGTATGCGTATCATCGCATCTTATCTCTCCCCCTATGTTGAATGTGGTTGTGAGGTCGTAGAGAAGATTGCTCTTGACAGCTATCTTTTGCCCGTATAGACTGGAAGCGGGCAGAAGACAGGAAAGGAGGATGCTTGCCAACATGCATTTTAAGACTGGTGTGAGTCCCTTCATGCTGCTGATCGGCAATATCCTTTTTTTATTACTATTGGGTTTGTGTGTCATAATCTTTTGTTTATGTGTTTCTGTTACTTCTTAGGTAACGGAAATCCGGTTTTGTGACCGGTATGTGGAGGGGAAAGAAGTAAAAAAGGCAGCGGTCTTTGAGTTATAAAGTGTATATATGAGTTTTCGGCTGAAAAACAGTCCGGCAGATACAATAGCGGTCTGGAACATGAAACAGATATAATTCATGCTCCTGTATTCTTTTTTATTTTTTTTGAAAGAAAGGGAGTAAAATAATGTATAATTAATTTGGAGTATGATGTTCTTTTTCTATATCTTTGCGCTGTATTTATTTCCGTTACCTAAGAAGTAATAGATAAGGTAATTTGTTTATATTCAATAGCTTGTCTCTCTCTATTTGCCTGTAAGGTAGTTCTCTACGTAAAAACAATTCAATTTATTCGCTTCTGTCCGTTTTTCCAGTCCAAAGCCTTTCAGATAAGTTTGCGTGGTTTTTATCGATTTATGTCCCAATGATTCGCTGATCATTTCGATAGGGATTCCCTGATATTTGGCGCTTGTTGCCCAGGAATGCCGGATGGTGTATGAAGTGACGGGCGATTTGATGCGCAATTCTCTGGAGAGGCTCTTCAACTGATTGTTGAAACGTCTGAGAGCCGACTGATATTCCTTATATCCTGCCTCTTCTTTCCTTTTTTTATCTCCTTTCATTATGTCGAACAGATAATCCGGATAATCGCCGGCGGAAGATTCATTGTTGCGCAGTCCGTTGATTGTCTTTTGGGCTGCTTCCAGTATTTCAACGCTCATGGGAGTGCCCGTCTTTATACGGTTATATCTCAGTACTCCGTGTGTCAATGCAGATTTCTCCAGATGTGCAAAGTCGGCAAACGGCATGCCGCAGAGCTGAAACATCAGTCGTGCTATTGCTTGTGTACGACACAGATGTCTGGACTTGGGCGCTTTGTAGAGTAGCATGTGCAGCTCGTTGATGGGCAGCGCCTTCTTCTGGCGGACATCTACTCCGGTGAATACATCACGAAACAGTCGGGGAATGAAACGGGCAGTGCCTGCTTCGACGCCCCGGTTGTAGATACTGCGCAGCATACGCATATAAGTCGATACGGTATTTGGTTTCAATCCGCAGTCATAAAGATACTGTCCATACCTTCTCAGGTTATCGCGGTTGACTTGCCCGAATGCCACATCGGGAGTATCACAAAACTTTGTAAATGAAAGAATTGCGTTTTTGTATACATGTGCCGTCGAGTAACGGCCTTCTTCTTGAAGACTTCGGATGTATGCTTTTGCGCATCCGGTAAAGCTGTTTTTATTACTTTTTCTTTTCATACTCTTGTCTATATTTACTTGTTATTCAGGGAGTATAACAAAAATAGCAATCTTTTTTGTTGTTAACGCCTCTAAAAAGCTCCCAATTGCCAGACATTTTTTTGTAGTTTTGTTCCGGAATGATAAAAAGAGGAGCGCACTATGCTGCAAAAGACGAAAGGAATAGTTCTACATACGCTTAAATATAATGATACTTCTATCATTGTAGATATGTACACGGAGTTATCCGGCAGGACTTCTTTTCTGGTTCCCGTGCCCCGTTCGCGGAAGGCGGCAGTCAAGTCGGTGCTTTTCCAGCCCTTGTCTTTTATCGAGTTTGAGGCAGACTACCGTCCGAATGCTACTCTCTATCGGGTGAAAGAGGCGAAGTCCTTTTATCCTTTCACTTCTATTCCTTATGATCCGTACAAATCTTCGATGGCACTTTTTTTGGCAGAATTTCTCTATCGTGCTATTCGTGAAGAGGCTGAAAACCGTCCGCTGTTCGCTTATTTGCAGCATTCTGTCATTTGGCTGGACGAATGTCGCGAAGGGTTTGCCAATTTCCATCTGGTTTTTCTGATGCGTCTTTCCCGTTTTCTGGGGTTGTATCCCAATCTGGAAGATTATCATAATGGTGATTACTTCGATTTGTTGAATGCTTGTTTCACTTCCAGTCGTCCGCAGTTGCATTCCTCTTATATTAATCCCGAAGAGGCAGGACGTCTTCGCCAGCTGATGCGTATGAATTATGAGACAATGCACTTATTTGGCATGAGCCGCGCAGAACGCACTCGCTGTCTGACGATTATGAATGATTATTATCGTCTGCATTTGCCGGATTTTCCAGCGTTGAAGTCTCTGGATGTACTGAAAGAATTGTTTGACTAGTTTTTTTTAACAGTCTAGACTTCTTCTACTCTTGTCAGTTTCCAACCTTGAAATACTAGTGCGATACTTTTTAGTTCTGTAGTTCCTTTGTCTTGCTGAATCCATTCGCTTGTGGCATACTGTTTCAACTGTGTTTTTGCATCAGTCAGCAGTTTCTCTATCTCGGTGTCGGAAGCATCTCGTTTAGCATACTTTACCTCGATACAGTAACTGTATACCATGTCGGGAAGTTGCAACAGGCGGGGTTGCAGAAAGATATCCGCATATCCTTTGTTGCTCTCATATTCGGGACGGGCAATGTAGTAATGCGTCAATCCCAGATAAGCCAGAATAAAGGTCTTTACGAAAGCCTCGCCTTCGATAAAGTCGCGGATACTGCTTTGAGCGTTTAGACGGTCGGCAATGTATTTGAAGTAATTTTCCCATTCTCCTTTGTACGCCATTCGTTTCATCCGATCCACTAGTTTATCTGTTTCCAAATAGAGGTCGGCAGAATCTTTGTAGATATCTGTCATGTAGCCGTAGAGTTGTTCGCGTACTGCCCAGTTGGGGACGCTCAGTCTGGGCTCTCCCATTTCCATGCCGCTGATGGTGAGCATACCATAATAATAGAGCAGGCTCTTAAAGTATTCCGGTTTGATAATATCTTCAGCAGGGAAGCTGTCAGCAATGATTCCGGTAGTAGAGCCTTTCTCTACGATTTCCTGTACCATACTTGCATTCTCGCCGAAAGTTCTGTCTACGTGGATGAGGTGGCGCAGCTTGTTGTAGTCGGTGCGGATGTTGGCATCGAGCATATTTTCGGGAATGTCTTCATTCAGCATATAGTGGTTCATGAAATAAAGTACCATATCCGAGTTATACATCGACGGCTCTTTTAGTGCTTTTAGGGCAAAACAATAATTGTCATACCATGGTTTCATGATGTCTATTAGTTCATTTGTGGTGTGCGGTAGCTTCCGGTAACTTTTGTAATAATCGATTAGCGTACGTACTTCTTGCTCATTAAATCCCATCATATTGTTAAAGGTGGGCGAATTGCTGTAATTTGCCGCAATGTTAAACCCACTGGTGAGATCATCCATTGTTACGGGACTTACGCCTGTAAGGAAGATCCGTTCAATCACTGAATTTGAATAGTCTTTCACCACTTTCAGGAAGCCACGGAAGAATCCGCTACCGTGAGTGATGCTGCGATAACGTTCGTTGCCATAATCAACCAGTATATTGTTGGCAAAGTTATCATATTCATCAAGGATGAGATATATCTTTTGTCCTTTGCTATTAGCACTTTGGCACAGTGATCCCAATAAAGCGTCTCCCGTTTTTAATTCGCGTAGTTTTTCGACGGCTTCTTCTCCTAGCAGATGGGCATTTCGTTCCGCGAATCCGGTCATTACTATCTTGCAATAGGTGTTGAATGATTCTTCTAAACGTTCCATACTGGAGGCTACACTACTGAAATTAAGTGCCAACACTAAGTATTTGTTGCGATCAGGAGTAGGATGCTTTCCTATGTAAAGTTCGCCAAATATTTTGTCGAACTTATCTTTCTGGTTGATGTCATAGTAATGACTAAGCATGCTTAAAAAAAGGCTCTTACCGAAACGGCGCGGACGGACAAAAAAGAAGAAACGACTTGTGTTTTCTACTTTAGTAATATAGTGAGTCTTGTCCACATAGTAATAATTATCACAGATGATAGACTCAAAATTCGTCATCCCATAAGGTATCTTCTTTATTGTAGCATCCATAACCACTTCTTTTTTTTATGTTGAGAACAAAAATAGTTTATTTTCCTTTATATGGCAACTAAAGAGGGGTGATAATAACACTCTTCTAAAAATATATATTACTTTTGTCACCAACGAAATGACTAGATAACGACCAACATGAAAACATTCGTAAACTTAGCAGCATATATTCTCATCTTTTTAGTTCAGTATGGGTGCAACGATGATGTATTTGTCGACGATTTCCGGTCTTCCGATTCCGAATTTACTCTGGACGGGAATGGTGATGATGTAACCATTCGTTTTGCATCCTCCAATTGGGATTTGATGTGGATGTATACATACGACAGCGAGTTTTCCTGTCAATATGAAATCTATGACGCTGACAATCGCCTGATAATGCGAGAACAGAACGCCTACTTAAAAGGATTAGGCAAGATCGTATGCAATGAGAAACTGACCGATTTCGTCATTGAGCGCAGTGATCCCAAAGAGCTGAAGATCACAGTGGGCGAAAACGTCCGCAACACTCATTTTAGATTCATGCTTGTAGTGGGCAATGATTATGAATCGCAAGAGATATACGTTGAAATTTCCCCGTCGGACAGGTATGTGTTAGATCATATCACTTATTCTTTAAATGCGTATAGGTATGAGAAGAGAAAAGGTGAAAGGGGGAGTTTTGTACAACCCAACCTTTCGGATATTCCCTATCCATGCCTTCTATCAATACAAGGGATCCGTCATGAAGTGACGTTCCAAAGTGATACGCCCGGGGCTTTTCGACTATTGGGAGATGACAATTTGACAGTAGAGATACCAACTATAGAGAATGGGACTTTGGTGATGAACGGTGTACAAGCACAATATACCTCTCGGGAACAAGCATTGCCTTTTCCCAATATAGAGAAGGAGATTTTTATTCCACCTTATACTACTCAGCGTATTACCTATATGCTGATGCATGAATGGTTTGAAACGGAATACATTCTCTATACTTTTCACCCTAAGACTAAGAAACAACGAATTATAACCGGTACGTTGCAAAGCAATATACCTACAGACAACTGGATTATAGAACGCGAAAATATCAAAAAATAGAAATATGAATGCCAGATGGTCTCTATATATAATCTGCTTGCTGCTGCTCTCGGCAGTTGGCAACGAATTAGACGCTCAGACAGTAGTGAAGCCTGTCGGACAGCAGAATGAAAGTACCAGACATGCCCTCATCCATCAGATCGGTTTTGACGTTCGTCCGGGCTATGTAGCTCCGACAAACAGTTTCCTCGAAGGCGATAATGCACAACGGCAGAAAATTGACCGGTCACTTTCCCTGCATTTGAAGTATGCTTTCCAGTTCAGCAAAGATTCCTATTTGGGGAGGTTGTATCCTCATGCTTATCAGGGGATCGGTGTTTCGCATAATACATTTTATAATTCCGCAGAACTGGGAAATCCGGTGGCGGTATATGCTTTTCAAGGGGCACCTATTGTACGGCTTTCATCCCGTTTATCGTTGGATTATGAGTGGAATTTCGGTGCTTCTTTCGGTTGGAAACAATATGACGAACACAGCAATTGGTACAATGATGCCATCGGTTCTAAAATCAATGCATATATCAATCTGGGTTTTATGCTGAACTGGCAGTTTCATCCGCAGTGGAGGCTGGCGGCGGGTGTGGACTTTACGCATTTCTCCAATGGCAATACACATTATCCTAATGGAGGCCTTAATACTATCGGAGGAAGAATCGGTGTTGTACGTACCTTTGGTGCCGAAGATGAGGCATCCGGGGCAATTGCTCCCAAGCGCCTTTATATCAAGCCGCATGTCAGCTATGACTTGTTGGTATATGGAGCTACTCGCAAAAGAGGGTTCGTGAAAGAAGGTATACCGACTTTGGTTCCCGGTTCGTTTGGTATTGTAGGGCTTAACTTCGCTCCGATGTACAATTTCAATAACTACTTCCGGGCGGGGCTTTCCGCAGATGCGCAATTTGACGAGAGTGCCAATATTAAGGATTATAAACTAGTAGGAACTTATGGGGATGATATAAAGTTTCATCGTCCCCCTTTCCGCGAACAATTTGCAGTGGGGGTGTCTCTTCGGGCAGAATTGGTAATGCCCATTTTCTCAATCAATGTCGGTATCGGACGAAACCTGATCTACAGTGGCGATGATACGGAAGGTTTTTATCAGATTTTGGCTCTCAAAACTTATGTTACCCGTCATTTATTTCTACATGTGGGATATCAGTTGAGCAAGTTTAAAGACCCCAATAATCTGATGTTAGGAATTGGATATAGATTTCATGATAGACGATGAATGGATAACTATTTCATATATTATGGGATAGTTTCTCATGCCAATTCTAATTCTCAATTTCAAAAGTGACATCGTTCACACTTGTATCTGTTGCTCTTATATCATTATAATGAGCTTCAACAATAGATGGACGGGCATTCTTGAATTGATACTTTATTTTGATTGTATCTTTTTCTTTGCGGATTTCTTCAGGATATTGGATTTCTAAAATATACTCTTGTTCATAATTACCCTTGTTTTTGATACAGGCTTCCCATTCTCTAACTTGTATATTGAGACAGTTGTAATATGTAAGATAGGATATGTCAGTAATTTGAGTGTCCTTGTTAATGGGGCTTAGCAGGTTCACTGTAATCTGATTTATTTTATCTTTGTTTTCCTGCAAAGGTGAACTTCCGTCTTCATTGATAAGTTTCACTTTACAATTAAAAATAAATGGCGGTGTATCAGTGTTCTCTTTGCAGCCAATTAAAATGAAAAGTGTGAATAGAACATATAATAGTTTAGTTTTATGCAGTCTCATATCTTTCTAATTAATGGTTTCTTTATGTAGATGAATATCTGTCGACATTCTGTTATTTATGATTATGCAATATTACAATAAAAAAAGAATAATCTAATAAAGGAGTGATAAACAGCTATCACTCCCTACTGTTCATTCATAGAGGAATTATTTTGATATAACCAGTTTTCTAATCAGCGTCTTAAACTTTCTCCTTACTTAAGACTTCCAATAGATAATAATAATATCCCAATAGATCTTGTACAGGTTCGCCTTGATTCTTGTTCACAGCTTTGACTTTAATCACGAACTCATATCCTTCTTCATACTCATCTTCAAAACCTTTGATTGTTTCGATGACGTATGTCTTGTTGCTTTCATCCGTAACAACATAGCCTAATATATCGGTGGTAATACCATGTCCCGGTGCAACATAATAATCTCTATAAGCTGCGACTTTTAGGATCATGGTTTTATATTCTTCTTTTTGCTTCTCATCGTCATTACAAGAATAAAAGCATAAACCTATAATGATTAAAAGTACAAAAGCATTATATATCTTGTTTGTCATATTGAGATGAAGGTAAAGATTCTATCATCATTTCCAAATTCATTGGGAATATGTTTATTTACTCCTTTTATCCTCTAAGTGAATACTCTTCGTATACAACTGTATAATACTCATTCATCAAAACTTTTAGTATCTAGAATGTTTCATGATATTGATATCAGGTAGCTGTATAACAGTTATAGCATGATATGTATTTACATATCTGCATATAAATTTTATGTTTCTTTTTTTTCCTGTTGTATTCTCTAGTAGGCAAATTGTTACTTTCTTTCCATCGATTTTAAAAGAAAAAAAATCAAAATCAAATTTATCAGGTGGGAAGCTCTGATTTTTATCTTTAATATATTCTGGACTATATTCTTTAATAATAATTCCATCAAGTATTAACTGATCAATCTTCCATTCATCTTTATTGGATGTGAATATTTTCCTGCCTCCTTCTTTGGGGCATTCCCAACTATAGTTAGAGAAAGCGAATTCATTGGAATCGGTATTATTACAAGCGCTCATGATCATATAAAGGACAGCTATGATTAATTTATATTTCATTTTATTCATTTTTTGTTTGCCATACACTAAATGCTTTCATTTGATATGGAAAGGTTCTAGATGTGCCTTCCCATCTCAAATCCTGATCATAATTATCCGATTGTGGTATATAAAGATAATAGCCATTATAACTTTCCCCCCATCCATAATTGATATGGAAATATCTCTTTACATATTTAGTTGCATCTATACATGTGCCACAAGCCCCAGTAGTAAATATAAAGCGTAATGCATCTATTAGCATTGAATGCCCTTCATCATTACTATTTCTAGCAGATAACCATACTATACCATTTTTCTGTACTAAAGTATTTTCAATAGTTTCATTAAAAGGGGATCTTTCATATTTAAGATAACCTTGGGATAAAAGGCATACGGCTTTTACTGCATCTTCTGTATTTGCGCTACTACTAGGACCATATTTCATTCCTACTGCTAGTCCAATCTCATGTATTAAGTTTGCTACATCGGTTTCTTCATCGCTTCCGGCAATAAACTGATTGTCATGTTTGATTTCGCTTAGCCGGTCCCATGATGTTATTAATGTGTAGTAATAAAAGGTAGTTTTTGAACGGTCCCATAAGCATAATAGGGCTTGTGCTGCTGCAACTGCAACGCATCCTGCTGCAGAGCGTACTTTGTCTCCATTGCTGTTGGTGTATAAAGGACAAACATTATTGAATGGAGCGAATTGATGCCAACAAACTGGACACCTAGGTTCCATAGTAAACATTTCTTTTCCTCCGACTATATCTGAATCTGCTCTAGTTAATGCGTTTAGTGTTTTCCAATCTTCATTTATTGACGTATTATATTTTATAGAATACTTAATATCCGCTATTGCATTACTTAGAATAGCTACTAATCCACCGGGTATGTTACTGTTTATTAGATCAGCATTGTTAAGCTCTACAGTTCCATCTGCAATGCCATATAACGATTTGGCACGCTTGTCAGCCGCAACAAAAGCGGTATTGCCATTAGATAACTCTACTATATAAAGAATGTCATTTACATCTATATCAGAGTCATTACCAATGCTCCGCGTCTTGCTTTTAGTCAATGAAGTTATCTTTTTTATACTAACAAAATTCTCTACCCTTGTAGGAGAGAGAGAAGAGACTCCATAAAACTCATCAATAGTTGATTGAATGTCTTCTTCATTAACTTTGAATTCAGGGTTCGTACTACTTGTTTCAGGTAGGCTTTCACTGTCAATCATATCAAAATTCTCTTGACATGACATCATTGTAAACAATGATACGATAATTAATAGTTTTCTCATGGCATAATTTTTAGTTAATATTATTTTATGAGTTGATATTGTAATCTATTCGATTTCAAACTCTCCAATGAAAGTCACATCTTTTTCTATATAAAATAGCTCATATTGATCGGCTTTGAAACCATCTAAATCTATTTTATAGATTTCCTGCTTATCAGGAATCACCATATCTTGAAATACGATGTTTCCATTCTTGTCTTTAACTTGGAAGGTGACTGGCTCGTTCGATTTTTCAAAGAACTGCACTTCGATGTTATTACCTTCGAGAGTGGCTTCTATGGGTATGAAAGCAATATCTTTCTTAAGGTGCTCCCATATTTTTAGTTGTATATACTTGCCTCTGTGGCTTGATAAACAATTGGCCTCCATTGTCATGAATGAAAGGGCAATTAATAATAATGTGATACTTAGCTTTCTCATATCTTTAAATGTTTTCTGCAAAGTTATGAAAAATGAGAGACAAAATCTGAGAAATACTAGTTTTGATATGGACAAGCGGATGTTGATAATCAATGACTTACGGCTTTGATCTGTACTGTGAACATGACATTGGTAATATCTCTATAAAATATGGATATTAATGCATATTCTTAATCAAATATTCGTATAATGAAAAATTAGTTGGTAGTGTGATATTTAGTTTCTGTTTAAGTCTGGAACGCTTTCTACTTACGGAATTGGTGGCAATATTTAATAGTTTTGCTTCTGTATTGGTATCGAATCCCAAAAGATACAAACAGCAATATTGAAAATCTTCTTCCGGTAAGTTCGGACCTAAGCTATATATATAATTATAAAGTTCAGGATATATGGTCGTTATTTCATTTGTAATGGCTTTCCATCGTTCTTCAGTTATGAGCGATTTATCATTTCCCGGTATGTTTTGATTGCCCAATTTTGTTAGTTCTTTGTATAGAGGTGAATCTACTAGTAGTTTATTCTGTAGTTTTCTATAATTGGCTGATAAACGAATGATGTCTTCTTGCAGCTGATCATAATTTTCATCTTTTTCTTTGAGGTTGTTTAATATAATTCTTTTCTTTTCCAGTTTAAGCTTATGATTATATAAATCTGTTTTTATGTTACTCAATTCAGCCTGTTGATTTTGTATTTTTTCTTTCGCTCTTTTTCGAAATAGCAGATATCCCATTATCGTGAATAGCAGAGCTGAAGTGCAGATGATTAAAACGATGATATAACTTTGTTCTTTGTTTTTTAGGTCAATGACTTCTTTCTTTATTTTTAGGTTGTTATACTTGGTTTCTATATCCAGTATTTTGGACTGACTGTCCGCATACATTAAGGAATCTACTATTTCTGTGTATTCTTCTAAATTTGTAAGTGCTTCTTTATAATTTCCTTCTGACTTATAGATTTGATAATATAAATTTTTGATGCTATATGTATAGTCAAGATTATCTTGTGGAATTCTTTGCAGAAGTTCTTTGGCTTGCTTTAAAGAGTCAGATGCGATATATAAGCCAATTAGTGCTATGTAATTTGGCATTTTTTCTCTTCCTTCCAGTGCTTTATAAAAGAACTTTTTGGCTTTGTCGTATTTGTCTTGCATTACATAGATGTTGCCCAGGGTGTTTTCGATTGAAGCTTTTACATCTTTATCCTCTGAAGTCTCGGCTATAGAATTTGCCATAAACAGAATTTCGAGGGCACGGGGTATCGAATCAATACATGCGTATTCGCGCCCTATATCTCTTAGGGCACAAGCGTAGCTATCAGTGTTATTTTCTTTTTTGAAATAGTCGGCAGCCATTTCGTATTTTTCGATAGCTTCTGTCCGCATGGCTTTCTCTCTATATAAATCGCCCATATAGCTGTATGTATATCCAACTAAATTATATAGCTTATTCTTATTACCAATCTCTAACGCATTAGTATATATAGACATCGCCTTGTCATAATCCCCATCATTTGCATGGGAACGTCCCAAATAAATTAAGGTTTGTACCTGTTCTTCAGGTTTGCCGTAGGATGAATACCAAGCATTAGCCCGCTCGAATTGATAAGATGGCAATAGGGTATTAAAGATTTCGTCAGTGACTTTACCCGATAGCATGCACCAGCGTGCAAAAGTCTTGTCATCTAGTTTTTCCGGAGATGGTATATTTTCCAGTAAGATTGAAGCACTGTCTGGGTTTACTTCTATAATTCTCTCTACTTCATCGAGTCGTTTGTCCAAAGCGGATTGCTGTTTGCTGCATCCTACTAATAAGAATGTAGATAGGATAGTTATCAATGTACTGCTTTTCATCTGTTTGTCGTAATTTAGTTCGTTGTAGATGCTCCTCAAAAAGTATGTTTTGCCTGTTGTCAAAGCAGGTATATTACCTTCATATTGTTGCAAAAGTAGGTATTTAATTTATATAATGCTATTTATTACGTCTTTATTCCTGTAATTTGATGTAAAATTGGTGGTTTTATAAATTAAGTAACTTCAGATAAGGGCAACGATTGGTTGTCCTTATCTTGTTTTATGGTAAAGAAGTTATTGTTTGCCATTCTTTTAGATGCAAATGATCCTATGTTCTCTTGTCTTTCAACTGGTATTATCATATTATCTAACCGATATCTTCATCGTCCAACCCGGGTGATGTAATCATCGCACTTGGGTGAACTGATCGTGTCACAATAGTAGACAGTTCATTCCACCCGGGTGGAACGATGAAGATGTCGGTTAGAAAACATGCAGATATAGGTATCAAAAGAGAAGGCTATAGGCAGTATAATATATAAAGAACCAGTCAATTAAACTCAGAATAGCGGTACATAACCGGAGTGTTGGTAATGAATAAATCGTAAACCCGTGAGAAATGAATTGAAACTGAATGAGAGATACCCCTAAAAACAATGAGAGATACGTGAAAAATAACTATTTTAACGAAGAAAAGAGTGAGAGATACCTGTTTGAAAAGGATCTCTCACTCTTTATGTTGCTGATTATCTACGGCTTATCTCAAAAGGAATGAGACCGTGAGACTAAAAAGTATTTTTAGTTTCCAGAGGAGTGGTGAAGGGTTATCCCAACAGCTCTTTTACTTTCGCAGAAATAGCACGGCCTTCTGCAAGTCCTGCCAACTTCTTGGAAGCTACTCCCATCACTTTACCCATATCTTTTCCGCTGGTTGCGCCTGTCTCTGCAATGATTTCTTTCAATGCAGCTTCCAGTTCTTCAGCAGTCATTTGTTTGGGCAAATAAGCTTCCATTACGGCAACCTGTGCAAGTTCTCCGTCAGCCAAATCCTGACGTCCCTGTCCGATATAGATTTCGGCAGAGTCCTTACCTTGTTTCACCAGTTTCTGAATGATTTTCAAGGCTGCTTCGTCTGTCAGTGTATCGTTAGCTCCCGGAGCTGTTTTAGCTTCGATGAAGAATTTCTTTACGTTTCTTAAAGTCTCCAAGGCAACTTTATCTTTTGCCTTCATTGCGTTTTTAATGTCTTCGCTGACTTTGTCAAATAAATCCATAATGATATTTACAATTTAATTATTTACAATCTACAAAAGCAGAGGAAGAACCAAACAGTATGAATCTTACATTCTTCATTCTTAGTTCTTCATTCTTCATTTAAAAAGTGATTACACCGTCATTGTCCGTTGCCTCTTCCATGGCAACTTCCTCTTCGAGAGCCGCTTTTGTTTTAATCTTCAACAGCTTCGTTTTATCGCGCGTGTAAGTAGGAGATTCCTCTATCATGGCGATGATGTCGTCGTTGTCCAAATCTTCGGTATTGAAGATGTAGATATGACGGCGGCTGCGCAAGCTCTTCTTTCCGATACCGGCGCTTTCACCGTATGCTTTGCGGATACGTTCTTTGTTCTTCTCCTTCTCTTCTTCAAGCTGCAGCTGGCGTTCTTCTTCCTCCTGGCTGCGTGCTTCGTGGAGTGTGTCCATACCCGGCACGTCTTCTACACCAAAACCGGTTGCCAGTACGGTGATCTTCACTTTGGTATCCAGAGAATTGTCTACTGCGACACCCCAGATAACTTCTACTCCTTCGCGGAACTTGCTCATGAACTCGTGTATCTCGTTCATCTCTTCCATCATCAGTTCGGATGTGGGGCAGAAGGACACATTCAACATTACCTTTTTGGCGTTGAAGATGTCGTTGTTGTTCAGCAACGGAGAGTGCAGGGCATCGTCGATTGCTTTAGTGACACGGTTTTCTCCTTCTCCGAATCCGGTACTCATAATGGCTACACCACCATCTTTCAGGATGGTCTTCACATCGGCAAAGTCCAGATTCACCGTACCACGCATGGTGATAATCTCGGCGATACTTTTTGCTGCGATGGAAAGCGTGTCATCAGCTTTGCCGAAAGCATTCATGAAGGTAAGGTCGGCATATATTTCGCGCAGGCGTTCGTTGTTGATGACCAGCAAGGCATCTACGTGCTGGGCGATACGTTCGACGCCGTCCAGTGCCTGAATGATTTTCTTTTCTCCTTCGAAAATAAATGGAATGGTGACAATACCTACTGTCAGAATATCCATCTCCTTCGCAATGCGGGCGATGACAGGGGCGGCTCCGGTTCCGGTTCCTCCTCCCATTCCGGCAGTGATGAATACCATCTTGGTGCCGTCGTTCAACTGTTCTTTGATATCGTCAATACTTTCTTCGGCGGCGTCGCGTGCCCGTTCGGGACGGTTGCCGGCTCCAAGTCCTTGTGTGATGCTACGGCCCAGTTGCAGTTTCACCGGAACGGGTGACTCGGCTAATGCCTGGTTGTCCGTGTTGCAGAGAACGAACGTTACGTCATGTATGCCTTCCCGGTACATGTGGTTCACAGCGTTACCGCCACCGCCACCTACACCAATCACTTTGATGATCTTAGGTGAGTCGGTCGGGAAATCGAATTGTACTATCTCGTCCATATTATTGAATTTTGAATTTATTTCATATCGTCGTCAGAGAAGATTTCCTTTGTCAGGGAGTCGATCTTGCGTTGAATCCAGCTGGGACCGGCTTCTCTCTTCCGTCTTTCTTTCTCTTCTTTTTCCTTCTGCTTGCGGAGTCTTTCGGCTTCCTTGGCAGCTGCCCGGGCTTCTTTTTCCTCCTCGTCTTTTTTGAGGCGTGCCAGCCGGGCTTGCTCTTTCAGTTCCTGATCGTCCTCAAACATGTCTGCGGTCTTGTGAACTTCCGGCTCCGGTTTGGGAGTTACGGGAGTAGCCGGTATCTGCGGAGCGGTTTCAATCAGGCAGCAGTTCTGGTTGCCTTCAAACAGAAGTCCGAACAATGTGTTCTGCGAACCGTCCTTCTTCAGTATGTTGCTCGGAGCATGAACTGTGTTGCGGGGCAGTTTCGCCATTCTCATCTTTTCTATCTTCGAACGTCTGCGAAGCATTTCTTCCAGGTTTTTCAGGTTGGCGGCTCCTCCTGTGAGGATGATGCCGGCCAGCAGTTTATCTTCGTAGCCGGAGATTTGAATCTGGTTCCATACGTTAGCGATGATTTCTTCGGTACGCGCTTCGATGATGTTGTTGAGCTTGCTCAGTTCAATCGTGCGGCTTTCGTCTTCGAGCTTGCAGGTAGCGGGCTCTTCGCTTTCGTCTTCTTCGTATAGGGCGTCTCCGTAAGTTCTCTTCAGTCGTTCCGCCTCTTCCTCTTCCATTTGCAGGGTGGTGATGTCGCGGGTGATGCTGTTTCCTCCCAACGGCAATACGGTCAGGAAGCGGAGAATGTTGTTCTTATAAACCGAAATAGTGGTGGTATCAGCACCGAAGTCGATGAGTGCGCAGCCCGAACGGCGTTCGCTCTCTGTCAGCACGGCATTGGCTGTTACCAGTGGCGCGATCAGTTGGTCGGCAATATCGATCTTTGCCTGCTGGAAGCAGTGTTCCAGATTCTTCCGTACGGAAGAGCGGGCGACGATATTGAGGAAGCGTCCTTCGATGTGGCTTCCTACCAGTCCCACCGGATTGGCTTGCAGATTATTGCCGACTTTGTATTCTTGCGGCGCTACGTCCAGTATATCCATATCGACTACCGGAATAGCTACGTTCTCATCACCGATAGCGCTTACCAGCTCTTCTGAGATGATCGCTTCTTCTTCCAGGTCGCGACTTACCACGTTGCGGACTGTGCGGAGTGATTGTCCGCCAATGCCTACGTATACCTTGGCGATTGAGTTTTTCAACTCACCTTCCAGTCTGTTGATGATAGAAGTCAGGCTTTGCGCTGTCTTGTCCAGATTGAAGATTACCCCTTTACGGATAAACGTAGAGGAGTCTTCCTGGGCATATGCCAGTATTTGCATGCTTCCGTCACTGTTCTTTCTTCCGGCCACACCGGTTATCTTCGATGAACCAAGTTCAATAGCGGCGATAAATTCTGTTGTTGCCATCTCTTTATTTACAATTTAATTATTTACAATTTACTATTTAGAGAGACTTGTCACTCATAACTCATCACTCATCCCCCGGAACTCACATCTCATCACTCTCTCTTCGTGCAGATTATTTGGTTGCTGAATTCAAGGTTGATACGTGAATATTTGTTCCAGCCTACCTGATTGAGTCCTTTCTGATAGAATTCTTTCAGGCGTGCCAGTTTGTCTTCAAAGTTTTCAAGTTTGCCGAGATAGACGAGGTGGTCGCCTACACGAGGTACCAGTTCGATGTTGCGGTCGGGCAACACATGGATTTGTTCTATCTGGGCGTTCCAGAACTTATTGTTTTGCAAAAATACACCAAACTTATATAAATCCTTCATTGCAAACGACTTTTCTACGTTTCCGGTGACAATTGCCCGGTGAGCGACACATTTTGCTTCCGGTGGCATGACGGTTCCTTTATTATCCAGATAATAATTCTCTCCGTTAGCGCTCATGATACGCAGAATCGGTATGCGCTGTGTCACTTCCACACAGACTTTACCGCTGGGGGTCTTGTAGCACTCCGCTTCGTCTATCAGCGGATGTTTGCTCAATTCCCGTTCCAGCGACTTGGTAGAGATGCGCTCCATCTTTTTCCCGATAGGGTAGATACCTTTGTGCTGGAGGATGCCTTTTACTTCTTCTTTGGTGATGAAGCCGGCATAGGCGGTATCCTTGATGACCAGTTCTACGTCACGGCAGGTCTGGTCGGCAGGCTTGCGGTTGAAAGCGGTGATGGCTATGCCGAGGTAGGCAATAAGCATCAACATGACGATAGATAGAAGGATTCTCTTTACCATAACTTTTTTTTTGATTAAGAATGATGAATGAAGAATTTCTATGCAGCATAGCATAGTTGCGCAGCCAATTCTTCATTCATCATTCTTCATTTTTTCCAGTTCTTTCTTTATTTCGGGGACATAGTTGTCGATGTCTCCGGCTCCTAGAGTGATTAATACTTCAATGTTTTTATCTTTCAGAATGTTCAGTATTTCTTCCTTTTTGCACATACTTTTTTCGATACCCGGACGGAGGTTGTCGTATATCAGCTTGCTGGTGACACCGGGGATCGGTGTTTCACGGGCCGGGTAGATGTCTGTCAGAATGACTTCGTCCAGTAGCGACAGGCTATCGGCAAAGTCCTGATAGAAGTCGCGGGTACGGGTGTAAAGGTGCGGCTGGAAGATGGCTGTGATCTTCTTGTCTTTATAGAGTTCGCGGATAGACAGTACGCTCTGTTTGATTTCCGAAGGATGATGGGCGTAGTCGCTCAGGAAGACTACCTGGTCATTCTTGATCTTGAAATCGAACCGGCGGTCTACACCGCGGAAGCTGTTCATTCCTTGTCTGATCTCTTCGTCGGTCACTCCGTTGAGGTGTGCAAGCGCCATGGCGGCTACGCCGTTTTCGATGTTGATGCTTACCGGAACTCCCAGCTGGATATCGTTGATACGGGTGTCGGGGGCAACGAAATCGATGAAGATTTCACCGTTTCCGATGCGGATGTTCTCTGCGTGGAAGTCGCCCTCGTCGCGCGAATAGGTATAGACACGGACTCCGGACTGCACTTTCGGTTGCAGCGAGATGCCTTTGCGGATAATCAGTGCACCACCCGGCTGGATCAGTGTTGTATAATGTTCGAAGCTTTCAAGGTATGCCTCTTCTGTTCCGTAGATGTCCAGATGGTCAGGGTCTGTGGCAGTGATGACGGACATATATGGGGACAGCCAATGGAAGGAACGGTCGAACTCGTCTGCTTCGATGACTGTATAAGGGCTTTTCTGGGAAAGGAGCAGGTTGGTGCCGTAATTCTTGGAGATGCCTCCGAGGAATGCGGTACATTCTACATGCGATTGATGGAACAGGTGGGCGGTCATGGTAGAAGTAGTCGTTTTACCATGAGTACCGGCTACACACAGTCCTTTGCTGGAATGAGTGATGGTTCCCAGTACTTGCGCGCGCTTTTGTATTTCGAATCCGTTGTTGCGGAAATAAACTAATTCTTCGTGTTCCTGCGGGACAGCGGGAGTCAATACGACTAAAGTGCTTTTGGGGTCCTTGCAGGCTTCCGGAATCAGGCTGACGTTTTCTTCGTAATGTATTTGTGCGCCTTCGGCGATGAGATTTTCAGTCAATGGAGTCGGGGTACGGTCGTATCCGGCTACCACTTTTCCTTTGGAAAGGAAATAACGGACAAGTGCGCTCATACCGATGCCTCCGGCACCGACAAAGTAGACTGATTGTATCGTTTCAATATTCATTTCTTTATACTGTTTTAGTTTCTATATTAATTTTAGGCACGGATTACACGGATTCCACGGTTTAAGAATGATGTGTTAATATTTTACGTTTTACTTCAGCTGCTACACCAAAATTTAGTAATAAACCTACTTCTAGTCCTGTTGCTTTTAGATAATTGACTAATTGCCACTCATGTTCTGGACGAAGGGTTGTTACAGCTTTTAGCTCAAGAATGATTTCGTCGTTTACTACTATATCTGCAATGTATCTTCCCACCATTTCACCTTTATAATAAACTTCCATCTCTTTTTGAGATTGACAGAAAAGTCCTCTTCTTAGGAGTTCTTTATAAAGTGCATTCTGATAGACTTGTTCTAAGAACCCAAATCCTAATGTGTTATGTACTTCATAAAAAGCACTTATGATTTCTTTTGTCAATTTCTCGTATATCATTCTTAAACCGTGTAATCCGCGTAATCCGTGCCTAATTAATATTATTTGTTTTCTGCTTCTGCCAGCTTGATTACTTCCTGCGCGATGATCCGTGCAGAGTCGGGTAAAGCCAGCTTGGCTATATTATCACTTAGTTCTTTCAGCTTCTGATCGTCGGCTACTGTTTTCAGTGCTACATCCATCAGCTTGGCTTCCGCTTCACTGTCTTTTACATAGATGGCGGCTTGTTTGTCCACCAATGCCAGTGCATTCTTAGTCTGATGATCTTCTGCCACATTGGGAGAAGGGACCAGGACAACAGGCTTGTGCAACAAACAAAACTCTGAAATAGAACCGGCTCCCGCACGTGAGATCACTAGGTCGGAGGCTGCGTAAGCGGCTGCCATATCCTTGATGAAGTCCGTCACATACAGATTCGGAAGTTTTCCTGCTGCCCGTACAGCTTCTGTCACCTGTGGATAGTAATACTTTCCGGTCTGCCAGATGAACTGTATATCGGCGTTTGCCTTGATTGTAGCTAATGCGGCGGTCAGCGTATTATTAATAGTACGCGCGCCAAGGCTACCGCCTACAATCAGAATTGTTTTCTTATCCGGCAACAGGTTGAAGGAGCGCAGTGCCGCATTCTTTTCCGGCATATCCTTCGTCAGATTCTGGCGAACGGGGTTTCCGGTCATTATAATCTTATCGGCAGGAAAGAACTTTTCCATTCCATCGTATGCAACACAAATAACCTTTGCTTTTTGTGCCAACAGCTTGTTTGTGACTCCGGCATAAGAGTTCTGCTCCTGAATCAAGGTCGGTACTCCCATCATACCGGCAGTCTTTAGTGTGGGGCCGCTGGCATATCCTCCTACGCCTACCGCTACCTGCGGGCGGAAGTTTTTGATAATGCTCCGGGCTTTCCACTGGCTGCGTGCCAGCTTAATCAGTACAGCTACGTTTTTCCATAAATGTTTGCGGTCGAAACCGGCTATCGGGAGTCCGATAATCCGGTAGCCTGCATCGGGAACCCGCTGCATCTCCATGCGGCCTTCGGCACCTACAAACAATATCTTTGCATCCGGTCGCAATTCCATTATAGCGTTGGCGATGGATACGGCAGGGAAGATGTGTCCTCCTGTGCCTCCACCGCTGATGATAATTCTAAGTTCTTTTTCCATCATAATCCTTTTTTATCCGTTCTTCACCGTTTACGGTTCATCGTAAACCGTGCATCATCGTTTATTGCTGTCATGTTCATCTTCGAACTTGGCATCACTGTTCAGAATCTGTGCAGTCGGTTCGGCAGCAGCCTGAGCCTCCGAAGTCGCTGTTCCGGCTTCTATCTGCATCTGAATCTGTGCGTCATGCGCTTTCTGTTCTTCCAGATGAGCTGTATATCGGCTTACGCTCAATATCATTCCGATATAGGCGCAGTTGATTAATGTACTTGTACCTCCTTTGCTGACCAGAGGCAAAGGTTGTCCCGTCACGGGGAACAGCCCCACGGCAACCATCATATTCAGTATCGCTTGCGATACTAACAGCAAAGCGATGCTCATGACAAGGAAGGCGGGGAAAGTCCGTTCGCACTTTTGCGCGATACGTCCGGCCCGCATCAGCAGCCAGAGATAGAGGAATACGACAAATATACCTCCTATCAGTCCCATCTCTTCGATTACTATCGCGAAGATGAAATCGGAGAATGCCTGGCTGAGGAAGTCACGCTGTATGGAGTTGCCCGGCCCTTTGCCCACTACATGACTGGTAGCGATGGCGATACGGGCATGTGCAATCTGTGCGTCTTTATCTATATCGAATTTGGCTGCGGGCACTTCATCTTTATCGAAGAAGCCTTTGATACGGTTCTGCCAGGTCTCCAGACGGTGAAGTCCGGGGGTGCTGTGCAACGTCTTAGCAGGAATTGCTACAACCGTACCCACACCGAGCGCGCCGATCAGAATGAGCCCTCCTGCCAGCAGAAGGAGTTTCTTTGCGGCTACTCGTCCGATGAACATCATCATGAATACGACACCGAACAGCAACATGGCTGTCGACAAGTTCTCCGGAGCAATCAGAATGAGGACCAGTCCGGTAAGAATCATGATGTATTTAAAGGCTTTCGGGTTGGCTCCTTCTTCATCCTGCCTTTTCGACAGGATAAACGAAACGGCAATGATGACAGCCATCTTTGCCAGTTCCGAGGGCTGGAACTGTAGTCCCATAAAGGTCATCCAGCGGGCTGCTCCATTGACACGGTCGCCTGTGATGATACCCATCAGTGTGACGAATGCCAGCAGGACGAGGGAGATCGGATACAGGAAGACTGGGAATACCTGAAACCATTTGTAGGGGACGTTGTGCAGAAACACTACTACTACGGCACCCACCATCAGGATGATGGAGTGCTGTGTAATCGGTCCCCAGTGATCGCCGCTTTTGTAGGTCAGCGTCGATGCTGCCGAGAACACCTCGATAATCGAGATGAGGCAGAGACAGAGGAAGATAATCCAGATTACCTTGTCACCTTTAAATATGTTCTTTAATAAATCCATTTTATAACTCTCTTACATATTTCTTAAACTGATCGCCGCGGTCTTCGTAACTCTTGAAAAGGTCGAAAGAAGCGCAGCAGGGGCTTAACAATACGGTTTCTCCTTTCTTAGCCAGTTTGTAGGCTGCTTCCACTGCATCTTTCATTCCGGTCTGCACATCGGCTACGGGCAGTCCGAAGCGGTCGAAAAACTCGTGTAGCTTTTCGTTATGCAGTCCCAGGTAAACCAGTGCCGAGCACTTTTCGCGTACCAGATCTTCTATTTCCGTATAGTCATTGCCTTTGTCTTTTCCGCCCAGTATCAGTACTGTCTTGGTAGTCATGCTTTGCAGGGCATACCAGCAGGAGTTGACATTGGTCGCTTTGGAATCGTTGATGAAGTCGATGCCGCGTACACGTGCCACTTTCTCCAGGCGGTGTTCCACTCCCTTGAAGTCGGAAAGTGCCTTGCGGATATTCTCTTTGGTGATACCTGCCAGGTTTGCCGAGATTCCGGCAGCCAACGAGTTGTAAAGGTTATGCTGTCCGGTCAATGCCAGTTCCTCCTGTTCCATGTTGAAGGCGATAGGCTCGGTGATCTTCACTTCATGATCTTCTACGTATGCGATGGCTCCGTCTTCCTTCATGGCTGCGAAAGGATACAGATGTGCTTTCAGACCATGTTTTGCCAGTTCCTGTTTGATGATCGGGTCATCGTTCCAGAAGATGAAGGCATCATCGGTGGTCTGGTTCTGTGTAATACGGAACTTGGCATCGATGTAGTTCTGCATGCAATGGTCGTAGCGGTCCAGATGATCCGGTGTGATGTTCATCAGTACGGCGATATTGGCACGGAAGTTATACATATTGTCCAGTTGGAAAGAACTGAGCTCGATGATGTAATAGTCATGGTGTTCTTCGGCTACTTGTAAAGCCAGACTCTTGCCAATGTTACCGGCGAGACCTACATTCAGGTCTGCGCTCTTGAAGATATGGTAGATCAGGGAAGTAGTCGTTGTCTTTCCGTTAGAACCGGTGATACAGATCATTTTGGCATCGGTATAGCGTCCGGTGAACTCGATTTCGGAGATGATCGGTGTACCCTGGGCTTTCAGTTTCAGGATCAACGGGGCGTCATTCGGGATACCGGGGCTTTTGATCACCTCATCGGCATTCAGAATGAGTTCTTCGGTATGATGTCCTTCCTCCCAGGCAATATGGTGGCTGTCAAGGAGTTCTTTATACTTATCCTTGATAACGGACATATCCGAAACAAATGTTTCAAGTCCTTTTACTTTGGCGAGTACGGCTGCGCCGGCACCGCTTTCACCGGCTCCTAAAATTACAATTCTTTTCATTTACAGTAATGTGCTTTTGCTGTCCGACAGGCAGACTCTTCTCTCTTCCTTTTCATCCCTTCTTTTTCGCTCATCGGCTGCGCACATCTTTTTAAAGTTAATAATCGGGTTAATACTCTCTTATATAATAAATTTTAATTAGGCACGGATTACACGGATTTCACGGTCTTACACAGCTATTGGTTTACTAAAACCGTGTTATCCGTGTCATCCGTGCCAGATAATTTTCATCTTATTTTTAATGTAATAATCGTTATCGCTGCCAATACAATGGTTACAATCCAGAAACGGACGGTAATCTTTGATTCGTGGAACAGCTGGTCGGGTTTCGTGAATTTTACGGTACATCCCGGTTCTACCAGACTCATGGAAGTACGGAAATGATCGTGTATCGGAGTCCGTTTGAACAGCCGCTGTTTCACTCCTTTCCGTTTTCCTATCTTATAGTAGAAGCGTTGCAGTATGACCGACAGGTTCTCTACCAGGAACACGCCACAGAGAATCGGTATCAGCAGTTCTTTGTGGATGATAATAGCAAAAACGGCAATAATACCACCGATGGTCAGACTACCTGTGTCTCCCATGAATACTTGTGCCGGATAGGCATTGTACCATAAGAAACCGATCAACGCACCGATAAATGCGCAAATGTAAATTACCAGTTCTTCCGATCCCGGAATGTACATGATATTCAAGTAACTGGCAAACTCGATGTGCGACGATACATAGGCAAGTACTCCCAGTGTGGCACCGATGATGGCGGAGTTTCCGGCTGCCATGCCGTCCATTCCGTCGTTGAGGTTAGCACCATTCGATACGGCAGTTACAACGAAAATCGTGATAATCACGAACAGTATCCATCCGGCTGTCTGTGCATGTTCGCCCATAAAACCGACCAGATCGGCATAATCTAAGTTATTGCTTTTGAAGAAAGGGATAGTGGTTTGGGTTGATTTTAAATCATTCGTTCCGTGGATCACTTCCATTTCCTGTCCCGGCGTATGAACTTCGATGTTCTCGCGGATGACTACATCCGGGCTTAGATACAGAGTCAGTCCTACAATCAGTCCCAGACCGACCTGACCAATGATCTTGAATTTGCCGTGCAAACCTTCCTTGTCTTTCTTGAATATTTTGATGTAATCGTCGGCAAAACCGAGTGATCCCAGCCATACGGTGGTTATCAGCATCAATATCATATATATATTGTCCAGCTTTCCCAATAGCAGGCATGGTATGAGGATGGCTACGATAATGATAACCCCTCCCATACTTGGCACACCCACTTTGTTGACGCCAAACGGATCGGTCTTGGCATCACGCTGTGTTTCCGTGATTTGCTTCTTTTTCAGCAGATTGATGAATTTATCTCCCCAGATGCTTGATATAAGCAATGCGAGGATAACAGCCATCAAAGCACGGAATGAGGTGTAACCGAACATTCCCGCTCCGGGAAAATTGAGCTTATGCAGCCATTCAAACAGATAATATAACATCTCTTTTCTCTTTACAATTTAGTGTCTGCAATTTACAGTCTCTTATTGATGCCCCACGCCTGATAAGGAGCTGTCCGTTGCAAATTATTATAGGTTGTCAATTAAATATTTCTTTCAAAACTTCTTTGTCATCGAAGTGATGTTTCACTCCTCTGATCTCCTGGTAATTTTCGTGCCCCTTTCCGGCTACGAGGATTACATCTCCTTTCTCTGCAAGCATGCAAGCTGTACGGATTGCTTCTTTGCGGTCGGCGATACTAAGCGTTTTTCTCATATCTTCCGCATCCAGTCCGGCAAGCATATCGTTGATGATGTCTTGTGGCTCTTCAAAGCGGGGATTATCCGATGTTATAATTACCCGGTCGCTGGCTTTCGCTGCTTCTTTCGCCATGATAGGGCGTTTTCCCTTATCACGGTTGCCGCCGGCACCTACTACGGTGATCACTTTACCTTTGCCTTCGAGTACTCCGTGAATGGCATTCAATACGTTAATCAGTGCATCCGGCGTATGTGCATAGTCAACGATTGCTGTCACTCCTTTCGGAGAACGGATGGCATCGAAACGTCCGGCTACCGGATGGAGTGTACTAAGTGCTATGAGTACCTCTTCCTCTTTTTTGCCTAATAATACGGCTGCTCCGAACACTGCCAGCAGGTTGGAGGCATTGAACTTGCCGATAAACTGAACGGCTAGTTCATGTTTGTTGAAATCGAGCAGCATCCCTTCAAAATGGGACTCAATGACCCGTCCTTTGAAGTCGCTGAGGCTTCTTAACGAATAGGTGTAAACCTTGGAACGTGTGTTCTGTGTCATCACCAGTCCATTCTTGTCGTCAAGGTTGGTGAGACTGAAAGCGTTTTTAGGCATATCGTCGAAGAACTTTTTCTTTGCCTTGAGATAGTTCTCTACGGTTTTATGATAATCAAGATGGTCGCGGGTCAGGTTTGTGAAAATCCCTCCTGCAAACTTTAATCCGCTGATACGTTTCTGAGCGATGGAATGAGAGCTGACTTCCATAAAGACGTACTTGCATCCTTCATCTGCCATTTGACCCAATAAACGGTTTAGCGTGATAGGGTCGGGGGTTGTATGCTCTGTCGGAATCGGCTGGTCGTCGATATAGTTGCAGACAGTAGAGATTAACCCCACTTTATAACCGAAGTAGCGGAATGTATTATATAATAAGGTGGCAATGGTTGTTTTACCATTTGTTCCCGTGACACCGACCAGTTCGAATTGTTCTGTCGGATTTCCATAGAATGTCGTAGCAATCTTTCCTACTGCATCTTCGCTGTCTTTCACCTGAATATAGGTGATTCCTGCTACGGGCTCCTCCGGAAGGTCTTCACAAAGGATGGCAGTGGCTCCTTTCTGAATGGCGGCGGGAATATAGGCATGGCCATCGGTCTGCGTGCCACGCATCGCCATAAATAGTTGGCCGGCTTCCACCAGACGGGAGTCAATGTTGACTCCGGTGATTTCTATCTTTGAATCTCCGGTCACTTGCACCGGCTGGATTGCTTTCAGTAACTCGTTTAATAACATATCTGTCCTACTTAATTTAATTCTTAATGCATCGTAAGCGTAATCGTTTGCCCCTTCTTAACGACACTGCCGTTGGCTATCGACTGGCTTTTTACTTTCCCGACTCCCACCAGATTGACTTTCAATCCTTTACTTTCCAATAGATAAACAGCATCTTTTGCTCCCATACCTACGACGCTCGGTACGAAGTTCTGCATGATACCCCGGCTCTCAAGAACCACAGCTTGAGGAGCGGGATGAGTGCTTCCCCATACTTCTTTCCCCGAGTCGGTGATTTTTCCCTGTATCTTTATATTCAGTTCTTCCAGTACCCGTTGCGTTTCCCTCATTTCTCCCGCCTTGACGTTCGGGATGACAACCGTATTTGTATCAATGGCGCTGGTGAGCGGTAAGCGCAGGTCTTTTGCATAGACTCTTTCTGCAATCTTACTGAATACGCTACCCGCCATCAAACCTCCCGAAGCAGGCAGACCGGGTTTCTGGATAGAGACAATCATACTGTATTTAGGCTTTTCCGACGGGAAGTATCCGCAGAAACTGACGAGATAATTGGTTCTTCCCGTCTTATATCCCGCTGCTCCCTGCGAAATCTGTGCGGTTCCGGTTTTACCGGAAACATGGAACTGCTTGCTTCCCGCGGGTTTGGCGAGTCCTTCGCCTACTACTTTCCGTAGGATTTCCCGTATCTGTGCCAACGTTTTGTCCGAACAGATTTTCGGATTGATAACCTCGGTCGGGTATTCCTTTACCACTTCTCCGTCTCTGACAGCGGCTCTTACAAACTTCGGACGAATGGATACTCCGTTGTTGGCAATCGCATTGTAGAATGTCAGAATATTGATCGGCGGAACCTGAGTTTCATAACCGATACTCATCCACGGCAATGTCGTTTTCGAAAAATAGCGTTCTTTCGGACCGCGAATGTTCGGCTTTCCTTCTCCTGATATTTGCAGGTGGAGAGGTTGGTCAATGCTCATCCGTTTCAGTCCGTCTACAAATTTCTGCGGGTTACTTCCATAAAAGTTTTCAATGATGCTGGAAGTTCCTACATTGGATGATACTCCCAGAATCTCGGTAACAGTCAGTTTGCCATATCCTCCGCGATGCCAGTTGTGGTCTTTCATGACACGACCGTGCATCGGCTTTTGTCCGTTGCCGGTGTCTACGATATAGTCCGGAGTGATTTTTCCGTCCTCCAGAGCTACCATGATAGATGCCGTCTTGAAAGTGGATCCCGGCTCAAGCATATCACTGATTGCATTATTGCGTACCTCGTAATATTCGCCGTCTCTGCCTTGGGTCATATTAACGATGGCTTTTACCTCTCCGGTTGTTACTTCCATCAATACGACTACACCTACGGTAGCATTCAGCTCTTTCAGTTTGTCTACCAATGCTTTTTCGCAAATATCCTGCATGCCTACATCGATAGTAGTGATCAGATCGCAGCCGTCGATAGGGGCGACATCGACAATATTCAGGTATTTGTTCATTACTTTCTGGCGGTGAGTCAGCCCGTCACGTCCTTTCAGAATCGTATCGAATGCAAGTTCTATACCGTTCTTGGCTCCTTGAGCTGTATCAGCATATACATCTCCCAAGGTGCGGGCTGCCAATGAGCCGAAAGGTTTCTTGCGCTGATTGTATGCCAGTTCCTTGAATCCTCCTTTATAACGGTTCAGACAGAAAACAGGCAGACGTTTCACCTCTTTATATTGTATATAGGAGATACGCTTCGGATAAATCAGGTAGTTACGGCTTTTTGCCTGTCGTCCTTTCTGAAGGTGCGCCTTGAATTGTGCCGCACTCTTATCAGGGAATATCTTGTGGAGTCCGATACAGATCGAATCCATATTTGCTTTGAGGATGGAATCCCGGCGTGCCTGATCCTTCTTTCTTCTTTTTTCGTCCTTTTCACCGGACATAAAGTCCATGTAGATTCTGTATTCAGGCAGTGAACTGGCCATTAGTTTACCGTCAGAAGAAATAATGTTTCCACGGTTAGGCTTCACCGTTACGTTTTCTTTTACGAAACGATCGGCTACATCCTGCCAGTACTGCCGTTCGGCAAACATGGTCACGCCTGCCTTAACGACAATTGCTACTCCTATCAATGCCATTATCAGAATGACAAAGAAGTAACGGGTCATTATATTTTTCTTATTTACTGCCACAGTGCTTATTCTCTTTTAAAACTCCCAACTCATACCTTATTTAATAAGATAAGGCGGATTGGTGGAAGTCTGCAAATCACTTTCCTTGTTTGATATATATTCCTCGATACGTGACTGACGGCTTTTCTCCATCAGCTCCGAACTACGGGTCAGCGCATCGTATTTAATGTCAATTAATTCTTTTTTCAGCCGGTCTATTTCAATCTGTTGTTGCTGGCTGGCATAACGGTTGTGGATATAGAAGATAACGAATACCATAATCAGTACCAACAGCTTCGTCTGCCGACGGAAAAAGTCTGTGGCGAGGATATCTCCTCCCAGAATACTTTTCAATGAGGTGCGTTTTTTCTTCTTGCCCTCTTCTGTCTTTTTGTCTACTACTTCTTCTTCCATATCTGAGACTATTTTTTCTCTGCTATTCGTAATTTGGCACTTCTCGACCGTGGGTTTCTTTCTATCTCCGCTTCGCCGGGAACAATCACCTTATTGTTGACTAACCGGAACGGGGTTTGCAGATTCCCGAAAAAGTCGGTTTCCGCTTTGCCTTCCACGTTGCCTGTTTTCATTATATTCTTCACCATCCGGTCTTCCAGTGAATGATAAGTGATAACCACAAGGCGTCCGCCCGGTTTGAGCGCTTCGGTAGCAGCTGACAGCATTTCTTTCAGTGCTTCCATCTCCTGATTTACTTCAATGCGAAGTGCTTGAAATACTTTCGCCAATTCTTTTTTCTCCCGTTCGCGTCCGAAAAGCGGCTTGATGATTTCCAAAAATTCACCGATTGTCCGGATAGACTGTCCGTTTCTGGCTTTTACAATGACAGATGCCAGTTTACGGCTGTTCTTCAGTTCGCCGTACAGGTAGAAAAGGTTTGCGAGCCGTTCTTCTTCGTATGTGTTGATGATGTCGGCTGCCGTGATTCCTGCACGTTTGTTCATGCGCATATCCAGTGCTCCGTCGAAACGGAAGGAGAAGCCGCGTTCGCTGTCGTCGAAATGGTGGGAGGATACGCCAAGGTCAGCCAGAATAGCGTCTACCTGCTCAATGCCATGATAACGCAGGAAATTCTGCAAATAACGAAAATTACTGCGTACAAAGGTGAAGTGGGTATCATTGACGATATTCCGTTCGGCATCCTCATCCTGGTCGAATCCCAGCAGACGTCCGCCTTCTCCAAGGCGTGAAAGAATCTCGCGCGAATGTCCCGCTCCTCCGAAGGTAACGTCTACATACGTTCCGTCCGGACGAATATTCATTCCGTCAACGCTTTCCTTTAGCAATACTGGTACGTGGTATGTCAAATCATCTTTCTCCATCTTGTCTATTTTCATCGTTCATAATCTCTTCTAATGCTGCACCAAACTCTTCGGGAGACATAAACGGTTGTTCTGCCCGTTCTTTTGCCCATATCTCTATCTTGTTGTCGATGCCGATAAATCGTATATCTCCATGGATATTACAAATCTGTAAGTAACGTTTCGGGATTAGTATGCGTCCGTTGCTGTCGGGCGTAACTATTTCGACGTCACTCACAAACTGTCTGAAAATGAGCTGGTGTTTACTATTCCATTTGTTCAGCCTGCTCCGGAGTTCGTTTAACTCCTCGTTCCACACGCTCTCGGGGTACAGTGTCAGGCAGTCTTGAAATACGTCTTTACGCATAATGAGTCTCTCTTCGGAGGCAGCTTGCAATTGCTTCCTGAAGGTGGCTGGGATGAACACTCTTCCTTTTGCGTCCGCCCTGACTTCAATATTGCCTAAAAAACGTATCATTTACCTTATTATAATAAAGAGACCGTAAAAGTAGGAAATTCCCCACAATTCCCCACAATTTTCCATAAAAATCTTTTAGAGAAGTTTTCAACCGATTGTTAAATGCTTATTTACTTGAAAAAGATGTGGTTTGGGAAATGCTTTATTAGTGGGGAAAACAGGAAAGATGCTATGCTTTTTTGTTTGTATTGAGGAAGAGTCTTTTTTTATTGAGCGGGAGTTTTTTTCTTTCGTAAGGGAGGGGGCATGCAGAATAGATTAGCAAAAAAAGGCAGAAGAGATTGTAACTCTTCTGCCTTAAACTAATACAATTAAAAATCTGCACTAAAATATCTAATTTGGAATTGATAAATAATATAGTTAAAGGTTTAGCGAAAATCTTTCAGTTCTTCCTGCAGTTTCTGGCGGGTGAAGAAGATACGGCTTTTCACGGTGCCTAGCGGGAGGTTCAGCTTTTCGGCAATTTCGCGGTATTTGAAGCCGGAAACGTGCATAGCGAACGGAACTCTGTATTCTTTAGGGAGTGCATTGACTACCCGGTGCATCTCTTTCAGGTCGTACGTTCTTTCCGTACTTTCAAAACCGGCATCCTGCGGTAAATTCAGATGATAAAGATTATCTGTCTGATCAATGAATGTCTGGTCGCGAACTACTTTACGGTAATTGTTGATGAAGATATTGCGCATAATGGTATACATCCATCCTTTAAAATTTGTGTCGGGCATATATTTGTCCTCGTTATCTAATGCTTTGAGTGATGTCTCCTGCAACAAATCGTTTGCTTCTTCGCGGTCGGTTGTCAGTTTGTATGCGAAACGGAGCAGTTCTTCCTGTACTCCTACTAAATCTTTTCTGAAGCTTAAACTTTTCATATACGTTGCTTTTAAAAAGTGAATATTCGTTTGTTTTTTTCGGTGATGCAAGTTTACGGCATTTTTGAGAATGGAATAGGGGATGAACCGACAAAATTTAGGGGAAAAACTATCAGCGGATAGTTTTTAGGTTATATTTGATAGTTTTTGGGTGTCCTTTTTTCAGGTTGAGAACTTAAATCCTGCATTTTCTGCCAAATTATTGCGATTAATAAAAAAGAACCGTTAATTTTGTGGCATCATTTTTATTTGAAAAGAATGACTGATGACTCTTTATTTTTAATCGATGTCGATAAGATACTTCGGACGAAAGCTCCGAAGCAATATAAGTACATCCCTAAGTTTGTGGTTTCTTATTTGAAGAAAATTGTTCATCAGGACGAGATTAATGTGTTCCTGAATGAATCGAAAGATAAACTGGGAGTGGATTTCCTTGAGGCATGCATGGAGTTCCTTGATGCGAAGGTGGAGGTGAAAGGTCTTGAGAACCTGCCTGTAGACGGTTTGTATACCTTTGTGTCCAATCATCCGCTGGGAGGGCAGGATGGAGTAGCACTCGGCTATGTGCTGGGACGCCATTATAATGGGAAAGTAAAGTATCTGGTGAATGACCTGCTGATGAATTTGCGTGGTTTGGCTCCTCTTTGTGTTCCTATTAATAAGACGGGAAAGCAGGCAAAAGACTTTCCTAAGATGGTGGAAGCCGGATTTCAGTCTGACGACCAGATGATCATGTTTCCTGCGGGGCTTTGCTCGCGGCGTCAGAACGGAGTGATCCGGGATCTGGAATGGAAGAAAACATTCATTATAAAAAGCATACAGGCGAAGCGAGACGTAGTTCCCGTGCATTTTGGCGGCAGAAACTCTGATTTCTTCTACAATCTGGCGAATGTTTGTAAGGCATTGGGTATTAAATTCAATATCGCTATGCTGTATCTGGCGGATGAGATGTTTAAGAACCGTCACAAAACCTTTACTGTCACTTTTGGTAAACCGATTCCCTGGCAGACTTTCGATAAGTCGAAGACTCCTGCTCAGTGGGCGGAGTATGTGAAGGACATTGTATATAAACTGTAACTGATAGAACACTATAACAAGAATATGGAAGAGATTATTAAACCGGTAAGCAAAGAACTGCTGAAAGCAGAGTTGACAGAAGATAGGCGCTTGCGAATGACCAATAAAAGTAATAATCAGATTTATATTATTACCCATCAGAATGCTCCTAATGTGATGCGTGAAATTGGTCGTTTGAGGGAAATTGCCTTTCGTGCTGCGGGTGGAGGAACAGGCATGTCGATGGATATCGACGAATATGATACCATGGAACACCCATATAAGCAGTTGATCGTATGGAATCCGGAAGCGGAAGAAATATTAGGTGGTTACCGGTATTTGCTTGGAACGGATGTGCGCTTTGATGAAGCAGGTGCGCCTATTCTGGCTACTTCTCACATGTTCCATTTCTCGAATGCGTTTATTAAGGAATATCTGCCTCAGACAATTGAACTGGGGCGTTCTTTTGTAACGTTGGAATATCAGTCTACACGTGCCGGCAGTAAGGGCTTATTCGCTTTGGATAATCTGTGGGATGGATTGGGGGCACTGACGGTCGTAATGCCGAATGTGAAGTATTTCTTTGGTAAGGTGACCATGTATCCCAGTTATCATCGCCGTGGACGCGATATGATTCTGTATTTCCTTAAAAAGCATTTTTATGATCGGGAAAAGCTGGTTACACCGATGAAACCGTTGATTTTGGAAACTTCTGATGAGGAATTGAAAGCTTTGTTCTGCAAGGATACCTTTAAAGAAGATTATAAGATATTGAATACGGAGATACGCAAACTGGGGTATAATATACCACCGTTGGTGAATGCCTATATGAGCTTAAGTCCTACTATGCGTATGTTCGGGACAGCTATCAACTATGAATTTGGTGATGTGGAAGAGACTGGTATTCTGATTGCTGTGGATGAAATCCTTGAAGATAAGCGAATCAGACACATCCAGACGTTTATAGAGAGTCATCCGGATGCGCTGAAGATGCCTTGTGAGAGCGAAGGAGTGTTTACTCCTAAGGTTGTTACACCGCAGGAAGGCTGTTGCCATTAATTTTCCGGTAAAGATCGAGCGCAAAGACATCGGTCATTCCAGATATATAATCAAGTACCGCCTGTATTCTTTCGTAGAGTACGGGCGATTTTATGTTATATTGGTCGGAAACGCGGTTGGTTAAAAGTTCGGAGTAGGCTTTCTCTTTTCCGGGTAGGGTGACAGCGTCTACCATTAGTTCCAGTAAGGTGCTGATTATGCGGAAGCCGGCCAGTTCAATGTCCAGGACGTCCTGCGAACGGTATATCCTTTTCAGGGATATTTCCGCACAATGGTTATAGGCGGCTGCCGGGTCTTCGGAGATATGTTTGATAAGTGGCCCTTCGAAAGTGCCAGCCAGTATCTCTTGCTCGTGTTCCAGAAAGACACGGGTACACTCACGGACTAATAATCCGATAACGGAAGAACGCAGATAGGCGATCTGTTCATTGGTGTCGTTGACAATTTGGAAGGTGCTTCGAAGGCGTGACCGCCGGTCCTCGGAGAAAAAAGACATCAAAAGTTCCTTTGTTTCATCTGTCGTGAGGATCTTTAACTTGTGGGCGTCTTCGATGTCCATCATTTGATAACAGATGTCGTCTGCGGCTTCCACCAGATATACTAGCGGGTGTCGGGCGTACTTTAACGGATGTTCACTAAGCTGGATAAGGCCCAAGTTTGTCGCGATTTTGCGATAGCTCTCTTCCTCGCTGACAAAGAAGCCGAATTTAGATTTTTTGCCGGCAAGGCTCGATGAAAAGGGGTATTTTACGATGGAAGCAAGTGTTGTATATGTTAATACAAACCCTCCTCTGCGACGTCCTTCAAACTGATGGGTCAGTATGCGGAAAGCGTTCGCATTTCCTTCAAAATGTGTCAAATCTTCCCATTCCATCGGAGAAAGTTGCTCTCCGTCCGGTTGCTTTTCTTGTAGTCTTTGCCCTTTTCCCTCAGAAAAGAAAGTCGAGATAGCCCGTTCGCCGGAATGTCCGAAAGGCGGATTGCCTAGGTCGTGTGCCAGACAAGCAGCCGATACAATGGAGCCGATTTCCGGCAAGAAAGAACTTTCAAGTTCCGGTTGACGCTCTAAAATAGCTTTTGCTACATCATTGCCTAAAGACCGCCCTACGCAGGACACTTCAAGGCTGTGTGTTAGCCGGTTGTGTACGAAAATACTACCGGGTAGCGGGAATACTTGTGTTTTGTTCTGCAGACGGCGGAACGGTGCGGAAAATATGAGCCGGTCATAGTCCCGTTGGAACTCTGAACGGTTCTCTTGCCGTTCTTCGTGGAATTCTTCCATCCCGAAGCGTTTGGCTGATATTAGTTGATTCCAGTTCATCATTTTATTTACTATTTCACAGGTTACAGTTTGCAAATTGGTTGTTACCACATTATTTAACTGCAAACTTAACTAATTTTCAGTTCAAAATGTGTATTTTCGCCCGTTAAATAGTAAACATGCATTTATGAACGTTCAAGTAATCAATAAATCGAAGCATTCGCTTCCGGCTTATGCCACTGAATTATCTGCAGGAATGGATATCCGTGCTAATCTTTCTGAACCTATCACATTGGCGCCATTGCAGCGTTGCCTGGTGCCGACTGGAATCTATATTGCTCTTCCACAAGGATTTGAAGCCCAGATTCGTCCCCGTAGCGGGCTGGCTATCAAAAAAGGCATTACCGTGCTCAATTCTCCGGGAACAATTGATGCGGATTATCGCGGAGAAATCTGTATCATTCTGATCAACCTTTCTTCCGAATCTTTTGTGATCGAGGATGGAGAGCGTATTGCCCAGATGGTGATTGCAAAGCATGAGCAAGCGGTATGGCAGGAAGTGGAAGTGCTGGATGAGACAGAGCGCGGAGCAGGGGGCTTCGGGCATACAGGACGAGGATAAGTACCGACGAGGATAAGTACCATAAAAAGAGAAAATGAATAAGAAAAATATTATATGGCTTTTGGTTGCTGTATGGACATTGGTTTCGTGCGGAACGGTGAAAAATGCAAAAGAAAAGCCAGCTGTCGTTTTGGCGCAGTCTTCACTAACGCCCGAACAGCAGCGGAAATATGACTATTTCTTTCTGGAAGCCATGCGCTTGAAAGAGAAGAAAGATTATGCGTCTGCTTTCGGATTGTTGCAGCATTGTCTGGATATTCACCCGAATGCGGCTTCTGCACTTTATGAGGTTTCACAGTATTATATGTTCCTCCGCCAGGTGCCGCAAGGACAGGAGGCGCTGGAAAAAGCGGTGGCAAGTGCTCCGGATAACTATTGGTATAGTCAGGGACTGGCATCGCTGTATCAGCAGCAGAATGAATTGGATAAAGCTATCACTCTGCTGGAACAGATGGCAGTGCGTTTTCCGGGAAAACAGGACCCGCTTTTCAATCTTCTGGACTTGTATGGGAGACAAGAGAAGTATGATGAAGTCATATCTACATTGAACCGTCTTGAAAAGCACATGGGCAAGAATGAACAGTTGTCTATGGAGAAGTTCCGGATCTACCTTCAGATGAAGGATGACAAGAAAGCTTTTCAGGAAATAGAAAGTCTGGTACAGGAATATCCGATGGACATGCGTTATCAGGTAATATTGGGTGACGTATATCTTCAGAATGGTAAGAAGCAGGAAGCTTATGACGTTTATCAGAAGGTGCTGGCTGCAGAACCGGATAATCCGATGGCTATCTTTTCGATGGCTTCTTACTACAAACAGACGGGGCAGGAGGGGCTTTATCAGCAGCAACTGGATACTTTATTGCTGAATAAGAAGGTAACACCTGATACTAAAGTGAGCGTCATGCGCCAGATGATTGTGGAAAATGAACAGGCTGATAAAGACAGTACGCAAATCATAGCTCTGTTTGACCGGATCATGAAGCAGGAGCAGGATGATCCACAAATCCCGATGCTTTATGCGCAATATCTGTTGTCGAAGAATATGGAGGCAGAGTCAGTTCCTGTTTTGGAACAAGTGGTTGACTTAGACCCTACTAATAAAGCTGCTCGTATGATGTTGGTTGGAACTGCCGTAAGAAAAGAGGATTACAAGCAGATCATTAAGGTTTGCGAGCCGGGTATTGAAGCGACTCCGGATGCGCTGGAATTTTATTATTATCTGGCCATTGCCTATAATCAGGCAGAACAGCCGGATAGTGTGGTCAGTATTTGTAAGAGAGCATTGGAACATACGACAGCTGACAGCAAGAAGGAGGTCGTCTCAGACTTCTATTCTATTTTGGGTGATATGTATCATACTCAGAAACAGATGAAGGAGGCTTATGCTGCTTATGACTCAGCACTGGTCTACAATCCTTCCAACATTGGTGCGTTGAACAACTATGCTTATTACTTGTCAGTAGAGCGCCGTGATCTGGATAAAGCGGAAGAAATGAGTTACAAGACTGTAAAGGCAGAACCGAATAATGCTACTTATCTGGATACATATGCATGGATTCTTTTTGAAAAGGGAAATTATGCGGAAGCTCGTATTTACATAGATAATGCCATGAAAAGTGATGATGAAAAGAGTGATGTGATCGTAGAACATTGCGGGGATATCTATTATATGACTGGAGATGTGGATGGCGCGCTTTCCTATTGGAAGAAAGCACTGGAGATGGGCAGTGAGTCGAAAACATTGAAACAGAAAATAGAAAAGAAAAAATACATTGCAGAATGAGAAGAATCGCTTATTTTTTGTTGATTGCAGTCGTATTGGCAGGTTGTAAAAGCTCAAAGCATCTGATGACAACGGTGCCGGAAGTGACGGCACCCAGTTATCTGGCTTCCAAACTCCAGCTGACAATTCCAAGTAAGAACGGAAGTATGTCAGTTGGCGGTACCATGAAGATGAAAAGTCATGAACGGGTACAGATCTCCTTGTTGATGCCCATTATCCGTACGGAAGTGGCGCGCATTGAGGTTACTCCCTCCGAACTGTTGTTTGTCGACCGGATGAATAAGCGGTTTGTACGTGCAACCAAGAGTGAGCTGAAAGAAATATTGTCGAAGAACGTAGAATTTTCTCAGTTGGAGAAACTGCTGACGGATGCTTCCCGTCCCGGTGGAAAGACGGAACTATCCGGAAAAGATTTGGGAATCCCCAAATTGGAGAAAGCAAAAGTACAATTATATGAGTTTTCGACCAAAGAAGTGTCGATCACTCCGACCGAACTGACTTCCAGATACCGTCAGGTTTCTTTGGAAGAGCTAATGAAAATGTTGATGACTTTATTATGAAAAAACGCCTCTTTGTAATTCTGATAAGCAGCCTTTGGCTGGCAATTCCGCTTTCTGCCCAATCGAATAAGTTGATTCGTGAGTTGGAGAGTAAGCGCGGTGCGCTGCAGAAGCAGATCGCCGAGACAGAGTCGATTTTGCAGAATACAAAGAAGGATGTAGGCAGTCAGTTGAATGGTCTGGCGGCATTGACGGGACAGATTGAGGAGCGGAAACGTTATATACTTGCCATCAATAATGATGTGGAGAGTATCGAACGTGAATTAGTATCCCTGAACCGTCAGTTGAATAGTCTTGAAAAGGATCTGAAAGAGAAAAAGAAGAAGTACGAAGCTTCTGTTCAGTATCTCTATAAGAATAAATCAATTGAAGAAAAGCTGATGTTTATTTTCTCTGCCAAGAATTTGGGGCAAACCTACCGTCGTTTACGTTATGTGCGCGAATATGCTACCTATCAGCGTTTGCAGGGAGAGGAAATCTTAAAAAAACAGGAGCAGATACGGAAGAAAAAAGCGGAACGTGAGCAAGTGAAAGCTGCCAAGGAGGGATTGCTGAAAGAACGTGAGAACGAAAAGGCGAAACTCGAGGCTCAGGAGAAAGAGAAGCGTACGCTGGTGGCCAATCTGCAAAAGAAACAGAAAGGGCTGCAGAGTGAGGTGAATAAGAAGAGACGGGAAGCAAATCAACTGAATGCCCGTATCGACCGATTGATCGCAGAAGAAATAGAACGCGCCCGCAAACGTGCTCAGGAAGAGGCTCGCCGAGAAGCGGCAGCCCGTAAGAAGGCGGATGCTAAGGACAAAACTTCCTCCGGAACCGGAACAGTTGCCAGACCGAAGTCGGAACCATTGGATGCTTTTACGATGAGTAAGGCGGATCGTGAGCTGTCCGGTAGCTTTGTTGCTAACCGTGGAAAACTTCCGATGCCCATATCCGGACCTTACATCATAACCAGCCGTTATGGACAGTACGCTGTTGAAGGACTTCGTAATGTGAAGCTG
The DNA here is from genome assembly GCF_900106755.1 of Bacteroides faecis MAJ27. GTDB lineage: Bacteria > Bacteroidota > Bacteroidia > Bacteroidales > Bacteroidaceae > Bacteroides > Bacteroides faecis. The sequence continues at coordinate 136,882 of NZ_FNNN01000016.1, forward strand.
GACAACAAAGGAATTGATATTCAAGGAAAGCCGGGGGCACAGGCTCGTGCCATCTTTGATGGTAAGGTAGCAGCTGTGTTCCAGTTGAACGGACTATTTAATGTTCTGATCCGGCATGGTAATTATATTTCCGTTTACTGTAATCTTTCTTCTGCTTCGGTGAAGTCCGGTGATACAGTGAGTACAAAGCAGGCTATCGGACAGATATTTTCTGATGGCGCAGATAACGGACGAACGGTATTGCATTTCCAGTTGCGCAGAGAGAAAGAAAAATTGAATCCGGAACCTTGGTTGAATCGTTAATCTAAATATAAGACACACTTAGTATGAAGTTAACAAAAATACTGATACTTTTACTGGCCTTTTGGCTCGAACCATTGTCTGCATCTCCCTATTTCTCCTTTAAGAAATATCAGGTGGAAGATGGCTTGTCACATAATACGGTATGGTGTGCTATACAGGATAGTTATGGATTTATCTGGCTGGGCACCAGTGACGGTCTGAACCGCTATGACGGTCGGGGCAACAAAGTTTATCGGAATGTCTTGAACGATAAATTCTCATTGGAGAACAACTTCGTTGAAGCGTTGATTGAGGAAGATCAGAATATATGGGTCGGAACTAACTCCGGACTGTATATTTATGATCGGGCAACGGACCGTTTCTCTTATTTCGATAAGACTACTCAGTACGGTGTATACGTCAGTAGTGAGATCAAGAAGATTATAAAGACAGAGAACGGGCTTCTTTGGATTGCCACGTTAGGACAGGGGCTTTTTATTTATGATCCCGAGACTGAGGTGTTGACTCAGAATAGCATTCAGACTTCTTTTGTCTGGGATGTTTGCCAAAGTTATGATAAGAAGAAAGTATATGCTTCTTCACTTCAGGAAGGGCTACTTTGTTTCGATGAAAACGGTAAATTTCTGCAATCGTATAGAGTTTCATCAGATGTGAATTCTCCGGATAGTTACAAGATCAATTGCGTGTTGGATATCGAGGGAGAAGTATGGTTGGGAGCAGGTAACAATTTGCTAGGGAGGTTGAATCATGAAACCGGAATCATTGAGAATTATATGGCTCCTTCGTTGAATTTCGGTGCGGTTCGCAGCCTGCTCAAATATACAGAGAATGAATTGCTGGTAGGAACCGATAACGGACTCTATCTATTCAATCGTGAGTTGAAAACTTTTCTTCGTGCAGATAATCCGGCTGATCCGAGAAGTTTAAGTGACCAGACCATCAACGGTATGATGTGGGATGCGGAAGGTGCTCTATGGGTATTGACGAACTTGGGCGGTATCAACTACATGTCTAAACAGACCAAACGTTTTGATTACTATTCCCCCGCTTATCTGTCGGGGATACCGGGAGCGGGAGAGGTGGTCGGACCATTCTGTGAAAATAAGGACGGAAACATCTGGATTGGTACCCAGAGTGGTTTATATTTCTTCAATGCCGTTACACGGGAACTTACGGAGCATCCTATCGGAGGCGTAAAGGGGCAGAAATACGATATTCGTTCTTTGATGCTAGACGGTGATTGTCTCTGGATTGGTACTTATGCCGAGGGAATACGTGTTCTTAATCTGCGTACCGGTTCGATAAAAGAATATACACATTCTCGGGGAATCCCCAATACGATTTGTAGTAATGATGTGTTGTGCATGTATAAGGATCGGAAAGGTGAAATCTTCGTCGGAACAAGCTGGGGCTTATGCCGGTATAATCCGGATGCCGACAATTTTATGACTATCACCAGTATCGGTTCTATGATCTCCGTTGGCGATATATATGAGGATATGTACAACAATCTGTGGATAGCAACTACCAATAGCGGTGTGTTCTCCTATAATACCCTCAGCGGACATTGGAAACATTTCCAGCATGAACGGGAAGATTCGACTACCATTACCAGTAACTCGGTTATCACCGTGTTTGAGGACAATAAAGGGGTGATGTGGTTTGGCACGAATGGGGGAGGATTATGTTCCTTCGACCCTAAAACAGAAGCATTCATCGAATTTGATTCTTCACTTCCCAACAAAGTGATCTACTCCATTGAACAAGATCAGACGGGGGACTTCTGGATATCCAGTAATGCGGGGATTTTCAAGATTAATCCAATATCTAAAGCTCATTTCCGGCAGTTCACGATTAATGATGGCTTGCAGGGAAATCAATTTATGGCACGGTCTTCTTTAAGATCCTCCGAAGGCAAATTGTATTTTGGCGGAATTAATGGTTTTAATGTTTTCCAGCCGGAGCGTTTTGTCGATAATGCCTACATTCCTCCGGTATACGTGACTGATATCCGTCTGTCTTATCTGAATGATGAACAGGAAGTGAAGAAACTGCTTCAACTGGGAAAACCGGTTTATATGGCTGACAAGATAACCTTGTCTTATGAAAATAATAGTTTCACGATTCGTTTTGTAGCACTCAGTTATGAAGACCCGGCAAGAAACAGATATTCTTATATATTGAAAGGGGTCGATAAGGAATGGATTACCAATTCCGAGAACAACTCCGCTTCTTACACCAATCTGCCTCCCGGAGAATACGAGTTTGAAGTGCGCGGTTCTAATAATGATCATCAGTGGAACGAGAAAACCACTACTCTGAAGGTAGTGATTACTCCCCCTTGGTGGCGTAGTTCTTTCGCTTATTTTATTTATATCCTCCTGCTGATGGGGTGGATTGCCTGGATTGCCTGGCGTTGGAATCTCCGTGTCAAGCACAAATACAAACGTCGGATGGAGAAATACCAGATTGCTAAAGAACAGGAAGTTTATAAATCAAAGATCGGCTTCTTTATTAATTTGGTACATGAGATACGTACCCCTCTCAGTCTGATACGTTTGCCTCTTGAAAAGCTGCAAGAGATAGAGCATGAAGGAAAAGAAGCGAAATATCTGTCTGTGATAGATAAGAATGTGAATTACCTTTTAGGCATTACGAATCAGCTGCTCGACTTTCAGAAGATGGAAAACGGAGCTTTGCAATTGAATTTGGTGAGCTGTGATATAAAGGAGCTTGTGAATGATATATATAGCCAGTTCACTAGTCCTGCGGAGTTGAAAGGTATTGAATTGGTGTTGACGGTACCCGATCAGGAATTGGTATCGATGGTTGATCGGGAAAAGCTGAGTAAGATCTTGGTGAACCTGATAAGTAATGCTATCAAATATGCCCGTGCACGCATTGATTTGAAACTTGTGGCAAATGATGCGGGGTATGAAATATATGTGAGTGATGATGGTCGTGGAGTACCTGACTCGCAGAAAGAGAAAATATTTGAAGCTTTCTATCAGATGCCGGATGACAAGGTAGCCACGGCAACAGGTACTGGTATCGGATTGGCTTTTGCAAAATCTCTGGCAGAGGCTCATCAAGGTAGCCTTCGTCTTGAAGATAACGAACCGCAAGGCTCTTCGTTTGTGTTATCTCTTCCTTTGAACAAGGAGGCGGTAGAAGAAACTACCGACATCGTTGAGGTACATTCTGAAAGTGAGGGGACGACAGAGAATATTTCTTCGGAATTCTCGGGAAAGAAATTCACTGTATTGTTGGTGGAAGACAATGTCGAACTATTGAACCTGACACGCGATTCATTGCTGGCTTGGTTCCGTGTGCTGAAAGCTTCGAATGGACGTGCAGCTCTTGAGATACTTGAACAAGAAAGTGTAGATGTTATAGTCAGTGATGTCATGATGCCGGAAATGAACGGTTTGGAACTCTGTAGTAAAGTAAAATCTGAAATAGATTACTCACATATTCCGGTTATTCTGCTGACGGCAAAAACAACCTTAGAGTCTAAGGTGGAAGGCCTTGAATGTGGAGCCGATGTGTATATAGAGAAGCCATTCTCTATCAAGCAACTGCACAAGCAGATTGAGAACCTGCTCCGGTTGAGGCAGTCTTTCCATAAGTTGATGGCTAGTTTATCCGGAAATGCGACTCAGACTTCAGCAGAGCTTGCGATGTCTCAGAGAGACTGTGAATTTGTTGCTAAGATACAGGAAGTCATTGCTGACCAGCTGGCAGACGAGAACTTCTCCATTGATACTCTTGCAGAGCAAATGAACATGAGCCGTTCTAATTTCTATCGAAAGATAAAGGCATTGTCGGGTATGTCGCCCAATGATTACCTGAAGGCTCTGCGTATGAATAAGGCGGCTGAATTAATCCGGGGAGGTACACGTATTTCTGAGGTTGCGGCACAGGTAGGATTTACTTCCTCCTCCTATTTTGCCAAATGTTTCAAGGTACAGTATGGTGTTCTTCCTAAGGAATATATTAGCCAGCTTTTGAATTCAGGAGAATCAGCAGAGATTTCTTCGGATGCTGATCCTAAAGTCTGATTCTGGTCTGTTAATGAAAGATGGGGCAGGACTTGACAAACCGTTTTTTATATTGTATATTTGTAAGTAGCAACAGACTGTAAATTCGATAAGATTGATAATATAGATGGAAAATTAGTATATTTAAGTATAATATAATAACAGATGGCATGCATTTCTGCTTCGGGTAATGCTTGCTGATTGGTCTGCTACAAGCTAAGGGCTGTGATTCTTTATAGGGATTACAGCCCTTTTTGTTGCTAAAAAGTGATATTTATTCCTGTAGGAAAGATATGAATGTTTATAATAAACTTGGATACCGTTTATAATAAACGATGAAAGAATTTATTAATAAACGATTGGATATGAACGCAGCATAGGTTGATATTTTTTAAATAAATACTAGCGCTGACTTCAAAATATTCTTTTTGTCTTTGATGATATAATGTTTTTTATTTACAGAGAATCTTTTCTCTTTTTGTGTCAATTATCTGAACAGATTGTGGCATGACGGAAGAATGATATTCTAAATTCGATTTTTATTTTCGCTTTGTTAACGGTTAATGGAAAAAAAGTCTTTTCTTTGTATCATCTTAAAAATAATGTAACTATGAGAATCTATTTATGCCTGTTATCCTTCTCTGTTCTGTTGAACATTTCTTGTAATTCCAAACATGCCGGGAAGACAGAAGATGCTGAAAAAGATACTTATGTCAATCCATTGTTTACGGAAGGCCCTAATCCAAATGCGATTTACCATGATGGAAAATATTATTATACCCATGAGACCAATGATCAAATATTCTTATGGGTAACTACCGACATTACTGACATGCCCCGCTCCACCTGTAAGGAAGTTTGGGTACCCAAAGATCCTTCAAACTCTTATCATCTCTGGAATCCTGAAATCCGAAATATCGATGGCAAATGGTATATCTATTTTGCGGCTGATGACGGGAATACGGATAATCACCAAATTTATGTGATTGAAAATGACTCTCCTGATCCAATGCAAGGGGAGTTTCGTATGAAAGGAGCGATCATGACCAATCCGGAATGGAATTGGGGGATACATCCTTCCACTTTTGAGCATAAAGGGGAACTTTATCTTCTGTGGTCAGGCTGGCCTAATCGCAGAATTGGCAGTGAAACACAATGCATTTATATAGCCCGAATGGAAAATCCCTGGACATTGGCTACGAAAAGAGTCATGATCTCGCAGCCGGAATATGAATGGGAACGGCAATGGATTAATCCGGATGGCGGACGGACGGCTTATCCGATTTATGTGAATGAAAGCCCTCAGTATTTCCATTCCAAGGATAATCAAACGGTGATTGTATACTATTCAGCCAGTGGTTGTTGGTCTCCCTATTATTGTACCGGAATGTTGACTGCCGATGCGGACAGTGATTTGTTGAACCCTGCTTCTTGGAAGAAAAGTCCTGTTCCTGTATTTCAGCAGAAGCCGGAAGATGGAGTATACGGACCGGCTGGTCTTTCGTTTATACCTTCGCCCGATGGAACAGAATGGTATGTGTTATATCAGGCGAGGAGCATCCCGAGTGGGAATACAGGAGAGTCGGAAACCCGTAATCCACGATTGCAGAAGATAGGATGGGATGCTAACGGAATGCCGGATTTGGGTATTCCTCTTCCTGTGAATACTCCGTTGCCTAAGCCATCCGGTACGGTTACAAATCAATAATTATTGAGGGAAGAAACTCGGCCGTTAGTACTTTGCGTTGTTCTTGATTTGCCACAAATAGACTGGTTGAAAGAACTTCGCCTGTTGTTCCATCGTTTGTTACTACAGCTACTTGTCTGACTCCTTCCAGTGGCTGGCCACTCCAAGGAGAAATAATGTGTTTACGCTCACATGAGTCATTACCGGAAGTGGTCAGGCATTCATTGTTGAGGAGTATAGACTGGTCTTTGTCGCTTTGGACACTATTTGTCTGATTTCTAAAGCCTACTTTCCATCCCATACCGGAAGGATGGTTGCCCAAAGCGAGTATAGAACTGTTTCCTATGCTTATCAAAGCATTTCCTATTCTATGAGTATTTACTATTTCCTTGATTCTGTCCAAAGCATAGCCCTTAAGAAATCCTGATAGATTTATGGCAGTACCTGCTTGGTGGAAGAAGATGCTTGATGCTTCAGGTGATAGATGTATTGAATGTATTGTATCTTGGTTATAGTTCTCCGAATGAATGGTGATGTCGAAACATCCTATTGTTTTTTTATGATATTCTATGCACAGCGCGATCATCGAAAAGAGAGACTGGCTTATCACAACGGGAGTTGTAGAAGCTGCCTGATTGACTAAAGCCAGTTCACTTGAAGGATCATAATAATTGGCTGTTCTTTCCAGTTGGCAGAGCGTGTCGTATATATGATTGACTGCAGACATTAATTCTTTCTCCGATTTCTGACAACTGAGTATGATATCTACGCGTGTATGCATGGATGAGAACCAGGCATAGAGAAGCCCGTCGTTGTCATGTGTCTTATATATATGCTGAATGGTATGCTGCATTTATTCTTTATTGATATATTAATAAGATGAGGTTGTGCCAACGTTTTGACACAACCTCTCATTTATCATATATAGAATTTATTCTATTTAAGTCTGAATACTTCCGAATATATTCCTTGATCAGAGCCTTGGGGCCATAGACAAATACGTCCAAATAATGTCCCCCTTTTTAAAGCTGTTTGAAACATACTATTATTACTATAGTCTCTAGTGGCAAAAGTATATATTTTACCAGTTTCATCGTATTGTATAAGATCCTCTGTTTCGTCATAACGATCTACATTATGTTCAGCATCACTCAAAAATTGTGTGGTACTTAATAACATGATCATACGGTCAATACCAGTACCTGCTATTTTATTTACTTTAAATGAAGCATTAACCTTATTACCATTTAGAGTCATTTTAGCATCTTCTACTAAATAATAAGGAGTCACTTCAACATCTTGTGTAGCAAGTCCATTCAGCTTTATTTCAATAGTGTCACGACCTTTATCGCTCCAAGGACCATTACCAGCCTTGGTAATCAGTTGATATTCCCCATCAAAAATACAAATGGAGAACTCTCCATTCTGGTTTACAAAAACTTCTACGGGGTCATGCTTTTGATAGCCGCGCTGATATAACTGCAGTTTGACGGCTTCATTGCCACGTAATTGTAAAGCCTCTCCTTTATAAACCACACGCCCTTTTATAAAAGAAGTTGGTTCATCATAATTATCTTTTGTACAGCTCATTAATGAGAAAGCCGACAAGATGACCATTGAAAATATTTTCGATATTGTTTTCATCTTCATTTTTTCTTTTTAAGTTACTGATAAGGATTTTTCACTAACTTCGGATTATTATTAATCCAACCATTATCAATTTCTGAATAATATTGTGCGTCTGTACATTTTAACGGGCGACGCCATAAATCCAATTTTTGCATATCTTTTTCAATGAATACCCATTTCCCATCATTAGGATCACCTGAAGCAACCACCTTAAATGGCCATAATCCTAGGCGTTGTGAAGTTCTTGCTGTTGGTTCACCAGTCCATATTTTACTCGCTTCCATCCAGCGCTTCAAGTCCCACCAGCGATTACCTTCAAATGCAAATTCTACCCGATATTCATGCATGATTTTTTTATGATCAATCGTGTTTAATGGAAGAATTCCAGCCCGACTACGCACAGCATTAATATATTTCAGTGCTTCTGTATCAGTATTATTTCGTGATAGCTCCCAGCTAGCTTCAGCAGCAATCATATAAGCCTCTGCAATACGGAAATAAACATTCCACATTTCAGAACCACGTCCGATAGTACCTGCAGAAGGGGTAGCATCCAGATATTTGCGTACATAGAAACCAGTACGATTTATTTCGCGGTCATTACCACCAAAAGGCCCATTATTTGCTGTGATTAACTTCCCTTCTTCGTCATAAGAATTACGGGCTCCAGTGACTTCAGACCATGAACCATTTTCTTTTCGTAGCTGTCCTGCTTGTAATTCGATGACCTTACTGTCAAAAGTAGCTCCGGGCACAATAATGGAGCCCATCAATCGAGGGTCACGCTCCATGAATAGCTCAGTTGGTTCGGTAAAGAATTCCGGATTTTCAGGGGTGCCAATTTCAAATGGTACACTTGTTCCTTTTTGCTCTTCCGTAGCGTCAAGCGGCTCGAAGGCCTCAACTAGATTTAGTAAAACAGATAAACGGTCACTTCCTGTATCCTGCTCTATACTTTTGGGTAAGTTTCCTTTTGTAAACTGATGCGTTTGTCCTGGAGAAACATAATCACGGCACCAAATGACTTCCGTATTGCCATCTTTTTGACATACAGCTTTATAAAAATTGTCTGCATATGCTTTGTGAGTCTGTTCTGATGCTAACATTAGTTTGTAAGGTCCATTCTCTATGACATCCTTTGCTGCTGCTAGTGCTGTTTTGTAATATTCTTGAGCTTTGGAAGGAGGTATCCCCACTTCTCCGCCATTTGTGCGCAATTGCGGATGTGCTTCAGTAGTATTATAGGTCGCTAATGAAGCTGCAGTCAAAGCTGCACGTGCCTCCAGCATTTTCGCTACCCAGTAATTAGCGCGTGCGGAGTTTTTATTAGTATCCTTTGTTAACATTTTAGCCGCTTCCTGACATTCTGAAATAACATAATCGTATAAATCGGCTTCAGTAGAACGAGGTACCTGTAGAGTTGTGATATCCATACCTGGAGTATAATTGAATATCTCATCATTTATTATAGGTACACCACCCAAAGTACGTCCCATACAGAAATAAAGCCATGCACGGATATAACGTACTTCACCTATATAAGCTGTTTTCGTGGCCTCATCTACGGCGTCTGAAGGTTTAATGCCTTCTAGGAACTGATTAAGATCATGTACTAGGGTATAATCATACGTACGCCATTTGTTTCTGTCAATATTCTCGTCACTATTTGTGTCGAAATGAATTACTTCATCCAGCATCGTCCATTGATCCCAGTCATCAATGCGTTGTCCTATTGTGACACGTCCATAAAAATTAGCCAATACTGATTTAACCAATGTAGGGTCACCAAAAGTCTGATCTTGGGTTAATAATGTATCAGGCTTTGTATCCAAGAATCCACTACAACTACCTAATGATAACATTGTAGCAGTCATTATTGTATATAAATATTTTTTCATTGTTTATTAAAATTTTAGGTTTACGCCAATATTTATTACTCGCATCGGAGGATAATCCAAACCATTGTCAGATGCACATTCCGGATCCATGACAGAAAGGTTTGATAGAGTCAGTAAGTTTGTACCTGAAACGAACAGTCTTAAATTACTAATGCCAGTCTTGTTTAGCCATGTTTTGGGGAATGTGTAACCAACTTCCAGATTACGTAACTTTAGATAAGTTACATTATGTAACCAATATGAACTTTTATCATAAGCACTAGTTTCATCAGTATTTAGACGAATCATCGGATATTTACCCGGAATTAAGGGGCTGTTAGCATCCCATATATCAGATAAATGCCATGCGTCTTTCAACACTTCATCAGGGCTGTTTCCATCATTCTGAAACGGACGGGCTGTCTCATAACACTGATTCCATGATGTCATACCAGAGCCAGTCCAATCCATAGCCAAATCAAATCCTTTCCATGATGCGGAAAGATTAATTCCAAAATTAAGAGTAGGAGTACTATCTACACGATATCCAATAGGACGTTCATCTAAATAATTGATTACACCATCATTGTTTTGATCCTTATACATAATATCCCCTGGAACTACCGTACGATTACCTTTTCTGTCATTATCAATTGGATAATTAGCAATTTGTTCCCAGTTTTGAAAACGACCGATAGCTTCGTATCCCCAGTTTACGTATCCTACACGGTGCCAAATGCTGTTACGATATTCATCCCATGAATTACTGAAACGTGGCTTATACTGCTCCCAATCCCAGAATCTGGAATAGGTTATATTGCCACCAATGCTATAATTGAAGTCATTGATATGGTCAGTCCACGTAATTGAGGCATCAAAACCTTTATGCATATCTGATTTCAGATTCTCCTTTGGTAGACTAAAACCTGCTTCATTCGGTATTAATACATCATAACGGGCTTCAGGAATTCCATCACGTACACGACGAAAATAATCAAATTGAACATTCAAACGGTTATTGAGAAAACCTAAATCTACGCCAATGTCTAGAATCTTCGCTGTCATCCAGGATAGTGTCTGGTTAGGTAGTCCGCGAGTAGAGGTTCCTACTACCCAATTCCCATCAATTACAGCACCACCACTGTTGTAATTATAACCAGGTAGGTAATCAAAAGCAGAATAGTCAGAAACGGCATCATCACCAACTTCTCCATATGAACCACGTAGTTTAAAGTTAGTAACGATCTCACCAAGTTTGCTTTCTTTCCAAAAATTTTCTTCAGAAATACGCCAACCCAATGACGCTGATGGGAAGAATCCCCAACGATTGTCTGGGCGAAATTTCCATGAACCATCCCAGCGAGCTATTAATTCAATTAAGTATTTGTCAGCATAGCTATAATTGATACGTCCCAAATAACCCATACGAGCCTCTGTTCTATTTCCATCGTCATTAAACTCTTGAATTTCTTTCAGACGAATCAAATCCATTGCATTAGAAACCGGTGTAGAATGAATCCACATTTTAGGGCGTTTACGTTGACTTGCCTCAAATCCAGCTACGGCAACGACTGCATGTTTCCCGAATTTACGATCAAAATTTAACTGGAAGTTTGAAAATTGATCCTCTACCTTCTCACGATTACGTTCACGATAAGGGTTTGACATACGATTGGTTACATAGTAGCTGTCTGTTTGTTCATTATAGCCATATAATTCATAGGTGAACTCTTGGTTATCCAGTTCGTTGTATGCATAATAGTACCCCAACATTCCTTTGAATTTTAATCCTTTCAGAATTTCATATTCAGCAGTACCGTTCATTTGAATTACACGCCATACGTCCGAGACCTTTCCTGTTGTTTCGTAATTTAAAATTGCAAAATTAGTTTCCGGTTGATCAGATACCAACTGCGGATAATTGGGATTATCATTGGCAAATGGACGTTTGGTTGGTTGATTTTTCATTGTTGCGAAACGAGGTAGCCATGTATCATCACCTCCCGGTACTCCAGGATGACGACGATCCTCAATGCGTCCATTCATGCTTGCACCTACTTTAAGACGTTCATTTACATTCATTTCAATATTCATTTGCACATTCGTACGACGAAATCCGCCATAATTGCGAATAGTTGCATCTTGATTAATGTGGGATACTGCTACATAATAATTTGCTTTATCTGTACCTCCAGAGAAATTCGTATTGATATAATATTGCGGAGCACTTACCCAGATATAATCTTCCCAGTCCCATCCTTGATATTTAGCGTCTGTACCACTCATCCATTTTTCATATTCTTCTTTACTATAACGACGAGAATCATCATTACGCCCAGAAAATGTTTCTGCAGTTACATATGCATGAACATAATCTTTTACATTAGCGGGGCTAACATATTTGGAGTTTTTTTGCCAGCCATAATAGGCGTTAACAGAAACTGTATTTTTAGAATTACGGCTACCTTTCTTTGTAGTAACAACTACTACTCCATTCGCAGCACGTACACCATACAAAGCAGCTGATGCATCTTTTAATACAGATATAGACTCGATATCGTTAAAATCCATCTGACTAAACTGCCCTGTATCCGAAATAACGCCATCAATTACAAATAACGGAGTACCCATATTACGAATTTGCAAAGCTGTTTCAGCCCCAGGGCGTCCATCTTGTTGACGAGTATTTACACCTGCAATTTTACCAACTAAAGCTCCACCTGCAGTAACAGCAGAAGAACGGGCAATTTCTTCGGATTTAATAGAAGACACAGCCCCTGTCAACGTTGCTTTCTTTTGTGACATACCGAAACCTGTAATGACTACTTCATCTAAAACTTGCGTATCTTCCTGTAAGGTCACAGTAATTTGTCTCGACTCTCCTACAGCAACATTTTGTGTTTGATAACCGATAAAAGAAATCTCCAATCTTGTTTTAGGAGCAACATTTAGAGAAAATTCACCATTTATATCAGTGATTGTACCGGTAGTTCCCCCTACTTCTTTTACATTGACTCCAATTAATGGTTCACCATTGGCATCAATAACAGTGCCTTTTACAATACGTTGTTGTTGGGTAGAGTTCACTATTAATGTATTTTCATCTATTATACTAGTGGCGTGAATATAACTACTAGGCAATAATGAAAATGCAGTCAGACAGAGTGGAATGCACCACATCTTGTTATGGCTTAAAAACCAAAACATTTGTTCTTTTCTTTTCATAGCAAATAAATTTTGTCACCGATATTATACATCTTATAATTAGTATAATACGGATGAGTGTTTAAAATATATTGAATAATTTCACTTTTATTGGATTAGCTCATCACTTGTTCAACATTTTCTCCATTAGTATCTTCATCCAATGTCCTCCGATTACCGAACGAGCCTTAAACCCAGTCATCTGATTAGTTTTTGTATCATACCAGTCACTAATTGGAACACGGGAAATCGTTTCATTGACATATTTATAAAGAGGATCTACAAACTTCTCAAAAGTTGCTTGATCAGAAGACATAGCTGCCGTCCACATAATCCAATCAGACTTTGTGTAATCTTTCCGAGAATCCAATGGTAATCCATAAGGATTCTGTTTCGTTAAATAATAGTTGATTTCTTTGCCGATTACATTATTAGGGAAGAGATTCAGATTCCACATCTTATCCCAGATCATGTTATATTTCTGACTCCAAGTGTCTTCACGGTCAAAGGCCAGACGATAATGATCTCCTTCATTTGCCATTTCCTCCCATTTAACCGCCATTTTCTTGGCTATAGTAGCATATTTATCTGCTATATTATTAAATCCTAACATTTTAGCCATCTCGCTGTAACCAGCTATTCCCATAATTGCTTTCACTGACAAGTTCGCATTATGAGCCCAATGCCCGGCAAAATCATCCGTGCACAACTGGTTCTCCGGGTCCTGTCCAAACTGCCTTTTATTATTGTAATCAACTAATATACAATAATATATCGTCTTTTGTATTGTCTTTGTGTTGTCTGTTTAGGTACAAAACAGTATATGTAAATCGATAATTGTGTCGTAATATAAAAGGTGGATGATAATAGATTTAAAATCTTAAAAAATCTATTAAATAAAATATAATTATATTTATAACATATAAAAGAAATATATTATAAAACAAACAATTCTATTTTGCATAAATCATTATTGCATAGTAAATTAAAACATATAATACAAACAAAAAAAGATATATATACCAAATACGAATAAGATAAAACATAATGAGGAATTCATGATGCCATATGGTGTAACTATGAAACATAACAGGAAGCAATGAGGTTTCAAATGGTTAAGGAGAATATGGATAATGTAAACATATATAATCTAAAAATATGATAGTGTATCATGCCTGGCTGACTTGACTTCATTTTTGCATAAGATTTGCTGCACTATTATGTATAATATATAAGAAAGAATTAAATAATGTAGCTTTGAATTAATTTTGGACTGCATAAGAGACATATCTGACACCCGGGTGTCGGTATACATAAAATCCGGGTGTCAAACAAACCTTAGATACTATTGATTTTTTCTGCTTTACTATAGTGAATAGGGCGGTGATGTAGCCTGTATTTATTCAGACTCCGAAAGGCATTTCTTACAGCTACCCCAAATTTGCAAGTTTAGCTCGCAATTCTTTGAGTCTTTTAGCAGCCTGTTGATTATCGACCTTAATATATCGCATAAAAGCAGCGGGACTTTTATGACCAGATATACGCATTAATTCTCCTGCAGGGAAACCAGATAAATACATATTTGTACAAAATGAGCGGCGGCACGTATGCGAAGATATCATTTCCCACTTTTCATATACTTTCTTTTCTCTTTCATTACCCTTCTTACGAACTATTTCGATTTTCTGCCTTAATTTAGCTCGACGTCCCAGTTCTTTGATCTTCTCATTGAACATATATCTCGGGATTTTAGGAAGGTCATAATTATACTTCTTAAGAATTTCAGGTACATAATCAATCATAGGAATAACAACAGCCTTATGTACTTTCCGCTGTTTAAGATTTATATTCTCATTGTCCAAATCAATATGCTCAGGACTTAATGTAGAAAGATCACTATATCGCAACCCGGTGAAACACCCGGTAATAAACACATCTCGGATTTCCTCCAATTGCTTGTCACCGGATAAATCAAGCTCATATATTGCAGCCAACTCTTTTTCACTCAAATAAATAGCATCAGTCTCTTCTTCTACTACTTTGAAATTTCTTAGGTCAATTGGCGGAATAACTCCTTTAACAATCTGATAATTCACAAAACCTTTCAATAATCGTATTATCTTTCCGGCGGAGTTAGTAAGTAGCCCTATTGTCCCATTTGGCTTTACAACCTTATGGAATAGATAATCCATAAACTCATTATAGAATGTCAGGTTTAGATTACGGAATGTTACCGGTTGTGATGAATACTTCTTGAAACCATTCAGATGTTTGCGGAGTGTTCTGTAGTCTTTGATTTGATCAGCGGAAACAGATGGTGTCTTTTCTAATATATATCGCTCTAATGCCTCAAACATATCTACCCGGTTAGGGCGCAGTCCATATTCTCTGTTTTTCTCCAATTCGAGCAGGACAAATTCTACAGTCGGATCTATGCCATTTTCTTTAGCATAAGTCAGAATGTCACCAAGCTTAGATGTGATCTTAATCAAACAGGTATCGATTTCATCATAGTTGGGGCATGCACGTTTAATCCACTTCTTTTTAGAATCCCAATGTTCGGGTCTAATATTGTATCCGGTAGATATAAGCGTACGTCTTGTTCGATCGTAATTATATCGAACATAAAGTACAGTAGTACCCTCTTGGGTAACGTACTTTGGTTTTATATATGGAGTATATTTTGCTATAGTAATAACCTGTATTGCATTCGTGATGCAAATTTACGAAAGGTATCTGAAATGACCAATACCTCTTTTGTTAAAGTTCCAAGCTTTCAGTTATTGGGGCATTTCCTCAAATCAATACTCTGTTAATTCTTATGTAATCGATTGAAAATGAGAGAGTTAATTAACGTAATATAACTAATAAAATTTGGTTAAGTGGCTGATTATC
>NZ_FNNN01000045.1 GCF_900106755.1 Bacteroides faecis MAJ27
AGCCGGATACGCGGAGACGTGTACGTCCGGTTTGGGGGCGAGCTTCCGAAAACCCACCGTAGTAATACGGCAGGGCGTTGGATGCTTAGCCTACCCCTCAAATCGGTGAACAATCTCGTCAAGGACGCCCGCAAGGTGCAGCAGACCATCCTGATGGTAGGCGACATCACCGACATTTATGTAAACAGTTTCCAAAGGATGCTCCGTGATGGAAATTTCAGACCAGAAGAGCTGTCGGCAATCGCTTTCGGTTACACGAAACTGCTGGAAGAGAGCAACGAAGTGTTGACGGAACTGAAGAATGTGGTGAACATCACCACGCTCTCCATGACCGACAAGGAGCGCATGGACGTGGTGGAACGCTGCTACTCCAAAATGAAGCGTTACCGCAACCTTGTGAGCTATTACACCAACAAGAACATCTCCGTGAGTTATCTGCGTGCGAAGAAAAAGAACGACCTCGACCGCATCATGGGGCTGTACGGGAACATGAACGAAAGATACTGGTAGCCTATGGAGTTTGACAACCTTCACCAGATTCTACGCTCGCTCTACGAGCAGATGATGCCGCTGTGTGGGGACATGGCGGGTGTGGCGAAAGGCATCGCCGGGCTGGGTGCGCTGTTCTACGTCGCCTACCGGGTATGGCAGTCGCTGGCGAGAGCCGAACCGATAGACGTATTCCCGATGCTCCGTCCTTTTGCCATCGGTCTGTGCATCATGTTCTTACCGACTGTGGTGCTGGGTACGATAAACAGCATCCTCTCACCCGTTGTACAGGGCACGGCAAAGATGCTGGAGGCGGAAACGCTGGACATGAACCGATACCGGGAGCAGAAGGACAAGCTGGAATACGAGGCGATGGTGCGCAACCCCGAAACCGCCTACCTCGTGTCCAACGAGGAATTTGACAAGCAACTGGAGGAACTCGGCTGGTCGCCCTCCGACATGGTGACGATGGCGGGAATGTATATCGACCGGGGAATGTACAATATGAAGAAGAGCATCCGCGACTTCTTCCGCGAGATACTGGAACTGCTGTTCCAAGCCGCCGCCCTCGTGATAGACACCGTCCGCACCTTCTTTCTCGTGGTGCTGGCGATACTCGGTCCGATAGCCTTCGCCCTGTCAGTATGGGACGGTTTCCAAAGCACGCTCACGCAGTGGATATGCCGCTACATACAGGTCTATCTGTGGCTTCCGGTGTCGGACATGTTCAGCACCATACTGGCGAAGATACAGGTGCTGATGCTGCAAAGCGACATCGAGCGGATGCAGGCAGACCCGAACTTCTCGCTGGATTCGAGCGACGGGGTGTATATCGTGTTCCTCTGCATCGGCATCATCGGATACTTCACCATTCCCACCGTTGCCGGCTGGATTATCCAAGCCGGAGGCATGGGCGGTTACGGTCGCAACGTGAACCAGATGGCGGGACGCGCCGGAAGCATGGCTGGCGGAATTGCAGGAGCGACCGCAGGAAACGCAGTCGGACGTGTCGGCAAATTGCTGAAATAATCAATATGCAATCATAAATTAAAAATATAAATGGAATTCAAATCACTTAGAAACATCGAATCGTCGTTCAGGCAGATACGCCTGTTCGGTATCGTCTTCCTCTCGCTGTGCGCCGTGGTGACGGTGTGGAGCGTGTGGAACTCCTACCGTTTCGCAGAGAAGCAACGGGAGAAAATCTATGTGCTGGACAACGGCAAGTCGCTGATGCTGGCTCTCTCTCAGGATTTATCGCAGAACCGTCCGGCGGAGGCACGGGAGCATGTGCGCCGCTTCCACGAGCTGTTCTTCACGCTATCACCTGAAAAAAGCGCGATTGAACACAACGTAAAACGTGCCTTGCTGCTGGCAGACAAGAGCGTGTACCACTATTATTCGGACTTCGCCGAGAAGGGGTACTACAACCGCATCATCGCCGGAAACATCAACCAAGTGTTGAAGGTGGACAGCGTGGTGTGTGACTTCAACGCCTATCCCTACCGAGCCGTGACCTACGCCACGCAGAAAATCATCCGGCAAAGCAATGTCACCGAGCGCAGTCTCGTGACCACCTGCCGCCTGCTGAACGCATCACGGTCGGACGACAACCCCAATGGCTTCACCATCGAGGGCTTCACCATCATCGAGAACAAGGATTTACAGACAATCAAACGGTAACGGATTATGAAACGGAAAGTAAAAAGTATCAGAAAAACAATGTGGGGCGCATACTGGAAGCTCCACGACAAACGGAAACGGCTGGTGGCAAGGCTCAAAGGGTATCTGGACGGTTTGCCGCCGGAAACACGCCGCCGCATCGTGCTGGGGATGCTCGCCGCCTTCGCGGTGCTTGCCCTCTATACCTTCGGCAGAGCCGTCTATGACATCGGCAGAAACGACGGCTCACGCATGGAAACGGGACACGCCGGACGGGTGGAACTGCCGACCCCGGTGGAAACAGACAATCACTTAACACCTTATTCATATGGAACAGACGAAGAATGAACCGACGAAAGAGAACAAAGCCGCTCCCGACACGGGAAAGCCGAAAAAGGGGCGCGAACCGCTGACCGAGGCGCAGCGGCTGAAACGGCAGAAGATGATAGTCCTGCCCGCTATGGTGCTGGTGTTCATCGGGGCGATGTGGCTGATATTCGCCCCGTCCTCCGGCAAGGAGCAACAGCCGGGAACAGACGGATACAACACCGAGATGCCCGACGCGGACAAGGCGAACCGGCAGATTATCGGCGACAAGTTGAAAGCCTACGAGCATGGGGAGATGGAAGAGCGTCTGGAGAGCCGCAACCGTGCCATCGGGCAGCTGGGCGACATGTTCGACCGCGAGATAGCTGGAACGGAGGACGGGACGGACTTCGACCTCGCCAATCCGGGCGGCAAGGAGGAAAAGGCACAGCCCGCCACGCCGCAGACCATCCAATCCTCCGCAGCCGCCTACCGTGACCTGAACGCCACCCTCGGCAACTTCTACGAACAGCCGAAGAACGACAATGCCGAGATGGATGAGCTGTTGGAGCGCATCGCCTCGCTGGAGTCGGAACTGGAAAGCGAGAAGAGCAGGACTTCATCTATGGACGAACAGGTGGCACTTATGGAGAAGTCCTATGAGCTGGCGGCAAAGTACATGGGCGGTCAGAACGGAGGAAAGCCGGAACAGGCGGCAGAGCCTTCCACCGTGCAGAAGGGAAAGAAGAACACGGCGACACCCGTAAGGCAAGTGACCCGCCAAGTCGTTTCCTCCCTTGCACAGCCCATGAGCAACGCGGAGTTTGTCGCCACCTTCTCGCAGGAGCGCAACCGGGGGTTCAACACGGCTGTCGGCACTACAGAGGTATCGGACCGGAATACCATCCCGGCATGTGTGCATGGTGCGCAGAGCGTGACGGACGGACAGACGGTAAGGTTGCGCCTGCTGGAGCCTATGGCAGTGGCGGGCAGAACAATCCCACGCAATGCAGTGGTGGTCGGCACGGGCAAGATACAGGGTGAGCGGCTCGACATCGAGGTCACCTCGCTGGAATACGATGGCACGATTATCCCGGTGGAGCTTGCGGTCTATGACACGGACGGACAGCCCGGTATCTTCATCCCAAACTCGATGGAGATGAACGCCGTCAGGGAGGTTGCCGCCAACATGGGCGGCTCATTGGGGAGCAGCATCAACATCTCCACCAATGCCGGGGCACAGCTCGCCTCCGATTTGGGCAAGGGGCTGATACAAGGCACGAGCCAGTACATCGCCAAGAAGATGCGCACCGTCAAGGTGCATCTGAAAGCCGGGTACAGGGTCATGCTCTATCAGGAAAAGGACTGAAAACAACAATCAATAAAAACCATTTACCACTAAAAAACCAAAAGTAATGAGAAAAGTAATCATCATGTTTACCCTCGCTATGGGCATCGCAACTGCCAATGCGCAGGAGAATGTAACCGTTGAACAGAACAACGGAAGTAATGAACAGCCAACCTTAACGAAGGAGGTCTATCCGCAGAAGGAGGCGGACGGCGACCTGTATCACGGTCTGTCGCGCAAGCTGACCTTCGACCGCATGATACCGCCGCACGGTCTGGAAGTGACCTACGACAAGACTGTCCACGTCATCTTTCCGGCGGAGGTGCGCTATGTCGATTTAGGCTCGCCCGACCTGATTGCCGGGAAAGCCGACGGAGCGGAGAACGTCATCCGCGTGAAGGCTACCGTGAGAAATTTTCCCAACGAAACGAATATGTCCGTCATCACGGAGGACGGCAGTTTCTACACCTTCAACGTGAAGTACGCCGCCGAACCGCTGTTGCTCAACGTGGAGATGTGCGACTTCATCCATGACGGCAGCACGGTGAACCGCCCGAACAACGCGCAGGAAATCTATCTGAAAGAGCTGGGCAGCGAAAGCCCGATGCTGGTGCGCCTTATCATGAAGTCCATCCACAAACAGAACAAACGGGAGGTGAAGCATATCGGCTGCAAGCGTTTCGGCATCCAGTATCTTCTCAAAGGCATCTACACGCATAACGGATTGCTCTATTTCCACACGGAGATAAAGAACCAGAGCAACGTGCCTTTCGATGTGGACTATATCACATGGAAAATCGTGGACAAGAAGGTGGCGAAGCGTACCGCCGTGCAGGAGCAGATCATCCTGCCGCTCCGAGCGCAGAACTACGCCACCCTCGTGCCGGGCAAGAAAAGCGAGCGCACGGTCTTCACGATGGCGAAGTTCACCATCCCCGATGACAAGTGCCTCGTGGTGGAATTGAACGAGAAGAACGGCGGCCGTCACCAATCCTTCGTGATTGAGAACGAGGATTTGATACGCGCGGGTACCATCAACGAACTTCAAGTGCGCTGACTATGAGAAAATACATCGCAATAATCATCGCGTCGCTTGCCCTTTTCACGGGGCAGGCGCACGCCCAGCGGTGTCTGCCGAAGATGCAGGGCATCGAGGTGAGGGCGGATATGGCGGACGGCTTCAATCCCGGCGGCAAGGACGGCGGGTACAGTTTCGGGGCGGGTCTCTCCATCTACACGAAGAGGGGGAACAAGTGGCTGTTCGGTGGCGAATACCTCCTGAAGAACAATCCTTACAAGGATACCAAGATACCCGTGGCGCAGTTCACGGCGGAGGGTGGATATTACTTCAAGATACTGTCGGACGCCCGAAAAATCGTGTTCGTCTATGCCGGGGGTTCGGCTCTCGCCGGATATGAGTCTGTGAATTGGGGGAAGAAAGTGCTGCATGACGGCTCCACGCTGCACGACCGGGACGCCTTCATCTATGGCGGTGCGCTGACGCTCGATGTGGAGTGCTATGTGGCAGACCGTATCGCCCTGCTTGCCAACCTGCGGGAGCGTTGCCTGTGGGGTGGCGACACGCAGAAGTTTCATACGCAGTTCGGGGTCGGCATCAAGTTCATCATCAACTGACACGGGCATGGAACGGACGGAGATAGATGCTGTCAGAAGGATGCCGCTTGCGGACTTCCTCGCACGGCTGGGGCATGAGCCTGTCAGAAGGAGCGGCAACGAGCTGTGGTATATCGCCCCGTACAGGGGCGAGCGGACACCTTCTTTCCGTGTGAACGTGGCGAAACAGCTCTGGTATGACTTCGGTTTGGGCAAAGGCGGCGACATCTTCACGCTTGCCGGGGAATTTCTGCAAAGTGATGACTTTAGGACGCAGGCGAAGTTCATAGCGGAAACCGCCAATATGGTGGTTGACAGGTTGGAACCCCCGACCTATCAAGCAAAACCAACCGAATCGGTCTTTGAGGATGTGGAGGTCGCTCCGCTGTTTCGCTCACCGCTGACGGAGTATCTGGCGGAACGGTGCATACCTTACGCTGTCGCATCCCGCCACTGCTGCCGTCTGAATTACGGTGTTCGTGGGAAACGGTATTTTGCTGTCGGTTTCCCGAACATGGCGGGTGGCTATGAAGTCAGAAGCCGCTATTTCAAGGGGTGCATACCGCCCAAAGATGTGTCTTTGGTGAAGGCAACGGACATCCCGGCTGGCGAGTGCCTCGTGTTCGAGGGCTTCATGGACTTTCTATCTGCCGTGACACTTGACGTAACCGGTAACGCTGACTGCCTTGTGCTGAACTCCGTCGCCAACGTGGAGAAGGCGGCGGGATTGCTGGACGGCTACGGGAGCATCGTCTGTTTCCTCGACCGTGACGATGCCGGACGGCGGACGCTTGCCGCGCTTGTGGGGCGATACGGGGAGCGTGTCACTGACCGCTCTTTCCTCTATGACG
The DNA here is from genome assembly GCF_900106755.1 of Bacteroides faecis MAJ27. Lineage (GTDB taxonomy): Bacteria > Bacteroidota > Bacteroidia > Bacteroidales > Bacteroidaceae > Bacteroides > Bacteroides faecis. The sequence continues at coordinate 6,271 of NZ_FNNN01000045.1, forward strand.
GTTGCAAGGACTTGAACGAGTATTTGCAACGGACAACGAAAAAACAGAAAAACAACCATCTAAAAATCGAAGAACAATGAACATATTGAACAACAGAAACAAGAGAATATCCATCTTTAAGGCGGTGGCGTTATGCCTGATAGCCGCCGTGTCGTTCACCCTCGTGTCGTGTGACGACGACATGGACATCCAACAGTCCTATCCCTTCACGGTGGAGGTCATGCCCGTGCCGAACAAGATGGCGAAGGGGCAGACGGTGGAAATCCGCTGTGAACTGAAAAAGGAGGGCGACTTTTCGGGGACGCTCTATACCATCCGCTATTTCCAGTTCGAGGGGGAAGGCTCGCTCAAAATGGATAACGGCATTACTTTCCTGCCCAACGACCGCTACCTGCTGGAGAACGAAAAGTTCCGCCTGTACTATACGGCGGAGGGTGACGAGGCGCATAATTTCATCGTGGTGGTGGAGGATAATTTCAAAAATTCCTATGAGCTGGAATTTGACTTCAACAACCGGAACATCAAAGATGACGGCTTTGCCGCCATACCCATCGGAAGTTTCAAACGTGTATGAAGATGATGCGTGTATTCATGACAATGCTCTGTTCGCTTCTGGCGGTCTGTTCCGTGTCAGCACGGATCAGCCGCCAAGAGGGAACGGACGGGCAGGCGGCAATCTACCGGCTGCCACTTTTCGAGCGGGCGGTACGCTGCACGAAATATTTTGAAGGCTGGCATTCGGAAAAACACCACCCATACGTGGGCTGGGGTCATAGAATTTTGCCGGGAGAAAGGTATTCTGCACGCACCATGACGAAGCGGCAGGCGGACGTGCTTCTGCGGAAAGACTTGCGGAAGTTCTGCACGATGTTCCGGCAGTTCGGAAAAGACAGTCTAATCCTTGCCACGCTTGCCTACAACGTGGGTCCATACCGGCTTTTGGGTAGCAAGACAATCCCTAAAAGCACCTTGATAAAGAAGCTGGAGGCTGGCGACAGAAACATCTACCGTGAGTATATCTCCTTCTGTAACTACAAGGGAAAACGCCACGCCATGTTGCTCAAACGGAGAAAGGCGGAGTTTGCACTGCTGTATGTGCCATAAAAGGACTGACAAAACTGACAAGGGACGTGTCATATTTCATATTGGCACGTCTTTTGTATTTAATAAGTAAAAACTTACAATAATGCCCATTAGAAACAGACCTCAAAGACTTCAAAAAATTCAATTTCGTAAGTTGAAAAACTTGGAAAATTTGGAAATCTCGTTTGAAAATAAACATATTACGGGTATTTTCGGAACAAATGGTTCTGGAAAATCAACTATACTTCACGCTCTTGCGTGTTTGTATCAACCTGTTGCAAATAGTACTCGGAGGAATTTCAAATTTCCTAATTTTTTCATTCCAACAACCTTAGATTTATGGAATGGCAGTCAATTTACCATTGAATATGAAATGATAAATGGTGCTGCAATGGCTCCAGAAAGAAAAGAATATAAAAAAAACAGAGATCGATGGAGCCCCCGGTATCAAACAAGACCACATCGAGAAGTTTTTTATATTGGTATTGACAGTTGTGTTCCTGATATGGAGATAGAATCCAGAACATCACGTATTCCATTAATACGTGAAGCATATGATGATGCGGTTTTGGGTGAAAAAATAAAAGAAAAACTTTCTTTTATAATGCATCGTAACTATGGTGATTTTATTAACTATTGGAATGAACGAAAGTCGTACAAAGGATTAACATATGGGGCTGTTCAGTATCCGTCACTTTACATGGGTGCTGGAGAACAACGTATTATTAAATTTCTTGAAACGATTTACTCAATACCCGATTATTCATTAATCTTGATTGATGAATTAGATTTAACATTGCATACTGAAGCATTGTTGAGGTTAATGCAGGTTTTGAATGATGAATGCAACACAAGGAATATACAAATAGTATTTACTTCCCATCGTGAAGAATTACTTGATTGTAACTTTATAAATATACGACATCTCGTCAATGATACAAATGGCAAAACTTCTATATGCTTGGAACGAACAACCCCTGATTGTATAAAACGCCTTACTGGTATATGTCCTAAACCGCTTGAAATAATGGTTGAGGACAATCTTGCCGAAGCTTTAGTTCGTAAGATACTGCGAACACATAACTTAGAACAATCTTGTAAGGTATCTCAATTTGGTTCAAAAGAAAATTCATATCTTGTAGGTGCAGGATTGTTACTTAGAGGTGAAACATTGGATAATACGCTTATTGTATTGGATGGTGATGTTGATGTTGCAGAAGCTGAAAAAAGAACAAAAATAAATCGCGTAATAACAGGAACAGATAATGATAGTCAGCAAAGACGTGATAAACTATTATCAAAAATCAAACAATTCTGTTTGCCTGTAAATAGAAAGCCCGAAGAATTCATCACGGACGAATTAAAAACATTAGACGATGCAGTACACAGCTTAATACCTCATATCAAGGCAACTGGACCAGTACAAGACCATCACGACTTGTTAAACACCCCAATAACCAATAGTGGTATGCCTGAACAAACTGCATTTGCTGAAATAGTGACCTTAATGGAACATCGACCTTGTTGGGCAAATTACGTTGCTGAGATTGACGATTGGGTTGTGGATAAAAAGCAGAATTAGGCATTTAGTATAAACAAGAAAAAATCGTGTGTCTCAAAATTCAATAATAATAAGACACACGATTTCTGTTATCTATATTTCACTTTAATACTCTTTTTATCATATTAATACGACATTGTATCACAGATTGGACAAAGGTTTCTTTGCTACTTTCTTTGTCCGCCATCCTGCTCACTGAAAGAAAGTAGGGCGGCTTTCGCCGCCCCACCACTCAAAAGCGTGTGTAAAGTCCCGTCACCATCGTGAACATTTCTTCCAGCATATCAAAATAGATACCCTCGTGTACGGCAATGTCCTTTGTCTTGCACTCAAAGGTCTTTTTGCTGAACGTCCTGCGGTAGAAGCGCATATTGTAGAGGTCTGCCCCTGCGTCATAGATGATGTCAAGGCGGTTGGCACTTGTCTTGTTCCGTGTAAGGCTCATCCGTAAACCGTTGCCCATGTCGATGAAATCACGGCTGCCCGTCATGGCGGTAAATCTTCTTCCGCCTATCTGCTGTAATATCGTTTTTGCTATCATATCCTTTGTTTTTAGAGGTTTATGTGTTGGCGGTGCGGACACCGCCAACTTGTTCAAAATTCTCGAATCTCGGCAATGGGTGTCTGCCGTTGCAACCACTCCTTCACACATTCCATATTGTATTCGCTCGTGATGACCGCCGTATGGCTGTCGGTGGCGGTGAAACGTGTGCTTTCGTAATCATCTATCCACCCTTTGAGGGTGTCCGTTCCCCACGCTTGGGCATCGTCAAAGATACCGTCCAATGCCGTGATAGATTCGCTGAATTTGACTATCAGCGTTTGATAGGTCGTGTTCATCGGTTGCCCTCCTTTCCCTGCTTTGCGTTCAGCCACTTGTTCCTTGCGGTTCGGCACTCGTCCAATGTGGGTTTGACACAAGCGAACAGTTCTCCGTCCGTATGGCGGTAGTCGTACTGCACAAGTGTCCGCTTGCGTCTGCCGATACCCGATTGGAAACGCTCATATTTCTCCGTACCTGCGTCAGTGCAGGTGCTTACTCCGTTGATTGTCATCCGTGTTGCCATAATCGTTGTTTTTTTAGATGGTTAAAAATGTACAGACAGAACTCTGTTCTTCATCACCATTTCGGGATTGCTCGCGTGGCGTTGGTGCAGGTAGAAATGGTGTGAGCCGAAACCGTAAAAGAAAAACTTGTCAAGTCCGTGTTTCTCGGCAAACGCCTTTACGCTCTTTCTCAATTCCCCCTCACTCGTTGTGAGAGTGAGGAGATTGACAAATTCAATGAACATCGTGGAGATTGCATCATCCCACACACAAATCATACTTTCAATTCTTACTTCCATATCAATGTTGTTTTAGGGTTTATGCTATGCCGCTTTCATCCGCTCACGGATAAGGTTGGCGTTCTTGTTCACAAGGTCTATGATACGCTCGTGGTATTCGGTGTCTTGGTTGTACTTGCCGTGGCACTGCACCACCTTGAGTGTCCGCAAATCCACCTCTACGGTTTCAATTATCTCACCGCCAATCCTTGCCGAGAGTATGAGGGTGTCGGCTTTCTTGTAGTATTCACTGCCAAACACGCAGATGTTCTGTGCCTTGCCCTCGCTGTAATACTCGTCTATGCTTTCAAGCACCTTGATGATTATTTCCTCGTCAGTGATTACCAATCCGAAGAATTTGGATTTGTTGGCAATGAAATCCTCCGCATCTTTTTCCCTTTGCAGTTGCCGCTGTTGTTCACGCTCACGCCTTTCAATCTCCCAGCGGCGGCGTTGTTCGGCTCGTTCCTTCTCGTGTATGGCTTCAATCTTTCGGGTTGCGTTGTCGTGTGCCGCCATGAAATCTTCGGGGCAGATGTTCTTCGGGTTGCGGAGGTCTTGATCGAGTTTGTTGAGCATACGCAGATAGTCGCACCACATGGAGAAATTGTCTATCCGATACTTGTGACGTTTGGCAATCAGATATGATGCCCAGCATTCATCGGCAGTACGGGCATTGAAAAGAAAGTGTTTCATGACCTCAATCTCACCGCCTTTCATAAGGGTTTCAATTCTTGGGTCTGAAAGCAAGGCTTTGAAAAGACGCACGGGGGAAATGCCGTGGAAATCGCCCTTGAAGCCGTTGCGTCTGAGTTGGCGTAATACCCTCATCTTGGGATATGCACAGCTTCTTGCCACAACATCATCGTATAGGCTGTTGTGCGGTCTTATCTCCATCGCGCTGCACAATGCCCATACATCGCAGTAATAGAATGTGAAGCCACGAAGCAACGCCATGTCCGTAACCTTACCGTCGGGTGAAATCCAACGCTGCACAACCTCGTGGCAATAGAAGTGCATCGGCTCGCCTTTCCTGCTCTCGCATCTGACCTGCGCCACACGGATTACCTGATAGCCTTTGCAGGTGGTTATCACGCTGAAATACTGCGTTTCCTTGTAGATACGTTTGCGTGTGTCCTGCACTTTGAGTTCGGCATGGCATTTGGGGCAGGTGCAACCTTCAAGGGTGTCGCATAGTCCACTGTCACTGTGCCACTCGTGACCGCAGTCGGAGCAGGTAATGTTCCCTTTCTTGGTGCGGTAGCCGATATGTTCAACGCAGTGGCGGTATGCCCATTCAATTTGTGTCGTTGATATGGGGCGGAGGTTGGCTGAAAGTCTTGCCACCTCTTTCTGTATCTTGGTCTTCGGTTTCATAAGCCTAAATCAAATAATGAGGGTTGGGGTTGGTTTTCTTTTCTCGCTGACGGTCTGTTGCGGTTCTGCAACTTGCGGAGTTCCTCCTCTTGGTATCTGCGGACTGCATTCTGACGTGCCTCCGCCTTTTCCTCTTCCGTGAGTTCCACAACATGGTTCACCACCACTTGGCAGTTTATAGGTTTGCCCACCTCTATCTCGTTTTCCTCATAGTAGTGGATGGCTTGCCCGAATATCTCTCCGTCCGTGAAGCCGTTGCAACCACTTTTCTGCACATGGTTCAGAATGTGGGTCACGCACTCGTCTATGTTCTTGGCAGGGTTGCGGTACTTCTTCGCAAAGAGCGTATCTTCCTCCGCCCGCTGTTCCAGATACATTTGTATCGTTCTTTTGAAATGGTCTGTTCCTTTCATATCGCTGTCGTTTTTAGATTGTCTGTTTAAGTATCTCTCTCCAATAGGTCGGCTCTACCTCGCTGAGAAGGAAGTCCATGAAGTCCCTCCGTGCGTCCTTGTTTAGTTCGTGGTACAATCTTCGGAACGTTTCAAAATTGCCGTTGATGTACGTTTCCACCATATACACAAAGATGTTGTCCACCTCGTAATATCTGCACTGCTGCGCTACCGTCTTGCTGTTTCTCTTTGTCATGTCGGTAAGGGTTAAAGGGTTAATAACCAAAGGATGAAGCCGAAGTAGGCAATGGTGGAAAGGATAGCCACGATTACACCTATCACCACTCGGAACACTCCGTTTACAATCTCTCTGATGATGCCCCAAAGGATGCCGAACACCCCGAAGGCGGTGCGCATCATCAAGCCGCATATCGCCAACCCGATGTATTGCGCCACTTGTCTGAAATTTGCCGTTGCTGTCATATCTTCGCTGTTTTTGATTTTTTTGTTTTTTATGCGGATTCAAGAGCTGAGGAAGTTGAGTTTCAAACTATCTTATCTGCCTCTTGTTTATCCGACATTTTTTTTATGCGTCTTTCTGTCGCATCGGTCGTTTTCGTTTCGGGTGCTTGAAAAGGTAGGGATTAGGGAATGCAAGGTTTTTCGGTCAAAATACTACCCGCAGGGCTGGAGATTTTTACCGAAAACAGGAGGCTTGACCTTGCTTTCCCGTCCAATCCCGGAATTACCTTTGCGCCCAGAACGAAAATGACTGACTGATGCGGCTCACTGAAAGGGACAAAATGGAGGTAAACGAAAACAAAGGCAGATTGGGTAGAAAAAAACTTCAGGGGAAATCCGTAAAAAGAGGGAACAACTGAAAGGGAAAGACATCACCGGAAGCGTGAAAAGGGCAAACCACGACAAAGGAAGTATGATTGTTTCCGATCCGACAGGATTTATCCAGCCGGGCGGCAACAGTCTTTCTTCCCGGTTTGTCCGGCTGTGTGTGGCCGCTTGCTTCATTCATGGAGCAAGCTGACACACTCTGCATCCTTTCCGCTTCCGGCACAAATGGACTGCGAAAAAGAAAATCATCTGAAAACCCGTAAAAGCACCTCTTGGCATAGCCACAAAAGAAAGGGGCATTGCATCATCAGTCTAAACATTGTTTAGGCGTGAGGCAATGCCCTTTTCTCCGGCTATGCGGTAGTCGGCACACGTTTGTTCAAAACTCGTTTTGGGCAATGGTGTTCCGACGGATAATATCGCTTTTACGGAAAAATCTTATGAATGATGGGATAAAAAACGGGAGTTTATATCAAAATCTCGAATTAAATAGCTACTTTTGCATAGGAAGAGTTCTTTGAAGGTTACGCAATGCGCAGAAGGATAATGCAGTAGATAACTAACTAAATCGTAACCTATTACTATCAAGAGCAATTAACCTACGCTCATTTCCAATAAATTACACTCTTTTCGTAACTTCTCATAATAAACATTTTACTTTATAAATTAAGACTCACATTTCTAAAACAATAGCAAAAACTTATTTGCTAAAAATCATATTATTCTTACCTTTGCCTCACCTCCTTTTTTTGTGGAGTTTAAGGAGCAGATGATGTTCGATAATCCGGCAAGATTTAGCAATTCATCATCTTGCTCCTTTTTAATCAAATTAATTATCTCATCCCTAACCATAATAGAACTTAACTATTGGCTGATCATTATTTACATCCGTAGCTAAAGCCTCTACATACACAGCTATCTTTTTCATATTATTTTTTGTTTAATAGATTAATTATGGAAGCAAAGGTAAAAAACAAGGTATGAGTTGCCAAAAAAAAGAGCTGACCATTTCGGACCAACTCTAAATTCCCCATTTCATCGCCATTTTGGGGTATTCATTATTTACTCAAGACTCCTTCAGAGAAACGATTGATAAGTTTCGTTCCCTCTTATAATATCTATTGATTTGTCCATTTCCTGAAGTAAAAGACGTAAACGCCCTATCGTTTTATGAATTCGGTATGTTGTACCTGTTTTATCCGGTCACAAATTTACCATATTATAATTATCCTTTAAAATGTATCCGTTTTCCTTTTCTTTTAAAAAGAGCCATAATAAATGACTAGGCTAAGTTGGAATTTTCTTTCTTACACCATCTACTTCTATCATCTTTTGTTCCGCATAAAATGTAATGTTTTCATACAATATATAAGAATGAATGGGAGTGCTATTTATTTCTTGTAGAACTTTTATTATTGATATTTGTTTCACTATTAGTACCTCTATGAAATATAGATGAGTCGTTCGTTTCCAAAGACACAATCGCAACTATTCAATCTAATATTCTGTAATTTTGCTCAAATTTCATATATTTTAGCAGTAAAATGCAGCAAATTAAACGAATTACAAGCAATACAAAAGAAAGCATACGCATTGTTACACATTTGCCAGCAAGATATATTGTTCAAATTACTGATAATCAATTAATATTTTGGCTGAATAGTTTCTAATTCTTAAAAAATAGACTTCCACATAGCACATTAGCAGAGTAGCGTATTCACTCAATTAATTATATATACAAAAATAAGCAATGATAAGAATATTCCCAAAGACAAAATCTGACCATTTCGGACCAACTAGAAGCATACCAGTTTTTCCATATATATTGCATAATAATCCATGCATATTTATATCAAGATCCACTACATTTGCAGCAATTATTTTACTATTAATTATCATATTATGAAAAAACAAATTCTATCTTTGATACTATTTATGCTAATATATATCTATATCGTTACATGTACCGCATGTTCCAACCGTTCTCCATCGACCGATCACATAGAAGCACTATTGAAAGAATATGGAATCAAAAAATACAACTATTTTATAACAGATGACAATACAACTCTAACTAAAAATAATTTTAATGAAACAACTAATCTTGGAGAGAAATGGATAGAAACTTTATCTCTACCACTAATTCTAACAAAAGAAATAAGAAATGAACATATAAATGAAGATTCACTTTTACGTTGTTACATGTCTATACGAAGTATAAATAAAGAAAAACTCTTGGTAAAAGATATTATACGTATTCCCGAGAACCAGCCTTCAATACTCCCTCTATATAATGAAAACATATCATTTTATATGAAACATTTGATTCATAGGCAATTCCCCGAAGCTTATAACGATTTTTATAAAAACACATTAAAGATAGAAGAGAAGCATTCATGGAATACAAAAAACATATTGACTACGACTAAATACATTTCTTCGTATTTTGACGAGCAGAATATTACAGAATACATGCCGATAGGTAAAGATATTCCCAACCTTTTTCCTACATGGTATGTAGAAAACATATACCAATTGGCAGGCTGGTATACATTTAGGCTAAACAAGCATGTAGTACTGTGGAGTTCTATGTCTGACGAAAGCCAGACACTTCTATGCATTAAATTCATCGATTTAAGAAAAACTATCGCTATCATATATCCTAATAAAGAAGGATTATCTCCTTTTGATTCTAACGGAAATCCAGATTTACTACTATCTCCTATTGCATTGGATATATTGAAGAACACCTTTGAACCAAATTATTGTAAAATAGACTTCAATCAGTCTAAAGAAAAACTTTGTTTACAGCTAAAAGAGAAAAGAAAATCACCATACATAGCATTATATATAAAAGAATTACAATCGCAGATCAGACTAGCAAGCAGAATAAACAACCATAATGAATACCAAAAACTAAAAGAAGTTTATGATACATTGTTCCCTCATTCGCTTCCCTGTGATTATTTAAAAGTATCTCCATTAACAGCTATCAACTATGTATCCGACAGAATGAATGCTTCACGATATTTTATACTCAATGAAGAATCCAATATTACAATTTTTCATTCAAATCAGCGATGTAAATACATAGCCAAAGATAAAAGTACAAATGATTCTATTGTTTTTGCCGACAAATGCTGGATAATAAAGGAACAATCACAAGAGATAATTTGGAAACCTGCCATGACAAACAATATTCCTGTACAAATTATTGGAGTTGAAAAATATGACACAATATTAGCCCCTGGCAAATATATTGTACACTATGAGTCGGATGGAAAGCACTCTTTTGAATCTTGGCTTAGTTTCCCTCCACTCATTGATGACTATGGTATACGTATTTATAAAAAATAAGAAAAAAATCATGAGAAAATATATATTGAATATAATCTGCATACTGATCTACGGCATGAATACCACCTCCTGCACTGATTCATACCAACAGATGTTACAACAAACTCTGGAACAGGCCGAAGACCGTAAAAGTGAACTGGAAAAAGCTTTATCTTACTACAATCAAGAGAAAGACAGCCTTAAACAAAAAGCAATGTTCTTCCTAATCAAAGATATGTATGCTCATTATGCATACCATAGCCCACAAATGGACACGATGAATCGTGCTTTTAATATAATAGATACTGTATTAACTCAACAGACCAATCCAGGAATGACAAGATATCCCGATTATGATCTATTTTCATCAATCATGGACTCCATCTGCGAAAAGACACAGCGACAAGAAAAAACTGAGATAAAGTGGGATAGTCGTACTGTTACGGCAAACTTCTTAATACAAAATGTAGAATTTGCCTATCGTGCATGGAAAACAAATCCATGGGCAAAAGGGATTGACTTTGATACTTTTTGTGAATATATTCTACCTTATCGTTTAGGGAATGAACAAATAGAGCACTGGCGACCGCAATTTTACAATGAATATTCAAAAAGGGCAGGTAAATATTTAAATATTACTGATATTAATAGGGTAAGTAGCAGACAAGCAATCTCACTGCGCACGCAAAGGGGGATAGAATCACTTTATCCATATTCTATGAACATGTCAGCTGTTAATCTCATGCAAATGGGACGGTGCTATGATATAGTACGTTACAGAGCCATGCTTCTTCGCTCTATAGGAATCCCTGCTACTATGGACTATGTACCCCATTGGGGAAACTACACCGGTAAGCACGGTATAGTAAAAGTTGTCACTATTAAACAAGAAGAATTATTGGAAAACGATAATAGTTCAAAAAACACAAGTGTTTTATTCGGTAGTGCTTCCTTTCTACAAGGCAAAACACTTGATATAAAAAAAGGAGATCTCCCCGAAGGTATAGAAGTTCAATACTCAAAAACGATTCCCAAAGTATATAGACATACTTGGTCCGTACAACCTGACAGAAAACACATACTGGAAATAGCTAATGTAGGAGAAATAGTCCCAGAATTCTCTCTCTGTATAAAAGATGTAACAGACGAATATATTATCTGTTCGGATGTCCGAATAGAAATGGATACCCAAGAACATAATGTCGGATACTTATGTGTATCTGAACAGGGCGAATGGATACCAATCGCATGCTCAGAAATCAAACAGAATAAAGAGGCACTCTTTCAAAATATGGGAAGAAATATCATGTATTTGCCTGCAATATATGAAAACAGACACATGATAGCAGCAGGAAAACCATTTTATTTGGATGAAAAAGGGGATGTACACTATATATATACAGATAAAACAGAAAAAAACAATATCTATTTATCAGCCAAATATACTTACTACTCTTATACTGCAACACATGCTGTTAAATTAAAAGGCGGATATTTTGAAGCTTCTAACCAAAAGGACTTTAAAAAAGCAGATAGTCTTACAGCAATAAATGGTATACCATATTATAGACAAAAAATCACTATTAACACCCCAAAAAAATATCGTTATATACGTTTTATTGCTCCTGAAGAAAAAGACTGTTGTCTTGCTGAATTATCTTTCATAGGATTGGATGAAAATAAGGATACAACATTATTAAAACCCATTCAATTGTATGACGGAATGGTAAACAACCCTAGTCTTGAAATGCTACAAGACGGAAAATATAATAAATATTACACAATGTCTACTAATCAGTTAACAGTCGACCTAGGAAGTCCACAACAACTAACTCATATAGAACTAATCCCACGTAGTAATACTAATGGCATTATTCCAGGTTATCAATATGAACTATTTTATTGGACAGAAAAAGAGGGATGGAAATCACTTGGCAAACAGACGGCGGCAAATTGGTATTTAGAATATAAACAAGTACCTGCTAACGCATTATTATGGTTGAAATGCCATAACAGTGGAAAAGAAGAAAGAATATTCACCTACGAAAACGGAAGACAGAGGTGGTGGTAATCTCCTTAAAGTGGATGGGTAGAGCTTATTTTAGGGGACTATCCATCTGATTGTGTAAATAGAAAACTACGGGATTTTTCTCGTAGTTTTTTTATTTATGTATTAACTTTGTAAAAATCAGATTTAATG
>NZ_FNNN01000031.1 GCF_900106755.1 Bacteroides faecis MAJ27
AGAAGAAGACGATAAACATTTAACTCCATTTTCTATAAATTTGAAGGCAAAGATAAGAATTTGTAATTTCATCCCTCAGATTTATTCATTGATCCAAGTCTCTCATTTCAGCCACCTCATTATCAACAGAGACCTGAGAGTCAAACAACATTTCTTTTGAGACGAATGTCTTGGCTAACAGACGGTTACGGTCATTGTTGTAGTCACCCAGTATAAGTCCTTGGTTTATATGAATAATAACTTTATTTTCGGCACTAGTAAAATCATATGTCATCATACAAATGCCGTATTTTCGCATATAATATATCTGAATCCTTTTCAACCTCAATCTGCATTTCTTCAATACTCATATTTTCTACTATCATAATTCTATTTTTTGTAAAGACATTAAAAAGCCCTGGCATTCAGCCAGGGCAAATTCCGTTGTTATAGGTGGAAATAAATGATTCCAGGGGCAAAGCTACTATTATTTCTGCCGATATCCATAAAATGAGTTGTTATTATTTCTATCTATCGAACCTTTCAAATTCATGTTAATTCCTTTCCATTTAATTATTAATATGTTATTAAACTATGTATCACTCTTTTCGCGTTTTAATTGATATGAAAGGAAAGATTTTTATCAGAGCGAAGATACTTGTATGACTGTTTTACGAAGAATAACGAACGTTATATAGGTTTCAAAAAGCTCAAAAAAGGTAAAAAGGTGTTGCTTCTTTCTGTTATTACTTATACTTTTGGGCGATTAACAACTAAAAAACACAATAAAGTTATGAAGAAATTGATTTTTTTATTTGCATTTTGTCTTACTGTGACTAACATTTTTGCTCAAACTGACCCTAACCAATTGAAAAAAGAAGGAAGCGACGCTTTTAATGCCAAGAACTATCCCGTAGCTTATGCTAAATTCAGCGAGTATTTGAAACAAACGAATAATCAGGACTCTGCAATCGCTTATTACTGTGGTATGGCCGCAGATGAAGTGAAAAAGTATGCAGAAGCTGTGACTTTCTTCGATATCGCTATCCAGAAGAAATTCAATACAGGCAATGCTTATGCCCGTAAAGCTCTGGCATTGGATGCTTTGAAGAAGACTGATGAGTATGTAGCTACCTTGGAAGAAGGTCTGAAAGTAGATCCGACTAATAAAACAATGATTAAAAATTATGGTCTTCATTATCTGAAAGCCGGACTTGCTGCTCAGAAAGCAGGAAAAGCTGAAGAAGCAGAAGACTGTTTCAAGAAAGTAATTCCATTGGATCATAAGACATATAAAACAAATGCTTTGTATAGCTTGGGAGTTTTATGCTATAATGATGGTGCTAACATCCTGAAGAAAGCTGCTCCATTGGCTAATTCTGACGCAGATAAATATGCTGCAGAAAAAGAAAAGGCAGATGCCAGATTCAAAGAGGCAGTAGGTTACCTGGAAGAAGCAATGAAAGTTTCTCCGGAAGATACAAAGGCTAAAACAATGCTTACTCAGGTACAAAGTGCCATGAAATAACAAACTACCGATTCTATATTGAAAAGGGTTGCCGGATTTGTTTTCCGGTAACCCTTTTTTAGTACTTTCCCCTTTCGAATCATATACTTTTTGTGTACTTTTGTTCTCCCAATAAAGAAAAGTACTTTATGCAATTATATACAAAAGAAGAAACGATCGGACAAATAAATCAGTTGGGACAATCCCGGCGACCCTTTCTTTTTATCATTAATTATTTGCAGGATGCTTCTTACGTAGAAGAGGTGGAGCGTGTCGACTCTTCTGAAATATTATATGATCTGAATGGGTTTACCAACCAGTCTTCTTTGAATAAGTCTGTTGTGCCTTCAGCCCTGAAAGAGTCTGTATATTGGAATTCATTTCCGGAATCTTTCGAAAGTTATCTGCGTTCATTTGATATTGTTCAACGGAATATTTTTGCAGGAAACAGTTTTCTGACTAACCTGACCTGTTGTACTCCGATAGAAACGAATCTCAGTCTGAAAGATATTTTCCTCCGTTCGAAGGCAATGTATAAATTATGGGTCAGAGATCAGTTTACCGTTTTCTCTCCTGAAATATTTATCAGAATCCAACAAGGAAAAATCTGTTCTTATCCCATGAAAGGAACTCTTGACGCCTCCTTGCCCTCAGCTGTCCGGCAGTTGATGGATGACCCGAAAGAGGCAGCAGAACATGCTACTATTGTAGATTTGATTCGCAATGATTTGAGTATAGTGGCTGATCGGGTATCTGTGTCCCGATATAGATATATTGACGAATTGCAGACGAATCGTGGAACGATTCTTCAGACGAGTTCGGAGATACAAGGAATCCTGCCGGATAATTATCTGGAAAATCTGGGAAATATTATTTTCAGACTCTTGCCTGCCGGTTCTATCACCGGTGCTCCTAAGACAAAGACCATGCAGATCATCAGTGAGGCAGAAACGTATGAAAGAGGATTCTATACGGGTGTGATGGGGTACTTTGACGGGAATAATCTTGATAGTGCCGTTATGATACGTTTTGTGGAGCAGGAGGGAGACAGGATGTATTTTAAGAGCGGAGGTGGAATAACCTGCCGTAGTGAAGCGCAAAGTGAGTATCATGAAATGAAACAAAAAATATATGTGCCTATTTATTGAAACTATTCGTGTAGAAGACGGACAGGTATATAACCTGCCATACCATGTGGAACGCCTGAACAGAACTCGTGCTGCCTTTTGGAAGGATATTTCTCCCATTGATTTGACCGGCATTATATCCTCTCAGTCTTTATCCGGTATCTGGAAATGCCGGATTGTATACGGTAAGGAGATCGAGGAGGTTACATACATGCCTTATCAAATGAGAATGGTCGCTTCTTTGCGTCTGGTTACTTCGGACAAAATTGATTATAGCTATAAAAGAACAAATCGTGAGGGACTGAATGAACTGTTTGGACGAAGAGGGAATGCAGACGATATCTTGATTGTGAAAGACGGATATCTGACGGATACCTCCATTGCCAATATTGCGCTATATGACGGAAATAGCTGGTATACTCCGGCTCATCCGTTACTTCGGGGCACCAAGCGTGCTGAACTGTTGGATAATCAGTTAATCGTGGAGAAAGATATCTCGTGGCTTCAATTGGATGATTACACCCATATAATGTTGTTCAATGCAATGATTGACTGGGAGCGGATCATTATACCTGTCGATAGAAAGCATTTAATTCTATAACTAAAATTAACTGAATTATACATAGAATCATTGAACAAAGCTTCTTTTTTATCTGTTATATCTATGTGTTTTTCATAGTATTAGATAAAGATTAATTAAAAGAGATTGTACTTCACTTGTGAAAGCTTAAAGTACGTCAGAGACAGAAGAGTCTGTTTTTTTGATAAATGTGTTAGAGCATCGGTTTTACCAGGCCGATGCTTTTTTTATGTCCTTTTGTTGCGTTTTGTAGTTTATATGAAATAAAATTTGTACGTTTGTAGGGTAATAATAGAAAATGATGAAGATGAACATACCCGTTATCTTTCAGTTTTTAAAAGATCTTTCTGCGAATAATAATCGTGAGTGGTTCAATGAGCACCGGTCAGAATATGAAGTAGCCCGTGCCGAGTTTGATAACTTTCTGGCAACAGTAATCGCCCGCATCTCTTTGTTCGATGAAACAATCCGGGGAATACAGCCCAAAGATTGTACCTATCGTATTTATCGGGATACCCGCTTCTCTGCGGATAAAACACCCTATAAGATACATTTTGGCGGCTATATCAATGCCAAAGGCAAAAAGTCTGATCATTGCGGATACTATGTGCATCTGCAGCCTGATGGAAGCATGCTTGCCGGAGGAAGCCTGTGTCTGCCTCCCAACGTGTTGAAAGCTGTCCGACAAGCCATTTATGATAATGTGGAAGAGTATATTTCCATAGTAGAAGATCCCGAGTTCAAAAAATATTTCCCTGTGGTGGGAGAGGACTTCATGAAAACTGCTCCTAAGGGATTCCCGAAAGATTTTAAATATATTGATTATTTGAAGTGCAGACAGTTTGTTTGTTCTTATCTTGTTCCTGATGATTTTTTCACCCGGGCCGACGTGATGGAACAGATAGAAAAAGCATTCCGACAGTTCAAGAGATTTGCTGATTTCATTAATTATACAATTGATGATTTTGAATAAAATAATACCTAAATATATAAACTTAAAAATTAAACTCATATGGTAGTAGATACTTTAGAAAATCTGGAAAAATACGCGTCTTTGAATCCTTTGTTTGCACAAGCTATTGAGTTCTTGAAATCTCATGATCTTCAAGCCATGGAAATAGGCAAGACTGAACTGAAAGGAAAAGATCTGCTAGTGAATATCGCACAGACAAAGCCTAAAACAAAGGAAGAGGCTAAACTGGAAACGCATAATGAATTTATCGATATTCAGATTCCACTGTCGGGAACAGAAGTGATGGGGTATACTGCTGCCAAAGATTGTATGCCTGCCGACGCCCCTTATAATGCAGAAAAAGATATAACTTTCTTTGAGGGACTGGCAGAAACATATGTAGCCGTGAAACCGGGAATGTTTGCTATCTTCTTCCCTCAGGACGGACATGCCCCTGGCATTACTCCGGATGGAGTGAAGAAAGTGATCGTAAAAGTAAAAGCATAAACCTAATTCAATTCTGATATGAAAGAGACACTCAACATTATCAAAAACGATCCCTGGCTGGAACCTTACGCAGACGCCATTATCGGTCGTCACCAATATGCACTGAACAAGGAAGCCGAGTTGACAAATAAAGGAAAACAAACTCTTTCGGACTTTGCATCAGGCTATCTTTACTTTGGCCTGCATCGCACTCCCAAAGGATGGACGTTCCGTGAATGGGCACCGAATGCTACTCATATCTATATGGTGGGTACATTCAATAATTGGGAAGAGAAAGCGGCTTATAAGCTGAAAAAACTGAAAAATGGTAATTGGGAAATCAATCTTCCGGCAGATGCCATTCAGCACGGAGACTTGTATAAGTTGAACGTTTATTGGGATGGCGGACAAGGTGAACGTATTCCTGCCTGGGCTACACGTGTAGTACAGGATGAACAGACCAAGATATTCAGTGCACAAGTCTGGGCACCGGAAAAACCATATAAGTTCAAGAAAAAAACATTCAAGCCTACTACTAACCCTCTGTTGATTTATGAATGTCATATCGGAATGGCACAACGGGAGGAAAAGGTTGGTACTTACAATGAATTCCGCGAAAAAATACTTCCGCGTATAGCGCAAGAAGGCTATAACTGTATTCAGATTATGGCTATTCAGGAACATCCTTATTATGGTAGTTTTGGTTATCATGTTTCCAGTTTTTTTGCAGCTTCTTCCCGCTTTGGTACTCCCGATGAGTTGAAAGCATTGATCGATGCTGCTCATGAGATGGGTATTGCCGTTATTATGGATATTGTCCATTCGCATGCGGTGAAAAACGAAGTGGAAGGTTTGGGTAACTTTGCCGGTGATCCGAACCAATATTTCTATCCGGGCGCACGTCGTGAACATCCGGCATGGGATTCACTTTGCTTTGATTATGGTAAGAATGAAGTCATTCATTTTTTGCTGTCCAACTGTAAGTTCTGGTTGGAAGAATATAAGTTTGACGGTTTCCGTTTTGATGGAGTGACTTCTATGTTATATTATAGCCACGGGCTGGGAGAAGCATTTTGTAATTATGGAGATTACTTCAATGGTCATCAGGATGGCAATGCTATTTGTTACCTGACATTGGCGAATGAATTGATTCATCAAGTTAATCCGAAGGCTATCTCTATCGCCGAGGAGGTTTCCGGTATGCCGGGACTTGCTGCAAAAGTAGAAGATGGCGGTTATGGTTTTGACTATCGTATGGCTATGAATATCCCTGATTACTGGATTAAGACCATCAAAGAAAAGATTGACGAGGACTGGAAACCTTCCAGTATGTTCTGGGAAGTAACCAACCGTCGGCAGGATGAAAAAACAATCTCTTATGCGGAAAGTCATGATCAGGCATTAGTAGGAGATAAGACCATTATTTTCCGTCTGATTGATGCCGACATGTATTGGCACATGCAGAAAGGGGATGAGAATTACGTAGTGAATCGGGGAATCGCTTTACATAAAATGATCCGTTTGCTGACCTCCTCAACGATTAATGGAGGTTATCTGAACTTTATGGGTAATGAATTCGGACATCCCGAATGGATTGATTTTCCACGTGAAGGAAATGGATGGTCTTGTAAGTACGCTCGCCGTCAGTGGGATCTGGTAGATAACAAGAATCTGGCTTATCACTATATGGGAGACTTTGATGCTGAAATGCTGAAGGTTATCAAGAGCGTGAAGGATTTCCAGGCTACTCCGGTTCAGGAGATCTGGCACAATGATGGTGACCAAATATTGGCTTATGGACGCAAAGATTTGATATTCGTATTTAACTTCAATCCGAAACAATCTTTTGTGGATTATGGTTTTTTGGTTACTCCGGGAGCTTATGAAGTGATTCTGAATACGGATAATGTTGTCTTTGGTGGAAATGGTCTTGCTGATGATTCAGTGGTTCATTTCACGATTGCCGATCCGTTGTATAAGAAGGAAAAGAAAGAGTGGTTAAAACTCTACATTCCTGCACGTACAGCTGTCGTTTTGAGAAAGAAGAAATAATTTAAAAGAATAGAAATAGGAAGCCCTTGCAATCATTTTATGTTTTGCAAGGGCTTTACTTTATAAAAATGTTCCCGGTCCGAGAATGTCGTACATGTAACTGACATTGCGGGTTTTCAGCAACCTTCCTTGTGGAGAATAGAAAAGCTGATATTTGATATCTACGTTATCTTGTCCTACTTTGATGACAATGATTGCCTGCCATTTAGGAAACTCCACCATGGTTACATCATCTACTACCCAACTGGCGTAAGGACCGGATACAAATGCATTGTATACAGTAGGTGTCACCCGGTCGAGACTGACAAGGTCGGTCTGTGTCATTTGCCATTGGGCTTGAGCATTGAACCAGACGCTTTTAGTAAATCCATTCATTACGAAGTTTGCACAATAGTATCCATCGTCTTGCGACCAGGCTACACCGTTGGCTTTGGGGTACATCTTTTTGAAGTTAGTCTGTACATTGCCGGGTGGTAAGATTGCGAAGGCAGATACGGATAATAACCATATGACTGCCAAAAAACTAATTCTTTTCATAAGGAGCTGTTGAGGTAATTATTTATCTAACTAAACAGCCTTCGAGAATTTTTGTTTTCAGCGGGGAAATATAAAATGAAGAATGATGAATGAAGAATTACTTTGCAGTGTGATAGCGCAGCCAATTCTTCATTCATCATTCTTCATTATCAGAAAGTAATTTTTAGAATCTTTCCATTATAAGCGCCTACAGAAATTTCAGTGGCTTTATAAGGTAATAAACAGATTTCCTCTTTGGCACCGGTCAATAAGTCTGTGGCCTGATACTTCTCCATTTGTGGTATCTGAAGGAAATCAAACGCATGAGAAGGTATATTGATTGCGATATCAACCAGTTGGCTGTCGAAATTGACAATAATGAACAATAACTCATTCTTATACTTTCGCATAAAAGTATATTGCTTATGTTCATCAAAACGCCATCCGTTTTTATTGGCGTACATCAGGTCGAAGAATACTCCTTTTGCGATAGCTGTCTCTTCATTGCACAGAGTCAGCACTTTCTGATAAATGCTGTGCAAACGTTTATGCTCTTCGGTCAGCATTTTACCATCAAACTTACCGCCATTGCGCCAGCGACGGATCGTATCCACACTCCAGTAATCAAATATCGTAGTTCGTCCGTCTCTTCCGCTGAAACCTTCGCTATCCATTCCCAGTTCTCCGAACTCCTGACCGAAATAGATCATCATAGGATTGGTATTCATGCAGGCGGAAACTATCAGAGCAGGGATTCCTTTACGCGGATCTCCGGCGAAGAAATCAGAAGCGATACGTTGCTCGTCATGATTTTCCAGAAAGTTCAGCATTTGCTTTTCTATTCCGTTCAGACTTTGCCAACAGTGAGTGATAGAAGCTGCAGATTCATAACCGCAAGCTACATTACGAAGTGTGTCATATAGGCCGACCTTATCATATAGATAATCAAATTTTCCACGAAACAGATAATTACGGTATTCGTTGGGATTGTAAACCTCTGCGATAAAAATAATTTCCGGATATGCTTCTTTCACTTGTGGAATAGCCCATTCCCAAAATTCTACAGGAACCATTTCCGCCATATCACAACGGAAACCGTCAATACCTTTTGAGGCCCAGAATAAGAGAATGTCCAGCATCTTTATCCACGTATCCGGAGTTGGCGAGAAGTGGCATGTACCACCATTCAGATAATCCACCCCATAGTTCAGCTTGATGGTTTCGTACCAGTCGTTAATATTCGGAGTAGCGTCAAAACGATTGTTTCCTGTTGCTTTGGCCGGATATTCGTGGTAGGGTTCTGCTGCACCCTCTTTCATGTCAAACTGGGCACGCAATTCGGCCTGCGGTATGTAGTAGAAATTATTGTATGGGCTGAAGGAGTAATTTGGATCATCGTTTGCTCCCAGTTCGGTAGTGCCGTCCGGTTGTGCATCCGAGTGATATTGGCGTGCTACATGGTTGGGCACAAAATCTATAATGACTTTCAGTCCTGAACGGTGTGTCCGATGTACCAGATTCTCAAATTCCTTCATTCGCCCTGGAACATCGTTTGCTAAATCCGGATCTACGTCATAATAATCTTTGATAGCGTAGGGAGACCCCGCTTTACCTTTTACAATAGCAGGGTGGTCGGGACTTATGTTGTAACGGCGGTAGTCTGTTTGTGTAGCATGTTCGATAATGCCTGTATACCAAATATGGGTAGCACCCAACTTTTTGATTTCTCCAAGTGCTTTGAGCGTGAAATCAGCCATTTTGCCACATCCGTTGGCGGTAATGTCTCCATTGTAGACACAATGATTGTTATTGTTTCCAAACAGGCGTGTAAACACCTGATAGATAATCATTTTGTTTTCGTTGTTCATATAGAGTAGATTTTATTTCATATCATAAATGTTTTCTAGAAAAAGGTAGTTATTTCCATATCTTCCCTTTTTCCGCCAGCGTCTGGTCGATCAGATCATTGGCTATTTTGTACCCTTGCTCAAAGATTTCCTCGGCTTTTTCCAACTCTGTATTGCTATATCCATAGAGATTGTAGGGTTCGATCAGCAAGTCACATTTTTCTCTTTCGGGGAAAGTATTGGCACGAAACATGAAATGGAATGAACGCATGGCAATGCTTACAATATTCATTTTATAGTCTTGTGCCATGATGGGACTTACATTGACAGCTACAACCTTGTCGCATATTCTGCGAAGGGTGGAAACCGGAAGATTCATCATTAATCCGCCATCTACGTAATTTGTCCCGTCGATGTTGACGGGAGCAAACATGACAGGCATACAGCAGGAGGCGGCAACACGTTCGGCTATAGAGCCACGGTGAAAATGAACCATACGTCCGTGGTCAAGATCGGTAGCCGTGATTATCATAGGAAGTTGTAACTCTTCCAGATTCTTGGCTTTCAGGTTAGTATGGAGGAAATCAATAAATTCACAGAGATCGAATAATCCCTTCTTGGGAATGACTAGCTTTGTCAAGTCCTGAAACTTATGACCGGAGAAGTAATCAAGCACTTTGTGAGGTTCATTTCCGTCGGCATAAAAAACTCCGGCAAGTGCACCGGCACTTACACCGGAGATAATATCCGGTTTGATGTCATGCTCCAGCAGAGCCTGCATCACCCCCAAATGTGCAAATCCTTTAATAAACCCTCCGCTTAAAGCATAGCCTATCTGATATTTATGACTATTCCAGTTATTAGTGAATACCTCCATGAATTACTTTCTTTTTTAGTTCGCCACGAATTTAGTGAATTTATTGAAAGTAGGAGGAATATAATGGATAGTTTTTTGGGTAAGACACGGCTAGAATCCGAAATCGTCAATCTCGACTTTATGTTCTTCTGATTCTTTGAAAGGTTTTGCTTCTTTCTGTACAGGATTGCCTTCAATGTATACAGCGCGGAACGGACGGGCAGGACAAACGTATTCGCAGCCACCGCATCCGACACAGATCTCTGTATTGATATGAGGGATGGTCAATCCGTCTTTGTATGGTACCATAGCAATGGCTTGCGTAGGACAATGCTCGGAACATGCTCCACAACTGGTTCCGTCTGTAAGGACAATGCAATTTTCTTCTATAAAGACAACGTATCCCATCTGAGTGAGATGTTTTTGCTCTACCGTTAATGGAGGAATAGCACCGTTAGGACAAACATCACCACATACGGTACAGTCGAAGTTACAGAATCCTTTTTCGAAACTGACAGTCGGTTGCATTATGCCTCCTAGTCCGTATTCCATGAAAGCGGGCTTCAATACATGCGACGGGCATTTGCTGACACAAAGATGGCAGGATGTACAATGTTGCTGAAAACGTTTCTGGCTGACAGATCCCGGAGGCGTAATCGGATTTTCTTTTTTGTATGCTGTTTTGCCTTCCATAGTCGCAATGGATTCCTGTACTTTCGAAAGAAGCTTGGGAGCTGCTCCGGCAGTGGCTAATCCGGCAAGCAGGAAACGGCGTTTGGAAGAGTCTGCTGTAGCTGAAGATTGCTCTGCTGTTGTCGAAGTTGGATTTTCTACAGCAGATGATAACTGTTGTTTCTTTAAAGCAGGGGCATAAACCAACGCTTTCTGTTTACAAGCTTCGAGGCAGTCGAAACAATCTACGCAACGGCTGTAGTCAATCGTATGCTCTTTATTATGAATACAGGCTGCCTTGCATTTGGTAGCACAGAGCCCGCAACCATTACATTTCGCAGTATCAATGCGGACTTTAAACAAAGAATAACGGCTCAGCAGTCCCAATACTGTACCTACCGGACAGATGGTGTTGCACCACGTACGTCCGTGTTTCCATGCCAATATCATAATGACTGCAAAGGTCATTATCGCTATGAGAAGGGAAGAAAGACTTACTATCGAGGTATCTACCTGATAAAATGTGTAATTATCGAATCTGGAAAATATAGACTCCAGCAGATTGTTTCCCAGCATGTATACGGGTTTAAAGATATGTACAATGATACGTCCATAAGCACTATACGGGTCCAGTAGTCCCAATACTGCTACAAATCCGCATACGGAAGCAATAACTGTCACTCCGAGTACTGTCCATCTCAGTATATTTTTTGCAGGACTGTATTTATATCTTTTTTTCTTTTTTCCCGTAGACTTTGAAATACGTGCTATGACATCCTGCAATATTCCCATCGGACAGATGGCGGAACAATAGATACGTCCGAATAACAGGGTTAATGCAATCAGTACAATCAGTATGCCTATGCTGAGAGATAGCACGGCAGGGACAAACTGTATATGTGCCAACCGATGAAAGCTATTCGGCAAAATGTCCGCAAAATCGAGAAAATAAAAAGTAATCAGTGCAAAAAGGACCACTGACATTCCGATACGTATCTTTCTTAACATGGTGGCTTACATCTTAATTCGCTTGACATTCAATTGGTCGATGTTCATTGTTCCTATTTTCAGTGCTTCTCCTTTGGCGAGGTGTCCTACGGTATCCAGCGGCATTTCGCGTACTTGGTTAAAGAATTTGGCTGCGGCTGTATCTACGGCAACAATATCGGGTGAGATAAACAGTCCTTTCGCCAACACCACGTCCGATTCTGAACGTCCCCGTGGCCCATTTGTTTTCATGATGCGGTAGGCGTCTACGACATTAAGTACAGCTTTCTTTTCCAGTGTACAGATATCTGCGATACATTGCTGCAAGTCGTTTTGATGGAAAAATCCCCGGTCCCAGACGATACCCATGTGATTTTTCATGGAGATAGTCAGGTTGGCACCTCCATGATTTTTCAGGATGGGGACATTAATCCACACATCACAATTCAAGATGGCTTCATGTACCTTCGCTTTCTTCATTTTTTGTCCTTTTGGCAAATCAATAGGTTTGTAGTAAGATTCCAGATGAGCCGGCATCACTTTGGCTCCGGCTTCTTTTGCCGCAGCTTCGATACCACTGTTTTTATAGCATTTTTGCCAGTCGTCGCAGGTATGGTCGAATACGGTGACCTCTTTGGCTCCGGCAGCAAAGCATTGCTTGATGATTTCCGTGATTAGTTTAGGATTGGTGTTTCCCGCCAGTTCGGGCACTTTATCCCATCCGATATTAGGCTTCACTACTACTTTCTGCCCAGGCTTGATGAATTGTTTCATGCCACCCAGTTCGCTGATGGCACGACGGAACATAACTTCCGGTTCACCGCCCATAACGGCTACCAGATCCGGCTTGTCACCATTGGCTTTATTAATTGTCTGAGTCAGTATTTCCATCGCCTCTGAACGCTGTATAGTCATGGCGGCACCAGTAATAGCTACTGTTTTAAAAAAATCCCTTCTGTCCATCTTTCTTTTTTAGTTTAGAGTTTTGCAATTGCTTTTAGCAGGGCGTAGCCGCCAAACCATTGAATAAGTATGCCCGGAATGCCGATACGAAAGTCTTGTACTGCGATATAGAAATCTCCTTCAATCATCCACTCAAAGGCTGTTCCGATCAGTTGATAAGAAAGCACTACTCCAAGAATAGCTAATAAAGATACAGATTTTACACGGTGTGCTGCAAGGGCGGAGGCACCGGCAAGTAAAGTTGATTTTATCAGTATAATTGGGAGAACGGCTTCGGATGGCATGTCAAACAATAAATGATTAATGACGGGCGAAAGGATGGCTGTCAGTAAGCCTACCCGAAAGCCATATTTATAAGCGGCGATTAGGGTAAAGAAGTAAATCGGTAATAAAGTCGGTCCACCATAAGGTACGAGGTGGCACAGTTGTGGAAGTGCGATGTTGCCTGCTACAAATAACAGGGTGAACAGATAAGTTTTCACATTGCTGTAATTCAGCGAATAGAGTTTGGCTTTGGCAGATGTTTCCATTTTCATTGATGACTTTAATGTTTAGATGATAATATCTTAAAGATTAGACTATTCTATTTCGGAAAAGTTTAATCTGCATTAGATGATTTTGTAATTCATAGTCCCACCGGGAGTTTTGATGTTTACAAAAATAATGTTATTTTTTGATGATACGTACAATTTTATTATTTTTTGTTTTTTATGTTTGGAAAAATGGATGAGAACATAGTAAACTTCTTTCTGGCTTTATGAAAAAAATGTATGTTTTATGAATAAACGATGATTGCGTTTATAATAAATTCCGTGATAGTTTATTATAAACGGTATCCAAGTTTATTATAAACTCTATTTTCCTGTTTTTGGCTATTTAAACGACTTTTTTACAACAAAAAAGGCTGCAACTTCACATGGAAGCTGTAGCCTTTATTTTATAGGTTGATAGTATTTAACTCGATTTATATCCGCAAATGGAGCTGTTTTGTTGTCATATTATACTTGTTTTGGTTAAGAGTTCATTGCTTCTGCTTACAAATATACAACATTAAAAGGCGTTTGTCAAGTCCCGGAAGCAATAACCCGTTAAAACTGGAAAAGACAGTGCATGATGCGATCTAGAAATTAATATCGGATACACTCTTTTTGCATTCTTCAAGTTTTTCTAATTCTTCTTTAGATAACTGCGGATAATGTAAATCGAGTGCTTCCATACGTGTACAGATAATGCGCCCGACTGCATATCGCATGAACCACTTATTATCGGCAGGGATTACATACCATGGAGCGATTTCTGTAGATGTTTCCGTTAGTACATCCGAATAAGCTTTCATATAGTGATTCCAGTATTGTCGTTCTTTGATATCGGCAGAGGAAAACTTCCAGTTTTTCGATTCATCGTTCAGTCTTTCCAGAAATCTTTTTTTCTGTTCTTCTTTTGAAACGTTGAGGAAGAATTTGATAATGACTGTTCCGTTTTCTGTCAGATAGCGTTCGAAATCATTAATTTGTCGGTAACGGTGTTGCCAGAAGTCAGAATCAATGTCTTCTGTTTTTGTGATATTAGGCAGCTTATTGGATAATACGATTTCGGGATGTACTTTGGCTATTAGTACATCTTCATAATGCGAACGATTAAAAATTCCGATTCGTCCCCGTTCGGGTAATGAACGGTTGATTCTCCAAAGATAATCGTGGTCCAGTTCCTCGGCAGAAGGTTGTTTGAAGGAATATACCTGGCATCCCTGTGGATTAATCCCGGACATTACATGTTTAATTGTACCATCTTTGCCGGCAGCATCCATCGCCTGAAAAATGACCAAAATAGAGTAGCAGTCTTGCGCATATAGCATACTCTGCAATTCAGATAGTCTTTCGATATCTTTGCCCAATTGCTCTTTGGCATCTTGTTTAGACATATCAGTTGTAAAGGAGGGATTGAAATCAGAGACGTGATGCTCTTTGCCCGGCTTAGCTATAAGCTCTTTTAAAATTTCCTTTTTCATTGTTATAAAATTAGGTATTTATTTATATAACACTGTGATAAGGAAATCAGTTCTTGTAAAATTGTGGTTATTGATTCACTTTTCCACAATATGTATCATCAAATTCTACATAATTCCACACTATTGTTGATGATAAAGATTTCTATATGCCTGAATATCAGTTGTATATCATTTTGTGCATTTCTGGCATCCGCTTTGCAACTTATTGAGTATAAGAGAGAATAAAACAATAACTCAATTATTCACACTAAAAAATTACGATTATGAAAAAGGTATTAGTAGCAGTAGCATTGGTAATGGGATTAGGTAGCTCTGTAGCATTTGCACAGGAAGTAAGTAACACTCCGGTTGTGGAGAATCAGACTCAGGCTCCACAAGATGAATACACAAAAGTTGAAGTGAAAGACTTGCCGGAAGCAGTGGCGCAAGCAATAGCTAAGAGCTATGAAGGTGCTACCATCAAGGAAGCGTATGTTGCCGAAAAAGAGACTGGCAAGGTTTATAAAGTAATTCTTACTACAAAAGACGCCCAGGAAGTAACCGTACTTCTGAATGAAAAAGGCGAAGAAGTGAAGTAATTAAGTAAGACTTCGAAAGTAATAACTCATGGAGATATCCCGGTTCGTGATGAATCGGGATATCTCGTTTATGTAAGATGTATAAACATAAGTATGCACAAAAAAGAGAGAAAACAACGAGTATTGAGAGGAGTCAATCCTTTTTGTTTTACCTTTGCTGTCCATCATTAAACACATAATTTATGAAACTAAAAGTTGCCGTTATATTTGGAGGAAAATCCGCTGAACATGAAGTCTCGTTGAGGTCAGCTACTAACATCTTTAATGCTGTCGACAGAGCCAGACTTATTCCTTTACTCATTGGAGTCGATAAAAATGGTGTCTGGCATTATATCCGAAGCTTTGGGAAGTAAGTGGAATTTCCTATAAAGACCTGATCACAGAACTTATTACTTTGTCTTTACTGAGAGATAATCGGGATTCGGAACTATTGACCGAAGGTTAATAGGAAAATGAAACAGGTAATGCAAGGCTGATCGAAAGGTCCGGGGAGTCATTCTTCTCTTTGTCACATCGTTGTCAGAGGGAGAATAACCGGAAAGGCACTTTTTGATCAGCCTTGACTTATTTATATGTGGTTAGTGGCCGATAACAAGACAAAGGGTTACGATTTGTTTTTCAGTAGTTCATAATAATGTGCATTAATGAACTGCCCATTTTTGAAACATGCCTTACGATGTACTCCTGTTTTCTGAAATCCGGCTTTCTCCAGCACGCGCATTGATGCGGTGTTGTATTCGTACACCGTAGCATAGATACGTATTACATCTGTATACCGGAAATAATGCTCTATTGCTTCTTTCAAAGCAGCTGTCATAATGCCTTTGTTCCAGTATGTTTCTGAAATCCAGTAGCCGGCTTCTGCATTGAAGCGTTCGACGTCAGTCCCACGAACAAATCCGATATTACCGACCGCCTCATGATTTACTTCGATACAAAATTCATTTTGTTCCACTTGTTCCGAAGCATATTTAATGAAAGCGTCAGCAGCTGTTTCTGTATATGGAAAAGGTAATCCGTCCCTACAGTTATCCCATATCTTTTTATTATTCAGATGTATCGTCAGATCTTTGGCGTCAGATTCTAGCCAAGGCCGAAGTATAAAATCCATCTTTTTATTCTTTGTGGTTATTATTGTTTCTTTCCCGGATTTTTCCCCATGCATGAGTATCAAATAGACAACTGCTGCGCATTGTCTCATACATCACTTTAAATCTCGACATTGGAATGGTATAGCTCAGTATATCAGCTTCAAAATAGGGGCGTACAGAAGGATCAAAAAAACCGATAAATGTTCTGTAGCCCCCTTTACGATTCTCTAAAATTGTCTGTGTGACCACCGAACTGCAACCGGACCCGAAGGTGGAAATGACTGTATCTTCCTTATTATTGTCGAAGAAAGCCCAGGTAGTCAGCCCGGACAATATATCCGGATTTGCCAGAAAAAGGATTCCTTCTGCTTTATCGAAGTTTTCAACTTTATCGATACGGGCAAAGTGCAGATATTGTTTTTCTGCCCGTGGCACTCCCAGTTGTTCAATAAAGCTCTTCACCATTTCCGGTGTCTGCTTATATCTCTCTTTCAGAGATACAAATGTCGGGACACGTTCGGGCATGTCAGTGAATCCGGTATAAAACTTACCGCCACCGCAACCAATTGTTTCCGCATTCAGGCTGATGGTATTACCTTCCCTGACTTTATCCATGCTTTTAAAGAAGCATCCGTTCACTTTCTCCGTTTCATTTTCAAGAATGTCCGAGTACCAGAACAGGATAGGCAATTCAGCATATTCGCCAAAGGCTTCCCGATAGTTTTCGATAAATTTTTTTATTTCCATAATTAGTCATTTATTAAATTTCAAATTCAGCCTGCATCTCAAGGGATGTACGGACAAAGTTAAAATAAAAAAGCAAAGAATGAAGAATAAAGTCAGAAAATACGTGTTTTGTATACGGGATGATAAAGTTGGTCTACTATTTCTTATGTTCGTGATATAAAGATCTATTTTTGTTTCATTCAAATTAAAATGAGAAAGAATGAAGTATGTTATAGTAAGTATGTTTACTTTACTCATGTGGATGCCGGAAGCTATGAGGGCACAAGTGATTGTCAAAACCGGATATATCTCATCTTCTTCTTACAAGGATGAGAACGGACAGGAGACAGGAGGAAAGGGAGATCTGAAATTTGTAGAAGGGAGTGTGAATGTTCCTGTATCACAGAAACTGAATGAAAGGAAGCAGCCTACTGTCTGGATAGTCTCGGCCGGAGGAGGTTATACTTCCATGAATAACAAGAATCTGCAATCTTATATAGACATCGATCAGACTATAAATTTACAATTGGGAGTAACCAACATCCGTCCGGTCAGTAAGAAATGGATGCTGCTGACTACAGTTGGTGTAGGCGTTTATACAGCTTCCGATATAAGAATGAAGAATGTTTTGGGACAGGGAGGAGCTGTCTTTATCCGGCAGTTGAAACCGAATCTGTCTCTTGGGGCCGGACTGGCGATCAATAATACGTTTGGCTATCCCATGATTTTTCCGGCCATATACTTTGATTGGAGTACGGAAGGGCGTTATGAGATCAAAGTTTCCATGATGAATGCAATGGAAGTATCGGCAGGGATGCACCTAAATAAATATCTGAAAGTTAGTTTGATGGCAGAGATGAACGGCGCGTTGGCATTAGTAGAAAGAGAAGGAAAAGATGTTATGTTCTCCCAGCAATACATCATTGTAGGATTACAGCCGGAACTGAATTTGGGGTCTTCTCTTGCTATAACTGCTATCGGTGGATTATCGTGCAGCCGGATTGCTTATTATACAACACGTACATTAAAAGCTTTTTTCAAGGATATGTCCAAAGATATCGATCCTTATTTTAAGCCGGCTATGTATGTTTCGATGGGAATGAAGTATAAGTTCTGAAAAAGTAGTAACTTTATCGCCTTATGTCAGTGAAACGAATATTATATTCAGCATTAAAAGTCATAGGGGTATTTTTAATCATATCCTTTATGGTGTTCAGGGGAAATCTCGTCAGGGAGGTTGGCTTCGGATTTAATTTGTCGACAGGCATAAATTTACTGATGATCCTGACGTTTTCGGGATTAATCTATTTGAATACTAATGTGTTGATTCCTAGATATCTGTTTAAGGGACGATACAAGGCTTATGCCGGCTATATGGGGTATCTTATTGTATTTATGGCACTGTTTATGATGGGCGGTCTATATATTCTGAAGCAGTATTATAAGATTCCTGATCAGATCGTAACGATCAATCCTATTTTTTTTCTTTTCCTTTTGATTAATGTGATAGCATTTGTTTTGTATTTCCTGACTTTCTCTTTTACTCTATTTTTCCGTCGCTGGGTGAACGATCAACAATTGCTGAATAAATTGGAGAACGATAATCTTCAGACTGAATTGACTCGTCTGAAAGAACAGATTCAGCCGGACTTTCTTTCGAAAATGTTAAATGAGGCGCAACTGCTGGCAAAGAAAGATGCGGATAAAGCTTCGGCACTCATTTTTAAGCTGGGCAGCCTGCTCCGATATCAGCTTTATGAAAGTGTACACGAAAAAGTATTTTTAAGTGATGAAATCCATTTTGTTACAGATTATCTGGAATTAGAGAAAATGTACAATGAACGGCTTGAATATAAGATTCAAGTGGAGAATGAAGTACGATATATTCAAATTCCTCCTTTATTGTTTATGCCTCTTATAGAATATGCTGTCCGGGAAAGTGCGGATAATGAAGATGGAGCGGAGAATCAGATAGCAATTGGCTTTCAGGCAAAAGAAGAAGGATTGCTTTTTACTTGCACATATCATTGTTCGGATATGAATACATTGCAGCATATGCCTCAGGCTTCGTTACCAGCATTCGGGCAACTTCAGAAGCGACTGGATTTATTATATCCCGGACATTATTTATTGGAGAATCAATATGATCATCAGTCGTCATGTACCACCAATCTAAAATTGATGTAATGAAAGATACGGAAAATATATATTATTTGGGAAGGGTTTTGGTCGACCGTCCATACAGGATGATTCGTCATTTATTACTGATGTCGCTGATTTGTTTTCTGGCTTTTCAGAACGTGTATGGCAGTTTTAATAAAGAAGGTTTCCTGTATGCATATCTGGTGAGTGTGTTTATCTTTTCTTTCCCCATCTATATGAATATTTATCAGTTGCTCCCTCGTTTTTTGGGCAAACGCCAATTCATTTTTTATTGGGCATCCTTTCTGGGGGTTATTGTTTTTAGTGCATTATTGGGGCTGGTTTGTTTTTATCCACTTCACCGGCAATACGGTATCAGTGAATTCAGTTTGCAGGACGGGCAGTCTTTTTCATTCTGGAGTATCATTCACTCCATACTTGTACTAACTTTGATAGCAGGGAGCAGTACCAGCTTTGAGATGTTCCGGCGTTGGATTATTTCCGGCAGAAAAATATCGGAACTGGAGAATACGACGATGCAGACGGAGCTTCAGCAATTAAAGAATCAGATAAATCCGCACTTCCTTTTCAATATGTTGAACAATGCCAATATATTAGTAAAAGAAGACCCTGATGAAGCCTCTCAGATATTGGGGAAATTGAATGATCTGCTTCGTTACCAATTTAATGACAGTACCCGTAAGGAGGTTTCACTGAATGCGGATATTCAGTTTCTGACCAGCTTCCTTGAATTGGAAAAGGTACGTCGGGATCATTTTGAGTATTTGGTGTCGAAAGAGGGAGATATGAATCATGTTTGTGTACCGCCGTTGCTGTTTATTCCTTTTGTGGAAAATGCGGTAAAACATAATCCGGATAGTGATAACTTGTCTTATGTACATATCTATTTTACGTTGCATGATCATGAACTGTCATTCCGTTGTGAAAACTCAAAACCTTCTGTTCCGGTGAAACGGGAAGGAGGGATCGGATTGGCAAACGTGCGGCGAAGACTGGAGTTGTTATATGGCTCAGGATATACGTTAGAGATAAAAGATTTAGCAACAACCTATAGTGTCAATTTACGTTTAAGCTTATGAACTGTATTATTGTAGATGATGAACCCGTAGCCCGGAAAGGCATGAAATCTCTGATAGAGCAGGTTCCCCAATTAGAGTTGGCGGGTAGCTTTAATAACGCTGTGGCTGCATCCGCCTTTATGAGTGGGCACACAGTCGATTTGATTTTCCTTGATATTCAGATGCCCGGTATCACTGGTATGGAGTTTGCTCAAAGTATTCCGGAGAATACACTGGTCATCTTCACCACTGCATACGCTGAATATGCCCTTGATAGCTATGAAGTGAATGCTGTAGATTATTTGATAAAGCCGATTGAACTGAGTCGTTTTCTGAAGGCAGTCAATAAAGCGGTCGCTTATCATAAGTTATTGGTGTCGGCAGAACCAGAAAAGGTAGAAAATATTCGGGAAGACTATCTTTTTATTAAGTCGGAACGGCGGTATTTCAAAATTAACTTCAGTAGTATCCTTTTTATTGAAGGGCTAAAGGATTATTCTATTCTTCAGCTGGAAGATCAGCGTATTATAACTAAAATGAACCTGAAAAATATCCACGAACAATTGCCGGATAAATTGTTCCTTCGGGTGAATAAATCTTATATCGTCAATACTTCACACATTGACTCGTTCGATACGAATGACGTATATATAAAGACTTATGAGATAGCACTTGGCGGGAGCTATAAACGTTCGTTCTTTGAAGAATTTATGCCTAAGTATCAGCAAAAGGAGTAAATGCAACCTCTGACTTGTTTACAGAGCATAACTGAAACATCATGCGTTAAGTTTTGGCCTTATTTCATAAAAAAGGATATTTTACTAAAGAAAAAAGGGTAAACATAGTGTGTTATTCCCACGAAATGCCGTTATTTGTACTCATTAAACAATAAAAGGTATTTTGATTTGATTATTTCACATGAATCTTCTCATTTATTGAGCATATCCATCTCTGATTAAGAACTTCCAAAGAACTTTGTTATTGAAATTATTAATTTTTTATATTTGTATTTTATGAATTTGTACATTGGAAATCTTAACTATAATGTTAAGGAATCAGACTTGAGAAACGTAATGGAAGAGTATGGAGCAGTTGCTTCAGTTAAATTAATCACAGATCGTGAAACAAGAAGATCAAAGGGCTTTGCTTTCATTGAAATGCCGGATGATGCAGAAGCTGCTAATGCTATTAAAGAATTGAACGGTGCTGAATATGTAGGCCGTCCGATGGTAGTTAAAGAAGCTTTGCCGAAGAACTAATTGACTGAATAACAATCAGTATATAAAAAGAAGGTGTATTGGGATGACCAATGCACCTTCTTTCGTTTTTATAAAATCCGGTCGGCTTATTTTTTTAGTCAGAAGAATTTATTTCTGTTTTTATTGTCAGCGGTAGTTTTTTTCTTACCTTTGGTTCACTATCTGTTTGCGTGGATGGTGTAATTGAAAAACTAATGATATGAAATAAACATCTTAAATTTACCATATTAACAACAAACCGATAAAAGATG
Organism: Bacteroides faecis MAJ27; assembly: GCF_900106755.1. Taxonomy (GTDB): domain Bacteria; phylum Bacteroidota; class Bacteroidia; order Bacteroidales; family Bacteroidaceae; genus Bacteroides; species Bacteroides faecis. Next base: position 21,659 of record NZ_FNNN01000031.1, read on the forward strand.
AATCAAGAACTTTTAATGAATCCCAACTGCTTGGTGGCTGCTTTGGAAAAGCCTGCTACCGAGTTTACTAAAGCGGATATTATTTCTTTTATTCAGAAGAATAATATCCGTATGGTTAATTTTATGTATCCTGCTGCTGACGGGCGACTGAAAACGTTGAATTTTGTGATTAATAATGCAGCTTATCTGGATGCTATTCTTACTTGTGGAGAGCGCGTAGATGGTTCCAGTCTGTTTCCTTTCATAGAGGCGGGGAGTAGCGACCTGTATGTAGTGCCTCGTTTCCGCACTGCTTTTGTTGATCCTTTTGCTGAAATACCGACACTCTCGATGCTCTGTTCTTTCTTCAATAAAGACGGTGAACCATTGGAAAGTTCGCCGGAACATACTTTGCATAAGGCATGTAAGGCATTTACTGATGTCACAGGTATGGAGTTTCAGGCAATGGGAGAACTGGAATATTATGTTATTTCACCGGATACAGGAATGTTTCAGGCTACGGATCAGCGTGGTTATCATGAATCTGCTCCGTATGCTAAGTTTAATGATTTCCGTACGCAGTGTATGTCATATATAGCTCAGACCGGTGGACAAATAAAATATGGTCATTCCGAGGTGGGCAATTTTACATTGGATGGCATGATTTATGAACAGAACGAAATTGAGTTCCTGCCAGTTCGTGCCGAAGATGCGGCAGACCAATTAATGATTGCCAAATGGGTAATTCGTAATCTGGGATACAGATATGGGTACAATGTGACATTTGCGCCTAAGATTACGGCAGGAAAAGCCGGTTCTGGTCTGCATGTTCACATGCGTATTGTAAAAGACGGACAAAATCAGATGCTGAAAGATGGAGTATTGTCGGAAACAGCTCGTAAAGCAATTGCCGGAATGATGGAACTTGCTCCTTCCATTACAGCTTTCGGAAATACGAATCCTACTTCTTATTTCCGTTTAGTTCCTCATCAGGAAGCACCTACGAATGTTTGCTGGGGAGATCGTAATCGTTCTGTATTGGTACGTGTACCTTTGGGGTGGGCCGCCAAAACTGATATGTGTACTTTGGCAAACCCATTGGAAAACGAAAGCCATTTTGATACCAGTCAGAAGCAAACGGTGGAAATGCGCTCTCCGGATGGCTCGGCAGATTTGTATCAACTGCTTGCAGGATTGGCTGTTGCCTGTCGTCATGGTTTTGAGATAGAGAATGCGTTGGATATTGCAAAGAGAACGTATGTAAATGTGAACATCCATCAGAAAGAGAATGAAGATAAACTGAAAGCTTTAGCTCAATTACCGGATAGTTGCGCAGCCTCTGCCGAATGCTTGCAAAAACAACGTACCGTCTTTGAACAATATCATGTATTTAGTCCGGCTATGATTGACGGTATTATATGTAAGCTTCGTAGCTATGAGGATAAAACATTGCGTGCTGACTTGGATGGCAAACCGGAAGAAATGCTGGAATTGGTACATAAGTATTTTCACTGTGGATAAAAAAGTCACGGTATTTTGCTAATGCTATAACTAAAAGAGGGTGTTATGAACGCCCTCTTTTAATTAATCCTCATTATTATCTTCTTCATCATCTACCAGATTATTGAGTTCAAGTTCCAGATCTACAAGTTCTTGCTCCCATAACTTTATGATATCTTTCGGTGTATCTTTAGCTGCTTTCTTGACTCTTTCCTGAGCAACAGATACTTCATGCTCTAATTGACTACGTCTGCTCATACAATTCAATATTTAATTAGTAAAATTATAACAAACTGCTTGAAAAATAGTTCGATAAAGCGGATTTTAAAATAGATGGGATGAACTATTTATAAATAAGGGCTGTTGTAGTCTAAAATCTTTTTAAATATACAATTATGCTCAATTTATTAGCTGTATTTTTAGTCTGTTCAGGTATTGGAATTGCTGTTCACATAGCAATCGACCTGACACATCGCCCACAATCAATGAAGATAATGAATGCAGTATGGATTTTAACTGCATTGTGGGGAAGTTATTTAGCTTTATGGGCTTATAATAAATTCGGAAAAAGTGTTCCGATGAAGATGGGAGAGGATGAGATGAAAATGGATATGTCAATGGGAAATATGCCTATGGAGTATCCTCATTGGCAGTCCGTGGCTTTATCTGCTTTACACTGTGGAGCAGGCTGCACATTGGCTGATATAATAGGAGAGTGGGTTACCAATTATATTCCGGTAACCGTTGCAGGAAGCCAGCTTATAGGAAACTGGGTATTTGATTTTATTTTAGCATTGATTATCGGGGTTTATTTTCAATTTTACGCTATTCGGGAAATGGAGAGAATTTCAGTTGGAAATGCATTATCCCGTGCTTTCAAAGCAGATTTCTTTTCTCTGTTGTCTTGGCAAATAGGAATGTATGGCTGGATGGCAATCGTTTATTTTATTTTGTTCGTCAATGAACCTTTGCCTAAAGATACGTGGATGTTTTGGTTTATGATGCAGTTAGCTATGCTCGTCGGCTTCTTCTGTGCATATCCGATGAATGCTTTATTAATAAAGTTGGGAGTGAAAAAGGGGATGTAGTACTCGTGTACCACTCTGTTATTACCGATGATATAAGTATGTATATAAAATAGAACCACACGGAAAAATGAAAGGTGCATAAGTCCTGTCAATCCGTGTGGTTCTATCTTTTAGCTTACAGCATTTCTGCCGTTGCCTCTATTTAATTTCTCCTTTGAGAGAAGATTATCTTTTCAATAACTTCGGAATATCCGAAGGCTCTTGTGCGACATCAACCAATTTAACACCTCCGGCTTTTCCCCGTCCGCCGGTTAGCACTTGTGCTTTAATAACCACTCTGTCCGATCCCATTCTCCGGTAAGCAGCAACTGCACCGGCAGCTGTACGACATAGAGTATGCCTTTCAACAGGGATTCCATACTTGGAGAAGATTTCTTTTGCTTGATATTCATGTATTTTCATGATCCACGAATTTGAATAAATGATTCCTATAATACAAACAAAAGAAAGATCAGGAAAGTTTGCTGACAGAGAGAACTATTGATGTGTTATACAGCATGTTAATTGTTTTATATTTCACTAACGAGCATAAAAAAACGTGTTGGCAAACTTTGTCAACACGCTCTATAATGAAAGGAATTGGTAAATCTACTGCAGATGCTTATGCAATGCCGTGAGCACTTACCGTACCGTCTATTTTCTTGATCAAGCCTTGCAATACTGCACCCGGTCCGCATTCTGTGAAATCAGTAGCACCATCGGCAACCATATTCTTAACAGATTGTGTCCAGCGTACAGAGGCAGTTAGCTGAGCAACCAGATTCTTCTTAATCTCAGCAGGATCAGTGTGAGGAAGTGCATCTACATTCTGATATACCGGACATTTGGGAGCATGGATTTCTGTTGCGTTGATAGCAGCCTCCAACTCAATTTTAGCCGGGTCCATCAATGGTGAGTGGAAAGCACCGCCTACCTTCAGCGGAAGAGCACGTTTTGCTCCGGCAGCTTTCATCAGTTCACAAGCTTTTTCGATACCTGGTACAGAACCTGAAATTACGATTTGTCCCGGACAGTTGTAATTGGCAGGTACGCAAACTTCACCTTCTGCATTGACAGAAGCACAGATTTCTTCCACCTTTTCATCTGGCAATGCAATGATGGCAGCCATAGTAGAAGGAGTGGCTTCGCAAGCTTTCTGCATAGCCATTGCACGAGCATAAACCAGTTTCAGTCCGTCTTCAAAACTCAGTGCACCAGCAGCTACCAATGCAGAGAATTCGCCAAGTGAGTGTCCGGCTGTCATTTCCGGTTTGAAATCATCACCCATGCAAAGAGCAGAGATAACAGAGTGAAGGAATACGGCAGGCTGAGTAACCTTTGTCTGACGAAGATCTTCGTCTGTACCATTGAACATGATATCTGTAATGCGATATCCGAGGATATCATTTGCTTTTTCAAACAATTCTTTTGCTAAAGCTGAGTTTTCATACAGGTCTTTACCCATTCCTACGAATTGAGCACCTTGACCGGGAAATACAAATGCTTTCATATCTTTAATTATTTAATTGATTTTTAAATGCGGGTGCAAAGTTACAGATTTTTATGACACGACCGCACAAAATGTACATATTTGTGCAACGGAGTCAGGAAAATGCCACAGAGGTCCGTTGCCATGCCCAATATTTAAGTTTTTGCCTGCAATGATGGCGTGGGTGATATATTCTTTGGCATGACGGATGGATTCTTTCATCGAATATCCTTTTGCCTGGTAGCTTGCAATAGCAGAAGAGAGAGTACATCCTGTCCCATGTAAGTTTTTGGTTTCTATCTTTTTTTCTTCATATATATAATAGGTATGATCCGGAGAATATAAAAGATCACACATTTTATCACCTTCCAAGTGTCCGCCTTTGATCAGGATATGGGTTTGATAATCGATAGAGAGTTGTTTGGCAGCTGCCAGCATGTCCTGTGTATTTTGGATGCTGTTACCTGTCAGTACCATTGCTTCATCGATGTTGGGAGTGATTAATGTAACAAGTGGTAAAAGTTCATTCTTAATCTCTTCAATGGCTTCGTCCGTCATCAGCTTTCGTCCGCTGGTAGATACCATTACCGGATCGTAAATGATATGTTCCGGTGAATATTTCCGCAAACACTCAGCGATGACATGAACGATCTGAATATCGTTGACCATGCCTATTTTCACAGAGGCAGGCTGCAAATCCTCCATCACCGCTTCGATTTGTCCGCAAACAATTTCGGGGGGTATCGCATGGACTGCACGTACCCCTAAAGTGTTTTGTACGGTGACGGCAGTGATGGCAGATGCCGCATAGCCTCCTAATGCCGAGATTGTTTTGATATCTGCCTGAATGCCCGCTCCTCCCGAACAATCGGAACCGGCGATGGATAAAATGACGGGATGACGTTCCATTTTAGATTTTTTAATATTTATCCGGCAAAGATAAAATAAAAACAGCAAGATACAAAATGAGATATCGTCTAAAATACAATAAGTACATTGTCGGGGATGAGGAAGAATGGATATGAAAAGTACTGATAATAAAGAACCATTACTCTTTTCGTACTTTGTACAATTACTCGCTACCGGAATGGCTAAAATACATATTGTAATTCAGAAGATAACACTAAGTAGTCATATTGTATGTTGTATGATATGTATATCTATGAAAAACAATGTTTTATAGCATGTTATTTATTGTTGTTTGAATTGAATGTCACCCCTATATTTGCATCGTATTAAAGAAATGGATATGCAGAACATACAGAAAAAAGCACCTTTGGCAAACAATCACATATCAGTAGACTGTGTGGTGATTGGTTTTGACGGAGAACAACTGAAAGTGTTACTTGTAAAACGTGCGGGTGAAGATAATGGTGAAGTGTATCACGATATGAAACTTCCCGGAAGTCTTATTTATATGGATGAAGACTTGGACGAAGCAGCGCAACGCGTACTGTATGAATTGACAGGGCTCAAAAATGTGAACCTGATGCAGTTTAAGGCATTCGGTTCTAAAAACAGAACCAGCAATCCCAAAGATGTACGCTGGCTGGAACGGGCAATGCAGTCAAAGGTTGAACGTATCGTGACGATCGCTTATTTATCGATGGTGAAAATAGATCGGACATTGGACAAGAATCTGGATGATCATCAGGCTTGTTGGATTGCTTTGAAGGATGTGATGACATTGGCTTTCGACCACAATCTGATAATCAAAGAGGCCATGACCTATATTCGTCAGTTTGCAGAGTTCAATCCTTCCATGTTATTTGAGCTGCTTCCGCGTAAGTTTACTGCTGCTCAGTTAAGGACCCTTTTTGAGTTGGTATATGACAAGACTGTGGATGTACGCAACTTCCATAAGAAAATAGCGATGATGGAATATGTAGTTCCTTTGGAAGAAAAACAGCAAGGGGTGGCCCATCGTGCAGCACGTTATTATAAATTTGATAAGAAGATATATAATAAGATAAGAAGGTAAGCTTATTCAAATATTAAATAGTAAATCGTTAAATCGTAAATATTATCATGTTTTTATTAGGTTATGACATAGGTAGCTCGTCTGTTAAAGCGAGTCTGGTAAATGCTGAAACAGGTAAATGTGTATCGTCAGCGTTTTTCCCGAAAACAGAAGCGAAAATTATCGCAGTAAATCCCGGGTGGGCAGAACAAGACCCTGAAAGTTGGTGGGAAAACCTGAAGTTGTCCACACAGGTTATTATGGCAGAATCAGGAGTTAGTGCTGCCGAAATTAAAGCTATCGGTATTTCCTATCAAATGCACGGACTGGTATGTGTAGATAAGAACCAGCATGTATTGCGTCCCGCTATAATCTGGTGTGATTCTCGTGCAGTGCCTTATGGACAGAAAGCATTTGAAATGATCGGAGAGGAGAAGTGTCTTTCTCATTTACTGAATTCGCCAGGTAATTTTACAGCTTCAAAGTTGGCTTGGATCAAACAGAACGAATCGGCTGTCTACGAGCAGATATATAAAATAATGCTTCCCGGTGATTATATTGCCATGAAGTTGAGTGGAGATATATGTACAACTGTTTCCGGTCTTTCAGAAGGAATGTTCTGGGACTTTAAAAATAATCGCGTAGCCGATTTCCTGATGGATTATTACGGGTTTGATGCTTCGCTCATTGCAGATATCAAACCGACCTTTGCGGAACAAGGACGTGTAAATGCCGTTGCTGCGAAAGAATTAGGATTGAAAGAAGGAACACCGATTACTTATCGTGCTGGTGACCAGCCGAATAATGCACTTTCACTGAATGTGTTCAATCCGGGTGAAATCGCTTCTACGGCAGGAACGTCAGGAGTTGTATACGGTGTGAATGGCGAAGTGAATTATGATTTACAGTCGCGTGTCAATACCTTTGCGCATGTGAATCATACAGCTGAGCAAACTCGTTTGGGAGTATTGCTCTGCATCAACGGAACGGGTATTCTCAACTCATGGGTAAAAAGAAATATAGCTCCCGAGGGTATTTCGTACAACGAAATGAATGTATTGGCTTCCAAAGCACCGATCGGGAGTGCAGGTATCAGCATCCTGCCTTTTGGTAATGGTGCGGAACGCATGCTGAATAATAAAGAAATAGGCTGTAGCATTCGTGGTGTTGATTTTAATGCACATGGCAAGCACCATATTATTCGTGCTGCACAAGAAGGAATTGTATTTTCTTTTAAGTATGGCATTGACATCATGGAACAAATGGGGATTCCGGTCAAAATGATTCACGCCGGACATGCAAATATGTTCCTTAGTTCCATCTTCCGTGATACACTGGCAGGAGTAACCGGAGCTACTATCGAACTTTATGATACGGATGGTTCTGTAGGAGCCGCCAAGGGGGCAGGTATCGGTGCGGGCATTTATAAAGATAATAATGAGGCATTTGAAACCCTTGACAAACTGGATGTGATTGAACCGAATATAGCTAAACGACAGGAATACGCCGATGCATATGCCAGATGGAAGCATCGTCTTGAGAAATCAATGGGCGGCAACGTATAGACTTGGACTTTCAACTCAGATAATAAATAATAATATAATAACTTTTTAAATAACAAGAATTATGGCAACAAAAGAATTTTTTCCGGGAATTGAAAAGATTAAATTTGAAGGTAAAGATAGTAAGAACCCGATGGCATTCCGTTATTATGATGCAGAGAAGGTAATTAATGGTAAAAAAATGAAGGATTGGCTGAGATTCGCTATGGCATGGTGGCACACATTGTGTGCTGAAGGTGGCGACCAGTTTGGTGGCGGAACGAAGCAATTCCCATGGAACTGCAATGCAGATGCTATACAGGCTGCAAAAGACAAGATGGACGCAGGGTTTGAATTCATGCAGAAAATGGGTATCGAATACTATTGTTTTCATGACGTAGACTTGGTTTCAGAAGGTGCCAGTGTGGAAGAATATGAAGCAAATCTGAAAGAAATCGTAGCTTATGCAAAACAGAAACAGGCAGAAACAGGCATCAAACTGCTATGGGGTACTGCTAATGTATTCGGTCACGCCCGTTATATGAACGGTGCCGCTACTAATCCCGATTTCGATGTAGTAGCCCGTGCTGCTATTCAAATTAAGAATGCGATTGATGCGACGATTGAACTTGGTGGAGAAAATTATGTATTCTGGGGTGGTCGTGAAGGATATATGTCTCTTCTGAACACAGACCAGAAACGTGAAAAAGAACACCTTGCACAGATGTTGACAATTGCCCGTGACTATGCCCGCGCACGCGGCTTCAAAGGTACTTTCCTGATTGAACCGAAACCGATGGAGCCGACTAAGCATCAGTATGATGTAGATACGGAAACAGTTATCGGCTTCTTGAAAGCTCACGGTCTGGATAAAGATTTCAAAGTAAATATCGAAGTGAATCATGCAACGTTGGCAGGTCATACTTTTGAGCACGAACTGGCTGTAGCTGTAGATAATGGTATGCTGGGCTCTATTGATGCTAATCGTGGTGACTATCAGAATGGCTGGGATACGGATCAATTCCCAATTGATAATTATGAACTGACTCAGGCTATGATGCAGATTATCCGTAACGGTGGTCTTGGTACCGGTGGTACAAACTTCGATGCTAAAACCCGTCGTAACTCTACAGATCTGGAAGATATCTTTATTGCTCACATTGCTGGTATGGATGCCATGGCTCGCGCGCTCGAAAGTGCAGCAGCTTTGTTGAACGAATCTCCATACAAGAAGATGCTGGCTGACCGTTATGCTTCTTTCGATGGCGGAAAAGGCAAAGAATTTGAAGATGGCAAGCTGACTCTGGAAGATGTGGTTGCTTATGCAAAAACAAAAGGAGAGCCGAAACAGACTAGCGGCAAGCAGGAACTTTATGAAGCAATTCTGAATATGTATTGCTAATTAATATTTAAAACAGGCGGTAAAGCAGCGGTAGGGCTACTACTTTATCGCCTGACTTTTTCTAATCCAACTACTACACTACTTTATCCACTTTTTAAAACTATGAATAATACAACGAACGAAGGAAGTAAACTCTACTTGTATTCGATTACTTCTGTCGCTATTTTGGGCGGTTTGCTCTTTGGTTATGACACGGCGGTTATTTCCGGCGCGGAAAAAGGGCTGGAAGCTTTCTTCTTATCCGCTTCCGATTTCCAGTATAATAAGGTAATGCACGGCATTACTTCTTCCAGTGCATTGATAGGCTGCGTACTGGGCGGTGCTTTATCCGGTATTTTTGCTTCTCGTCTGGGACGTCGTAACTCATTACGGCTTGCAGCAGTATTATTTTTCCTCTCGGCATTAGGCTCTTATTATCCGGAAGTCCTTTTCTTCGAATATGGAAAACCGAATATGGACTTATTGATAGCATTCAATCTGTATCGCGTTCTGGGTGGTATCGGAGTGGGACTGGCTTCAGCGGTATGTCCGATGTATATTGCTGAGATTGCTCCTTCCAATATTCGTGGAACCCTTGTTTCGTGTAACCAGTTTGCCATTATTTTTGGTATGTTGGTTGTCTACTTTGTGAATTATCTGATTATGGGCGACCATCAGAATCCGATTATTCTGAAAGATGCTGCTGGTGTGTTGTCAGTAAGTACAGAATCCGATATGTGGACAGTTCAGGAAGGATGGCGTTATATGTTCGGTTCGGAAGCTTTCCCGGCTGCTTTGTTTGGCATGCTCTTGTTCTTTGTTCCGAAGACTCCTCGTTATTTGGTTCTTGTACAACAGGAAGAAAAGGCTTACTCTATTCTGGAGAAAATTAATGGTAAGGCTAAAGCTCGGGAAATTCTTAATGATATTAAAGCTACAGCTCAGGAAAAGACAGAGAAAATCTTTACTTATGGAGTGACGGTAATCGTAATTGGCATTCTACTTTCTGTATTCCAACAGGCGATTGGTATTAATGCCGTACTTTATTATGCTCCGCGTATTTTCGAGAATGCCGGTGCAGAAGGTGGCGGTATGATGCAAACTGTGATTATGGGGGTTGTCAATATCATCTTTACACTGGTTGCTATCTTTACGGTAGACCGCTTTGGACGCAAACCTTTGCTGATTATCGGATCTATTGGTATGGCTGTGGGTGCATTTGCTGTGGCAATGTGTGATAGCATGGCAATCAAGGGTGTTCTTCCGGTGCTTTCCATTATTGTATATGCAGCTTTCTTCATGATGTCATGGGGACCGATTTGCTGGGTGCTGATTTCAGAAATCTTCCCGAATACTATTCGTGGCAAAGCAGTCGCTATCGCTGTGGCTTTCCAATGGATATTCAACTATATCGTATCATCCACTTTCCCGGCATTATATGACTTTAGTCCGATGTTTGCATATAGCTTATATGGAATTATCTGTGTTGCTGCCGCTATCTTTGTCTGGCGATGGGTACCCGAAACTAAAGGAAAGACACTGGAAGATATGAGTAAACTCTGGAAGAAAAACAAATAAATTAGGTTAGTGTTTTTTATCATGTCATCAGGATTTTAGTGTGATGACAGGATTCTATCAAGATTATGACATCATACCAATGGTATGGTGTCATAATCATTTTTATGAGCATTTCATTGTAAATCAAGACCTAATTTTGCATTATCTATTTTTGGATACTCCGAACCATCCCGGCACAGGAAAATAAAAAGGAGAACGGATATAGCCCGGGTGAGTCAGTTTTCCTTCATCCACCCGCTTTTGTAATCTGCGGAGTGCAGTGGCTTTTCGAAGTCCACATAATGAACAAAGCTGCTGTGTAGTAATACAAGGGTTATCTTTGAAAAATTCAGCTAATCTCCCGTCTATTTCTATATCGCTCAACTCCTGTGACCTGCGGGTCTCACTAACCTTTTCAAAAGTCGTAGCCTTTAATTCGCGAAGCAAATCTTTTTCCGGAGTAAAAACGATTCCGCTGCAATGAATATTTTCGGCACGGATTTCTTTGGGAGAACGTACTTCGGGTGATTCCGCTTTGATACGGAATGAACCGATTCCCGGAATGTGAATGCTATTCCCGTTGGATAATTCTTGTTTGAAGACATTGGAGAACTCTATAAAAGATCCTATTACGTCACTTTGTCTTAAACTACTTCTGGACTCAATCGTTTCGGCTATATCTTCCAGTGTGATGGTGTCCCGTACAACCAGTCGGGCATGATATCTCGTTTTATTGGAATCTTTAGGTTGGGGAGTCAGGAAGAAATCATAAAGTGCATTCATTGCTTTAGTTGTTTTGTGCGTATCAATTAGCAGACTTACGCAGTCATTTTATTTATTTTGTGCCTTTCTATTGATTGGCTCACATTATGTGCAACAGCTAACTCACATATTGTGTAACAACTGTCGCTCATTATGTGCGATAGCTATCGCACGACTGGTGCTACGCCTAATATGATGCGTCAAAATTACTAATAATTCTAATCAAAAACAACACTTCAAAGGCTTATTTTTGTTAGATCATTTTTCAAAAAAGAATGAGTCAGCTTATTTGCAAATCCGGTATTCAGTACTATACTTTTGTGTCTCAAATCTCATAATAACTAAAAAAACAGTAAGTATGAAAACAATAATTAGAGAAATGGTAGAGACAATAAAACAATTGTTTGCACAGAAACAGCAAATGCAGGAGCCGATAGTTGCCAATTGTAAGATACCCGGAGTCGTGGCACAAAAGACACTGAAGAAGAAGGAGGAGCCTGAGAAGACAGGTGAAAAAACGGGCAAATCTAATAAATGGAGTCAATCGTTGACTTTGCAATTAAAGGAGTATTTGAATGACAATTTTGATTTCCGTTATAACAATCTGACAGGAGCTACAGAATATAGGGAGAAGAGTGGAAAGAACTGTTTCCGGCCTATTGATGAACGCGAAATGAATGGAATGATTGTGGATGCCCGCCTGGAGGGAATACCTTGTTGGAGAGGGGATGTGCCTACCATGATTCTTTCAAATAAAGTGGAGTCTTATAATCCTTTCCATCTTTATGTAAAGGAATTGCCGGGTTGGGATGGAGTAGATCGTGTAACACCTTTATTACTACGTGTTTCAGATAATGAGATATGGCTGAGAGGAGGACATTGCTGGTTACGGGCAATGCTTTCACAGTGGAGTGGGGAAGAACGTCTGCACGCCAATGTACTTACTCCCGTTTTAATAAGTGGGAAGCAGGGATTGAGTAAAAGTACTTTTTGCCGATTGCTGATGCCCGACTCATTGCGGCATTATTTTGTTGATAACCTGAATTTGGCAGCTGGCAGTTCGCCGGAGAAGAAGCTCGTGAAAAACGGATTGATTAATTTAGATGAATTCGATAAGATTAAAGAGAGTCAACAGGCTACATTAAAGAATCTTCTTCAAATGGTGAATGTTCCCGTTTTTCGTGGCAAGCGACTGGGATGGGTGAATGAGTCCCGTCTTGCTTCTTTTATAGCCACAACAAATGTCTATCAGGTATTGATTGACTCCACAGGAAGCCGTCGCTTTCTGTGTGTGGAGGTGTTAAAACCTATTTCGGAAGAACCTTTGGAGCATAAGCAAATATATGCGCAGCTGAAAGAAGAACTGAAATCCGGTGCACCGGATTATTTAAACAAAGAAGAAGAAAAGGCTTTGCAGAAACATAATAAGGCATATTATCGCCAATCCTTACTAGAAGATGTGTTTCATTGTTGTTTCCGTCATCCTTTGGAAACGGAAAAAGGTATCTGGCTGACAACAGCTGAAATATTTCAAGTGATGCGTAAATTCAATTCTGCAGCTTTGAAAGAGGTCTCTGCACGTCAATTGGGCTTGAAACTTTCAGCCATGGGATATATGGCAAAGCATACGTCTTTCGGAAATCGGTATTATGTGTTTAATCTTTTGGCCGAGAAAAAAGAAGTATCATTATAATACGTTATTATACAGGTGGTTATTGTAAAAAGTGATTTGCTGATGTATACATTTTATGCTTACTCCTTGAAAAAATAGCTAATTAATTTTGCAGATTAAAAACATTGTTCGTAGTTTTGCGAACAATAAATAAGAAGGAGATATTGAAGTGAAAGAAAAGCAGTATACAGCAGAGCAGGAGCAGATAGCTCGTTTTGCTAAAGCTATGGGACATCCGGCACGAATGGCTATTCTTAGTTTCTTGACTAAACAGGAAAGTTGTTTCTTTGGAGATATTCACGAAGAATTGCCTATTGCCAAAGCAACCGTTTCACAGCACTTGAAAGAGCTGAAAGATGCAGGATTAATTCAGGGAGAAATAGAAACGCCCAAGGTGCGATATTGTATTAACAAGGAAAATTGGGAACTTGCCCGCAAATTATTTGCTGCATTTTGGGAAGATTGTAAATGTACAGGAACATCGTGCTGTGGATAACAGCACTTTTTTTTGAGAATATTGTTCGTAGTTCTACGAATTACGATTTAAAAATAAACTTTAATATAGAATAGAAAATGGAAATCAAAGTATTGGGAACCGGGTGTGCAGGTTGTAGGGCATTGTATGAAACAACTAAACAAGCAATTACTGAATTGGGTTGCGATGTCGTATTAATTAAAGAGGAAGATTTATTAAAAATCATGGAGTATAATGTTTTAAGTCTTCCGGCTTTAGTCGTTGACGGAAAAGTCGTATCTGCCGGAAAAAGATTATCACTTGCAGAAGTAAAAGAATTGATACCTCAATAATAAGATAGTTATGAAGAAACTCTTTTATTTACTATTCTCAACCATTATCTTAATATCTTGTGGTAATGGTGCAAAAGCAAAAACGGAGGCACAGAGTACGGAAGAAAAGCAGCCTGATCATATCGAAGTGCTTTATTTTCATGGAGCGCAGCGCTGTATCACCTGTCGGGCAATAGAAGCTAATACGGTAGCCCTTTTGGATAGCCTTTATTCCAAAGAGCAGGCAGGCGATAGGATTATCTATAAGGTTATAGATATTTCAAAAAAGGAAAACGAGCAAATTGCGGACAAGTACGAGGTTACTTGGTCGTCATTGTTTGTGAATGGTTGGAAAGATGGAAAAGAGAATGTAAACAACATGACGGAGTTCAGTTTTTCCAATGCAAGAAAATCACCGGACAAATTTAAAGAGGGAATTAAAAATAAAGTTGATGAATTGCTAAAACAGTTATAGGATGGATTTTCTTCAATCACTATTAGACAATAGTTCTGTTCCTGTTATAACAGCCTTTATCTTAGGAATTTTAACGGCAATCAGCCCGTGTCCTTTGGCTACTAATATAACGGCAATAGGTTTTATTGGTAAGGATATAGAAAACCGTCACCGTATATTCATAAATGGGTTACTTTATACATTTGGCAGGATAGTGACTTATACAGTACTTGGAGGTATTCTTATTCCGGTTCTTCGTGAGGGTGCAAGTATGTATATGGTTCAAAAGGCAGTAAGCAAATACGGTGAGATGTTGATTGCTCCGGTATTAATTCTTGTAGGGATATTCATGCTCGATATTATAAAGCTAAATATACCAAAAATTAATATTGGCGGAGAGGGGCTAAAGAAGAAAACAAAAGGTAGTTGGGGAGTTTTGTTATTGGGTATTTTGTTTGCTCTTGCCTTTTGCCCCACCAGTGGAGTTTTCTATTTCGGTATACTTATGCCCTTGGCAGCAGTAGAAACGGGCGGGTATTTTTTACCCGTAATATATGCTATCGCTACAGGGTTACCTGTAATCCTTGTTGCTTGGATATTGGCGTATAGTGTTGCCGGATTAGGTAGGTTTTATAACAGTGTACAAATCTTTGAAAAATGGTTCCGCAAAATTGTTGCTATACTCTTTATAGTCATAGGAATCTATTATGCGGTCGTTTTTTATCTATGAACAATTTAATTAAAATAAAAGACAGTATGAAAAAGATAGAAATTTTTGATCCGGCAATGTGTTGCCCTACGGGTTTGTGTGGAACAAATATCAATCCTGAATTGATGAGGGTTGCAGTTGTTGTCGAAACATTGAAAAGACAGGGTGTTATTGTTACCCGTCACAATTTACGGGATGAACCACAGGTGTATGTGAGCAATAAAACAGTAAATGAATATCTTCAAAAGAATGGTGCAGAAGCTTTACCTATTACTTTGGTAGATGGTGAAATTGCAGTCTCTAAAGTTTATCCTACCACTAAACAAATGAGTGAATGGACGGGAGTGAATTTAGATTTAATGCCCGCTAAATAAGTGTATACCAGATTAGTATTAAAAAAGAAATGAAAGCATTTAATTTATCCGATATAGAACTAACTAAATACCTGTTTTTTACTGGTAAAGGTGGAGTAGGAAAGACTTCTATTGCTTGTGCCACGGCGGTTGGTTTGGCCGATAAGGGAAAGAAAATACTTCTTATCAGTACAGATCCGGCTTCTAACTTACAAGATGTTTTCGATCAACCCTTAAACGGACATGGCACAGCTATTTCAGAAGTGCCGGGGCTGACTGTTGTAAATCTTGACCCTGAACAGGCAGCAGCAGAATACAGGGAAAGTGTAATCGCACCTTTCAGGGGAAAATTACCCGAAAGCGTTATTCAGAATATGGAAGAACAGCTTTCAGGTTCCTGCACAGTAGAAATCGCTGCTTTTAATGAGTTCTCGGACTTTATTACCGATGTTAATGAAGCAAAGGAGTATGATCATATTATTTTTGATACAGCACCTACCGGACACACATTGCGAATGTTGCAGCTTCCATCTGCATGGAGTACATTCATTAGTGAAAGTACACATGGTGCATCCTGTTTAGGGCAGTTATCAGGCTTGGAGGAACGGAAAGGAATTTATAAACAGGCGGTGGATACATTGTCTGATACAAGCGCAACCCGGTTAGTATTGGTAAGCCGTCCTGAAATAGCACCGTTGAAAGAGGCTGCCCGTTCTTCGCATGAATTACAACTATTGGGAATTAAAAATCAGCTATTGGTGATAAATGGTGTTTTACGGCAATTAGATGAAGCAGACAATGTTTCACAACAACTGCATGACAGGCAGCAAAAGGCGTTACAAAGTATGCCTATTGCATTATCTGAATATCCCATGTATAGCATTCCTTTGCGTTCTTACAATTTATCCAATATTGCCAATATCCGCCGTATGCTATACAGTGATAGTATTACGAATGAAATTAGTTATCAGCCGATAACTGATAGCAAAAGTATAGATGAATTGGTTAATGACCTCTATACTTCCGGCAAACGAGTAGTGTTTACAATGGGAAAGGGGGGCGTAGGGAAAACGACCTTAGCCACAGAAATAGCCTTGAAATTAACAAAGCTCGGTACAAAGGTTCATCTTACCACTACTGACCCGGCAAATCACCTGAACTATGATTTTGCCATCAAATCAGGTATTACAGTAAGCCATATAGACGAAGCGGAAGTATTGGAAAAATACAAGAATGAAGTTCGTAGCAAAGCTGCTGAAACCATGACTGCCGAAGATATGGAATATATAGAGGAAGATTTACGTTCACCATGTACGCAAGAAATCGCCGTATTCAAGGCTTTTGCTGAAATTGTAGACAAAGCGGAGAATGAAATCGTAGTGATTGATACTGCACCAACAGGACATACTTTGTTGCTTTTGGATGCTACCCAAAGCTATCACAAAGAAGTAGAACGTACACAGGGAGAAGTAACCGGAGCAGTAGCCAATTTATTACCCCGTTTGCGTAATCCACAGGAAACGGAAGTAGTAATTGTCACTTTACCCGAAGCAACACCTGTATTTGAAGCAGAACGCCTACAAATGGATTTACAACGTGCCGGGATTAACAATAAATGGTGGGTAGTAAATGCCTGTTTGTCATTGACAAATACAGAAAATTCTTTTTTGCAAGCAAAAGCACAAAGTGAATTGACTTGGATTAAGAAAGTAGAAGAATTGTCAAAGGGCAATACTGTCCTGATTGAATGGAAAAACTTATAAGAATATGAAGATTTTAATCCTTTGCACTGGTAACAGTTGCCGTAGCCAAATGGCACACGGTTTCTTACAGTCATTCGATAAAAACATGGATGTCTTTTCAGCAGGGACAAAACCTGCTGAAAAGGTTAATCCGATGGTGGTAAAAGTTATGTCTGAAACAGGAATAGACCTTACTAACCATACCCCTAAAAACGTAAGCCTGTATTTAGAGCACGAATGGGACTATGTGATAACGGTATGTGGTGGCGCAAATAAAAGCTGCCCTATGTTTACAGGCAAGGTAAAAAACAGATTGCATATTGGATTTGACGACCCATCAGAAGTGACCGGGACACCGGAGTTTATAAATAGTGAATTTCTTCGGGTACGGGATGAAATAAGAATGCGTTTCTATGATTTTTACCTGCAAGAGTTAAAACCGCAATTAAAATAAAAGGCAGTCATTATGGAAAAGAAACAAGGAATTGGATTTTTTGAAAGATACCTGACTATTTGGGTAGCCTTGTGTATCGTTATCGGGATGGCCATCGGACAATATCTTCCGGCAATACCGCAAACATTGAGCAAATTTGAATATGCCAACGTGTCTATACCCGTGGCCATCCTGATTTGGTTAATGATATATCCCATGATGCTGAAAGTAGATTTTCAGAGTATTAAAAATGTTGGTAAGCGTCCGAAAGGAATTATCATCACTTGTATTACAAATTGGCTTATAAAGCCTTTTACAATGTTTGGAATAGCTTATCTATTCTTCTACGTTGTTTTCAAGTCTCTAATATCTGCCGAATTGGCCGAAGAATATTTAGCTGGGGCAGTCTTATTAGGTGCTGCACCTTGTACAGCAATGGTATTTGTATGGAGTTATCTGACCAAAGGAGATGCTGCCTATACATTGGTACAGGTTGCAGTAAATGATTTGATCATATTGGTTGCTTTCGCTCCTATTGTTGCTTTTTTATTGGACGTAGGTGGCGTTACGATTCCGTGGGATACATTATTGCTTTCAGTCGTATTGTTTGTTGTCATTCCTCTTTCTGCCGGAATAATGACCCGTATACTGGTTATTCGGCGAAAAGGGATAGAATATTTTAATACTGTATTTATTCGTAAGTTTGATAATTATACGATTGGCGGGTTACTATTAACACTTATCATTCTGTTCTCATTTCAAGGAGAAACCATATTGAACAATCCGTTGCACATTGTATTGATTGCCGTTCCGCTTGTGTTGCAAACAGTTCTGATATTCTTTGTAGCCTATGGCTGGGCGAAGTGGTGGAAATTGCCTCACAATATAGCTGCACCTGCCGGAATGATTGGTGCAAGCAATTTTTTTGAATTATCGGTGGCCGTGGCTATATCGCTTTTCGGTTTACAATCCGGTGCTGCACTGGTTACAGTGGTAGGGGTATTGGTTGAAGTTCCGGTCATGCTGATGTTAGTGAGAGTTGCAAATAATACATGCAGTTGGTTTACAATGAAATCAAGTATGAGTAAATAGAATACTCCGGACTGTACGTACAAGAAATGAAGGCATCGAATAGGAAACTTTGAATTAAGAATGATAAATATTCATTGGTTTAAAAACACTATTAAAGTATTAGCTGTACCTTTGCACTGTCTTTTTTTAAAACATGTATTGTTATGGAACAACATCCGATTAAAATTAATAAAGTACAGATACGTAATCTTCAAATTGAAGACTATGCACAGTTATCCCAATCGTTTACCCGTGTTTATTCTGACGGTAGCGATGTATTTTGGACTCATGCCCAGATAAAGAAATTAATAAGTATTTTTCCGGAAGGGCAGATCGTTACAGTAGTTGACGACAAGATCGTAGGCTGTGCTCTTTCTATTATCGTTGACTATGACAAGGTAAAGAACGACCATACGTATGCACAAGTTACGGGTAAGGAAACATTCAATACTCATAATCCGGAAGGAAATATCCTGTATGGCATTGAGGTGTTTATTCATCCGGGATACCGCGGTTTGCGCCTGGCTCGTCGTATGTATGAATATCGCAAGGAACTCTGCGAAACATTGAATTTGAAAGCTATCATGTTCGGTGGCCGTATTCCGAATTATCATAAATATGCCGATAAGATGCGCCCGAAAGAATATATCGCACGGGTACGCCAGCGTGAAATTTATGATCCGGTTCTTACCTTTCAATTATCGAATGATTTTCATGTTCGCAAGGTAATGACCAATTACCTGCCGAATGATGAAGAATCCAAGCATTACGCTTGTCTGTTGCAATGGGATAATATTTATTATCAGCCGCCTACACAGGAATATATCAACCCGAAAACAACTGTTCGTGTGGGCTTGGTGCAATGGCAGATGCGTAGTTATAAGACATTGGACGACCTTTTTGAACAAGTGGAATTCTTCGTCGATGCCGTATCCGATTATAAGAGTGACTTTGTCCTTTTTCCGGAATATTTCAATGCACCTTTGATGTCGAAGTTTAATGATAAAGGAGAATCACAGGCTATTCGCGGATTAGCAAAATATACCGATGAAATCAGAGACCGTTTTATAAATCTGGCTATCAGTTACAATATCAATATAATTACCGGAAGTATGCCATACGTGAAAGAGGATGGATTGCTATATAATGTAGGTTTCCTTTGCCGGCGTGACGGAACGTATGAAATGTATGAGAAAATGCATGTAACTCCGGATGAAATCAAGAGCTGGGGACTGAGTGGCGGTAGACTGTTACAGACTTTCGATACGGATTGCGCAAAGATTGGAGTGCTGATTTGTTATGATGTGGAATTTCCGGAACTTTCCCGTTTGATGGCGGATCAGGGGATGCAGATATTATTCGTGCCTTTCCTGACGGATACGCAGAATGCCTATTCACGTGTACGTGTCTGTGCCCAGGCGCGTGCGATTGAGAATGAATGTTTTGTAGTTATTGCAGGTAGTGTAGGAAATCTTCCCCGTGTACATAATATGGATATCCAGTATGCACAGTCAGGAGTATTCACCCCATGCGATTTTGCTTTTCCAACGGATGGAAAACGGGCGGAAGCGACTCCGAATACGGAAATGATTTTGGTTTCGGATGTAGATTTGGATTTATTGAATGCACTCCATACCTATGGTAGCGTGCGTAATCTGAAGGATCGTAGAAATGATGTATATGAAGTGCGGTTGAAGAAGTAAAAAGAGGCAGTTCGGTTGGTTTTAAACCAAGACCCCGTTGGTTTAAAACCAACGATGCGTTTCTTTTAAACCAAGAGGTCTTTGGCTTAAAACCAATAAAGGGGATGTTTCTCAACCCTTTCCGGAAGTACCGCTTTCAAGGATGCTGACGATAGAAAACAGCGTGAAGCAAATAGCTCCCAGCCCTACTAAAACCCGTGCCGGAATAAAGTAATCGGCATGTACGGTAGCAAGTTCGAACACGAAGGCTGCCAGAAACAGACATGCCAATGCCGTCAATACCGGAATCATAGGGATTCGGTTGGCCAGTTTGAATTCCCGTCTCCATATCTTGGCGAGCAGAATCACTTTGCTGGAAATACTGTAACATACCAGACCCAGCCCGAGCATGATGTATCCGGTCGTACCGTTTGCGCTTCCCGAGTCAGCCAAAATGACAAATATGCCCCACACAAAAGAGATCGATCCCATTAATAAAACCAGTTTCGGCCATTTGTTACGTTCTTTTTCCGAATAATCATTTCTAACTTGACGGGCTATGGTTGCTACCAATGCAATCAGACTGGTACAAATACATGCGAGTCCCACCATTACATGTCCTGCTACAAAATAAGCGGGATGAGAGTGACTGTTACTTAACAAGACAAATGCCCATATCCATGCAATACAAGAAATGACGATCGCGAGAATGACCAGTGCCCGTCTCTGACCAATAGAAAAAGCTCCCTCAGGAACTTCGTTTCCGGTCGCTTTTGCATTTGCCGGGATCAAAGAAAATCGAGTGGAAGAAGTGGCGGCAGTAGCTACACATGCTGTGATAAAACCTACACCGGTGATAACATGGCCTGCAACGAAAGATGAAGTAGTGGTAGCACCATTGAAAATGCAGATACCTCCGATAATCGTTATGACAGCTGCCAGATATCCCACAACTGGCAATACGTATTTGGTAGCTTCATTATAGGTGTGTATGATTTGCCGGATAATAGTAGCAGCCGTACAAAACAGCGCAATACATATCATACCTAGTGAAAAAACAACAGGGCCTGCTACCAAACGGTTCCCCGCATCACCATAACCATAAATGAATGCTCCGTATCCGAAGCAAAAGACCGCCATCGCCAAAGGGATTGCTCTGAATAAAATACTAATACCGTAATTCATAACTTAAGTGCTTTTTATTTTCCCACTAAAACAAGGAGGTATCCGTTTTGTTTAGGTTAATAGCCATTTATAATCGCTAACTTCACATGATTCCGATTAAAAGTCTTTGCTTTTTGCTCAACTAAACAAATGTTTTTGTAAATTTGCACCCTTAAAAACGGGGATACCCCTCAAATTGTAAATTGTAAATAGTAAAATCGTAGATATAGCTATGGGTAAGAGATTTACTGAATATTCGCAGTTTGACCTTTCACAGGTGAACAAAGATGTACTGAAGAAGTGGGACGAAAACCAGGTTTTCGCCAAGAGTATGACAGAACGTGATGGCTGTCCTTCGTTTGTGTTTTTCGAAGGACCTCCCTCGGCTAATGGTATGCCGGGTATTCACCATGTAATGGCACGCACTATTAAGGACATTTTTTGCCGTTACAAAACAATGAAAGGTTATCAGGTAAAGCGTAAAGCCGGATGGGATACGCACGGATTGCCTGTGGAGCTAAGTGTAGAGAAAGCATTGGGTATAACAAAAGAGGATATTGGTAAAAAAATCTCTGTGGCAGATTACAACGCTGCTTGCCGTAAGGATGTGATGAAGTATACCAAAGAATGGGAAGACCTGACTCACCAGATGGGATATTGGGTGGACATGAAGCATCCTTATATTACCTATGATAATCGTTATATTGAAACATTGTGGTGGTTGCTGAAGCAGCTGCACAAAAAAGGCTTGCTATATAAAGGATATACCATTCAGCCATATTCACCGGCTGCCGGAACAGGTTTGAGTTCTCATGAGCTGAATCAGCCGGGGTGCTATCGTGACGTAAAAGATACGACGATGGTAGCCCAGTTTAAGATGAAGAACCCGAAACCGGAAATGACAGAGTGGGGGACTCCTTACTTTCTTGCATGGACAACTACTCCGTGGACATTACCTTCAAACACTGCGCTTTGTGTAGGTCCGAAGATTGACTATGTTGCCGTGCAGTCTTATAATGCTTATACCGGAGAGCCTATCACGGTTGTGCTGGCAAAAGCATTGTTGAATACTCATTTCAATGCGAAAGCTGCTGATCTGAAATTAGAAGATTATAAGCCCGGCGATAAGCTTGTTCCGTATAAAGTAATAGCCGAATACAAAGGTCCGGACCTGGTAGGTATGGAATATGAGCAACTGATTCCTTGGGTGAAACCGGTTGAAGTGACGGAAAACGGTGACTGGAAAGCAAGTGATAAAGCTTTCCGTGTGATATTGGGTGACTATGTTACGACAGAAGATGGTACAGGTATCGTTCACATCGCACCGACCTTTGGTGCAGACGATGCGAATGTGGCACGTGCGGCAGGAATCCCGTCCTTATTCATGATCAATAAGAAAGGTGAAACCCGTCCGATGGTAGACCTTACAGGTAAGTTCTATCTGTTGGATGAACTGGATGAAACCTTTGTGAAGGAATGTGTAGACGTAGACAAGTATAAAGAATACCAGGGTGCATGGGTGAAAAATGCCTATGATCCGCAGTTTATGGTGGATGGCAAGTTTGACGAGAAAGCTGCGCAGGCCGCCGAGTCTCTGGATATTGCTCTTTGTATGATGATGAAAGCAAACAATCAGGCTTTCAAAATCGAAAAGCATGTGCACAACTATCCTCATTGTTGGCGTACAGACAAACCGGTACTTTATTACCCGTTGGACAGCTGGTTTATCCGTTCTACAGCTTGTAAAGAGCGTATGATGGAACTGAACAAGACGATCAACTGGAAACCGGAATCTACCGGAACAGGACGTTTCGGCAAATGGCTGGAAAATCTGAATGACTGGAACTTAAGCCGTTCCCGTTATTGGGGGACTCCACTGCCTATCTGGCGTACGGAAGATGGAACGGGTGAAATATGTATCGAATCTGTAGAAGAACTTTATAATGAAATAGAGAAATCGGTAGCTGCCGGGTTTATGAAATCTAATCCGTACAAGGATAAAGGTTTTGTACCGGGTGAATATACTGAAGGAAATTATGATAAGATAGACCTTCATCGTCCGTATGTAGATGATATCATTCTGGTATCGGAAGATGGTAAACCGATGAAGCGTGAATCAGACTTGATTGACGTTTGGTTTGATTCCGGTGCTATGCCTTATGCACAGATTCATTATCCGTTCGAGAACAAAGATATCCTGGATAATCGTGAAGTATATCCGGCGGACTTCATCGCGGAGGGAGTAGACCAGACCCGCGGATGGTTCTTTACCTTGCATGCTATCGCTACGATGGTATTTGATAGTGTGTCATACAAAGCTGTGATCTCCAATGGTCTAGTGCTTGACAAGAATGGTAATAAGATGTCTAAGCGTCTTAACAATGCTGTCGATCCGTTCACTACGATTGAGAAGTATGGTTCCGACCCGTTGCGTTGGTATATGATTACTAACTCATCTCCATGGGATAATCTGAAATTCGACATTGACGGAATCGAAGAAGTTCGTCGCAAGTTCTTCGGTACTTTATATAATACATATTCGTTCTTTGCACTGTATGCCAATGTAGACGGATTTGAATATAAAGAAGCAGATGTTCCGATGGAGGAGCGTCCGGAAATCGACCGTTGGATTTTGTCTGTATTGAACACATTAATAAAAGAAGTAGATACATGCTATAATGAGTACGAACCGACTAAAGCAGGACGTTTGATCTCCGACTTTGTCAATGATAATCTGTCCAACTGGTATGTTCGTCTGAACCGTAAACGCTTCTGGGGTGGTGAATTTACTCAGGATAAGTTGTCTGCTTATCAGACATTGTATACCTGCCTTGAAACAGTTGCGAAGCTGATGGCTCCTATTTCTCCATTCTATGCTGATCGTCTGTATACGGATTTGATCACTGCTACAGGACGTGACAATGTAGTCTCTGTCCACTTGGCTGAATTCCCGAAGTATCAGGAAGAAATGATCGATAAGGAACTGGAAGCCCGTATGCAAATGGCACAGGACGTAACTTCAATGGTGTTGGCGCTACGTCGTAAAGTGAACATCAAGGTTCGTCAGCCACTGCAGTGTATCATGATTCCGGTAGCGGATGAAGAACAGAAGGCTCATATCGAAGCTGTGAAAGCATTGATCATGAACGAGGTGAATGTAAAAGACATCAAGTTTGTAGATGGAGCTGCCGGCGTATTGGTGAAGAAGGTAAAATGTGACTTTAAGAAATTAGGCCCGAAATTCGGCAAGCAGATGAAGGCTGTGGCCGCTGCTGTGGCAGAAATGACTCAGGAAGCGATAGCTGAACTCGAAAAGAACGGAAAGTACACATTGAATCTGGATGGAGCAGAGGCTGTGATTGAAACTTCGGATGTCGAAATCATCAGTGAGGATATTCCGGGATGGCTGGTTGCCAATGAAGGAAAACTGACTGTAGCTCTTGAAGTTACTGTGACCGAGGAGTTGCGTCGTGAGGGTATTGCCCGTGAACTGGTGAATCGTATTCAGAATATACGTAAGTCCAGCGGTTTCGAGATAACGGACAAAATAAAGATCACAATCTCCAAAAATACGCAAACAGATGATGCGGTGAATGAATATAATACTTATATTTGTAACCAAGTTTTAGGAACATCCCTTGATTTGGCAGATGAAGTGAAAGACGGTACAGAACTTAATTTTGACGATTTCTCATTATTTGTCAGTGTGATAAAAGACTAATACTAATATTGATTAACCTTTTAAACTAGTAAAGTTATGGCAGAAAAGACTAGATATTCGGATGCGGAACTCGAGGAATTCCGTGCCATTATTATGGAGAAGCTGGAGTTGGCTCAACGTGATTACGAGCAGTTGAAGATGAGCCTGATGGGCTTGGATGGTAATGATACCGACGACACATCTCCTACATATAAAGTGTTGGAAGAAGGAGCCAATACGCTTTCTAAGGAGGAAACAACCCGTCTGGCACAACGTCAGCTGAAGTTTATCCAGGGATTGCAGGCAGCTTTGGTACGTATTGAGAATAAAACGTATGGCATTTGCCGTGAGACTGGAAAGTTGATTCCGGCAGAACGCCTGCGTGCTGTTCCTCATGCTACTTTGAGCATCGAGGCTAAGAACAGTGGTAAAAAATAATAGATAGCTACAAGCTACGGATGACGAGCTACAAGTAGCTGCGCAATGTTTACGCACGGCAACTTGTAGCTCGTTATGTTTAATTTATGATGAACAAATGAAGAAACTATTCACGAAGGGTAGAATTGCCCTGTTTGTTATCTTTTCCGTACTGATTATTGACCAGATCATTAAAATCTGGATTAAGACTCATATGTATTGGCACGAAAGTATACGTGTGACAGACTGGTTTTATATCTATTTCACCGAAAACAATGGTATGGCTTTCGGTATGGAAATTTTCGGAAAGCTATTTCTGACAACTTTCCGTATTGTAGCAGTAGGGCTGATAGGCTACTATCTCTATAAGATTATAAAGAAAGGTTTCAAAACCGGATATATCGTCTGCGTGGCCCTTATCCTGACCGGCGCTTTGGGTAATATTATAGACAGTGTATTCTATGGTGTTTTTTTCAATGAAAGTACTCATTCGCAGATTGCCAGCTTTATGCCCGAAGGAGGTGGATATTCTACCTGGTTCTATGGTAAGGTGGTGGATATGTTTTATTTTCCGATAATTGACACAAACTGGCCGACATGGATGCCTTTCGTAGGTGGAGAACATTTTATATTCTTCAGTCCGATTTTTAATTTTGCGGACGCTGCCATCAGTTGCGGTATTATCGCATTGCTACTTTTCTATAGTAAATATCTGAACGAATCTTACCATTCACTAGATAAAAATAAAAAGGAAAGCGTTAATCATGAAGAGTAGGTTTCGGTTTCATCTGTGTTGTATTTGCATGTTCGCGCTTGCAGTAGCAGGTTGTAAAGTCAAAAGACCTGACGATGTAATCTCAGAATCGAAGATGGAGAATTTGCTGTATGATTATCATCTGGCAAAGTCGATGGGAGATAATCTGCCTTATAATGAGAATTATAAGAAAGCTTTGTATCTCGATGCCGTTTTCAAGAAATATGGTACAACGGAAGCCGTATTCGATTCGTCTTTGGTGTGGTACACACGCAACACGGAAGTATTATCGAAAATTTATGAAAGAGTAAGCAAACGTCTGAAAGCCCAGCAGAATGAAATAAATCATCTGATAGCTTTGCGTGACAATAAACCGAAGATGTCAGATCCGGGCGACAGCATTGATGTCTGGCCTTGGAAGCGTTTCGTGCGTCTGACAGGTGAGGTGATGAATGATCAATATGCGTTTGTGCTGCCTGCCGATACTAACTATAAAGATCGTGATACATTGGTTTGGGAAGTTCGTTATCGTTTCCTTGAGCCGATGCTTGCAGATTCTCTGAGAACTGTCACGATGGCTATGCAGGTTATTTATGAAAAAGATACATTAAATCGTCTGGAAACAGTCACCGATCCGGGTGTGCATCAGATACGTTTGTTTGCAGATACATTGGGTGCGATGAAGGAAATAAAGGGTTTTATCTATTATCCCGTACAAGGAGAGAAAGCCGGAGCATTGTTGGCTGACCGCTTTATATTAACCCGCTATCATTGTGCGGACTCACTTTCTGTAGCCGAACGTGACTCGATTAATCAGCTGGAAGCTTTGAAAACAGATTCTTTGAAAAAGATTTCTGCCCAAAAAGATACTGAGATTTCGAAAGACTCTTTGAAGAAAGTCGATGAACTGAAAGATAGTCAACGTATCTCTCCGGAAGAAATGAACCGCCGTCGTACGGTGACTCCTGAAAAGAAACCGGAACAAATTGAAGTAGAGCAACATATCCAGCAGGAAAAGATTGAGCAAAGAAGGGAACGGCAAATGAATCAGCGTAAAAATCAGCAAAGACGTCAATCATCTCCCCGCTAATCTTATGAAACGTTTTGCTGCTCATTATTTACTTTTGCCTGAAGTTGGCTTTATCAGACAGCAGGTGGTTGAGATTGCTGATGACGGACGTGTCTGCCATATTTTCCCGTTGACGGAAGAAATCGAGTCTGTTGAATGGATGCCCGGACTGATCGCATTGTTCCCTGGAAGTGAAATAAAAAACACTGGGATGTTTGAAAAAAACATCCCAGTGTTTCAATTTAATCTTCCTGTAGTTTCGGATCAAACTTCCTCATGTCCTAAAGAGTTCCTTGCAGTGTCTGAAGAGAGGGGAGAAGTTCTGTTTCCTTATTTATTTTATCCTTTTGATTTTACTTCCATGCAGCCTGTCGCCGGAACTCGGCACAGATTACTGCGGTAGCGATGGCTACATTGAGAGACTCCGAAGTTTCTTTTCCTTGTGGATAATTGGGAATATAGAGTTTCCGATTGATGAGCGCTTCCACTTCTTTTCCTATTCCGTTACCTTCATTTCCCATTACAATCAGCCCGTTGGCGGACAATGGCTGTTCGTACATGTTCTTTCCATCCAGAAAAGTACCGAATACGGGAGTATCTCCGAGTGAACGAATAAACTCGGGGAGAGAAGTATAATGAACCTTCACACGGGCGATTCCTCCCATGGTGGCTTGTATCGTTTTAGGGTTGTACACGTCTACCGTATTCTGCGAACAAATAATATGCTCAATGCCAAACCAGTCTGCCAACCGGATAATTGTACCCAGATTCCCCGGGTCCTGAACATCATCCAGTGCCAGACAAAGAGACTGGCGGACAAATTCCGGATTTAAAGTATATTGTGGTTGCTCCAAAATGGCAAGTACCTGCTGTGGTGTTTTCAGCAAACTGGCACGTGATAGTTCTTCTTGAGAGACTTCTGCTATTTCACTTGCCTGAATACCGGGGTGCTCTTGTAGCCAGAAAGAAGTGGCAGCCAGAAAACGGCAGGGAAAATGCCCCAGTAAATCGCCTACTAATTTAGGACCTTCGGCAAGGAATACCTGTTCTTCTTTACGTGTCTTCTTTTGTTCCAGCGAATGGATATACTTTATTTTATTTTTGCTCAGCATTATTCTTTTACTTCTTTATTTACCGCAAAGCTATAAATATATTTCTAATTAATCGGCTGTTGAATGAGTTTTTTGAAAATAAATCTTTTCCATATTAACAATATTTGTGTGAATAAAAACTGATACTCTACTTAATTTTAGTAGATTTGCTTAAAATTAGTAGATTGATAATCAATATAAAAGAAAGTAAGATGGAAAGATTGACACAACAAGAGGAAGAAGTGATGATTTACTTTTGGAAAATGGGACCGAGTTTTATCCGTGAGATACTGAATGAAATGCCGGAACCCAAGCCGCCATACACAAGCGTTGCCTCTGTGGTCCGTAACTTGGAGAAGAAGAAGTTTTTATCTCCTTTTAAGTTAGGAAACTCTATTCAGTATCATGTATTGGTGAAAGAAAGTGATTACAAACGTAGCTTCATGAATGGAGTAGTGAGCAACTATTTTACGGGTTCGTATAAAGAAATGGTTTCCTTTTTTGTCCGTGACCGTAAAATCAGTAAAAAAGAACTCGAGGATTTGATCAACATTATTGAAGATGAAGAATCATAAATCAAGATAGGTATGGAACCTTCAATTTATCTGATTAAAGTAAATGTAGCTTTGATCGTATTATATGCATTCTATAAGTTCTCTTTCAGCAAAGATACGTTTTTTAGGTTGAGACGGGGTATGCTGTTGCTGATATGTGCCACTTCGCTGATTTATCCATTCATTGATTTTTCGGAGTGGGCGGGGTGGAACGAACATGCATTGGGAGAAGCGATTACGACCGTTTACAACAAACTATTGCCCGAAGTGCTGGTCACTGCTACTTTACCTGCTGCTTCAACAGAAGTTGGAGCGGCAAACTGGCAGGCCGGTACATGGCTGTGGATTATTTATGGACTGGGATTTGCCATGTTGTTACTGCGCAGTCTGTTTGAAGTCTGTAAAATATGCCGTTCTGTAGCTCGTTCTCAGCGCTGTTCTCTAAAAGGAGTCTCTGTTTGTCGGTCGGACGAGATAGGAGAGCCCTGTTCTTTTTTCCATTGGATATTTATAGGTGCGATACAATACCCGGACAAAGAGCTAAATGAGATATTGATACATGAACAGACACATGTTCGCGAGTTTCATTCATTGGATATTATACTGGCCCAACTGATTATCTTATTATGTTGGTTTAATCCGTTCTCTTGGCTGATACGCAGCGAGATACGTATGAACCATGAATATCTGGCGGACAAACAAGTGGTGATGTCCGGCTATGATAAGAAATCATATCAATATCATTTGTTGGGAATTAAACATACTTCATTGGCTGCAGCAAATTTCTATAACAACTTTAGTGTATTACCTTTAAAAAACGAATAAAAATGTTAAACAGAAAAAGAACTCATAACATCATGGTAGGTAAGTATCTGATGTTTATACCAGTGGTTGCATTACTGTTATTATTCAGTAATTGTGCAAATAAGAAAACGGATAAGGCCCAGTCTGATACAGAAAAAGCAGATACGGTAGTGGCAGTGGAACCGGAAAAAAAGGCGGAACCTCAAGCGGAAGCTACATTACCTCAGGAGAAAACCGACTCTATTTATAGCGTAGTGGAAACAATGCCGGATTATCTCGGAGGGCAGAAAGAATTGTTAAGTTTCTTAAGTCGTAATATAAAGTATCCGACTAAGGCGGAAGAGAATAAAATTCAAGGTCGTGTTGTTATACAGTTTGTAGTCAACAAGGACGGTAGTGTTTCTGATGCGAAAGTTGTGCGCAGTGTTGATCCGGAGTTGGATAAAGAAGCTCTCCGTGTAGTTAATTCGATGCCTCAATGGAAACCGGGAATGCAGAAGGGTGAGGCTGTATCTGTCAAGTATACAATTCCTATAGCATTCAGACTTCCATAAAGACAAAGGTTCTGTTCACCACGATTTATAGAAGCAACTGCAAGGATTACGATTGAGAATGTAGGTATTAGTAAAACGGACCTTGCAAATTTCTGTAATTCGTGGTGAAAAGAACTTTTATCGCATTAATTATTGTTTTGATAATTTCCTCGAACGAAAAATATGCTCTATCTTTGTCCCTATATATTGCTTCCGCTTTTATAGAGATACCGTATGAGGAAAGGATTTCTTTATTTACTTACTTTTGTCATTACCCTTCTGTCGTTCGCTTCGTGCACTGCCACTAAGTATGTGCCGGATGGTTCTTATTTGTTGGATGAAGTCAAGATTCATACAGATCAGAAAAATGTCCGTCCCTCTTCCTTACGAATGTATGTGCGTCAAAATCCTAATGCGAAATGGTTCAGTCTGATCAAGACGCAGCTCTATGTTTACAACCTTTCGGGACGGGATTCTACCAAATGGGGAAATAAGTTTCTGAGAAGAATAGGGGATGCTCCTGTGATATACAGTGAGACTGAAGCGCAGCGTTCGCAGGATGAAATCACGAAGGCAATGCGCAATATGGGCTATATGGCTGCTACCGTGAAGCGTTCGACTAAGATAAAAAAGAAGAAGATCAAGTTATACTATGAGGTGACGGCAAGAGATCCTTATATTGTCAGTTCGTTGAAGTATGACATTCATGACCCTAAGATTGCAGAGTTTCTGAAACAGGATTCCGCCAAAAGTCTGCTGAAAGAAGGGATGATATTTGATGTGAATGTGCTGGATGCAGAGCGTCAGCGAATTACCGACAAGCTGCTCCGTAATGGTTATTATAAATTCAATAAGGATTATGTCGGTTATACGGCAGATACGGTTCGGGGTACTTATCAGGTAGACCTGACCTTACATTTACATGCGTACAGAGCTCATGTGAACGATTCGGTGAAAGCACATCAG
Organism: Bacteroides faecis MAJ27; assembly: GCF_900106755.1. GTDB lineage: Bacteria > Bacteroidota > Bacteroidia > Bacteroidales > Bacteroidaceae > Bacteroides > Bacteroides faecis. The sequence continues at coordinate 52,849 of NZ_FNNN01000031.1, forward strand.
CAATATTGGATAGATAAGATTAACTTTATTACGGATTATGATGTACTGCAGTCTTCAGCGTTGAACAGCATGGACATCAATGACTCTCTTCATTTTAAAGGCTACCCTATCTACTATAAAGATAAACTCTACCTGCGTCCGAAGATGCTTACTGATAATCTGCGTTTTGCTTCTGGTGATTTATTCAATGAACAGGATGTACAGCAGACCTATTCCAATTTCGGGCGTCTGTCTGCCTTGAAGTATACCAATATTCGTTTTATAGAAAATCAGGTAGGAGATACGGCGAAGCTTGACTGCTATGTGATGCTGACTAAGAGTAAACACAAATCGGTAGCTTTCGAGTTGGAAGGTACCAACTCTGCCGGTGACCTGGGGGCAGCAGCTTCTGTTTCTTTTCAAAACAGGAACTTGTTTCGCGGTTCGGAGACTTTCATGATAAAGTTTCGTGGTGCTTACGAGGTAATCTCGGGACTTCAGGCAGGCTATTCCAATAATAATTATACAGAATACGGAGTGGAGACAAGTATCAATTTCCCTAATTTTCTGTTTCCTTTCCTCTCTTCGGATTATAAGCGGAAGATCAGAGCTACTACGGAGTTCGGATTGCAATATAATTATCAGATGCGTCCCGAATTCCTGCGTACGATGGCGTCGGCTTCATGGAGCTACAAATGGACTCAACGCCAGAAGATACAACATCGCATTGATCTGATTAATATTGGTTTCCTTTATTTGCCGAGAATATCGGAGAAGTTTAAGGAAGACTTTATCAATAAAGGTCAGAGCCATATTCTTCAGTATAATTATCAGGACCGGTTGATTATTAATATGGGATATAGCTACCATTATAATAGTATAGGTGGTGCTATCGTCAATAATACGATTGCTTCTAATTCATATTCTATCCGTTTTAATTTCGAATCGGCAGGAAATATTATGTATGCTTTGTCCAAGGCAACCAATATCCGTAAGAATAATGATGGGGAGTATGCTATTCTGGGAATTCCTTATGCGCAGTATGTGAAGGGAGAATTTGACTTCTCCAAAAATATACGAATCGATCATCGCAATTTATTTGCTTTTCATGTCGGTTTGGGAATTGCTGTTCCTTACGGGAATGCGAAGACTATTCCGTTTGAGAAACAATACTTTTCCGGTGGTGCTAACAGTGTTCGCGGATGGACGGTACGTGATTTGGGACCGGGCTCTTTTGTAAGAACCAAAAATACCAATTTGCTGGATCAGTCCGGTGATATCAAACTGGATGCCAGCATTGAATACCGAAGCAAATTATTCTGGAAGTTCCAGGGAGCTATCTTTGTGGACGCCGGTAATATATGGACGATCCGTGATTATGACAATCAGCCAGGGGGAGTCTTTAAGTTTGATAAATTCTATAAGCAAATAGCAGTGGCGTACGGATTAGGACTCCGTCTTGATCTGGACTTTTTCATTCTCCGCTTTGACGGAGGTATGAAAGCCCTTAATCCGGTGTATGAGAGTGGTAAAGACCGTTATCCGATTATTCATCCTAAGTTCAGCCGTGATTTTGCTTTCCATTTTGCAGTAGGATATCCTTTCTGATCTGGGAGGAGACAAACGAAAAAAGGAAATGAAACCTGTATGACCAGTTTCATCTCCTTTCGTTTTTATCTTGTTATGCTTTTAACGAGCTGCAAACATCAGGTTGCTCATAGTAGCCTGACGGGCAGCCATCATGCCCTGAGCGTCTAATGTAACGTTCATTTTTTCACCGTTCGGCAAGAACAGGTCAGCAGTACCGTCATTGTTCATCTTTATCAGTTCAGAACTTTCACCGTTTGCAACCACATTCCATGTGTTAGCTTCTTTGTTGTAAATCAAGTCCATAGAAGCTGTTTCGCCTTCTTTTGTGATTGAGTAACCATTTTCAAGCGTTTTAACCATGTAGTTACCGTTCTCTCCTTTTACCTTCTTTACGTCACCCACATTGGCCATCGGGTTGGAACCGCTCCAGAATTCAATAGAGTTGATTACTAAAGCATCAGCCAGATATGCTACGCCATAAACCGGAACGATGTTGAAAGCTAAAAATACGAGTTCATTTACAAATTTGGTTCCGACTCCCTGATTCCAGGAACTTAAGCGGTTGAATAAGCCGAATGATCCAACACAGGAACTGAATAATAAGCTACCACTAAGTATAGCTGCTACTAATGTCAGTTTGCCTTTTTTCATGTTTACTTTACTTTTTGATTAATAAAAATATTGATAAATTCTCTTTCTAATGAATGCAAATATAATATTTTTAAATTAATCAAGGTTATTATTTCTTGTTTTTATGTTATTTACGTTTGTTGTGTGCCAACTTGCTTCCGATGAAATAATCTATGGAAAATTTACCGGGCCCGGCAATGTACATTAATACAAATACTACTAAGTAAATGAAAGCCAATTCTTTCACTGCAAATACATCATTGGCATGAATGACAAAAAAGGCCACTACCATAGTAAAGATCATCGGGATCATTGCCAGCCGATATAGAAAACCAAAGATGAAGCCCATCGAACATACTAGTTCTCCAAAGATGGCTAATCCGAGAGATATGGAACTGCCCAGACCGATCGGGTCGGGAAAGGCCGTTGACAGCTCTTGAAAATTGCTCCATTTCTGTATACCGTGGTTCATTAATAATATTCCGAATATAATGCGGACTGCCAATAAAAACAAAGATACCTTGGTCGTATTCGGCTTTGTGGGGAATAAAAAATTATAAATCATAAGTCGTTCTTTTTATAAGTTTGTTTTTATTTATATAAACATAAAAAATATTGAAATTGTTCTCTGAAAACGATAAAACTTAGGAACAAAAAAAGATACCGGAAATAAAAAGGCAGATTTACCACTTTATTTCCGGTAGTCAGATTGGCTGTTGCAGGATTCTTGCTTATTCTTTGTTTAGTATGTAATGTTCGGCAAGTGCTCCTGTTATTTCTTGTTTGTCATCATTTAGTAGACGAACTTTGTTTTCTTCCACTTTATAATAAGATGTTTCTCCACCTTCTTCTTTTAAAGTCAAGATGTTGCCTTCCAGTGTATAAGTGCCTTTCTCGTCAAATGAGCTGTCCCGGTCGATGTATACGGAATGAAGGGCAAATGTCTTGTCGGCATTTAGTGTCAGAGTTGTTTCGATGCCCGGGCAGTCGGCGGCAGGGAAGACTCCTTTATACGTTCCTTCATAATCAAGAGATGTTTCGGCATTATGTATATCGACTGTTTGGGTTGCTGTACTGTCTGCACTTGTACTCTTGTTTGTTTTTGCACTGTTTCCGCACGCTGCCAGAAGAAAGCAGGAACATGCCAGAATGATAATTTTCTTCATGATTGTTACTTTTTATAGTTAATCTAATTGAATTTAGAGTCAACAAAGATATAAATAATAAGTAATAAAAAGAATTGGGCTGCTTAATTTTATGAGCGGAAAAACTATTTTTTCCCCGGTGAACTTGGATAAAACTTGCGATTGTTGGTTACCTTATATAAGGTGGAATTCTAAAAGTGCCTGCCTGACTCTGTATTTTCTCGGTTTTTATCTTTATCTTTGTGGGAAAATATAGAAATATGGCACAACATACTTATGATGAAGAATCGGTCCAGGAACTGTTGGGCTGGGCGAAAAAGATGCTTGAAACTAAAAGTTACCCGACAGAAAAGTATCAGTTGAACAGTTGTACTTCAATCATTGATGGCAAACTTTATTTGGAATCTTTGATTTCGATGATTTCCAGAAACTGGGAAAATCCGACCTTTCATCCCACCATTGAGCAACTGTGGGAATACAGAGAAAAGTGGGAAGGTAAAGAGGAATAATGAATGTGAATTCTGGGCTCCCTTTGATAAAAGAAATGCACTCCGATCGCGATTGTTCAGAGTGCATTATGAATATTATAAGTTAGAGGTAAGTCCGATGTCTGGTGCCGGAGCTTAAAACGGCAACCATTTCCTCTTTTTCTTCTGACTGCTATTTTCTTCTCTCTGCTGGCTGTATATATCGGCAAAAGTCTTTTTCTCCTTTATCATTTCATAGATAATTCCCCAGTCGGGAATGCCGCCGACATTCCGGTCGTCAATGAACAAGTCGGCTTTCAGTTTTCGGGAAAAACCCTGATGATCCCTTTCTTCTTCGGGATAGTCTTTATTGGCTGCATAAAATTCCAGTCCCCGTGCCCTGCACCATTCTACGGCTTCCTCCAGGAGTTCTCCTTCGCGTACACTCCACAAGATTAAACGGTGTTTTTCTTGTTGTAACAATTTCAGCGTTTCAACAGCAAATGGAATTTCTTCACCAATACGTGGATAACGATGCTCTACAATCGTTCCGTCAAAATCAACAGCTATAGTCATATGATATATTTAGAATACGTAATTTAGGACAAAGATACGGACTGTAAGCTAAAAAAACGTATCTTTGCGTCGAATTAACATTTTAATAAAAAAAACAGATTACATGAACAATTCCCCTCAGCGTGCTGCCAAAGGCTTTACAAGAGCATTTTGGGTAAGCAACACAGTCGAACTGTTTGAACGTATGGCATATTATGCTGTTTTTATCGTTCTCACTATTTATCTATCCAGTATTTTAGGTTTTAATGATTTCGAAGCAAGTATGATTTCCGGCCTTTTCTCCGGAGGATTGTATCTGCTTCCTATATTTTCGGGCGCTTATGCAGATAAGATCGGTTTTCGGAAATCGATGATTATTGCTTTTTCTCTGTTGTCTATTGGCTATTTGGGGCTGGGTGTATTCCCCACATTGCTGGAGGCGGCAGGATTGGTGAGCTATGGCGTCACGACTCAGTTCAACGGTTTGCCGGATAGCTCTTCCCGGTGGATCATTGTTCCTATCTTGTTTATTCTGATGATAGGAGGTTCTTTTATCAAGTCAATAATTTCTGCATCCGTAGCTAAGGAGACAACGGAAGCGACCCGTGCCCGCGGTTATTCTATTTTTTATATGATGGTCAATGTGGGAGCTTTTACGGGCAAGACAATTATCGATCCTTTGAGAAATGTGATCGGCGAACAAGCCTATATTTACATTAATTATTTCTCCGGAGCGATGACGGTGATTGCCCTGCTGGCAGTTATCCTGCTTTATAAATCGACCCATACGGCAGGTGAAGGAAAAAGTCTGCGTGAGATAGGACAGGGCTTCATGCGGATTGTGACCAACTGGCGTTTGTTAGTCCTTATTTTAATAGTGACAGGTTTCTGGATGGTGCAGCAGCAACTTTATGCTACTATGCCGAAGTACGTCATCCGTCTGGCCGGCGAGACTGCCAAACCGGGCTGGATTGCCAATGTGAACCCTTTTGTAGTGGTGTGCTGTGTCAGTTTTATCACCCGTTTGATGGCAAAGCGCAGCGCTATTACTTCGATGAATGTGGGTATGTTTCTGATTCCTGTTTCTGCCTTGTTGATGGCTTGCGGAAACATACTGGGAAATGATATAATCTCGGGAATGAGCAATATTACTTTGATGATGGTAGCCGGTATCGTTGTGCAGGCCCTTGCCGAGTGTTTTATTTCGCCGCGATACTTGGAATATTTTTCTTTGCAGGCTCCCAAAGGGGAGGAAGGAATGTATTTAGGGTTCAGTCATCTGCACTCGTTTCTTTCTTCCATATTCGGTTTCGGGCTGGCCGGTATTCTGCTGACCAAATATTGTCCGGACCCTGCCTTGTTTGAAACTCGTGCCGCATGGGAGGCAGCCAGTGCGAATGCGCATTATATCTGGTATTATTTTGCTGCTATCGGGTTGATTGCTGCTGTAGCTTTGCTATTATTCGCAAAAATCACCGAATCCATCGACAAAAAGACCAAATCTTCTCGCTAATTATCTTCTTTTTTATGTATATTTGCCGTCACTTTGCTGTAAAAGTTGACGGCATTTTGCATTTTAATAAAGAAAGATAAAACATGAAAGTAAGATTTATAAGCCTGGCGAGTGGCAGCAGTGGGAACTGCTATTATCTGGGTACTGATACCTATGGAATACTAATAGATGCCGGTATTGGCATCCGTACCATCAAGAAAACACTGAAAGATTTCAATATTCTGATGGAAAGTGTACGTGCTGTATTTGTAACACACGATCATGCAGACCATATCAAGGCAGTAGGGCATTTAGGGGAAAAGATGAATATACCTGTTTATACCACAGCCCGTATTCATGAGGGAATTAATCGTAGTTACTGTATGACGGAAAAGCTCAGCACATCGGTTCGTTATCTGGAGAAGCAAGTGCCTATGATGCTCGAGGACTTCCGCATCGAATCTTTTGAGGTTCCTCACGACGGGACGGACAACGTAGGGTATTGCATAGAAATAGACGGCAAAGTCTTTTCTTTTTTAACTGACCTTGGGGAGATCACTCCGACAGCGGCAAATTATATCAGTAAAGCGAATTATCTGATTCTGGAAGCGAATTATGATGAAGAGATGCTTAAAATGGGACCTTACCCTCAATATCTGAAAGAACGGATTATGAGTAGAACCGGGCATATGAGCAATTCTGCCACTGCTGAGTTTCTGGCAGAAAATATCACTGAACATTTACGTTATATCTGGTTGTGCCATCTAAGCAAAGACAATAATCATCCGGAGTTGGCCTATAAAACGGTAGAATGGAAATTAAAGAACAAAGGAGTAATTGTAGGTAAAGATGTGCAACTGCTTGCTTTAAAGCGAAATACGCCTTCAGAGCTTTATGTGTTCGAATAACCATGAAAAAAAGATAGTAAAAAAGCTGCATTATTGTTTGGACAAATGAAATAAAAGACCTACTTTTGCAACCGCAAACGAGGAAATAAGCACTCTTAGCTCAGTTGGTAGAGCAACTGACTCTTAATCAGTGGGTCCAGGGTTCGAATCCCTGAGGGTGTACAAGTCCGAAGTTGCAATGTGAAAAAAGTTTGCACTCTTAGCTCAGTTGGTAGAGCAACTGACTCTTAATCAGTGGGTCCAGGGTTCGAATCCCTGAGGGTGTACAAAAGCATAGAAGGAGAATCTTAAAAAGGTTCTCCTTTTTTATTATAATTCGACTTGTCACTTGTATGGGGGGAGAGAATGGATCAATGAATAAATCTGAGGGATGAAATTACAAATTCTTATCTTTGCCTTCAAATTTATAGAAAATGGAGTTAAATGTTTATCGTCTTCTTCT
>NZ_FNNN01000068.1 GCF_900106755.1 Bacteroides faecis MAJ27
GAGGTTGTGTCAAAATGCTGGCACAACTTTTTTTTATGCGCAAAGCCCAGACTTTCCCAAGCCCGGGCTTTGTTATTACCTAATTTTTTTGTAACTTTAGGCATTACATTTTCGTTATGGCAAAGTTACATTTTCGTCCTTACATTCCCAACCAAACCGTTCTTTTTCCACAAAGAATTGATGAAAACATAGCTGCGAACGACCCTGTCCGCATCGTCAATGCAGTTGTTGATAATCTCAATCTTGATAATTTCAAGAAGCTTTATAAAGAAACTGGGCGCTCAGCCTATCATCCTAAGATGATGCTCAAGGTCATTATCTACGCTTACATGAACAATATCTATTCCTGCCGTAAAATCGAGAAGCTTCTTTTGCGTGACATCCATTATATCTGGCTTGCCGGTAATGAGCATCCGGATTTTATTACCATCAACCGTTTTCGTAACCGTGTAAAGGAGGAAATAAACAACGTATTCACGCAGTTGGTTCTTGTCCTTGCCGACAAAGGTTTCATCAGTCTTGACGTGGAGTATATCGACGGTACCAAGATCGAGTCCAAGGCCAACAAATATACTTTTGTCTGGCGCAAGACAGTCGAAAGGAACCGTACAAGGTTGATGGATAAGATCCGCATCCTTCTGGAGCAGGTGGATGAAACCATTGCACAGGAGAACTCCGTAAAAGACACATCCGTGGAGTTCACTCCCTCCATGCTCTCGGGCATAGCGAATGAACTTAAAGAAGCCCTGGAACACCGGCCTGCAACAAAGGACAAGGAAGAAAAGAAAACCCTGCGGGAGAAAAAGAAACAGGTCAGGGAACTTGAAGGGTATCGTGACAAGCTGATGGAATACGACAATCACCTTGATGTCCTTGGAGAACGTAATTCCTATTCCAAGACCGATCCTGATGCCACATTCATGCGCATGAAAGAAGACGCCATGAGGAATGGGCAGACCAAACCCGGATATAATTTGCAAACAGGCACTGAAAACCAATTCATCATAGACTTCCGACTGTTTCCCAACCCTACCGATACGCTGACCCTCATTCCTTTTTTCCACTCCTTCCGGCACCGCTATAACCGCTTACCTGCTATCGGTGTGGCAGACTCCGGTTACGGCTCGGAAGAAAATTACCGGTTCATGCAGGAGAACGGGATAGAAGCCTTTGTCAAGTACAACTACTTCCATAAAGAACAGCGTCCCCGTTATACGTCCAACCCGTTCCATGCGGAAAGTCTCCATTACAATGCGGAAGGGGATTATTACGTTTGTCCGATGGGGCAGCACATGAACCGCATAGGAACCAAACGTGACAGAACGGTGAGCGGATACACCACCGAAAGTGCCCGGTATAAGGCACAAAGATGCGAGGGCTGTCCTTTGCGTGGAAGTTGTTTTAAAGCACGGGGGAACCGTATGATAGAAGTCAACCACCGGTTAAACCAATACAAACGACAAGCCCGGGAAAGGTTGCTCTCAAAAGAAGGAATCAGGCATAGAGGCAGGCGGTGTATAGAACCGGAAGCTGTTTTTGGACAAATGAAATACAACATGGCATACAGAAGGTTCCGGCATGTGGGAGAAGACAAGGTGACAATGGACTTTGCCTTCTTTGCCATAGCTTTTAATATCAAAAAGATGTGTGCAAAACTGAGAAAGGCAGGAAAGGGACTCATTACATTTGCTAAATCTATGCTTATTGGGCTATTTATAAACCGCTACAAGTGGAAGATAGCAACGTCTTACCAAATGAATCAGAAAAAAGCATCATAAGCAAAAGAAAATATAGCAGGACTGTAAAACGTAAAAAAAAGGTTGTGCCAACGTTTTGACACAACCTC
>NZ_FNNN01000064.1 GCF_900106755.1 Bacteroides faecis MAJ27
GTAAGCGTCTCGGCGATGCCGTCTTTTCTTTAATTCTACTTCTTCATATCTTTGCTTTCATATTAATCAATTCCTACTTATATGACTGCACATGCTTTATACACTCAAACCCTGTCTGAGTATAAATCCCGTCTGATATCTTCTCCCTGTTTAACTCTTCGTAGTTATTGTCATGAGTGTCATGTTAATTATCATGGTATGGAACTCTGGCTTTCTCGGCACGGCATTCGCATTCGTGAACTTCGTTCTTCCCTTTCGGTTTCTTCCTCCGCAAAGCCGGTGCCCTGCTTCAGTCCTTTGGTTCCCTCATCCGCGCCTTCGGTCCGTCCGTCCTCTTCTTCGGATATGCTTTATGGTATCAATATTACTTTTCCGGATGGGGTGATTATTTCCATCAAGCAGGGAAGTTCTTTTGGTATTCACCGTTTTATTGACCTTTATAACCGTAAGATACAGGAGGAGCAGTCATGTTTGCTTTAACCGAAAATATGCGTTATTACCTGTACCAGCATTATGTCGATATGCGTAAAGGTATGACAGGACTTTATCAGCTGGTCAAGTCCGACATGTCACTTTCTCCCGTTTCAGGAGATGTTTTTGTTTTCTTTTCCCACAAACGGGACATGGTTAAAATTTTACGTTGGGATACGGATGGTTTTATTCTTTACCAGAAGCGCCTGGAAGAAGGTACCTTCGAAGTCCCGCGTTTTAATCCTTCTACGGGTGCTTACGAGCTTTCCTGGAAGAGTTTCTTTTTGATTATGCAGGGCGTCTCCCTCCGGTCAGCCAAGTGCAGGAAACGATTTCGGCTGAAGCTATAGAAACGCCAAATGATTGATAAACAATGTGTTACAACGTAGATTTATAATAAAAAGCTTTGTTGCCCGGTTCTTTTTTCGTATCTTTGAGGTATGAAAAAAGACCGGGTCATAGAGCTTCTGGAGGAACAGAACAGACATTTCAAGGAACAGATTAAAGCTGCTGACCAGCGTGAGCAACAAAGTCAGCGTCTGATCTGTGAACTGACTTCACAGGTTAAGCAACTGACCGATGCCGTTCAATCTCTGGAAGAAGCGCTGACGCTGAAGAACGGCAAACTGAAAAAGCAGGAGAACATTAGCCGCAGTTTGAGTAAGCTTATCAGCAATGAGTCTGAAAAGCAAATACCTGATAAGCCGCAACCCGCTTCTGAGACAGCTCCGTCCCGTCCGTCCGCTTCCCCCAAAGAACGGGGGAATAACAACTCCAAACGTAAAGAGCATTTTGAACTGGAAGAAAAGATAATCGAAGTCAATCCCGACCATCCCCTTTTCAGTATGTCTCTTGCCAAGTTTATGGGATACCGTGATTCTATCCGATATGTCTATATTCCGCCAAAGTTCATTAAGTACATTTATCGACAGAATATTTATAGCTTTAATGAAACGGTCTTCAGCGGTTGCGCCCCCGCCGCCCCTTTTCTGAATTCCCAATATGACGGTTCGTTCGTTGCCGGTTTATGCCAGTTGCGATATATCTACTCCATGAGTGTGGAACGTATCGTTAACTTCTTTCGGGAGAACGGGTTCAAACTCGAAAAGCCCACCGCCCATCATCTGCTGGGTAAAACGGCTGTTTTGTTCGAAAACCTCTATGAAGCACTCAGGGAAGTGGTGCTTGAAGATCCCTACCTCTGTTGTGACGAAACATATCACAAAGTACTGGTTCCGGAAAAGAACAGTAAAGGCAAAGGGGTACGAAAAGGGTATATCTGGGCAGCGGCGGCAGCGACCTTAAAGCTGGTGCTCTATTTCTATGAGGGCGGATCACGCAGGCAGGAGGTGCTTTTTGATTTCCTCAAAACCTATAAAGGAACAGTACAAAGTGATGCATACGCCCCATACAGGAAACTGGAAACCGACCAATATCACAATATCACGAGGATCGCATGTCTTCAGCACGTCAAACGAAAGTTTCTTGAACAGGATAAGGAACCGGACGCCCGAAAGATAGTTGAAATGATAAACCAACTGTACCAAAAGGAACATGAACATCGGACAGGCTATCAGGGATGGACAATCAAAGACAATCTTGCACATAGAAAACAGTATGCCCCGCCAATACTCAGGAAGATAAAAAAGAAATTATTGAGCCTGCAGGCAAAGCCGGACTTATTACCGAAAAGCCAAATGGCGGAGGCCATTAATTACACACTATCCCAGTGGAAGGCCATAGAGGATATCTTTACCAAAGGGGAGTATTATCTGGACAACAACCTTGTCGAGAGGTATAATCGGTATATATCACTATCCAGAAGAAACTCGCTTTTCTTCGGAAGCCATAAGGGAGCTGAAAGAGGGGTAATACTATATTCATTGGCATGTTCGTGCAGGATGCATGGCATAAATACATTCGAATATATAGCCGATGTGATTAACAAAGCGGCGAAGTTACCACCAAATACAGACAGGAAAATATATAGAGATTTATTGCCACACAAATGGAAGGAAAACAGAAGTAGAATCTGAAAAGAAAAGGATTATCTGATTTTTTGAAGAAAAACACGGCATCGCCGAGACGCTTAC
>NZ_FNNN01000033.1 GCF_900106755.1 Bacteroides faecis MAJ27
TGCAATTACCGGTAGATGCGGATGGTTACATCACCATCTTTGACGGAAAAACATTCAACGGATGGCGTGGTTACGGTAAGGACAGAGTGCCTTCCAAGTGGACTATCGAGGACGGCTGTATCAAGTTCAACGGTTCCGGCGGCGGTGAAGCGCAGGACGGTGACGGCGGAGATTTGATCTTCGCTCACAAATTCAAGAACTTCGAACTGGAAATGGAATGGAAGATTTCCAAGGGCGGTAACTCCGGTATCTTCTATCTGGCTCAGGAAGTGACTTCCAAGGACAAGGATGGTAACGATGTACTCGAACCGATCTATATCTCCGCTCCCGAATATCAGGTATTGGACAATGACAATCATCCGGATGCCAAACTGGGTAAGGACAATAACCGTCAGTCGGCTTCTTTGTATGACATGATTCCGGCTGTTCCCCAGAATGCGAAACCTTTCGGCGAATGGAACAAGGCTAAGATCATGGTTTACAAAGGCACTGTTGTTCACGGACAGAATGACGAGAATGTTCTTGAATATCACCTGTGGACAAAACAATGGACTGATATGTTGCAGGCCAGCAAATTCAGCGAAGACAAATGGCCTTTGGCTTTCGAACTGCTGAATAACTGCGGTGGTGAAAACCATGAAGGATTCATCGGAATGCAGGATCACGGTGACGATGTTTGGTTCCGCAATATCCGCGTGAAGGTTTTGGACTGATCGCGTAAATAATTCAAAGAGAGGCTGTGTTGAAAGTAAAATCAACTGGCGTTTAGTTCTGAATGACAGAATGATATGCCTGACGAACTTCTGACACAGCCTTTTCATTTTAATACTTGAACCCCTTTATCTACAAACATGAAACTCCAAATAAATTTATGTGCGTTGGCTCTTCTTTTAATGATTCCGTTTACAGCCATGGCACAGTCTAAAACAAAAGCGAAAGCAAAAGCTAAAAAAGAAGTAGCGATTCAACTCTATTCTGTCAGAGATATATTGAATAAGGTAGACAATAAGGACGGCAAATGTGACGCCGCTTATATTACTCTTCTGAAGAACTTGGCGAAAATGGGATATACCAGTGTGGAAGCCGCCAATTATAATAATGGAAAGTTTTACGACAGAACTCCCGGTCAATTTAAAAAAGATGTTGAATCTGCCGGACTGAAGGTTTTATCCTCACATTGCACAAGAGGATTGTCGAAAGAAGAATTAGCTTCCGGTGATTTTTCAAGTTCACTTCAATGGTGGGACCAGTGTATTGCTGATCATAAAGCTGCCGGTATGAGTTACATTGTAGCTCCTTGGATGGATGTGCCTAAAACACTTAAGGAGTTGGATACATATTGTGCTTATTACAATGAAATAGGCAAACGTTGCAAACAGCAGGGGATGTCGTTCGGATACCATAATCATGCTCATGAATTTCAGAAGGTAGAAGATAAAGTGATGTATGATTACATGATTGAGCATACCAATCCTGAATATGTTTTCTTCCAGATGGATGTTTATTGGGTAGTTCGCGGGCAAAACAGTCCGGTCGATTATTTTAATAAATACCCCGGTCGTTTTAAAATGTTCCATATCAAAGATCACAGAGAAATCGGACAGAGCGGAATGGTTGGTTTCGACGCTATTTTCAAGAATGCAAAGACGGCTGGTGTGAAGCATCTTGTTGCAGAGATAGAAAGCTACAGCATGCCTGTGGAGAAAAGTGTCGAGGTAAGTCTGGATTATTTGCTGGATGCTCCCTTTGTGAAAAGCTCATACGCTAAATAAGGATTGATCTTCGGAATCTCCAGCAATAGCTTTGTTGCTTGAGATAAGGCATAAAAAAAAGTCTGTGCATGCTTTAGCATGTCAGACTTTCAATTCTCTCTAGGCTGTTCTGAATTATTCAGCTACAGCTTCAGTTGCAGTGCTATCTGCATTCAAAGAGTCAGCTGCCTGAGCTGCTGCTTGTTCTGCTTCAGCTGCTGCTGCTTCTACAGCTGCAATTGAGTCAGCGATGCGGATAGAATCTTGTTGAGCTTTTGCTGCGTCAGCTGCTTTGTTACCACAAGATGCGAATGATACTGCTACGATAGCTACGGCCATCAAAACTAATTTTTTCATTTTCTTTGCTTTTTAAAAACGTAATACAATCAATTGCTTTATTAAAACGCTGCAAAGTTATGTACTTTTTCAATACGTTGTTCTCGAAAAGCCAACTATTTTTATATTTTTTTTTAGAAGCTTGTTATATTACGCCTTTATTCCATGTTTTAAAACATACTAATCGACAGCTATACTGTTATATAGATACCTTTTGATGCTTCTTTTCGGGGTCTTCTCAAATTCCGTGGGATAAAGCTGAATCTTGCTTACTTTCTCATAAGCAGCTACATTATTATTTAAGTTTTTCAGATTCTCATCCATAATGGTTTTCAGGTTATCCGGGTTGTTCAGTCCGAGGGAGTCCAATGCTTCGTAATCTGCATAAACCAGTGCTACCAGCTTCTTGTTACGTTCGATAACGAGGCTTTCAAGGATAAATGGCAGGTTGTTGAGTTTGGCTTCCAGTTCTTCGGGGAAGATATTCTGTCCGCTCGAACTCAGGATCATGCTCTTAAGTCGTCCGCGGATGAAGATATTTCCGCTGGCATCCATCGTGCCGAGGTCACCGGTGCGCAGCCATCCGTCTTCGGTGAATACTTCCTGTGTGGCTTCCGGATTCTTGTAATACCCTACCATCACGTTTTCACCGCGTACTTGAATTTCTCCGGTTTCCGCTTCCGGGTTTTCCTTGTAAATGCGTGCCTCCATAATATCCAGTACTTTGCCTGAAGATCCCAATACAAATTCATTCCAGGGGGCATAGCTGATCAGCGGTCCGCATTCAGTCATACCATAACCGATGGTGAAAGGGAATTTTATTTTGTAGAAAAACTCTTCCACTTCCTGATTCATGGCAGCGCCTCCGATAATGATTTCCTTGAAACGACCGCCCAGGGCATCTATCAGTTTTTTGCGTATCTGATTGTAAATCTGGGTGTCGAGCAAAGGAATATTTAGTGCCCACTTCATACCTTTTTTATTTATGAGTGGCTGGATGACATTCTTATATATTTTCTCGATCACCAGCGGAACTGTGATGATCAGGTTCGGCTTGACTTCTTCAAAAGCCTTCATGATAATTTTGGGAGAAGGCGTTTTACCGAGCAGGGTGACATGAGTTCCGACGGCGGTTGCGGTCAGGAAGTCGAAGGCACAACCGTAGGCATGTGCCAACGGCAGAAAAGAAAGTACTTTATCTCCCTTTTTAAGTAACTCGGTACGGATGCCGAAAGTGACATTGCCGGCAAGATTGTTGCCTGTCAGCATTACACCTTTACTAAAACCGGTGGTTCCCGATGTGTAGTTCAGCAGCATAACCTTGTCATTGGACAACGTCGTGTATTGGACGTCTTCGCGCGTGAATCCTTTCGGATATGCAGCGTGCATTTCATCGTTGAGGTGTACCAGAAACTTCTGGATGGTTTCTCCATCCCGCTGATAAAGACAGCGGAAGTCGGTGAGCGAAAAGACTCCGCGCAGTCCGGTCAGCTTTTCTTCTTCCAGGTTTTCCCAGATATTGTCGCTGGTAAACAGGAAGACGGATTCGGAATGATTGACGATGTGGTGCACATCGTTGGGCGTAAAGTCCTGTAGAATAGGGACGATGATGGCTCCGTAGGTGATGGTTGCCATATAGGCGATACACCAATGGGCATTGTTTTTGCCGATAACGGCTATTTTATCTCCTCTTCGCAGGCTGCAATATTTGAAAAGCAGGTGTATGCGGGCGATTTCTTCGGCTACCTGGCCATAAGTATAATGAACGGATTCACCATAATCGGTATAGCAAGGTAAATCCCAATTTTCCCGAAAACTATTTTCGTATAGTTTAATGAAATTCTCTTTAATCATTGCACGTTTTTTAGTGAATTGTGCAAAAATAGGAATAAACTTTCGTATCCTAAAGTGTTTTACTAATAATAATGTGTAACTTTGCAGGAAATATGCGTTATAACAGATTATGATAGATACCACTGTATTTCAAAATAAGACAGCCGTTTATTATACGTTAGGCTGCAAATTGAACTTTTCAGAGACTTCAACTATCGGAAAAATCCTGCGGGAGGCAGGAGTCCGGACTGCACGTAAAGGGGAAAAAGCAGATATCTGTGTGGTAAATACCTGTTCGGTGACGGAGATGGCAGATAAGAA
Source organism: Bacteroides faecis MAJ27 (assembly GCF_900106755.1). Taxonomy (GTDB): domain Bacteria; phylum Bacteroidota; class Bacteroidia; order Bacteroidales; family Bacteroidaceae; genus Bacteroides; species Bacteroides faecis. The sequence goes on from NZ_FNNN01000033.1 coordinate 4,242, forward strand.
ATGCCGTCAGGCTATTCACCGTTTGGTAAAGCAGCATCCCGGAGCTTTTGTGGTAGTGACCGGCTGCTATGCACAGTTGAAACCCGGTGACGTGGCAAAGATAAAAGGAGTAGATGTAGTGCTGGGTGCCGAGCAAAAAGGAGACTTGCTTCAGTATTTGGGTGACCTTCATAAGCATGAAGAGGGAGAGGCATTTACTACTACCACCAAAGATATCCGTTCGTTTTCACCTTCGTGTTCACGTGGCGACCGTACCCGTTTCTTCCTGAAAGTACAAGACGGATGCGATTATTTCTGTTCCTATTGTACCATTCCTTTTGCCCGTGGACGCAGTCGTAACGGTACCATTGCCTCTATGGTGGAGCAGGCGGAACAGGCTGCTGCCGAAGGTGGAAAAGAAATAGTGCTGACTGGAGTGAATATCGGAGACTTCGGTAAGACTTCCGGCGAAACTTTTTTTGATCTGGTGAAAGCACTGGATCAGGTGGAAGGCATTGAACGCTACCGTATTTCCTCCATCGAACCTAATTTGCTGACCGATGAAATCATCGAGTTTGTTTCCCGTTCCCGTAGATTTATGCCCCATTTCCATATTCCCTTGCAGTCAGGTTGCGATGAAGTGCTGAAGTTGATGCGCCGTCGTTATGATACAGCCCTCTTCGCTTCTAAAATAAAGAAAATCAAGGAAGTGATGCCCGATGCTTTTATCGGGGTCGATGTAATAGTAGGTACGCGCGGAGAGACGGAAGCGTATTTTGAACAGGCTTATCAGTTCATTTCCGGATTGGATGTGACACAGTTGCATGTGTTCAGTTACTCCGAACGTCCGGGAACACAGGCTTTGAAGATAGATTATGTAGTTTCGCCGGAAGAAAAACATCAGCGTAGCCAGCGGCTACTGGCGCTTTCGGATGAAAAGACGCAGGCTTTTTATGCCCGTCATGTCGGGCAGACCATGGAGGTATTGATGGAAAAATCGAAAGCGGGTACTCCCATGCACGGGTTTACCGCCAACTATATCCGGGTGGAAGTAGAGAATGATGAATCATTGGATAATCAGATGATTAACGTTCGGCTGGGAGAATTTAATGAAGAGATGACAGCGCTTAAAGGCACAATTCTGATGAATGATGAAGTCTAGATTTATTTATTGGCTGGTATATAGCGGGATGTGGCTGTTTTCGGCGCTTCCCTTCCGCATGTTGTACATACTTTCGGATTTTAACTACCTGTTGATGTATCGTATAGGAAGGTATCGGCGGAAAGTAGTGCGGGAGAATCTGAAGAAGTCTTTTCCCGAGAAAAGCAAGGAGGAAAGATTGCAGATAGAACGTCGTTTCTACCGTTACCTTTCGGACTATATGCTCGAAGACTTGAAAATGCTCCACATGTCACCCGAGGACCTTTATCAGCGGATGACCTATAAGAATACGGAACAATATCTGGAACTGACCGAGAAATACGGCGGAATCATTGTGATGATTCCTCATTATGCCAACTATGAATGGCTGATCGGGATGGGAGCGATCATGAAGCCGGGAGATGTACCGGTACAGGTCTATAAACCTTTGAAAGATAAGTATCTGAACGAGTTATTTCAACGTATCCGTTCCCGTTTCGGAGGATATAACATTCCGAAACATTCGACGGCACGCGAAATTATCAAGTTGAAGCGTGAAGGCAAAAAGATGGTAGTCGGCTTGATTACGGATCAGTGGCCCAGCGGGAATGAAAAATACTGGACGACCTTTCTGGGTCAGGAAACCGCTTTTCTGAATGGGGCGGAGCGTATCGCGAAGATGATGAACTTCCCTGTGTTCTATTGTGACCTGACAAAACCCGGCAGGGGGTATTGCATAGCTGAATTTAAGTTGATGACAGAAAAGCCGAAGGAAACAAGCGAAGGAGAAATCACGGAAATGTTTGCCAATTACCTGGAACAGACGATTCGCAGGGAGCCGGCTTATTGGCTGTGGTCACATAAACGTTGGAAAGCTTCTAAAGCTGAATGTGAAAGGGGGTGATGATGAAAGTATCGGTAGTTATTCTGAATTGGAACGGGTGCGATATGCTTCGTACTTTTCTTCCGTCTGTGGTCCGCTGTTCGAAGAGCGGACAAGTAGAAGTCTGTGTAGCCGACAATGGCTCTACGGATGCTTCTGTGGAGATGCTCCGGGAAGAATTTCCTTGTGTCAGAATCATTGTGCTCGATCAGAATCATGGCTTTGCGGATGGATATAATCTGGCTTTGCAGCAGGTCGAAGCGGAATATGTGGTACTTCTGAACTCCGATGTTGAAGTGACGGAACATTGGCTCGAACCGATGATCTCCTATTTGGATGCTCATCCGGAGGTAGCCGCCTGTCAGCCGAAGATCCGAAGCCAGCGGCAAAAAGAGTATTTTGAATATGCCGGAGCAGCCGGAGGATTTATTGATAAGTACGGCTATCCCTTCTGTCGCGGGCGCGTGATGGAAGTTGTTGAGAAAGACGAGGGGCAGTATGACACAATCCTTCCGGTTTTCTGGGCGACGGGGGCCGCCCTGTTTATCCGCCTTGCAGATTATCGTGAAGCAGGAGGACTGGACGGACGTTTCTTTGCTCACATGGAAGAGATTGATTTATGCTGGCGGTTGCGTTCCCGTGGTCGGAAAATAGTTTGCATTCCTCAGAGTACGGTCTATCATGTCGGCGGGGCAACTCTTAAAAAGGAGAATCCCCGTAAGACTTTTCTGAATTTTCGTAATAATCTTGTCATGCTCTATAAGAATCTTCCGGATGAAGAGTTAAATAAAGTGATGCGTATCCGGGCTTGTCTCGATTATGTGGCAGCATTCACATTTCTGCTGAAGGGACAGTTGGACAACGCCCGTGCGGTGATGCGCGCCCGGAAAGAGTATAGACAGATTTGTCCTTCATTTTCTTCTTCCCGTAAAGATAACTTGCGAAAAACTTCTTTGAATCCAATCCCTGAACGGATAAAAAGTAGTATCTTGTGGCAGTTTTATGTGGGAGGGTGCAAAAGATTCTCTCAATTGTCGGATTTAAAAGGATAACAAAATGGAATCAAAAGTAAGAAGAGGCATCGGGCTGGTAGCGCATGATGCTATGAAAAAAGACCTTATCGAATGGGTACTGTGGAACTCGGAACTGTTGATGGGAAATAAATTCTACTGTACAGGTACGACGGGTACTCTGATTCTGGAAGCACTGAAGGAGAAGCATCCTGAAGTGGAATGGGATTTTACTATTCTGAAATCGGGTCCTTTGGGCGGTGACCAGCAGATGGGATCGCGTATTGTGGACGGTCAGATTGATTATCTTTTCTTTTTCACTGACCCTATGACACTGCAGCCGCATGATACGGATGTAAAAGCGTTAACCCGTCTGGCAGGTGTTGAAAATATAGTTTTCTGCTGTAATCGTTCTACTGCGGATCATATCATTTCCAGCCCTCTGTTTATGGACCCCGATTATGAACGTATTCATCCGGACTATTCCGGCTATACGAAGAGGTTCGAAAATAAATCCGTGGTAACGGAGGCGGTAGAATCGGTGAATAAAAGAAAAAGAAAAAAGAGATAGGTCGCTTGTAGACTGAAATCATACTTATAGTGCAAGGCTGCTTCATTGTTTTGAGGCAGCCTTCTTGTATATGGACCTGATCTTCTGGAAAGTAAGCGCAGCTCGGGACTTGCTGTCCTTTAATAAAGTGTGTCCTTCCGATCGCTATTATCGTAGATGAGAATCCCCCTATATAGGAGGGCAGAGAAGGTCGCTGATACCTTGCTCGTGCCACGCCTTTGGCACAACTGTGCCATCGCGGTGTCACAACTGTGCCAAGCGCTTGGCACAACCGTTCCCTATGGGTTGGCACAACCATTCCCATAGGTTGTCACAGTTGTTCTATCAAGTTGGCACAATCGTTCCGCCAGATTGACACAGGCGGTTCAATTATAGGTAATCGTGATTATCTGCTGCAATGCAGTTCTACACCGGCTGAGTCTATATCTGCCCCCATCGGTGGATTCCGTTTGGAAAGGCGAAGTTCTATTTCTTCGATAGCAGGAAATTCTGCGAGCAGTCTTTTGGCTATTCGTCCGCATACATGTTCCAGCAATTTGGAGGAGACGGACATTTCCGCTTTCACAGCTTCGTGTATGTCGGCATAACTGACTGTATCCGATACATCGTCTGTTTGGATAGCCTGGCTGATATCTACCTTCAATCTCAGATTGATAAGATATTCATTTCCAATGATATTCTCTTGTGGCGCTACTCCATGATAGGCGAAGCAGCAGATGTCTTTCAGTAAAATATAGCTGTTGTTTATCTTCATGTCTTTTTATTTTATAAAAAAGTAAAGGTATGGCTTTATCTGTGAGAATCTAGTCATCAACCATGTTAGGTGAATGCGGGTTTTAGTCCCATGGCAGACGTCGTGCGATGTCTATGACATGGGGAACCTCTTTATTCAAAGGTTCGCCGTTCAGTACCGTTTCATATTTCTTTAAATAGGCTTCTGCCATTACGCTTGAATTGAATAAATCTCTGGCATATTCGTGGCAGACTTTCGGAGAATACTGTGCTGACTGTATATGTTCCGCCATTTCCTGTCTGTGAGTAGTGAGAAAACCTACTTCCGGTGGAACAAGTTCGGGCAGTGCCCCGTAGGGAGTGCCGAAGACGGGAGCTCCGAAATAGAGAGATTCTGTTATAGCCAGGCCGAAAGGTTCGTGCCATGTGACGGGGAAGATCAGTCCTCTAGACTGTTCAATAAATCCTTTTTTCTTCGAATCGTCTACCATTCCATGAAAGTGAATTCGTGGATTCCACGTAAAGCGGAAGCCCATTTTGAGGTTAAGGCGATAACCGCCTAAAACGTCCAGCTGTGCATTTTTTATGCTTTCGACGACGGCGATGGCTCCTTTCATGTTTTTGACCTTCCAGGCTGCTTTGCCCAGAAAGTGATAGTTCTTTCTGGAGAGGGTGAGATTGGCGGGGCCATAATCGTCCCAGTCCAGTCCGTTGTATACGAATGATTCACTTCCAAGTCTTTGCGCATGGTTGCGTGAGACAAAAACAATGTTCCGGTCTGCATTGGCAGGGATTCCATTGCCGTGGATGGTCAGTAGGTGTGGCTTGGTAATTCCATCGGGAACGGGAATGTTGAAATGCACGAGGTCCGTATCTGCGGGGATTTGGGCATTTAAGTTTCCGGCAGGATCGAGTTCTATTACTTTTGCAAAAGGACAATAAGAGCCTTTTCCTGCGATGAAGGTAACTTTGTGTCCGCGTTTATCCATTTCCTTGCCCAGATACCACATTACTCTTTGAGTTCCGCCGTATTTTATTGATGGAATCTTATCTCCTAAGACAATTGTAATATTCATTTGTTTTTGATCTATAGTTCTTTGGAGCAAAAGTAGTAATTTATTTGATAATTGAACTTAGAGTTAATAAAACTTTGGCTTGTACTATGTTTTATTATTTGACTTTTAATAAATCCTTCTGTGCTACCAACTGTGGAATAATCTTAAGCAGGATAGGGGTAAAGAGAACACAAATGGCGAGTGTCAGCAGGAGTAGTACGCTTGCTTCTGCCCAGCCATTATGGATATAGTGCGAAACCACCGGGCTTACAAAATGTATAATCGGACCATGAATGCTGAGCGTGATTATGGAGTATCGTCCCAGATAAGAAACGATGCTCATTCTTTTTATTTTCTTACAGATCAGCATAATCATAAAGATTCCGGCAAAGGCAGCGGTGTATACCTGAAATATGTTTCCGGGGTAATTGTTGGTTCGCATTCCCGGTGTGGTAGCGGTGAAGTACATCACGACCAATGCCAGCAGAACAAACACAGGGATCGTCTTGTCGAACCGATGGCTGGGAAACAGGAAGAAATTATACCGGCGAATCCAGAAACCTGCCGCATAGAAGGGGAGGGCAGTCATCGCAACATCTATATATAGAGGAAGTTCTATGTGCAGTTTGCCTAAAAAGAATCCCGTACATCCGGTCAGTATAGTCGCTGCAAACATAAGGGGTAAATGCCTTTCACGCAGATAGTGAATCAGATAGAACAGGATATTGCAATTGAACAGAGCCAGCAAAAACCAGATGGGGGGATTGAACTTGATAAGGTCGTGTCCGTGAAAGACAAACAGTAATTCTTTCCACGATACGGGTAGGTGGAAAGTCCCCGGTGCGATTTTCCAGACAATATATTTTAGCAGGAAGGCGCTGACATAAAAGAAGATAAAGGGAATGATTAACTTATTTATCTTTCTGACAGTGAAACCGGATAATCCCTCGTAAGGCTTGAAGAAAATTCCGGAGATAAAGAAGTAGAGAGGCATACGGAAGCAGGATAACATAGAATGCTTGTCAAGCTGGTCGAAAGCGCCTCCGATATGCGCCATCACTACCAGAATAATGCAGACTCCCTTGGTTAAGTCTACAAAATCCATACGCTGATTCTGATTATCTGTCATTTATCTTGCTTTGCGTTTCTGCGCTGCAAAGATACTTGAATAATTGGAAAAAGAGGAATGAAGGGAAATAAACAATCGTCTTATGGAAGAGAAAGGGATGTGGCAAAATGCTCATCTGATTTTTTTCAGGCACGGACGACACGGATAGACACGGTTTTAAGAGATAGACTATCAAAACCGTGTTCATCCGCGTCATCCGCGCCTGAAAATATCATCATCATGAATCGTTGACTCTGTTTTTTGATTCTTTCTACAGACAGTGGAACTTCTCTCTTTATTTCTTAGGAGCCCTTCCGGTGTATTTTATCAACTCTCGTATCTTATCATTGAGTCCTTTTGCTTTCATCAACTGCTCCAAAGTAAGATGCATCCGGTAACGCCAATAATTGCGCGGATTGGATGGTACATTAATCCGTTCTTCCTGGACATTCGGATTTCTCCATTTACCGTCAATACTCAACCAGTCTTGCAGTGACAAAATACAAAGAATGGAATTGCTTTTCAGATGATTGCGTACTATCTCTTCGCACAATTCGGGAGTGGCAACTGTCGGTGCAGTTCCGTAATGTCCAAGCATCGTGTTATAATAACGCTGTGTCTGCAAATAATCTTCTTCCCACCAGCCGCGCAAAGTTGACATGTCATGAGTGGAGATAGTGCAGACAGACCGATATGGATATTCATTTAAATATCCGAACTCGTGCATCGGATTCTTAGGCATCCGCTGAATCTCCAGACTGAGGATACGAAGGTCATTCATGACGGATGGAACGCAGTCCGGAATCATTCCTAAATCTTCTCCGCAAACCAGCATGCGTGTCGATTGTGTCAGTTGTGGCAACTTCTTCATAGCCTGCTGGCGCCAGAACTCATTGTGGCGATGGTAATAATACTGATCGTATAACTTGTTAAACGCATTCTGTTCCTGCTCACTAAGTGAACGGAAAATAAAGTCGCGTTGTATTCCGATGCGGGGATGATATTTATCTTTTTCCTTTGTATCCGGCACGAACAGGACATCACTGATCAATGTATACAGCCCATCCCGAATCCAGATACTGTTTTCATCATTCTTTCCTGCAAAGAAGCTTTCCACCTTCCGTTGAGTTTCGAATTCCGGTTTCATGTGATAGACACCGGATGTCTCGGAAGGACTGAGAAATGTCTGTTTCACATAATCGGTATGCGGGCCGAATATCTGTCCGAGAAAGGATTCATGAATATAGGGCATCAGATATTCCTCCCGGAAGGGAAGGCCGTAACTTTCGATTTCTTCCTTACTCATAGGGATGGAGGGAACGAACTGTCCCAGCAATCCATGCACGGCATGCATCGGGATTTCCCAAATACGGAAGAAACCAAGAATATGGTCAATCCGGTATGCATCGAAGTATTCCGCCATTTTCTGAAAACGCTTCATCCACCAACGATAACCATCCTTTTCCATAACGTCCCAGTTGTAGGTAGGAAATCCCCAATTTTGTCCGTTTACAGAGAAGTCGTCGGGAGGGGCGCCCGCTTGTCCGTTGAGGTTGAAGTAATGCGGTTCTGTCCATGCTTCCACACTATTGCGGCTGATACCGATCGGAATATCTCCTTTGAGTGCGACACCGTGTTCGCGGGCATATTTCGTAGCGGCTACCAGTTGCAGGTGCAGATGAAACTGAATATAAAAATAGAGTGCGATATGCGGATAATCTACAGATTCCGGCTGACACATCTTCTCTATATCTTGAGCATTATAAACAGCATGTCTGGGCCATTCGCGGAAATTAGGCGTCTGGAAGGCGTCGCGCAAATAACTGAAAACCGCATAAGGCTGCAGCCATTCCTTGTTGGCTTCAAAGAATTCTCCAAACTCTTTGGAAGCCAATACTTTTTTTCCTTCCTGCTTGAAGATCAGGCGGAAGTACTCCCATTTGGTTTGATTGACAGCTTCATAATCAATCGCCGGCAGACTGTTAAGTTCTTTCTGTCTTTGATTGAACTTGGCTGAGGCTGCCTTATCTTTTAATGTCCCCATCTGCTTTATATCCGCATACATCGGATGGAAAGCATAAATGGAAATACTGTTGTAAGGATAAGAATCGGTCCATGCATGAGTCATGGTAGTATCATTGATCGGTAATATCTGTATTACCTTTTGTTGGGTACTTACGGCCCAGTCAATCATACGTTTCAAGTCTCCGAAGTCTCCTACTCCGAAACTTTTCTCTGACTTCAGTGAAAAAACAGGAATCGCTATACCGGCTCCCTTCCAGACTGGAATATCGAAATAAGCATATCGGTCGGAGATGACCAATGTCTCATTTGTTTTTAACTCCGGGTCGGCAAGATAACGGTTGGGATTGTTTTCCCAGCAGTCCGCTTTCTTTTCTTCTTTATGATAGAGTATGAACTTGTATTCCAGCGGGAATTTCAGCTTACTTGCATCCAGTTCGATCTGCCATTCCGGAAAGTTTGCGTCGCTCATAGGGATAGCTTTGTCCGGGTCCCAGTTTCCTAATGCTTTCTGGTTTCCGCAGATAGCCAGGCAGTAGTCTTTGTTGATGCGTGGGGCGTATGCCTTGATCACCAGCCCTTTTTTATGGCAGGGAGGAACCTCCGCTCTGTCGGGATGAGCCAGTAAGGCTTCCGTAAAGGCGGAACTGTAGAAGTAGACTTGCTCGGGGATATTTTTCCAGCAGTCTTTGATCTGATACTTCTTTTTAGAGACACCGGATAAAAAGAGGCGTCTTGGAAAACTGTCCCATTCTTTACGGATGATGAGTTGGTTTTGTTCTATCTGGTAGCTGTAATTGATGGTCATTCCTTCTTTGGGAACTTCCAGTTCCACGTCTGCCGTCCAGTATATACCGTCTGTGGTATGCATGGGGACGGATTCCGGCAGTAGCCCGGCAATCCTGACTTCTTCTCCCCAACTGGTACGATATTCGATATTAAATGATACAGTCATATATATTAGATTTTGATTGGATACTAATGACTATGCAAGTATAAGACATTTTTTTGGATAAAAAATAAAAGGAGCCGTTTTCGGACTCCTTTTAATCTTTTGTTTATATATTAATTAACATACGACCGATGTTAACCGCATCTGGAAGCACCACAAGTGGTACAGATCAGACAGCCTTCCTGATAGACCAAAGTTTCATTGCCGCAATTCGGACATTTCTTCCCTTTGGCTTCCGTTCCGTCCTGGATATATTTCTTCAATGCACGTTCTACACCGTTTTTCCAAGTATTGATACTTTCACTGTTCAGTTGCAGAGAACCTACCAGTTTGATCACCTGTTCAATCGGCATCCGGTAACGGAGTACGCCGGAGATCAGCTTCGCATAGTTCCAGTATTCTTTGTTGAACTTCTCTGACAAGCCTTCGATAGTTGTCTTATATCCGCGTTTGTTTTCGAACTGGAAGTCATAACGCTTGGTTCCGTCTTCGTCTACATTCTTGATGATACGTCCGGTAGTCACGCTCTTCGGCAGCAAGATACCTTCATCGTCATCCTGCAAACCGGTGAATATCTCGTAAGGATGTCCGTCCAGCAGTCCTACGAAGGCCACCCACTTTTCTTTGTTGTTCTGGAAACGGACCACGTCAGCTTCCAGTACTCTTGGGCGTGTCTCCACTACCGTAGGCGGTTTGCAAGGAGGAAGTTCGGCTTTCTTTTCCGATTTGGTTGAAATCAAGACTCCCGAACGTGAACCGTCGCGGTATACCGTACATCCTTTGCAGCCGGATTTCCATGCTTCCACATATAAGCGGTTGACAAGGTCTTCGTCTACATCGTTCGGAAGATTGATGGTTACGCTGATAGAGTGGTCCACCCATTTCTGGATTCTTCCCTGCATCTTCACTTTCATCAACCAGTCTACATCATTGGAAGTAGCTTTATAATAAGGTGACTTGGCTACCAATTCATCAATTTCTTCCTGAGTATAACGTTTGGCGGGATCGTATCCGTTAGCTTCCATCCAAGTCACGAACTTGTGGTGGAATACGATATATTCTTCGAATGCGTCGCCTGTCTCGTCAACAAAGTCAACATGTACGTTCGTATCATTCGGATTTACTTTTCTTCTACGCTTGTAAACAGGCAGGAAAACCGGTTCAATACCGGAAGTCGTCTGTGTCATCAGACTGGTTGTTCCTGTAGGAGCAATCGTCAGACAGGCAATATTACGACGACCGTATTTCTTCATTTCTGCATACAGTTCCGGATCAGCTTCGGCCAGACGCTGAATGAACGGGTTGTTCTGTTCGCGTTCGTTGCTGTATATTTCGAAAGCACCACGTTCTTTAGCCATTTCAACAGAAGAACGATAGGCACCGAGAGCAACTGTTTTGTGTACTTTCTCTGAGAATTCGGTCGCTTCTTCCGTTCCGTAACGCAATCCCAAAGCAGCAAGCATATCGCCCTCCGCAGTGATACCTACACCCGTACGACGGCCTTGACCGCTCTTCTTGTAGATTTTTTCCCACAATACACGTTCGGCACGTTTCACTTCTTCGTTTTCAGGATCGGCGTTGATCTTATTCATGATCCGTTCGATCTTCTCCAGTTCAAGGTCGATGATATCGTCCATGATGCGCTGAGCTAAAGCCACGTGTTTGTGGAATAGATCGAAATCGAAATAGGCATCCGGCTTGAACGGATTTACTACATAAGAATACAGGTTGATGGCCAGCAGACGGCATGAGTCATAAGGACACAATGGAATCTCGCCGCATGGATTGGTCGATACCGTCTTGTAACCTAGGTCTGCGTAGCAATCGGGCACAGACTCACGGATGATGGTATCCCAGAACAGGACACCGGGCTCTGCTGATTTCCATGCGTTATGCACAATCTTCTTCCATAGCGTGGAAGCATCTATTTCTTTAGTGACAGTCGGATTTTCTGAATCGATCGGATATTGTTGTATATAAGGTTTCCCTTCAACGGCAGCCTGCATGAAAGCATCGTCCAGTTTGACGGAAACATTGGCTCCGGTTACTTTACCTTCCGTCATCTTGGCATCGATGAAAGCTTCCGAATCCGGATGTTTGATAGACACACTCAACATCAATGCACCGCGGCGACCGTCCTGGGCAACTTCGCGGGTAGAGTTGGAAAAACGCTCCATGAACGGAACGAGACCGGTAGAAGTCAGTGCTGAATTTTTAACGGGAGAACCTTTCGGACGGATATGAGATAAGTCGTGACCTACTCCTCCACGTCTTTTCATGAGCTGTACCTGCTCTTCGTCTATTTTGATGATAGCGCCATAAGAGTCTGCTGCGCCGTCTACTCCGATTACGAAGCAGTTGGATAGTGAAGCGACCTGATAGTCATTACCGATACCCGTCATCGGGCTTCCCTGTGGAACGATGTACTTAAAGTGATCCAGCAGATCGTACAGTTCCTTGGCTGTCAATGCATTCGGATACTTTGCTTCGATACGCGCTACTTCATTGGCAATTCTCCAATGCATGTCTTCCGGGGATTTTTCATAGATGTTTCCGAAAGAATCCTTTACTGCATACTTGTTTACCCAAACCCTTGCAGCAAGCTCGTCGCCTTGAAAATATCGTAAAGATTCTTCGAAGGCTTCGTCATAAGAATAAATTTGTTTTTCCACGATCCAATGTGTCTTAGATTTTATTATTTAATAAGTAATGTGTAGAAGTTTACTTATCACTAACAAATGTGGTTGCAAAGCTAAGAATGTTTTTTCATCTATCAAAATAAAAATGAAACATTTTATCAACAGGCTTTAAGTTTTCCGTTTGTTATTGTTAAGTGATTGATTAACAGTTGAATTTGTATTTTGTTCACGGCTTTAAGTTTTCCAAAAAGAAAATTAGAATCTTTCATTGGATATAGCGAAATAATATTTCTTTTTATATCTTTGCAAAAAAAAGATATGTTTGAGACCGTAAAGAACAGAAGGACAGTCAGGAAATACTTGCAGAAAGATATTGCTCCTGATTTGTTAAATGATTTGCTCGAAACCTCTTTCCGTGCTTCTACGATGGGAGGGATGCAACTTTATAGTGTTATTGTGACCCGTGATGCGGAGATGAAAGAGAAACTTTCTCCCGCTCATTTTAATCAGCCGATGGTAAAAGGAGCGCCTGTCGTGCTCACTTTTTGTGCCGATTTTCGTCGCTTTAGTAGATGGTGTGAGCAGCGAAACGCTGTTCCGGGCTACGATAATTTAATGTCTTTTATGAATGCGTCAATGGATACTTTATTGGTGGCGCAGACTTTCTGTACCTTGGCAGAAGAAGCAGGATTGGGGATTTGCTATCTGGGCACGACTACTTACAATCCGCAAATGATTATCGATACGCTTCAATTGCCTGAACTGGTGTTTCCTATTACGACTATCACAGTAGGTTATCCGGATGGTACTCCGGTACAGGTAGATCGTTTACCTCTGGAAGCTGCCGTGCATCAGGAAGTCTATCATGATTATACTCCCGAGGACATAGACCGCCTGTATGAGTACAAGGAGTCGTTACCGGAAAATAAACAGTTTATAGAAGAAAACAAGAAAGAAACTTTGGCTCAGGTATTTACGGATGTACGTTATACAAAGAAAGATAATGAATTTATGTCTGAGAATTTACTGAAAGTGCTTCGTCAGCAAGGATTCTTATAATAAGTATTAGGTATTAAGTATCAGGTATTATCCATGCAGATTGCTCCGCTTTGCTTTATGCAGCTACGGTTAATACCTGATACTTGAATTATTTCTTCTTCAGTAGTGATTCTATTTCCTGTACTTCAGCCTGGAAACTCTTGTCTACTTCCAGTTGACCTTTCACGGTTTTGCAGGCATGCAGTACTGTTGCATGGTCTTTGTTGCCAATGAACTTACCGATCTTCGAAGTCGAGAAGTCCGTATAATTTTTAGCCAGATACATGGCGATCTGACGTGCCTGAACCACTTCTCTTTTTCTGGATTTGGTGTGAATAGCCGAAGCTTCCAGGTCAAAGTGTTTGCATACAACTTTCAGAATATCGTCAATGGTTACTGCTTTTGTTTCGTTGTGAACTACGCCGTGTACAATATGTTGGGCTAAATCCAGGTCTATTTCTTTATTGAAAATAGTAGAACGTGCCATAATGGCGATAACGATACCTTCCAAGTCACGTACACTCTCATTTACATTTTCAGCGATATAGTCGATCACTTCCGGTGGGAATTGTAGACCGTCGCGGTGTATTTTGTTCCGCAAAATGTTTTTGCGGAGTTCGACAGTCGGTTTTTCCAGTTCCGCCACCATTCCCCATTTAAAGCGCGTTAACAGACGTTCTTCCATTCCCTGCAATAATACCGGAGCACGGTCAGAAGTCAGTATAAGCTGCTTTCCGTTTTGATGTAAGTGATTGAAGATATGGAAGAATGTATTTTGAGTTTTTGTTACTCCGGCAAATTCCTGAATATCATCAATGATTAATACATCAATCGTTTGGTAGAAGTTGATAAAGTCGTTAGTCGTGTTGTTACGTACAGAGTCTGTATATTGCACTTGAAACAGATGCGCCGAAACATACAGTACTCTTTTATCGGTATATAATTCTTTAATTTTAGTACCGATCGCGTTTGCCAGGTGTGTTTTCCCCACTCCGGATGCTCCGTAGAGGAACAATGGATTGAAGGCAGTACCTGCTGGATTTTGCGCAACCGCTTCTGCTACGCTTCTTGAAAGTTTGTTGCTGTATCCTTCTATAAAGTTCTCGAAATTGTAATTCGGATTCAAGTGCGGGTCTAAATCCTGAACAGCCGGAGCTTTCAGAAAGCTGGGCGCCTTGTTGCCGTTGGTGATACTTTTAGGGGTAACAGCTGTAGAACGATTGCTTGCTTCGAGATTCACGGTTTGATTCGGAATCGAAGTCTTGTCGACCATGACGTTATACATCAACTTGGTGCCTTCGCCAATAGCTTTGTACAATGTCTTTCGTAGCAAATCCACGAATTTCTCTTCCAGTATTTCATAGAAAAACTGGCTCGGGATCTGTACGATCAATGTTTTGTCCTCATATTTTAATGGAACAATCGGAGCAAACCAAGTATTATATGTCGTCTCTGGAACATTGTCTTTAATCACTTCGAGACAGCGGTTCCAAAGTACAACATGATTTGATTCAATCATAGTGACTTTAATGCATTTATTAAATTAAGCGAAACTTCTACGTTTGCAAAATTGGGAATCTTATTTGGAAAAAACAAATTTGCTTTTTCTTGTTTTTTTCGGGCAAACAATAATGTGTTTACTTTCAATGACTTATATGATTGTGTTGGAACACTGTCTGTTTCCCCTCTCTTGCAAAATTATAAGTATCTGTATGTTAGTTGTTTATCGTTTTATTTCAGCTCTTTTATATTTCCCGTACCTGTTTGTACGGGAATATTATTTCGGTCTGTAGATAGACTTTTGCAGAGGTTATACTCCCTTTTATACAACGTCTGCTTATTTAGATAAAATCTATATAAGGAAGATTTTGCTACTTATCTTTCTTTCCGAATAAAGAGAAATGAACGTACCGTTTGGGGTGTACTTTCAGGTCTTCCAATAAGCTTGCCGCATTCTCTGTAGTAGCGTTCAGATTGTTGTATAAAGCAGGGTCGTTGAAGAGCAGTCCGATCGTGTTATCTTTGCTGTTCAACTTCTCTGTAATCATTTTTACGTTAGCGAGTGTCGCGTCAACTTTTTGGAAAATTGCACTGTAGTCTATTTCCTTCAGGTTTCCGCTGATAGCTACAAAATTATCTCCGATGGTATTGAGCTTGCCGGTCAGCTGAGGAATGTCCTTGCTCATGAGTCCTTTCATCTGCGAGCTGACTACAGCGAGATTGGCCGTAGTCGTTTCGATAGAGTGCAGGGTAGAAGGAATACTCTTGTCGCCTACGATGTTGTTCAGTGAGGTGAGGATAGAGTCCAGTTTGGGCAGCATACTCTCAATTTGCGGCATGAGTTTCGCTACACTTTCCATCATTCCGTTGTTCAGTGTTCCGGGAATGGTGTCTCCTATAGCATATTTTTCACGCGGGTTGTTGGCCAGAAGGATATTCATGCGTACGCCTCCCATCAATTCGGATACAAGCTCTGCGCTACTTCCTTTCGGGATGCGCAGTTCAGTGTCCAGTTCAACTTCTACAATCACATTTCCGGGATTTACATAATCATATTCGATGTCGCGCACAATACCTACACGAACACCATCTGCAAATACAGGGCTCGATTTGGTTAGTCCGTTTACATTTTGAAATTTGGCATAGAAATAACTTGAAGGCTGAAACATATGTATACCTTTCAACCAATTAATTCCATAGACAAGTACGCATAATGCTACGATACCTGCAATTCCTATTCGAACTTCTTTTGTAATGTACTTCATTTTATTTTCTATTTATTTCTTCTTTTCTTAAATTCGGTTATTGCTTCGTTGACATTCATCTTTTCTCCGTTCCGGAAGGCTATGATGAATGCGTCTTTGAATTGTGCCGAGATAGTACGCTTGGTGCGTAATACTTTGTTATAATCGCTGGAAGCGCCATACGTATATTTGTACAGTCCTCCTTCTTTGTAATACTCTGCATCTTTGAGTCCTTTTAGTCGTTTGTCATTTTTCGTAAGAGGTTTCGAAGAGGTGAGTATCTGTATCTTAAACGTTATTTCGCTGTCATTGGTTGCGCTCTCTGAAACAATAGGGCGTTTGGGAGCTGTTTTTGCGGTAGTGGCGGGCGTTTTAGCTTCAGCTATCAGTTCTCTTTGCTTCGGAGTGCTGTCCACTTCTTCGGAATCTTTTTGTGTCTGGGCAATCTCCGGAGCGTTTGTTGATGGTTCTTCGGTTGGGATGATCGTTTTGCTGGCTCCGGTCAGGCGTATTTCCTGCTCCCTTTTGTAGTTTAAGAAAGCGTGATAGATACCTTTGGCCATCGTGTTGGCTCCGGCTTCCGAGTTGAGATAGCGTTCTTCTTCCGGGGTTGAGATAAATCCTAGTTCTACCAGGATACTTGGCATGGCGCTCGCTTTCAGAACCAGAAATCCTGCCTGATGTACTCCCCGGTCTACCCGTCTGCAGGTATGTCGGAACTGTTTTTGCACAAGTGATGCGAGATGTACGCTTTGTTCCATGTATTTATCCTGCATAAACTCGAAGATAATGTAGGATTCTGCCGAATTCGGATTGAAGCCGGCATATCTGGTTTGATAATCGTTTTCGTAAAGGATCACCGAGTTCTCCCGTTTGGCTACTTCCAGATTTGCATCCGATTTGGCCAGACCCAATGTCCATGTAGAAGCACCTTTGGCGGTGCGGTTGTTTGCCAGAGCGTTGGTATGGACAGAGATAAAAAGGTCGGCTTTTGCATTATTGGCTATTTCTGCCCGTCGGTCCAAAGGAATAAAGACATCCCTGCTGCGGGTATACACCACTTTGACGTCATCGCAGTTTCTTTTGATCAGGTTTCCCAGTTTCAGTGCAACGTTAAGATTGATGTTTTTCTCTTTGGAGATTTTTCCTATGGCGCCGGGGTCATGACCTCCATGTCCGGCATCGATAACTACTACGAAATCTTTCCCCCATAAATTGCCGATACATAGGGGAGAAACAAGTAGCCAGAGGCAGATTGATATATATAATATGTAGGTTCTATGCGGTTTCATATTTAAATACGGTGCAAATGTAGTAGAATTTTGCAGAAAACTCATGATTTACAATTAAGTTTTGTGTTTTTTTCGGTTTAATGGTAGCTTTTCTCCCGAAATCTCTGTTACTTTGCACCTCTAAGAAAAAATATACGACGATGCTTAAGTTTTTGAAGAATTGGACGTTGCCTATTGCGATGCTGGTAGGTGCTGTCGGTTATCCGATATTTATCTACTTTTCTTTTCTGACCCCATATCTTATCTTTACGATGTTACTGCTGACTTTTTGTAAGGTATCACCGCATGATTTGAAGCCTAAACCGCTGCACGCATGGTTGTTGCTGATTCAGATCGGGGGTGCTTTCCTTGCTTATCTGTTGCTTTATCGCTTCAATAAGATTGTAGCGGAGGGAGTAATGGTGTGTATTATTTGCCCTACGGCTACGGCTGCTGCAGTGATTACTTCAAAGTTGGGAGGAAGTGCGGCAAGTCTGACTACTTATACATTGTTGGGTAATATCGGTGCTGCTATTGCGGTGCCTGTTCTTTTTCCCCTGATAGAGGTAAATCCGGATGTAAGTTTTTGGGGAGCATTTCTGGTGATTTTGAGTAAGGTGTTTCCGTTGTTGATCTGTCCTTTCCTTGTGGCGTGGTTGTTAAATAAATTTTTTCCTGTAGTGCATCAGAAGTTGCTGGGATATCATGAACTGGCTTTTTATCTGTGGGCTGTTTCTTTGGCTATCGTGACAGCTCAGACATTATTTTCATTATTGAATGATCCGGCGGATGGTTTTACGGAAATAATGATTGCGGTCGGAGCTTTGATCGCTTGTTGCTTGCAGTTCTTTTTAGGGAAAACTATCGGATCGGTTTATAATGACCGTATTAGCGGTGGTCAGGCATTGGGCCAGAAGAATACAATTCTTGCGATATGGATGGCGCATACTTATCTGAATCCGTTGTCTTCCGTTGCTCCCGGTTCGTATGTCCTGTGGCAAAATATTATTAACAGTTGGCAGTTGTGGAAAAAGAGAAAAATGAGATAAAATGCTACCATTTCCATGATGTTGATAAGGGCTGTTTTGTCAGCGAAATAGAGAGGGGAAAAGGTTTTGTTTTTCAATCCGCTGTTTGAGTTGTTCCGGGTATTTGATGCGCCATTCAATAAGGCGTATTTCAGTGTTTAAAAGTCCTATTGCTTCATCAATAAGATGCAAATAGGGCATTTTTTTCTTGCTCAAACCGTGTACGATACGATTTAAGACGATACAAGCCAAAAGAAAAATAACGTAGTAATACGTTATAATCCTGTTCGTTAATAGAAAAATCGGCTATGTGGGTAGCTAATTCTTCAATAGCTTCTGCCAATTCGGATGCAGAAACTTTACGCTGTGAACATTCCGATAACAAACGGAAAAATCTCTGGTCTAATAAATTCTTCATTTATCTATAATAATTGCATTTACAAAATTTGAATTGATTTCAGAGAAGTCATCTATCACATAATCTGCTCCTTGGTGTAATAATTGATATTTTTTATGATTTCCACGTGTTACTCCACAAGTTCTACAACCAGCATTTTGCCCCATTTGAATATCATAGATATTATCATTGCCAAAATGATAATAATGTAATTCTATGCTTTCTTTGAGGGCATTAAACTGATACATATAATAGATAATAGGAAAGATATGCTTTTAAATATGAAATTCTCAACAATAAATAATCCTATGACCACATTTGCGACGGCTACGCTCAATAACCCCCAATTTAACTTTGTTACTTCTTTCATAAACTTATGTAATATTAGAGCTTCAACCCCTTATTAATTTGTTGAAGCTCTAATAATTATAAAAAGAATAGCCAAGAGGGCTATATAATACTTTTTTTCATTTCAAAGACAATATCCTTGATACATACATTTGGTGACAAATTCAACAAATAGCGAATTGTATTCAAAATATCGTCAGGTTGTACCATCTCATCATCCATAAATGGCGTTCCGGCTTGTTTTGCCATATCGGTATTTACCCAACCGGGACATAAAGAAGTCACGCGTATTCCTAATGGAGCTAATTCTCGATACAAGGATTCTGCCAAGCCTAAAAAAGCAAACTTTGTTGAGCCATAAATTCCACCATTAGGAAAACCATATTTGGCAGCACGAGATACAATATTAAATATATATCCACTTGCCTGCTTTTTCATGATATTTGTTATTGTTTTCAAGATACCATATTGTGCAATAACATTTATTTCCATTATCTTTCTGTACTCATCAATCGCTTCACTCAAAGAGCCGTCCATAAACATGGCAGCAGCATTGACTAATATATCTATTTTGCCAAAACTCTCATTGATTTTCCTGATTTCAGAATCCACCTTTATATTGTCCGTTATATCCATTGGCAATATAATAGGCTCATGATTTTCTTGTGTATGTGATTGTAGAATTTCATCACGGACTTTCTCTAATTTTTTTATATTACGAGCTATTAATACAACTTGAAAACCGTCATGAGCCAATCCTTTTGCAATAACAGCACCAATGCCTTGACTTGCACCTGTAATGATTGCTAATCCTTTATTTTCCATATTCTTTACTTTTAGAATTTGTACTGATTTATAGTCGGCAAATTAACGAAGAACAAAGAAAAAAAGCCTTGAAGTGATTCAAGACTTTCTATTTAATAGTATTTTTTTTCGAATGTGGCTGATAGTTTCCGGTGTAACTTGTAAAAAAGAAGCGATTTCTTTTAAAGTTATGTAATTTTGAATATTAGAACATCTGTTTACTAAATCAAGATATAATTCTTCTGTTTTCTTGCAATATGAATCCAATAAACGTTTATAAATCACAGAGTACGACCGTTCAGCAAGAATACAGCGAATGTATAACGTTTCCATATTTGTGTTGAAAAACTGTTTTGCAATAGGATAAGTAACGTAGTAAATCTCGGAATCACAGAGGGCTTCTATTGTTACGGGAGAGGGTTGGGTGGGATTTATCCATGTATCCAAGCTGCCAACAAATTCATGAGGAAAGGCATAACCTACTATATGTTCATCACCTTTGTCATCAACGCACGTGTATCGGAATGCACCGCTTTTAATGTATGCACCTTTACTGTTTATCTTTCCCTGCATGGAAAATAACTCTTTTTTCTTTAGAATTTTATATGTTCCATGTTCTAACAGAAAGTCTTTTAGTAAACCCAATGAAGGATGTTGAGCATATTGTAAATTGAAATCTTCCATGTGCTTTACCTATGTATTTATTGTATATGCAAAGATAATCTTTTCATTTCTAATTTGTTGGTTTTGGAAACCAAGTTGTTGATTCTCTGCTTTATTTTCGTATTTTTGCATCTAAATAGGAATACAATGGATATAAGTCAGAACTATATAGAAGCTGTAAAAGCCATAAAGGAAGCTATCTTACGTAGCCAGTACCGTGCCGCTGCGTCAGTGAATAAAGAACAGCTCTCTTTATATTATGGTATTGGGAGGTATGTTTCGGAAAACTCTCGTAAAGGTTTTTGGGGTAAAGGTGCGATAGAGCAGATTTCTTCGATGTTGCAAAAGGAGCTTCCGGGATTAAGAGGATTTTCAGCGACCAGCATAAGGAATATGCGTATATTTTATGAAGAATGGAACAAGGTTTTAAATCATCAGCCAGCGGCGGATGATTTGGTGCTGAATGAAAAGTTGTTGTTGGTGACAATTCATCAGCCAGTGGCGGATGAATTTAACTGGACAGATTTCCTGTCAATCGGTTTCAGCCATCATACGGAAATTATAGCAAAAGCTAAGGAACTGGATGCGAGGCTGTTCTATATACATGAATGTGCTATTCGATATTGGAATAAATATACTTTAAGGGATTATTTGAAGGCTGACCTTTACCATCATCGGGGAGCGTTACCCAACAATTTTGCCCAAACACTGCCCGATACGAAACAGGCAATCAAAGCTATCTGTTCTTTCAAAGATGATTACTTGTTAGACTTTATCAATATAGAAGAACTGGATGAACAGGAAGAGGACATAAACGAACGTGTCATAGAGAAAGCTATTGTCGCCAACGTAAAGAAGTTCATCATGACCTTTGGGCAGGATTTCAGTTTTATAGGCAATCAATACCGCATTGAGGTAGCAGGAGAGGAAATGTTCATTGATTTATTGTTTTTCAATCGGGAACTTAATTCTTTGGTCGCTGTTGAATTGAAGTCCGGGAAATTCCGAAGCTCCTATTTAGGGCAACTGAACACTTACCTTTCCGCATTGGATTCATACGTGAGAAAGCCGCACGAGAATCCCTCTATCGGAATCATCCTTTGCCGGGAAATGAATCAAACCTTTGTAGAATTTGCGGTACGTGATTACAATAAGCCAATGGGTGTTGCCACTTACCGAGCTTCCGAAGAAATGCCGGAACGACTTCGCAAGGCATTACCGGATATTGATGAATTGAAAAAGTTGTTATAGAAAACAAGTTTAGTTCGTTCTTTTGTCTATATATCCAAAACAAACTAAACCAACTTCTATAGACAGCAAAATATATATATGCTGGCGAAAAGAAAAACAGTATTCTTCTTTTCGCCAGTTTTACTTTTATGGTCAGAGGGCTTTTGTTACCTTTGCATAAGAAGCCCACCGCTAAGCGAATTTCTTCGTTTTTTTGTTACTATTTTGTTACCCACTGTTAGTAATAGGTGGCTCTTCTTTTGATAATCAGGTTTGTATGCTGTTGTGTATATAATATGTGGCAAAATATTATTAACAGTTGGCAGTTATGGAAAAAAAGAAAAGCAAGGGATTGAAGCTCTGCCTTACTGCTGATAGTTCCCTACTGTAGAACTATTATTTTTTGCTTGATGAAACTTTAGTTCCATCGTCTTGAAACCGGAGTTTCCTCTGCTTGAAACTTTAGTTTCTTCAGCTTGGCACTAAAGTTTCTACGGCTTGAAACTATTGGTTTCAATGCTTTGGAACTATAGTTTCATCGCATGGAAACCAACTAAACTAAGGTATTCTTTGATTTATCCTTTCAAGGAGCAATATATGATAGTAGCAGGATGTGATAACAAAGCGTGACGGCATTGTGACAGCACACTTTACTGTCACAATGCTGTCACACTTTGCTGTCACCTTTTTATTGGTTTATAATCAGTGCGTTATTTAGCTTTTGGTGACAGATGACAGCAATTTTGGGTGTTTAAATTCTTATGTAGAAGCGCGTCCAAAGTAATCTTCGATATTCGTTTTTGTCTGTAGATTAAGTGATATATTGCAAAAATATTGCAGATTCGTTATATGTAATGTCGTTTATTTCATGCCTGCCACTCTGTTAAAGGTTAAAAAAGGACATAATTTCCGATTTTCGGGACACTATATCTATCTTTGCTGCCAATTTTAAAATCGGAAAAATGAAGATTACGAAGAGAAAAATAGCTTGGGGCGTCGTTCTCCTGATATTGATTGTCGGTGGTGTCATTTGTAAGAAACGCTGGAATGTTTGGTTTTACAATATTCCTGAAATACGCTATGGGCTGACGGAAGAACCTCAGCGGGTATTTCTGACATTCGGAA
Organism: Bacteroides faecis MAJ27; assembly: GCF_900106755.1. GTDB lineage: Bacteria > Bacteroidota > Bacteroidia > Bacteroidales > Bacteroidaceae > Bacteroides > Bacteroides faecis. The sequence goes on from NZ_FNNN01000033.1 coordinate 26,982, forward strand.
ATGACGGTGAGCTATCCCGCAATGTAAGTTGGATGTGCGGAGGCGTTTCTAAACAAGCGAAGCTGGAATATACCAAGATCGGTTCCGGTGATACGCTGCTCATCAACGGATCTTCCAAATTTCTTCGTACACTGGGCGGGTTCGGTTATGCCAATTGGGCGAAGTTTAAAGATCTTTCTTATGGAGATTCCTACTCTTACAGGGTATGGAATGACGATCGCTCTTCTGATTGGTATTCGTTTACCATGCAACCCGATTCGACTGACCATTTTTCTTTTGTATTTATAGGTGATGTGCAGGATACTTTGCGTGGAAAGACACGTGATTTTATGGAAAACGTACGCCATCGATATCCCCAGGTTGACTTTTACATGTTTGCCGGTGATTTTGCCGAACGTCCGATGAACTGTTATTGGGACGAGGCCTATCAAAGTGTAGATTCCATTGCGCCCACCAAACCGATGTTAGTTTCTCCGGGAAATCATGAATATGTGAAAGGCCTGGTACGTGTTCTGGAAAAACGTTTTGCTTATGTCTTTTCTTATCTGCTCGAATCAAGATACAAGAATAATAATGTGTATTCTATCGATTACAATGATGCCACCATTATTACACTGGATAGTAACCGTGACCCTTGGTTCCTTTTCTCTCAGCGCGAATGGCTGGAGAAAACGTTGAAAGCTTCGAAAAAGAAATGGAAAATAGTCATGCTCCATCATCCGGTATACTCCATTAAAGGTAAAATGAACAACCTTCCGGTGCGTTGGATGTTCGACGGGCTGTTCCGCGAATATGGGGTCGATCTGGTGCTTCAGGGACATGAACATAATTATGCCCGTATGACTAATAAAAATGATGAGGGCGAAATGACTACCCCGCTGTATCTGGTGAGCCATGCTTCTCCGAAGAGTTACCGTCTGGCTTTCAATGATAAGTATGATCGTTTTGGGACAAACCGCCGTTTCTACCAACATATCGACGTGACAGGAGATACCCTCCGGATGCAGGCATTTTTGGAGAATGACTCATTGTATGATGACGTCCGGATCGTGAAGAATGCTTCCGGTATTCAAGTCATTGACAATGCGCAAGATATACCGGAAATACTCGAAAAGCCCGTAGGGTTGAGGGGAAAGAAAGCTGAAGATTTCGAACGGAATGCGGCGAAGTGGCGGAACCGTTCCTCAGTAAAGTAAATACTTCTGCCTCATGTCCTGGTAAGTCTGCAACTCTTTTTGCCAATTGTCGCAGATTTCCTTTTCCGATTTTCCTTGAAGGATTGCTTTCCGTACAGAATCTGTTCCCATCAGTAAATCAAACCACCGGGGACGGGAGAAGAAAGCTGCACCTTCGCCGGATAAACGATAGAAACGCAGGAGGTAACGGAGCGTGAATCCGTTTACATCTGTTACGTTCCGCAAATCTTCGCCGTAGCAGGCAACTCCTTTGTGCATCGGATTCTTATCGAATCCGGGCAGAGAACGTGGAGTGAAGACGAAATCGCCATACTTTTTGTCAGGTGCGCCCAATACCTGAAAAGGAAATGTTGTTCCGCGTCCTACACTGATACGTGTTGCCTCGAAAGGGCAAAGCGAAGCATACAGGCGGATGGATTGTGCATCGGGCAAGTTGGGAGACGGTTTCACGGGAAGTACGTAAGGCTGTCCATGTTGCCATCCTTTTATGGGAATCACGGTTAGCGGGCAAGTCTTTGTCTGGGTAGTCATCCATCTTTCTCCGTTAATCATTTGTGCCAGTTCCCCGATGGTACAACCGTGAAGGACCGGCAAAGGTAGCATTCCGACAAAACTTTTATACCCCGCTTTCAATACAGGACCTTCTACGTAGTCGCAGGGATTGGGACGGTCTAGTACAATCATTTCTTTTTTATTTTCCGCACAGGCTTCCATTACATAATACATTGTACTGATATAGGTATAAAAACGCGCACCTACGTCCTGAATATCGAACACGATGACATCGATATCCTTTAGTTGGGCGGCGGTTGGTTTCTTGTTATTCCCGTAGAGTGAGACGATAGGTATTCCCGTGCGGCTGTCTTTTCCGTCTTTTACAGTTTCACCGGCATCCGCGTTGCCGCGAAAGCCATGCTCCGGTGCAAAAACTTTCACTATATTGATCTTTTGTTTTAATAAAGTATCCAGCAGATGAACGTGTTCCGTGCCAACGATGGAAGTGTGGTTTACGACCATTCCTACACGTTTTCCTTTGATTAGCGGCAGGTACTGGTCCATGCGTTCGGCGCCCGTAATTACTTTTCCGCTGGCGTATGTCGAGCAAAGTATTATGAACAGAGAGAAAAGAATGAAGGAACTTCTGGCTTGCATATCAGTAAATTTTTGTAATATTGCACAAAAATATCATTTCTCGGTCAGGGAACAAGTAATAACTAGTGAAAAATATGAATCCAATTGAAATTATCGACAAATTTTATCCGCAAGAGACGGAACAACGGCACATTCTACTTATACATAGCCTTTCTGTTGCTCAAAAAGCTTTGAAGATCGTAGATGCTCATCCCAATTTACCTATCAACCGCAGTTTTGTCAGAGAAGCCGCGCTTCTGCACGACATCGGAATCTTTCTGACCGATGCTCCTACAATCCAATGTTTTGGAGAACATCCTTATATTGCCCACGGCTATTTGGGAGCAGATCTTTTGCGAAAAGAAGGTTTTGAACGTCATGCACTGGTTTGCGAACGCCATACCGGAGCCGGATTATCACTGGAAGAAATCATAGAACGACAGCTGCCTCTTCCTCATCGTGAAATGCTGCCCGTCACTCTGGAAGAGCAAATAATCTGTTTTGCCGATAAATTCTTTTCCAAAACTCATCTTGATGAAGAAAAGACAGTGGAAAAAGCCCGAAAAAGTATTGCAAAATATGGTGAAGAAGGGCTAAACCGTTTCGATGGGTGGTGTTCTTTATTTTTATAGCACTAAAAAATAATTAAATAACAGAGATTCTCACGCATTATTGATGAAGATTGTGTACTTTTGCCACTTCAAGCGTAAAACTATTAGTTAATGGCGCCATTGAGAGCAAAAATAATTATATCATTCATATTGCTGATTGTCTTGCTGATGCTTCCTGATGAGGCTACGTCTCAGCGTCGAAGAAGAGGGATGATTGCCTCCAACACTGCACAAACGGATTCCCTTAACGGGAACGATTCGTTGAGAGCGGATACAGTTGTGGTACGCGTCGACTCTGTAGCACCGACAAAGAAACAACCGCTCGATGCACCGGTTATTTATGAATCTAACGACTCCACCACTTTCACGTTGGGAGGTGCCGCTACGCTTTATGGTAGCGGCAAAGTTAACTACCAGAATATCGAACTGGCAGCGGAAGTGATTTCCATGAATCTGGACAGTAGTACGGTACATGCCTATGGTATTAAAGATACGACAGGAACAATAAAAGGTAAACCTGTCTTTAAAGAAGGCGAAACAGCATACGACACAGAGACTATCAGTTATAACTTCAAGAGTAAAAAAGCGGGAATCACGGATATCATCACCCAACAGGGCGAAGGTTATGTGACCGGTAGCAGAGCCAAGAAGGGAGCAAATGATGAAATCTTTATGGAGCACGGTCGTTACACGACTTGTGACCATCATGACCATCCTCACTTCTACATGCAGCTGACAAGGGCCAAAGTGCGTCCCAAAAAGAATGTAGTAACAGGTCCTGCGTACCTTGTGGTGGAAGATGTTCCTCTGCCGCTGGCTGTGCCTTTTTTCTTCTTCCCTTTTTCCAGCAGTTATTCTTCAGGCTTCATTATGCCGACCTATATGGATGACTCCAGCCGTGGTTTCGGTCTGGCAGAAGGAGGGTATTACTTTGCTATGAGCGACATCATGGACTTGAAACTCACAGGAGATATATTCACGAAAGGTTCATGGCGGCTCTCCGGATTGACAAATTACAATAAGAGGTATAAATATTCCGGTACCTTGCAGGCGGATTATCAGGTGACTAAAACCGGAGACAAAGGAATGCCGGATTATACAGTTGCCAAAGACTTCAAGGTGGTGTGGAACCACCGGCAGGATGCTAAGGCAAGTCCGAACAGTACTTTCTCCGCCAGTGTAAATTTCTCGACCAGTAGTTATGAACGGTCTAACATCAACAACCTTTACAACTCTCAGTTGTTGACTCAGAATACAAAGACTTCAAGTATCAGCTATTCCCGCAGTTTCCCCGATATTGGTCTGACCTTGTCCGGAACTACCAATATTGCGCAGACTATGCGTGACTCTTCTATCGCCGTGACGCTCCCCGACCTTAATATTACGTTGAGCCGTCTTTTCCCTTTCAAGCGTAAGAAGGCTGCCGGAGCCGAGCGTTGGTATGAAAAGATTTCCATCAGCTATACGGGACGTCTGACAAACAGTATCAGAACAAAAGATGACCGTTTGTTCAAGACCGGAATCAGCGGATGGGAAAATGCGATGAATCATAATATTCCTATCAGTGCTACTTTCACGCTGTTCAAGTATTTGCAGGTTTCTCCTTCGGTCAACTATACAGAGCGGTGGTATACCCGTAAGATGAACCAGACATATAATATGGAAGAACATAAGCTGGACCCTAATCTGAATGATACTATTAATGGTTTCTATCGGGTGTCCAACTATTCTGCCAGTATCAGTTTGAGTACGAAACTGTATGGTATGTACAAGCCTCTTTTCATGAAGAAGAAAGAGATACAGATCCGTCACGTTGTTACTCCACAAGTAAGTCTTAGCGGAGCTCCCGGATTCAGCAAGTATTGGGAGGAATACACAGATTATAACGGCAATACACAATACTATTCTCCTTTTACCGGACAGCCTTTTGGAGTTCCTTCACGTGAAGGTTCGGGAACGGTTAGCTTCTCTCTGTCCAACAATCTGGAAATGAAGTATTATGATGCCAAGAAGGATACGCTCAAAAAGGTCAGTCTGATTGATGATTTGAGCGCAAATATGTCCTATAATATGGCAGCGAAAGAAAGACCTTGGAGTGATTTGAGTTTGAATATCCGTATGAAGCTGACCAAGAACTATACTTTCAATATGAACGCTTCATTCGCTACTTATGCTTATGCTTTCGATAAGAACGGTAATGTAGTGACCAGTAATCGTACTGAATGGTCTTATGGACGTTTCGGACGTTTCCAGGGATATGGTTCTTCTTTTAACTATACTTTTAATAATGATACCTGGAAGAAGTGGTTTGGTCCGAAGGAAGACGCTGAACAGGATAAAAACAAGAAGGACTCGGAAGACGGAGACGGTGAGGATTCTGAAGGTACGGAAGATGGAACTACCATCAAGAAGGTGGAGAAGGCACAGGCCGACCCGGATGGTTATCAGGTATTCAAGATGCCTTGGTCTTTAAGTTTCAGTTATTCGTTCAATATTCGTGAAGACAGAACGAAGCCTATCAATCGCTATTCCATGCGTTATCCGTTTACTTATACCCACAATATTAATATGAATGGAAATGTGAAGATTTCCAACAACTGGTCGCTTTCATTCAATTCGGGTTACGACTTCCAGGCAAAAGAGATTACGCAGACTTCTTGTACGATTTCGCGTGACTTGCACTGCTTTAACCTTTCTGCCAGTCTTTCGCCATTCGGACGTTGGAAATACTACAATGTTACCATTCGTGCCAATGCAAGTATTCTTCAGGACTTGAAGTATGAGCAGAGAAGCCAGACGCAAAGTAATATTCAGTGGTATTAATAAATGGAATGAAGAATCGGGAATAAGCCCCGGTAGGACTAAAATATAAAAATGGCTGCATGATCTTTGGGGTGATGCAGCCATTTTCTTTATGTCTTGATTCTGATTGATCAGATGATGATTACCATACAATTTCCGTTTCTCCGTTTGCCTTCAGATAATCGTTTGCCCGGCTGAAATGTTTGTTGCCGAAGAAACCATTATAGGCAGAGAGGGGAGAAGGGTGGGCGGAGCTGAGTACCAGATGCTTGTTGCGGTCGATAAAGGCTCCTTTGCGTTGGGCATAAGCTCCCCACAAGATAAACACAAGATGTTCTCTTTCTTCTGCCAGCGCACGAATGGCTGCATCTGTAAAGGCTTCCCATCCGCGGTTTTGGTGAGAGCCTGCCTGATGAGCGCGTACGGTCAGAGTCGCGTTGAGCAGCAATACTCCTTGTTCGGCCCAGCGAGTCAGGTTTCCGGTAGCGGGAGCGTCTGTGCCTATGTCCGCCTTTATCTCTTTGAATATGTTTACCAGAGAAGGAGGGAAAGGAACTCCGTCATTGACTGAGAAACAAAGTCCGTGTGCCTGGCCTGGCCCGTGGTAAGGGTCTTGTCCGATGATTACTACCTTCACTTTGTCGAAAGGACAGAGGTTGAAGGCATTGAAAATCAGCTTTCCCGGAGGAAAAATCTGATACTGGCTATATTCACTTTTAACGAATTCTGTCAGTGTGCGAAAGTAGTCTTTTTCAAATTCCGGCTGTAAGTGTGTTTTCCAGCTTTCTTCTATTTGTACATTCATAGCAATTATATAAGGTGTATATCAAGTTCCTCACATTCTTTGCGCATATCTTCCGGCCAGATGCTGGCTTGTATTTCTCCGATATGAGCTTTGCGAAGGTAGAACATACACAAACGGGATTGTCCGATACCGCCACCGATAGATAGGGGAAGTGTATCATCCATCAGTCGTTTGTGGAAATAAAGTTTCAGTCTCTCTTCTTCGTTTTCTTCTTTGAGCTGACGTTGCAGAGCTTCTCTGTCTACACGAACACCCATGGAAGATAATTCGATGGAACGTTGCAGTACATCGTCCCAAAGCAAAAGGTCACCGTTGAGCCCCGGCAAGTTATTCAGCCCATTCGATGTATAATCATCGTAGTCCGGTGCACGTCCGTCATGCTTTTTGCCATCACTCAGTTTGCAGCCGATACCGATGATAAACACGGCACCGTATTTCTGGCAGATGGCATGCTCACGGCATTTGGGTTCAAGGTTCGGATAAAGCTGGCGCAATTCTTCCGAATGGATGAAATGTAACTTCTGTGGCAGACAGGGTTTGATCTGAGGATACATTTCGTATACCATGTATTCTGTGCGGATCATGGCTGCGTAGATACGGTTTACGATCTCTTTCAGGAATTCTACGTTTCTGTCTTCGTTGGTGATGACGCGTTCCCAGTCCCATTGGTCTACATAGAGCGAGTGAAGGTTTCCGAGTTCTTCGTCAGAACGGATGGCGTTCATGTCGGTGTAGATACCGTATCCCGGTTCGATATTGTAATCGGCGAGGGTTAATCTTTTCCATTTTGCTAATGAATGAACGACTTCTGCTTGTGCGTCACCTAAATCCTTGATCGGGAATGAAACAGGACGTTCTATACCATTCAAATCGTCATTGATACCCATGCCTTTCAATACGAAAAGCGGGGCTGTTACGCGTCTGAGGCGCAATTCTGATGACAGGTTTAACTGGAAGAACTCTTTTATTTGTTTGATTCCCAACTCTGTTTGTTTTAAGTCGAGTAACGGTTTATAGTTCTTTGGTTTTATCAAGTAACTCATAGGATTGTTGATTGTTAATTGTCGGCAAAGATAGGAATAATATTAATATCTGTATTGGATATTCTCTAAAAGATTGTCAAATTGATAAACTATATGCTATAAAGCATTTCAAAATAACAGAAGGTCAAGGAGTGCCGGTGACTTAAGAACTATAAAAAAAGATGAATCATTAGGAAGATGAGAAGATTTTTTATACTTTTGTCATCGCATTTAGGAAATGGCCCCGTAGCTTAGTGAATAGAGCGTCAGATTCCGGTTCTGAAGGTCGTGCGTTTGAATCGCACCGGGGTCACATGGAAATCCCTTGATAATCAGCTATTATCAAGGGATTTTTGTATCTATATACCTTCTTCTTAGCTTCTTGATACTTGTAGTCCCTTGTCAGAAAGTGTCATTTCAACAAAGCGTGCACGCGGGTTAGGGGCGTGCTCGGTCAGTATCCGGCGGATATGTCCTGCTGCTTGCGGATCTTTAGCTACCATATATAAGTAACCGCCACCGCCTGCACCGGGTAATTTATATCCTAATGTATAATCTTTAATTTGTTCGATAATGGCTGCTACCGCCGGTGGATTCGTACCCGAGTCCAATGCTTGATTTTGTATCCAGCTTTTGCCGATGAGATTGCCGAAAGTGTTGAAATTACCACGTAAAATAGCCTCGTTCATATCCATCGCATGGGCTTTCATCTCTGCCAATAAGCTAAGATGCATTCCGGAGTTAAGGAACATAGAGCTGACTATTTCAGCCAGAATTCCTTTTGCTGTACGGGTGATACCTGTATAGTAAAGCAGGTGGCAGTCCCGGTATTCCGGTTGCACAAAGAGTTGGTCGGGCAACCAACGAACCAATGGATGCTGTCCAAAGCCGGATTCGGACTGTAACAGTTTTACACCGGGAAATACACCGCCGTATTGATCTTGCCATCCGCCGCCGGTGGTAAGCAATTGCTCCAATACCAGTGTATAATTGCAGATATCGTTCTTGTCCCATGCCAGTCCGCAGAAGTCATTGATAGCTCCGAGTACGGTAGATGAAAGGATAGAACTGGTGCCTAGTCCCGAACCTGCCGGTATTGCGGCTAATAAGGTGATTTCAAGTCCTGAGCCGAAAGCTTTCAGGTGCTCTTCCAGTGATGCGTAAGATTCCGCTGCGAATAACGGAGCGAATCCTGCCAAGGTAAGTGCTGCCTTTGGAATGGAGAAAGGTGAACCGACTTTTTTGTAATCCTGTAGTTCCTCGTAGCTTCTGATAACTTCCATGGCTCCCATATCAATAGAACGAAGTACGATATGGAATTCCGGACATGGCTTGACGTATACTTGCAGCGGAGGCTGTCCGTTCAGTTCAATGGCCAGATTGACTACACTTCCTCCTGAGTAGAGAGAGTAAGGAGGAGTGTCTGTCCATCCTCCTGCAACATCAATGCGCACCGGGCTTCGGGCCCATACTATCTGATCTGAGTAAACATTGAGTTTCGGATGGTTCGTTTTTCCGGCAACGGCTTCCAGTAGCCCGTCACGGAGTAGTTGGAAGGCAGCTTGTTCTTCTTCCTTGTAGTTGTCATTGCCTTGCAGTTTCATGATGCGTGCCCGGAGCATCCGGTTATGTATACGCAGCATGGGGGCGGAATCTTCCTTCAAGATAGCAGGAACATCCAGGTTGAACCGGATAAATTCATTGGCAGCATCCTGCAAATCAAGTTGATAGAATACACTCTTTTCGTAATTGGCGGACAAGCCTTTCCAGTTATCTTTGCGGAAGGCATTGCGCTGTGCATAAAGGCGTTCCAGATTAGCCTGTGCCGATATCTCGTCAGCAGAAAGTTTTTCAGCTTTCAGCCATAGCTCTTTTCCTTCTTTTAATTGTGGTTCGGATATCATCCAGCGTACTACTATGCCAAGTTCTTCGACAGAAGTCATTACGGGGAAAATAGAGGCTGCTTGCAGGTCATCTGTACGTCCTTTTATTTCTTCCCGGCTGATTCCTCTTTCTCGCATCCAATGTGTGAAAGACATTCCCAGATAGGTCGTTGAATCGTTGCTTAACGCCCCTTTGAATACATCGTCCAGTCCATAAGGACGTGCGACAAAACCTGTTTCTCCCATGGGAACGATATCGATGCAGATTCCGTCCGGCACACCTATATTCCAGTGATTTTCGGGAACCCCTGTGATAATCTGGCGGGAACCTAATTTCCATCCTTTTCCTACGTGGCTGTTTTCGATCCATAAATTGGCATTTTCCGCAGACAGCTCCACCTTTGTAAGTGAGTTCTGGATAAAGATGGCAGGGTTCGGTTTTACTTTCCGGTGCATGATACGTCTTTGGTCACGGACTTTATCCTGTATGGCCAGCGTAGAGGAAATCAGTTCCCGGCTTGTTCCGAAATGATAAAACTCTCCTCCGGGTAAAGGCAGGATAGCTACCGATAATTTATTTACTTCGTCGTCTGCCGTTTTAGGATGTTCTCCCAGTGCCAGACCGTAATCTGAATATAAGTCGTAGTAACTGATATCATTCGTACCTTCTTTCAATGACCGTTTCATCAATACCTCCACGGCACGGTCACTTAATATCCAGATGCCGATGTCCATCAGGAAAAGATGGGTCTTGGACAATCCTTCCAATTCTTCCAGCGAAGGTTTTTGCAGCATGAAGTCAAGTACTTCCGGTTTCTTGCGATCCGATACGAATACACCGTGGTGAGTAGCTAATGAAGGATTCACCCATAAGCCATAACATACGACATCTACATTCGGTATGTCTTGCAATGGTTTCTCCGAACGGATATATACATCTCCGCTGGCTATCAGTGTATTCAAGCCTTCCGGAGCTTGTTTCATGAGTCTTTCGTACAGAGGAAGTTGTAATGACAGTAGATTCTGCCCCAGCTTTTGTCCTCTCTCCCAACTGAAAACAGGTATCGGAGTCAATATTTTACCCGAAGGAGCATAGCCGGGCAAACGGCGGCTCTGTCCTCCTGCATGCAACAGGATTCTTTTCTCGCTTCCAATCCATTTGCTGAAACTATCTTCCGGTGCAAAGGCTTGATGGCAGGCCTGCAATAACCAGGTTGTTCCACCACCGGAACCTAACTTACTGCCTACGGGGTCTGATGTACAAAACCAGTCGGTATGATTTACTCCTTCCAGTTGATGGAAACTGTGAATCAGGTTGGGAGGTAAAGATAATAACTTTTGCATAATAGAATCGGTGTTTATTTGTTTATAAAAGAATCGTATCCCAACTATCGCAGAGTGCCTGCATAGAAGGGAACAACAGATCGGCTCCTGCATCCAGCAATACTTGCCCGTCCAGAGGGCCTGTATTTACCGCGATTGTGAAGATGCCTGCCTTATGTCCTGCTTCCACACCCAATGGTGCGTTTTCTATCACTACTGCTTCGTCCGCTTTCAGGTCCCCTTTTTTAAGGGCCATCAGATAAGGTTCCGGATGAGGCTTACCGTATTTTACGTCAAAAGCGGTAACCATCAGTTCCTTGTGAAACATACCGGGAAAGTTGTGTTCCAAACGTTCCAGCAATGAAAGCTGTCCCGAACCGGTGACTACCATGGACGTTAGTCCTTCGCTTTTTATTTTCTGCAAGAGTTCCCACGCACCGGGCATACGCTCTGCTTCCGGGTAAGAATTGAACAGGATGCTTTTTTCTTTATATATACTTTCTATTTCTTCTTGTGTGGCTTCTTTGCCCAGTTCGCGTTGAAATACAATGTTGATAGTCGATGCTCCCGTTCGTCCTTCGTGCATATAAGCTTCTTCCCGGCTCAGATTCAGGCCGTGAGTTTTCATTACTTGATGCCAGGCTTCGGAGTGGTAGGGCATGGAATTAAAAAGTACGCCGTCCATATCGAACAGGACGGCCTTCAGTTTCTTTTTCATAATTGGGGTTAGATGGAATCTGTTTGATATTTATTCTTTTTTCAGCAGATCTTTCAGTTCAGACACGGTGATTACCACATCGTGCTGACCTTCCGATTGTTTGCCGATATATCTGTAAACTATGTTTCTATTACAATTCACGCAGCATTTGATGAAGAGTTGGGTGGGAAGATCCGTCTGATTGGCTAAGGTGCCTACAATCCCTTCTTTCACTTCTTTGGCATTGGCTTTGATCTGGCTCATTTCACACAAATCTTCATCGACACGGCAGATATATATCACCGATTCATCGCTGAGTTCAATCTTTTCGATGACTACTTCTTCACTTGCCTTCATCGGGAATTGCAGGTTTGCCATCTGTATCTGTGATTCCAGTTTTGCCAGATCACTTTCAGAAGCATTGACATCTGCATTGAGAATGTTTTTGATTTCATCTGTTGTCAGTTCGCAAACTACCTGCTCTCCTGAATCTTTTCCTATATATATCATCTGCAGACCTGCTTTGCACTTAACAACAAGGTCCAGCAATGTTTTTACTTCTTTTGTCGGATTCTGGAACATGATTTTCATCGAAGTCTTCATGCTTTCCGGATTTTTCTGCAATGCTTTGATGTTGGCAGTCTCTTCATTCAAGTGGAAGGTGTATACTACGTTTTCTCCGTCGTAAACGATGCTGGTGATTTTGCCGGCCTCTCCCATGTCCATCGGACATTGCTTGTTGGCTACTTCAATGGCAGCTTTAAGTTTGACTTCCTGGCAACCGGTAGTTAACACAATCAGTAATGACAAACTGATAAACAACATCGCTGCATTCGATCTTCTTATTAATTTTTCCATTGTTCTTTATATTTAGAATTTAAGATAAAGAGAGATATACGAAGCAAAGATAGTCATAAAAAATGAGAGATATGGCAGAATGGGGGAGATAGTTGTTGGTTAGGATTTTAGATGATTCATCGTATGATAATTTGTCGTTTAGAAGATAATATGTATTTTTGTAGCATGATAAAACGAGTCGATAGCATGAAAAAAAGAGTATTGTTTCTGCTGCCATTGTTTCTAGGTGCTTGTTCGGATAGCGGAGAAAGCCCTGTTATCACGATAGAAAAGCTATATGTGAAAGTAGATCAGGGCGATGGAGAAACCAGTCGCGAAGACTATGCGAACCGAATGAGCGAATTGCCTGCTTTGAAAGTAGGAGATAAGGTGGACGCATTTTTGTCTTTGGATGGGAACGGAGCTGAACTGAAAGCTTTCCAGCTTCAGAATGGTGAAGAGATGAAGACTGAACTCCGTTATGAAAAAACGGAAGTTACTACCGAAGGAAATCTGACAGACGAAGAAAAAGGACAGTTACGCTTTAAAGATGGCGTGACAAAGACTAAGGTGCTGGTTCATGCCACTATTGAGCATGTAGATAAGAATGGTGACGTACAATTATCTTTTTATCTGTCTTCAAAAGCGGAGTGTGAAGGAGCGCAGGAAGTGATTGACTTAAGAACAGAAGTAAAGGAGGAAAAATAAACCCCGAAAAGGAGTGAATCACTTTTACGTTACGAAGGAAATATAATAAAAGAAGCGATCTCGGAGAGGTCGCTTCTTTTATTATATGATTTAGGATATTACAGTCTTGCCTGGATAGCTTTTGACTCTTCTTCGTATCCCGGTTTGTTCAGCAAAGCAAACATATTTTTCTTGTATGCTTCCACGCCCGGTTGGTTGAACGGATTCACGCCCAGCAGATAACCGCTGATACCGCATGCCTTTTCGAAGAAATACAGCAGGCCGCCGATATTATATTCGCTCAGTTCCGGAAGAACGATGCGCATATTGGGTACACCGCCGTCTACGTGAGCCAGTTGAGTTCCCAGTTCTGCCATCTTGTTCACTTCGTCTACCCGTTTGCCTGCCAGGAAGTTCAGGCCGTCGAGGTTAGCTTCGTCAGATGGAACTTCCAGTTTGTGGTTCACCTTATCTACAGAGATAACTGTTTCGAAGATAGAACGTTCACCTTCCTGAATCCACTGTCCCATAGAGTGGAGGTCAGTAGAGAAGTCTACGGCTGCAGGGAAGATACCTTTGTTATCTTTCCCTTCAGATTCTCCGTACAGTTGCTTCCACCATTCGCTTACATAGTGCAGTTTCGGGCAGAAGTTGACAAGGATTTCAATTTTCTTGCCGTTTCTGTACAGCTCGTTACGGGTAGCAGCATAGATGGCAGCAGGGTTTTCGGCAAACGGAACGTCAGAGTCGCATGCTTTTTCCATATCTGCAGCACCGGCAACCAGTTTGTTGATATCGAATCCTGCCACTGCAATCGGCAGTAAACCAACCGGAGTCAATACAGAAAAACGTCCGCCTACGTTGTCCGGAATGATAAAGGTTTTGTATCCTTCCTTGTCGGCAGTAACGCGTGCGGCACCTTTCCTGGCGTCTGTGATGGCAACGATTACTTTTTTGGCAGTTTCTTTACCGCGCTGGTCTTCACATTGTTTTTTCAACAGGCGGAAAGCAAGCGCCGTTTCGGTGGTAGTTCCTGATTTGGAAATATTGATAACACCGAATTTCTTGTCTTTCAGATATTCAGTAAGTTCGTACAGATAGTCTTCGCTGATGTTGTGTCCTGCGTAGATCATAACAGGAGCAGTTTTCTTTTCCTGCAGCCAAGTGAAGCTGTTGGACAGCGCTTCGATTACAGCACGTGCGCCCAGATAGCTACCACCGATACCTGCAACGATCACTACTTCACAGTTGTCTCTCAATACTTTTGCAGTAGCGTTCAGGTCAGCCAGATGTTCGTCGCTGATAGAAGAGGGAAGGTGCAACCATCCTAAGAAGTCGTTTCCTTTTCCTGTTCCTTTTTCCAGCATTTCCTGTGCGGCTTTTACCTCGGCTTCATAAGCAGAAACCTTCTCTTTGGAAATGAATCCAAATGTTTTTTCAATGTTCAAGCTAATCATATCTATAAGTTTTGAGTTATTCTTATCTAAAAGAATCAGTTAGCAATTTAATCTCAATCATTGGTGAGATGCGTTCGTACAAGATGTTGTACACGGCATCCAGTATCGGCATGTTGACGTGGTGATGCTTGTTGATTTCCTTGATACACTTCGTACCGTAGTAACCTTCCGCGATCATTTCCATTTCAATCTGCGCACTTTTTACAGAATACCCTTTGCCTATCATCGAACCGAAGGTGCGGTTGCGGCTGAAGTTGGAGTATCCCGTCACTAATAAATCTCCTAAATAAACAGAATCATCCACATTTCTGTTCAGCGGGTGTACCGTATTCAGGAAACGGTTCATTTCCTGGATTGCATTTGAAATCAGTACAGCCTGGAAGTTGTCACCGTATTTCAGTCCGCTGCAGATACCGGCAGCGATGGCATATACGTTTTTGAGTACCGAACTGTATTCGATACCGGCTACATCGTCACTGACAGAGGTCTTGATGAAGCTGCTTCCCAGTCGGCGGGCGAAGATGCGCGCTTTGTCTTTGTCCGGGCAGGCGATGGTTAGATAAGAGAGGCGTTCCAGAGCTACTTCTTCTGCGTGGCAGGGACCTGCCAGTACAGCGATATTTTCGGGTGGTACACCATATTCTTTCGTGAAATATTCCGATACGATTACGTTGTCATCGGGTACGATTCCTTTGATAGCTGTGATAATGAACTTGTCCTTGATCTTCGTTTTCAGTTTCTTCAGATGAGCTTTCAGATAAGGAGAGGGGGTGACGAAAATCAGCGTATCCGATTCCTTCACAACATCATTGATGTTAGAACTGAAAGTGATACGCTTCGTGTCGAACTTCACCCCTGTCAGATAGGCGGGATTATGTCCAAGCCTCTTGAAATCAGCAATACGGTCATCTCGTCGCATATACCAATTGATAGAGTCTTCCTGAGCCAGACACATCTTTGCGATTGCTGTAGCCCAACTTCCTCCGCCCATTATCGCTATCTTACCGGGTAGTTTCATTTCTTTAATTAAAAATTAAGAATGAAGAATGAAGAATTATGAATGAAAAGCCGAAACGATTCTCCATTCTTAATTCTTCATTCTTAATTTATTTAAGTTTATTTATCCACTCGGTCACGTCGTTCACGCTTGGATTGTTCAGTTCTAATTTGTATTTTTTATTGATGCCGCAAATCTCCTGGTGTAGCTTTTGCGGATTGACATCTTTCATTTCTTCCACCGTATTGTATCCGGCTTTCTGGATTACCGGAACCCAGTCTTCTGCAATTCCCAGTTCCATGTATTTAGAAGCCGCGTCTTTTTTCACTACTTTTTCCGGACGCATTTGCGGGAAGAACAATACTTCCTGAATAGTGGTCTGTCCGGTCATCAGCATTACCAGACGGTCGATTCCGATACCGATACCTGATGTAGGAGGCATACCGTATTGCAGAGCACGCAGGAAGTCCTGATCGATAATCATTGCTTCATCATCTCCCTTGTCAGCCAGACGCATCTGTTCTTTGAAACGTTCTTCCTGATCGAGCGGATCATTCAATTCCGAGTAAGCGTTGGCCAGTTCTTTACCGTTTACCATCAATTCGAAACGTTCGGTCAGTCCCGGTTTAGAGCGGTGCATCTTCGTCAGCGGAGACATTTCAACCGGATAGTCAGTGATGAAAGTCGGTTGTATATAAGTGCCTTCGCAGAATTCGCCGAAGATTTCGTCGATCAGTTTGCCTTTGCCCATCGTGTCGTCGATTTCTTCCATCTTCAGCTCTTTGCAGACCTGACGGATTTCTTCTTCGCTCTTGCCGTTGAGGTCGTATCCTGTCTTTTCTTTGATAGCGTCCAGGATAGGCAGACGGCGGTAAGGAGCTTTAAAGCTGATTGTCTTTCCGTCTACAAAGGTTTCGGTGCTTCCGTTCACGGCGATACAGATGCGTTCCAGCAACTTTTCGGTGAAGCTCATCATCCAGTTGTAGTCCTTGTACTGTACGTAAAGTTCCATACAAGTGAATTCGGGGTTGTGGGTTCTGTCCATTCCCTCGTTACGGAAGTTCTTTCCTATTTCGTATACACCTTCAAATCCTCCCACGATCAGTCGTTTCAGATAAAGTTCCGTTGCGATGCGCAGGTAGAGGTCTATATCCAGTGAGTTATGGTGAGTGATGAACGGACGTGCGCTTGCTCCGCCGGCGATGGATTGCAGGATCGGAGTTTCTACTTCCGTATATCCGGCTTCGTCGAGGGCGTTGCGCAGTGTTCTCACTACGGTGGCACGCTTTTCGAATGTCTCTTTGATGCCTTCGTTTACTACCAGGTCCACATAACGTTGGCGATAACGGAGTTCGGGATCTTCAAAAGAGTCGTAAGCTACGCCGTCTTTATATTTTACGATAGGCAGCGGTTTGATAGACTTGGCAAGTACGGTCAGTTTCTTGGCATGGATACTGATTTCGCCCATTTGTGTACGGAACACGAAACCTTCGATACCTACGAAGTCACCTAAGTCGAGCAGGCGTTTGAATACAGAGTTATATAATTCCTTGTCTTCTCCCGGACAGATGTCGTCACGTGTAATGTATACCTGTATACGACCTTTAGAGTCCTGCAGTTCGATGAACGAAGCCTTGCCCATCACGCGGCGGCTCATAATACGGCCCGCTACAGAAACCTGACGCGGTTCGTCTTCATCTTTGAATTCTGCTTTTATATCAGTAGAGAAAGCATTGGTTACATACTCTGCAGCGGGGTACGGATCGATACCCATTGCACGAAGCTCATTCAGACTATTGCGCCGAATAATTTCCTGTTCACTTAGTTCTAATATATTCATTTCGTTATGTATTAACTCAATTTTGGAGGCAAAAATACGAAACTTTTCTCATATATCCTGTAATCCGTCTCTTTTTTGTATCTTTGCGCCCTCAAAACAATAGGTATGACAGGACAAAAGACACCCACTGCGCTGGGTACGGAAAAGATCGGGAAGCTTTTAATGCAGTATGCCATTCCGGCAATTATCGCCATGACGGCGTCTTCTCTTTATAATATGGTAGATAGTATTTTCATCGGTCACGGGGTGGGGGCAATGGCTATTTCGGGGCTGGCACTTACGTTTCCGCTGATGAACCTTGCGGCGGCTTTCGGTTCGCTGGTAGGTGTGGGAGCGGCTACACTGGTATCGGTGAAGCTGGGACAGAAAGATTATGATACGGCACAACGGGTGCTTGGCAATGTGCTGGTATTAAATATTATCATCGGACTGGCTTTTACGGTTCTTACCCTGATTTTCCTCGATCCGATTCTTTACTTCTTCGGGGGAAGTGAGGCGACTGTCGGCTATGCCCGCGACTATATGGTGGTTATCCTCTGGGGAAATGTCATCACTCATCTATACCTGGGCTTGAATGCGGTACTTCGTTCCGCAGGGCATCCGCAGAAGGCGATGTATGCCACGATTGCTACCGTGGTCATTAATACGATACTCGACCCTATTTTTATTTACGGCTTCGGCTGGGGGATACAAGGCGCGGCTATCGCTACGATTACCGCACAGGTCATCGCACTTCTCTGGCAATTCAAATTGTTCAGTAATAAAGACGAACTCCTGCATTTTCATAAAGGCATTT
Organism: Bacteroides faecis MAJ27; assembly: GCF_900106755.1. Taxonomy (GTDB): domain Bacteria; phylum Bacteroidota; class Bacteroidia; order Bacteroidales; family Bacteroidaceae; genus Bacteroides; species Bacteroides faecis. The sequence continues at coordinate 45,066 of NZ_FNNN01000033.1, forward strand.
TCCGTCTGAAGAAGAAGATTGTTTTTGATTCTCTGGCCATCGGTATGGCTCCCTTCCTGATGAATCTTGCCGCCTGCTTTATCGTCATCCTTATTAATAAGGGGCTGAAACAGCACGGAGGGGATCTGGCTATCGGAGCTTTCGGCATTGTCAACCGCCTGGTATTCCTTTTCGTTATGATTGTGATGGGTTTGAATCAGGGAATGCAGCCCATTGCCGGCTATAACTTCGGCGCCAAACAGTATCCGCGCGTGACGCAAGTGCTGAAAATAACGATTTATGCCGCGACCATTGTTACAACCATCGGTTTTCTGATGGGAATGTTTATTCCGCAACTGGCTGTTTCCATCTTTACGACGCACGAAGAATTGGTGAATATCTCGGCAAAGGGCTTACGGATTGTTGTGATGTTTTTCCCGATTGTCGGTTTTCAGATGGTGACTTCCAACTTTTTCCAGAGTATCGGCATGGCGAGCAAGGCTATCTTTCTCTCTATTTCCCGTCAGGTGCTTGTACTGATTCCTTGCCTGTTGATTCTTCCCCGGTTTTACGGGCAGCTCGGCGTGTGGATCAGTATGCCTATCTCTGATTTGATAGCCAGTCTGATTGCAGGAGGGATGCTTTGGTGGCAGTTCCGCCAGTTCAGGAAGGCAACTGCCTGATCTGTTTATTCCGATACTCTTTCGGAGAGACACCTACGTATTGCTTGAAATACTTACCGAAGAAAGATTGAGTCGGGAAATTCAGTTTTGTTGCAATTTCCTTGATGGTGAGATCGGAATTTTCGAGCAGTTGTTTGGCTTCGGTAATTACCATTTGTACAATCCATTGCAGGGCGGTACTACCGGATTTCTCTTTAATGACGGCAGAAAAGTACCGGGAAGAAAGGTATTGTTTGCCGGCATAGAAGGTAACGTCCCGTTCCTTCTGATAATAGCGGAAGAGGGTGATGACGAAGTTCTGAAAGATTTTATCCTTTTTGTCTTGCGATAAAGGTTTGAGAGGCTGGTTGGTAAAATAAACGTTCAGCAACTCATAGCATAAGGTTTGCCCCCATGATTTGATGAGCTCGGATATCAGATGCTGTCTTTGCAGCGGGATGTCATGTGCTTTTATATCCATTCGCTGTTGCAGGGCTTTGATTAATTGTTCCAGATAGCTGTATTGATATTCTGTAATTGAGAAACAGGGATTTTCCCGTAGATAGAGCAGGTTTTCCGAATTGACTATCTTATTAACGATCGGAATAATATAATTCAAATCCACCTCCAGCATAATCCCTTTTATATCCTTGCTGATACGCTGGATGCGCAAGAGACTGCCTGTCATATAAATGCAGACGCTTCCTTTACTTATTAAATACGACTTGTCACTCAGGGCAACTTCCACTTCTCCTTTCTGGCAAAAAAAGAAACCACACTTGTCTATGGTAGATATCATACAGCCTTCTTTTTTCGTAACATTCTCCGGAGATATTATAACATAACTAAAAGGTATCCGTTGTTCCATTTCCTCTTTGCTTTTGGGTGGTTTCTGTTGCAAAGAAACGAATAAATAAATACAAATAGCAAAGTTTTTGAGGATTTTAAGTCGAAAAACCTGCAAATCGGACAATTTATAGCTTAAATCAACCTTTTTACTTTTATCTGCTTGGGATACTTTTGCATGAACTAAATAACAAATGAAAATATGAAACGATTCAACTTTTTATTAACAGGAATTTTAGTCGTTTTGTTGGCGTCTTGCAGCCAACGTACACAGATTACAGATAGCAAACCTACAGTGAAGATTGATACTGTATTTTCTGCCGACGGACAGACGGCTTTGCAATTTCCCGGACGGGTGAAGGCGGCGCAGGATATAAGTTTGTCATTCCGTGTAAGCGGAACTATATTGCGTATGCACGTCAACGACGGAACGTATGTGCGCAAAGGACAGCTGCTTGCCGAACTGGACCCTGCTGATTATCAGATTCAGCTGGATGCTGCGGAAGCGGAGTATCAAAGTGTGAAGGCGGAGGCGGAGCGTGTGATGGCACTTTATAAGGAGAATGTAACGACTCCCGACGCCAATGATAAAGCGATGTACGGGTTGAAACAGATAACCGCCAAGTACAATCATGCGAAAGATCAGCTGGAATATACCCGTCTGTATGCTCCTTTCAGCGGATATGTACAGAAACGTCTTTTCGATTCCCATGAGACTATTGCGGCCGGTATGCCCGTTGTCTCCATTATCAGCGAGGGGACACCGGAGGTGGAAATTAATCTTCCGGCAGTAGAATATATCCGTCGCCGGCAGTTCACCGGCTACACTTGTACGTTCGACATTTATCCCGGTCAGGAGTATGCGCTCGATCTGATAAATGTCACCCCTAAAGCGAATGCCAATCAACTGTATACGATGCGTTTGCAGTTGAAGAAAGGTGAAGCGCAGGCGCTTCCTTCCCCCGGAATGAATACAATGGTCACTATAGAATGTACCGAAGGGGAAGTGCGTCATCTGTCCGTTCCTACGGGTGCGGTTCTTCGTGACAAGGGGACGGCGAGTGTTTTCCTTTATGATGCTTTCAGCCGGACCATCCGTCGTTGTGATGTGACAGTCACCCGTTTGCTGGGCAGCGGCAGGTGCCTGGTGACTGCGGAGGGCTTGAAGCCCGGTGACTTGATTGTTGCTTCGGGAGTGCACCATGTGAAAGACGGAGAGCAGGTAGAACCCCTTTTGCCTGCTTCTAAAACCAATGTGGGAGGATTGCTATGATCGATATAAGTAAATGGGCATTTGAAAATAAGAAGTTAATTTACTTCTTGATTGCGGTGCTGATAGTCGGAGGAGCTTATTCCAGCTATGAAATGAGTAAGCTGGAAGACCCGGAAGTAACGGTGAAAGTCGCCATGGTAGTGACTACCTATCCCGGAGCTTCCGCACATCAGGTGGAACTGGAAGTGACGGATGTACTTGAAAAGAATATCCGTACAATGGGGAATATAGATAATGTAGAAAGTTATTCTTACAACGATCTCTCCCTGATTCAGGTGGAATTGAAAACGACCGTCAAGGAGGCAGATGTGGAACAATGCTGGGATTTGTTGCGGCGTAAGGTAGCGAATGCACAGGCTGAACTTCCCGAAGGTGCTGCTACTCCCCTTGTGAAAGATGATTTCGGAAATGTGTACGGTATGTTTTATGCGCTGACAGGAGACGGATTGCAGGACAGGGAACTGTCTGATTATGCCGAACTGATAAAGCGGGAAGTCAGCGAACTGGACGGAGTGGAACGGGTTGACTTGTATGGAAAGCGTGAGGAATGCATCAACATCTCTTTACTGCAGGACCGGATGGCGAATCTGGGCGTGAAACCTGCCGAAGTTCTCGCTACTTTGAACGGACAGAATAAAACCACTTATACCGGATACTACGATAATGGCGATAACCGCATTCGGGTGACGGTGAGTGACAAGTTCAAGACGGTGGAAGACATCGGACGTATGCTGATTCAGGGGCACGATGATGACCAGTTACGTTTGAGTGACATCGCCCGAATTGAGAAAGATTATGAGAATCCTACCCGCAATGAACTCTTTTATGACCGGCAGCGTGCCATGGGAATACTGATTGCGGCTTCTTCCGGTTCGGATATCATCAAGATTGGCAAACGGGTAGAACAGAAACTGGACGAATTGAAAGCAGAGCGGCTTCCGACAGGAGTGGAGTGTCATAAAGTATTCTACCAGCCGGAACGTGTATCCGGTTCGTTGGGAACATTCATTCTTAATCTGATTGAATCGGTCATTATCGTAGTTGTCATTCTGATGATAACGATGGGATTCAAGAGTGGAGTTATTATCGGAATCAGTCTGGTGGTAACGGTGTTCGGCTCCTTTCTGTTCCTGTATTTTGTGGATGGCACGATGCAACGGGTTTCGCTGGCGTCATTTGTGCTTGCTATGGGGATGCTGGTTGATAATGCGATTGTTATTATTGACGGTATACTGGTCGATCTGAAAGCAGGCAAGAGCCGTATGGAGGCAATGACCGCTATCGGGCGGCAGACTGCGATGCCTTTGCTCGGAGCCACTTTGATTGCTATCATTGCTTTCCTGCCTATCTTCATGTCTCCCGATACCGCAGGGGTATATACGCGCGACTTATTTATCGTGCTGGCGGTTTCGTTACTGCTTAGCTGGGTATTGGCTCTGGTGCACGTACCGTTGATGGCCAACCGAATTTTGCATCCCGAAGTTTCGAAAGAAGCGTCAACTACCGGAAAACGAGTGTATGAAGGAAAGATTTATGCCGTCCTGCGCTCCTTGCTGCGGTTTAGTCTGGCTCATCGCTGGAGTTTTGTCTTTGCGATGGTAGCGTTGGTTGTTCTTTCAGCTTTCAGCTATCGGTTCATGAAACAAGGTTTCTTTCCGGATATGGTGTACGATCAGCTTTATATGGAATATAAACTGCCGGAAGGAACAAATTATACCCGTGTCACACGTGACTTGGAAGAGATTGAAGCCTATCTGAAAACTCGTCCGGAAGTGACCCATGTCACAGCTTCCGTCGGTGGTACACCCGGTCGTTATAATTTGGTGCGTAACATAGCCAATCCTTCTTTGGCATACGGTGAATTGATTATAGACTTTACTTCTCCCGATGCATTGGTGGATAATATGCCCGAGATTCAGCAATATCTTTCGTCTCGTTACCCCGATGCCTACGTGAAACTGAACCGTTATAACCTGATGTTCAAGAAATATCCGATCGAGGCACAGTTTACGGGGCCGGACCCGGTTGTTTTGCATCAATTGGCAGACAGTGCCCGCAGCATTATGGAAAGCTGTCCGGATGTATATCTGATAACTACGGACTGGGAGCCGCAGATTCCCGTGCTGACCATTGAATATGACCAGCCGACTGCCCGCGCTATCGGACTAAGCCGTAATGATGTAAGCCTCTCGTTGCTTTCGGCCACCAGTGGCATTCCCATCGGTTCTTTCCACGAAGGAATCCATCGGGACAATATCTATCTGCGCTGCCTTGACGAACAGGGAAGACCGATTGAGGATTTGGATAACACGCAAATATTTTCTTCTCTTCCTTCTTTGAATGGCTTGTTGACGCAGGAGATGATGATGAAACTGAAAACGGGAACGCTTTCAAAAGACGAATTGGTAGAAACCTTGATGGGAACTACTCCGTTGAAACAGATCAGCAAGCGGATCGATGTACAATGGGAAGATCCCGTAGTCCCTCGCTATAACGGGCAACGTAGCCAGCGTGTGCAGTGTTCGCCTGTTCCGGGAATAGAAACAGAGAAGGCACGCCAGTCCATTGCCGCGCAGATAGAGCAGATCCCATTGCCCGACGGTTATAAACTGCAATGGCAGGGTGAAAGGAATGCCAGTACGAAATCCATGCAGTATTTGTTCAAGAACTTCCCGTTTGCCATTATTCTGATGATCTCGATACTGATTATGCTGTTTAAAGACTATCGTAAGCCGATTATCATTTTCTGCTGCATACCGTTGGTTTTTGTCGGTGTAGTCGCCGTGATGTTGCTGACAGGGAAGACATTCAATTTTGTGGCGATTGTCGGCACATTGGGATTGATCGGTATGATTATAAAGAACGGGATTGTGCTGATGGATGAAATTACGTTGCAGATCAGTCAGGGAGTAGAACCGGTCACTGCGTTGATCGATAGCGCCCAGAGCCGTCTCCGTCCGGTGATGATGGCTTCGCTGACCACTATTCTGGGAATGATTCCGCTGTTGCCCGATGCCATGTTCGGCTCGTTGGCAGCTTCTATCATGGGGGGATTGCTGTTTGGCACGCTCATCACGTTGCTCTTTATCCCGATTCTGTATGCATTATTCTTTCATATCAAAAAGACAGACAAATGAAAAAAGAATTTCTTGTAGCTGTTAGTGTTTTGTTTGGAATGGCGGCTTCTCTTTCTGTTTCGGCACAAGAGAAGCTCAGCCTGAAACAATGCCGTGAAATGGCTCTAAAATATAACAAGGAAATGGCTGCTGCCGATAAACAGACAGAGGCCGCCCGGCTGATGTCTCTCAGCTATAAAGCTAACTTCTTCCCCAATTTTACAGCAAGCGGAACCGGACTGTATAGTACGGCAGACGGCAGCTTGGGCATTCAGGGTGGAAATCTGCCGGTATTCCTGCCCGATCCCGCTACTGGAGAGTTGGTAACAAGCGGTTATGCTTATTTCCCCGGATTGAATCTGGACTATAAAGTCGGGACCGTCTATACAGGCGGAGTACAAGTGGAACAACCGCTTTATATGGGCGGAAAGATTCGCACCGCCTATAAAATGTCATTGCTCGGCAAGGAAATGGCACATCTGAATGAGGAACTGACTGCATCCGAAGTGATTCTGAATACAGACAAGGCTTATGTGCAACTGGTGAAAGCCAAAGAAATGAAGAAAGTGGCGGAGAAATATCATGTGTTGCTCAATGAGCTGTTTCGGAATGTGAAGAGTGCCCATCAGCATGGCATGAAACCTCAGAATGATGTGTTGAAGGTACAAGTGAAACTTAACGAGAGTGAGCTGGCATTGCGCAAGGCGGATAATGCGCTCCGTCTTGCCGGCATGAATCTTTGCCATTATATCGGTCGGCCTCTGACAGCGGGGATTGATATCTCGGATGAATTTCCGGAAGTGGAGCAAGAGTGGAAGACACAGGTTGCCGATATCAGTGCCCGTCCCGAATATGGTATTCTGAATAAACAGATCGCCATGGCCGAGCAGCAGGTAAAGCTGAATCGGAGCGAACTGCTGCCACGTGTGGGAGTGAAGGGAAGTTATGACTATCTCCATGGATTGGAAATCAATGACGAAACTTTGATGAAAAAAGGATCATTCTCCGTCTTTCTGAATGTTTCAGTACCTCTGTTTCATTTTGGCGAACGTATGAATAAGGTGCGCTCTGCCAAGGTAAAATTGGAACAGACTCGTCTTGAACAGGAAAATGCCAATGAAAAGATGTTGCTTGAATTGACGCAGGCCACTAATAATCTGGATGAGGCCCGACTGGAATGCGAGCTTTCAGAACGTTCGCTGGAACAGGCGGAAGAGAATATGAAAGTCAGCGGCAAACAGTATGAGGTGGGATTGGAAACCCTTTCGGATTATCTGGAAGCGCAAGTTATGTGGCAACAGGCGTATCAGACGAAAGTGGATGCCCATTTTCAGTTGTATGTAAACTATGTGGCTTACTTGAAAGCGGCGGGACAACTGCAATAAAATTCTCAAACTATTCTCATCGCCTTGAGAAAAAATACTCATTGCGATGAGAAAAAATACTCATGCCTATGAGAATACTTTCTCAAAGGGGTGAGAATAATTCTGCTTCTACCAATCGTATTTCTCGATGTATATATCGAAGGTCGGTTCATATTTTATTCCGTGTTTTATGAAGATAGCGGCAATCTGTTTTTGTTCCTCGGGATGTAACAGGCGCTCTTTGTTACGGATACGATAATACATACTGCGCCCCATCAGAGAGTATATCTCTTTGCGTATGATGACTGCTGTGGCATGCGGGATGTTGTCGAGCAAATGATCCATTCCCGAGGCAAAGAGTGACGTGCGGAATGGTTTGAAAAAAGTACAGTTATTTTCGTTGCCTGTAATGTGAGATGGATTGACTACCGAATAATAAGGGAGGGTTTGGGGCATACATAATGTAGCCTGATAGCGGAGGCATTTGTTGTGGCGTGGGCATTTGTTGTGGGTACAGTATAAATAATTCTTAGGGATGTCATTAAAGTCTATCTGTGTGTTCATGATTCTTGAATGCTTTTATAGTTTGTTGTTGCTTTTAAAAAAGAAAGTCGTATTTACCGTTTTCTATGTCTATGACTATATTATTCAGAGTAGTGAGCAGAGGTGGTATACCTATTTTAATAGTATTGAAAATAGCTTCTGGATCAATAGCAGCATATTCATGTGAGAGAATATTGCGTAGACCTATTATTCGTTTCCAAGGAATTTTATTATTAGTTCACTATAAATTTTTCTTCTGTTAAATTATCGATTTGCCTAACCGTTTCTCCTATTGTCTGAAGGTACATACAGGTCGAATTAAATAAAACCATGCCAGAGTCGGAAGTTAAGAAGTCATGATGTGAATTTAGATGTTTCGTGGTTCTTTCGATGAAAGAACCTTGTTCTTCCACGAATCGTAACATTCCTACTATTTTTTCTTTAGATATAGATCGCATCTTGCTCTAAGCTTTTTCGGAAGAAATTACGCATGATAGCACCTGATGAAATAACATCCACTTTGGTGCTGAGTATCTTTTCTAAATCTTCCTTTATGTCCAATATTATGAAATAATTAGGTTCTTGTAACTTTATACAAATATCAATGTCGCTATTTTCGTCGTGCTCACCTCTGGCAGCGGAACCAAACAACCTAAAGTGATGATTCCGTATTTCTCTGCATAGTGTGCCTTGAAATCGTGTAATATATCAAGTATTTCAGCAGTTGTTTTCATCTTTTATTCATATTCTGATTACTGGAACAAAGATAGCAATAATTTTGATATAAAGAAGAAATGAGGAGCGATAACCTGCTTTGATTTCTTATCTGTTAAATAAGCAGATGAAACCGTACAGAATCTATTTTGGTCTCTGATTTCCCCAAACATTTATTAGCCTCTTTTGTTGTTTTCCGAAAACTATTTGTAACTTTGTCATCGGAACGTAGCATACCGTTTAAAGGTGTGCGATTGCGCGTTTCCTCGGCTAATAGGAAATTGTAACGGATTTTTTTGATGTATGCCGGGAAGACGCCTGTACTTCTATGACTTCTCATAGGGTACGGGGTGTCTGCCCGTATACATCAGGTAGCCGTTACTACCTCCTATTAGCGGGATGTGACAGCTCCGTACTCTTTTATAATATAAAAGGTACGGAACTAGGTAAGAGTATTAACTTAGTTCCGTTTTTTTATGTCCTATTGGCTCACAACAAAACAAATGTCTGAAAGACATGGCGTTCAGGAAGCAACTCTGCGAAACTGGGCGAATCTCGGTTACATCACCAGTTCACGAATCAACAACCAGTTGTTTCTGGACGATGAAAGTCTGACTGCTTATCTCGAAGCTCACAAAAGGGGATCAATGTAAAAACCTGAGGGATTTTCATTTTATGCATATAACTTAGTAAGTCTGTATAAAAAAAATGCCTTATCTCTGACTCCTCTAAACTG
>NZ_FNNN01000035.1 GCF_900106755.1 Bacteroides faecis MAJ27
TGCACTGGAGAGAAACCGGGAAGGTATTTGATACCGTACTTTTCCGGGTTCTGCCCGGCATGGACGATAAGAGAACATTATTATGATACCAAAAAAACTTATCTAATTGTATTTTTTTCCCTTTTGTTTGGGAGGGTGTTTAGTAATTTATATATTTGCGTTTGTAGAAATTAATAGCAAGATGTGTTTTTGTGGACACAAAAACCAAATCTTGCCTGATAAATCAGGAGTTTAGCCCCCTCGCAACTTGGGGGCATATATTATTTAGTATCATAGTATGAAAGCAAATAAAAGAGATAGAATAGTGAAAGTTCGCTTAACGAATTTAGAATATGAAGAACTAACTAAAGCTTCTAAATCTAGCAAATGTATGTCAGATTATTTTAGACAGAGAGTCTTTAGGAAAGGAGTTGGTCTTATTGACCCTAAAGAATTTATTCGTTCGATGGATGAAATTTGTTTGGAAATGAAACGTATAGGAAATAATATAAATCAGTTGGCTAGGTATGTAAATATTCATAAGGAAGAAGTTAATCAAGAGGTTCTTAATGAGGTAGAAAAGAAAATGGCAGACTATGTAATTATGCAAGATAAATTGAATGTTACTTGGCGTAAGTTGATGTCAATCAAATAATATATGTATATATAATATTTATATATATAATTTTAGTGATAAAGACAGCGTTACTATTTCTTTTCCCTAAAGTTCCTTGTGTCGTTTCTCTCTATACCTGAATACAGGAAAACGGCTGCATCATAAAAGAAAAGACACCGACACCATTCAGGAACTACCGCCCATCGGCAAAAGGATTGCATCTAATTGATACCTTTTCTGCCTGCACTGGAGAGAAACCGGGAAGGTATTTGATACCGTACTTTTCCGGGTTCTGCCCGGCATGGACGAAGAGAAAACATTATTATGATACCAAAAACTTTAGGGGAAAATATTATATATATAAATAATATATGAATATATAATATTTGTATATTTATTGTATGAATAAATTATATTGAAATATTCTTTTATTGAATATTTGTTTGTATATTTGCGGTGTGAAGTTATAAATATGGTAGTAGTAGTTTTAAAAGCGGCAACTTCTTTCGCTGGTATTGATTATAATGAGCGAAAGAATGAGGAAGGCAAGAGTGAACTTCTTGTTGCAGAAAATTTTGCTATGAATCCAGATAATTTGAAGAAGTCGGATTATATAGCTTATATGGAATCTGTCTGTAGGACTAATCCAGCGGTCAAGGCAAAACAATTTCATGCAGTGATTTCATGTAAGGGGCGTGAATATTCGGCAGAGGATTTGAAAAATGTAGCTTTGCAATATATAAATAAAATGGGTTATGGAAATAATCCTTATATGATATATTTTCATTCTGATACAGAAAATAATCATGTACATATTGTTTCTACACGAGTACAGAAGAACGGACAGAAGGTAAAAGATAATATGGAAGCTGTGCGCTCACAGAAAGTCATAAATCAAATAATGAATGTTGATTTAGCTTTGAAGGCTAAAGATGATATTTCAAAATACATGGAGTTTTCTTTTTCTACAGTGCAGCAATATAAGTTGTTACTTGAACAATCAGGATGGAAATTAAGAGAAAAGGATGGATTATTAATTTTGTATAAGGGTGGTGAAAAGCACGCTTCAATTCAATTAGAGCAGATAAAAGATAAAGCTAAACAATATACACCTGATGAAGAAAGAAGAAAACAGATAACAGCTCTTTTATTTAAATATAAGCAAGGACTTTCCTATACAGAACTTCAAACTTTGATGAAAGATAAGTTTGGTATAAATTTAGTCTTTCATACAGGAAAAGGACATACTAAACCTTATGGATATACATTAATTGATTATAGAAATAAGAGAGTTTTGAAAGGTGGGGAAGTTATGGATTTGAAGGAACTTTTAGTAGAGCCTAATAAACAAGCAAAAGTTGAACACTGTAATAGTATAATTAATCTTCTTTTGAAAGATGGAACAAAATATACAATGGATAGTTTCAAGAAATTAATGTTAGATTACGGTTATAGGTTTTCAATGAATGGCACAATATTTATAAATGGTGATGATAAGGCTTTATTGGTTCTTGATAAAAAACTGTTGAAAGAACTTAGATATAATAGCAGAGTGTATGAAGCAAATAAATTTAATGTTGCTACACTTAAAGAAGCCGAGTTGTTAAGTAGAATTTATCATGTGAAAAAAGATGATATTTTGATTCAAGAGCATATGGATAAAAAAAATACTGTCTATACTGATATGATAAATAGTTATTTGGCTCATAGTTCAGATTTACATTCTACATTAAGAGAAAAAGGAATTCTTTTTGTTGAAGATGATAATTTAGTTTATCTAATAGATAAAAAGAATAAAGTAATCGTAAGTACTGATGATTTAGGAATCAATATTATAAAAGATGGCTATAGTAAAGATAGGATTACTCTAGTTACTCTTGATAAGATGGAAAGAATAAATGTTGAACAAGATTCAGAACTGGCAAGGGGATTTAATCTGATTGATGCTATTTGTGATATTCTTAGCCAGCATATAAATGTACAGCAAGATAAATCTCCTAATAGGAAAAAGAAAAGAGGACAGCAACAAAATTAATAAATATAAGTAAGATATGATAATATTATTTGGGAATCAGAAAGGCGGTTGTGGTAAAACGACTAATTGCATACAATTTGCCAACTATCTAGTAGAAAAAGGAAAAGAAGTTCTAGTATTGGATTTAGATTTTCAGCGTTCATTATCGGATAGAAGAAAAGAAGATATTGCGACCTATGATAATGAACCTAAATATGAGGTTATACAAACCGATATATCTAATGTTGCTAAAATTATTAGTGATTTTACTAAGGTTGAGCAAGGAAATCTATTAATAGATTTGCCTGGTAAGATTGATGATGATGCTCTGGGAACTATTCTTAAAGCTGCGGATATAATAATATGCCCATTTAAATACGATAAATTTACAATGGATAGTACAGGTTTTTTTATCCAAGTGTTACAGTATTTAAATGTAAAAGCTAAAATATTCTTTTTACCTAACAATATGAGAACTGCGGTAAGATATGAAACAAAAGAACAGGTAGTTGATATTCTTAAGCAAGTTGGTTTTGTTACAGATGAAATACCAGCTTCTGTTGCTATGGAACGTATAAATACATTAGCAATTAGTAATGAGTGTATTGATAAGGTGAAGAATGCTTATGATTATATCATTCAAGAAGGAGCAATAAAATAAAATATTCTTTTAATAGATATTTGTTATAAAGTTATTCATTTATTGTATATATTTGCACATGGCTGATAAATTAAGGAAAAAGCAAAATGAAGGTATTTCTAGTGTTCTGGAAATAGCTAAAATGATAAGAGGTGAAGAATTGCATGGGAGTAGTATAAATGAAGCTCCTATTCAAGAAGCTAAATATGAAGTTGAAGAGGAGAAAGAACCACTTCATGTAGAAATGGAAACAACTTCTTCGGAAGTTTTTAATTTTAATGGCTCTAGTGAAATGGATTTGACGGACTTATTAGAGTACATTAAAGGAAAAAATTATAATTGCAAGGAAGTTCTATATGTTGATACAGATGTAAAAGAGGTGTTTGGGTTGCTCAAAGCTAAAGCCAAAATACCTATTTCATCTTTAGTTTCGTTTATTTTGGAAGATTGGTTAACTAAACACCGTAGCGACATAAGTTCTTTGATTAAGCAAAAAAAGAACCGTTTTCTTTAGTACAGAAAAAGGGTCGTTTTGTGAAACAAAAGATTTTTGGTTAGGCTATAGACCCGTCCAATGGGTTTTTCCTCATTGGACGGATATTTTAGATAGAAACAATAATTTCTTTAGGGATTCCTGTATAATATGCTATTTTTTCTACAGGAATATTATCTTCTCTCATTTTTATTATAATATCAATATTTTCTTTAGTAATAGAAGAAGGTATAAACGTAAATAAAATGTCTGACAATTTGCTTATAGCCTTAATAACTTTTTGTTTGTCAGATTCTTTTTTTAAGTCTATTTCACTGAAAGTTGAAAGTTTATCATGCAAAATAAGATAATATATTCCTCCTATTATTAGTGCAGATATAGTTACAATGTCAATATCTGTATTGGAGAATATGTTTGAGAATTTTTGGCATAAAGGTAACGTGTGCAATTCCCGTAGTTGAGCGGTACGTTGACTAGTTTCATTGTTATTAGCTAGTTCCCATTTTAGAAGTTCTTGCATGATTTTATTTTCTGATAAAGATTGAAATAAACCTACAAGAATGTTCATATATAGTGCTTTATCGTTACTAGATTGTTTTTGTGATTTTACAATATCGCTAAACCAATAGTCGTATTTTTTTACATACTCGTCAATGAACTTATTCAAATCATCATATCTGTTATAGAATTGTACAGGCTCAATTTCAGCTTGTCGCATAATACCTGTAACTGTTAGATTAGAAAATCCTTCAGTTTCAATTAAATGGGTTGCCGCATTAATAATGCTTTCCTTTATGTCTTTGGCACTTCTTCGCTTTCTCCTTTCTTTCATTATTATTTTATTTTTATGTTCTTATTTATATCATTAAGAGTATTGACTAAAGATTCTAATTGTTCAAGTTTATGCGTGGCAAGAACGCTGACCCTTAATCTTGCTTCTTTGGTTCTTACAGCCGGATATACAATTCCAATTGTAAAGATACCTTTTTCTTGCAACATTTTAGCAATTTCGTAAACCTTTTTATTATCTCTTATCATAATAGGAAAAATAGGGGAAACAGATTTTCCTATGTCGAACCCTTCTTCTTTCAACCGTTTTCTAAGATAGTTCGTATTTTCCCAAAGTTTGGTTCTTATTTGTGGTTCTTTTTTTATAATCTCTAAAGCTTTTAGTATGGATGCTGTGACTTGTGGGGTAGGGGCTGCTGAAAACACATTGCTGTCCGCATAAAATTTCAAGTATTGTATTATCTTCTTCGAAGCTGCTGCAAATCCCCCTACGCAACCAAATGACTTGCTGAATGTGCCAGTAATAATATCAATTTGACCTAAACAGTTATAGTATTCAGCTGTTCCTCTGCCATTGGCTCCCATTACTCCTATTCCATGTGCATCATCTAACATCAGCATGGTTTCATAAGTCTTGCAAAGAGTAATAATTTCCGGAAGTAAAGACAAATCCCCATCCTGGGAATATACACCATCTATTATTACAAGTTTAGTTTGATATTGCCCTTTGACTTCTTTTAGTACCTTCTCCAAATATTCTAGGTCGTTATGCCCAATTCGTTTTATATTTGTTCCTTTTAGTCCAGCCATTGCGCTTGTGTGGATATAAGGGTCTATCAATGCAATATCATTTTGACCCAATAAGGCTCTTAGTATTCCGGCATTTGCTCCAAATCCGGAAGAAAATAAAATAGCTTCTTCTTGTCCTACAAAAGAAGCTATTTCTTTCTCTAGCTGTTGGTGTATGTCGAGATAACCACCTATTACTTGTGCAGCGCAAGCACCTGTTCCATATTTTTTTATAGCATCTATACCTGCTTGTTTAGTTTCTTCTCTTTGTGACATACCTAAATAATCATTAGAAATAAATGCAATAACAGGTTCGTTGAAGCCTTCAATTGCCATTGTTGAACCGATACCTGTATGTGAAGTTATCCAATAGCTTTTACATCCGAAATCATTTAGTTGCTCAATGTACTGCTGGAAATCATTTGCTCTCTCAATAGCATTTTTCCCATAGGATAGTTCAAAGTCTTTTAATGAATGATAAGTTTTTTCCATATTAGTATAATTTAGATTGTATATTGCAAAAATAGCAAATATATTATGTTTTTAAGCATTAACAGTGGAAAAAACAATATAATTCTTATATTATATACAATTTGTATTGTATATTTGCGATATGCAAATGCATTTGCTGAATAATTACTAACTTAAAAATATCGTTTTATGAGAAAACAAATTTTAATTTTATTAGGTTTCTCTTTTAGTCTTATTGCTTGTCAGCAAAACGAAGAGATTGGTTCTGTGGAGGATAATGCCAATCCAAACGAACTTACTACTAGAGCTGCTTCTATGAGAAGGGTTCCTACACAAGCGGAAAAGGATAATCTTAAAAAGGATTTCCCAAATTTAGATGTAAATAATATTTCTGTAACAGGAGAAGCAACAGGTACATATAATTGTATTGCTTATTCTATGGGGATAACTAACAAATGGATTGACCCAGAATCTTTTTACAATGATTTTATAGAACAGTATAAAAATGCTAAAACTTTATATGGTTCGTCTTGTAATTATGAACAGACTAGTACAGAAGGTAGCAATGCTACTGTTGATGGTTGGGGAACAAGTAGTATAGATATGACTCATGGAAGTGTTGTATATAGTAGCGGTACTTGGGAGTCAAAACTTGGGCGTTATTTGCGTATTACCCATAAAAGGAGTGAGCTATCTGGCACTTTGTATGGTAGAATTTTGGTTTCTTTTATCGAGAGTAGAACAAAGACTGATATGTCGGAGATAAAGGAACTTGCAAAACAGATAGCACAAGAAGATATTGAACTTTCTGATGCAGAAAAACAAGCTGTCATTGATAAAGCTGCAAATATTAATTGTGAGGTAAAGACTAAGTTTAACGATTTGTTTAATTCATGGAACGAAGAAATTTCAATAAATCCACAAACTAAATATAGTTCAAGTACTCTCGCTTATACAACATTACCACAGTTTAAAGAAATGCAAGCGATGGGTAAAAATATTATTCCGTTAATAATGGAAAAACTTTTAGATGAAGATAATTTCTTTTTGCTTCCTCTATATGATGCTATACAGACTGATTCTCAATTAAAAATAAGCTATAAGAAAGGTGATGCAAAGATTCTAGAAGGAGAACAGAATAAGGCTAAAAGAACAGTTCGTCTTTGGCTAAGTCTTTCGGGAAATTAAGTAAAATATAACTGACTTTTTGGGATAAATAGCTCTTAACGTAATATGCTGTAAGAGCTATTTATATATTTACCTAAAAGTTTTTGGCATCATGGATTTGTTTTCTCTTCGTCCTTTTGTATATGTGGCGTATTCGCGTGCGTCAGAAAGTAAATCTACGTGAACTCTATTGTGTATTTGTTTCTAAGGACATAATTTTAAAACTATATTTATGAAAAAAAAATTCTATTCTTTTTGGGGCGTAAGTCAATTATTGGTAGGAGCAATGACTATTGGTCTTGTCTCTTGTGAAAAAAGTTCTGAACTTTTATATGATTTTTCGGAAACATCAGAAAGTTCAATCCAGTCAAGAGCTATCTCTGTTGCTGACTCTGTGAGTCTGTTTTCTAATATAGATGAGTTTAAAAAAAAGCCAGAAACGAAATCTTATTCTTATTATCCTGAGACAGATGAATTTTATTCATCAAATATGTATGCTGTTAGAGAGCTTCCTTTTGCGTTGAAAGTCAGAGGAGGTGGAGTGGTTGGACAGCCTTATCTTTCTACTCAAGGAATGAGAAAAGAATTGATACTTTCAGCTTATAGTTCTTCAAAATTCTATTTAAAGATTTTGCCACCTAGTAGTGGAATACCATATTTGATTTATTCAAAGTCTTATAATAAGCCATTGGTTTGTGGTCAATATAACAATGACCCAAACAATAAACTTGTTTTTGTTTGGGACTCGGAAGATATAAGTTCTGGAAGTTGGGACCTTATACCATCAACATATAAAGGATATTTTAATATTGAAAATCAGACATATTTAGGAACGGCAGACCCCAATAATCCTTGGAGTGTGTTTAATTATTCTATAGAAGTAAAGAGTAATGGGCAGGTAGGGTATGCAAAATATAATAAGCAACCACAGCAAGAGTTTCTATTAGAGTTTCAGGATAAATTTAAAGTAAAAGAAATAGCATTTGAACCTAAAGCTGTAGTGACGGAATTAGACCCTGTTGTTGTGTATTCAAATGGTCAGACAGGAGCAGTTGCTGGACCATCAAATATTACAATTTATGCAAAAAAAGATGTAAAAGATACTTCTTGTTATACAGAAAAAGGAGCTTTGAAAATTCCAATGGCAAATGAAGAACAAATGTTTTTACGTCCTGCAATAATAGCCGGGCAATTTATTGCCCCTGGCAATTTTAGTAGTGGGGAAATGCCTGATTCAACAATATTTTTGCCTAGAGCTCCTTATACTTCCACAACGTATGAGATACCTAAAACATTATCGGTGACTATTCCGGTAGAAGTTGATGAGCCATCTTTAATTAAAGTAACGACTTATTTAAAGAAATATAGTGTAAAGGCTGACTATACTATTACTATGACTTATCGTAATGGAAATGAGGCTAATGATAGAGAAGTTAAATTTAAAGGTTCTTGGTATGGAATAATAAATACTACATCAAAGGCAAAACCAGACGAAATAGTAACAATTCCTTTAGAAGAATATATGAAAAGTTTATCTAATAATAATCTGCAATAAGAAAAGATTATGAAATCAATATTATATATAATAATTTTATCTGTTATAGCTCCATTGTTTATAGCTTGTTCAGAGGATTTGAACTTATGCGCACAGCAAAATACAGTGGTTGAAACTGATTATTCATGTGATGATGTGATTCTTCAAGAACGTAATCCATCTCTTCCAGATGTTATTACAGGACAACCTTCTTTTGATGAAGAGTTGACAAGAAGTGGTGAGATGATTGGGGGAACTGATAAATATCTAGGTTATGGTTATAAATTGCTTAAGGGGAATTATATACCAAGTGATTTTGATAACTTTACGCATTCCATACTTGATATTGAATCTCTAAAAGAATATGATGAATCATATATTGATGAAAATTATCCTAACTGGAACGACCAGTCATCGTTTGCTTATTATGATTTTAATAATTATACGCATTTTTCATCAATAAGTAAAACTGTGAAAAGTGGATTTTCTTTAAATCTAGGATTTTTTTCTATAGGGAAAAAGAAAACGACAACCGAAACATTTAGAACTTTTATTAATGAATCAAAAGAACAAGCTTATGGGGAAATGAATATATTGTTTGCTCATGGCAAATTTACCTTGTTAAGTTCCAATGGTTCTAATAAAGTGTTTGCAAGGCAGTTTTTAAGAAGGTCTTTTATTAATAATTTATATACCTCTCCTATATCATCTATCATTGATTCATATGGAGATTTTGTTGTTGTTGGTTATTATACAGGTGGAAGAGCTTTTGCGCAATATATGGGTAATGCGGATTCAAATACGAATGTTGAACAGAAAACTAAATCCTTAGAGAAAAATATTAATGCTTCACTTGTATATAAAGGTGATTCACTTAATGGGTCGTTCGGATTTAATGGAAAGGATGGTACTTTTGATTCTACAGTTTACAAAAGACAAGATATATTTATACGTGTAAAAACATTGGGTGGTATTCAAGATGAAACAGGTGTAGTGAATACTACAATGGCACTTAAAGACATAAATATAAACTTGCAATCTTGGAGAAAATCATTAAATGATTCAAAAAATCATACAGTGATTGATTTAATAGAAGAAGGATTATATCCAATGTCGGATTTTGTACTGGAAAGAAACTTTCAAAGACGTTTTGATGATACTTCTAAGGAAATTCTTCTTCCTGTTACAAGACTTTATACTCCGTCTATTACGATTGCAAGAGTATTGACAAAGACATCTGCTTCGGGAGAAAGTTTATATGATGTAGCTGCTGTGTTAACAACAAGACAGGGTGACCAAATAGTATTGAGTAAAAGTAATGCTACGGATGCGGAATTAAGGCAAAATGAAGATGATAATGTTTTTATCAAAAAAGCCCAAATTATATCGGCAGAAATATCAAGGTATTTCAGCTCTGATATTCAGATAAGTTATAATACTAGAAAGCGTATTAATCCTCAAATGCGTTCTCCGCTATGTATGGTTTTGGAGAACTTCAATGAAAAAGGTTTCTGTAAGTACTATCATGAGGCAACTAATATGGAATATTTATACGACCCAACTACCAAACTCTGTTTTTCATTTTTTGCAGATGAAAGAGATGAGAGTTTGCTGGAAGTATATGGTCTTAGTTCATGGGCTTCTAATTTAGTAGAAAAACAGATTTCAATAGCAACATTAGCAAATCTATACACAATTATAGGATTGTAATTTTGAAGTCTGGTATTTATATTAATATAATCTATTTTAATACATGGTACATTATTTTAAACAATCTTGCTTATTAATGCTTTGGGCATTATTTTTAGTAAACATAAGTTTTACAAGTTGTGATGATAAAAATCCAGAGGTACAAATAGGAGAACTTACTCCCCAAAAACTATATCAAACCTCATGGCGTGGTACAGGTCGTTGTGATGCTTGGGTAGTTCCCAATATGGGAGTAGGTATGCAATTTATAGATACTCAATCGGGGAAAGTAAATTGGGAAAGTTACGATGAAATTGATATTACTTACAAAATAGAAGGAAAATATATCATATTTAATAGCAATGCTTTATATTTAGGTGGTGCTCCTTGGGTTATTAAAAGCTATACCCAAAAACATATAACTCTTATACAAAATGAAGCAAGTCCAGATAAAGAGAAAGTAGCTATAATAGAATTAGATAGGATAGATTGATTTCGATTGTATTGTTAAAAGGTATGTATTTGGATGCTCTCTTTTCATATTATAAGTATTTGTTATTATACTGGTATCATTTTTATGAAATGGACATAGGGAAAAGAAGATTCTCGTGTTGCTCTTTCTGGGTTTCGGGGAGTGAAGGATATTAATCACATATTCATATTATTTATATACATTACGTAGTAGAATCAAAATTTTGGAGAAGAAAAATTGGTAACAAACTTGATAATTTGTTAAAAGGTATTGATTTTTCAGATGCTTATGTGAATACAAGAAAAGAGTTTCGCAATTTATCACCTATTGAAGCTAGAAAGGATGCATTTAATCATTATCAAAGCATTATTGAAGTGCTATATGAGGGATTGAATAAAAATTATACAAATGATTATCAGGCTCGAATTGATTTGCAATACTATTTGAATTCCAATAATGAAGTTGAATTAGGGAATAAGACAAAAATTAAGGTAACCGATGATTTCTTAAATGGGATTGAGGTTTATATGATTGTAGAAAAACCATTGAAAGGGAAAGAGATTAAAGCTAATGAGGAGTATTGTATTCATGGTATCCGATATTTAGATTATATTGACAGGTTCGATAAAGATTTGATAGAAAGTTTAAAAAACTTATTTATTGAGAATCAATATTACGAAGATAATAACTTTCCCACTGGAGAAGATAAGGTATTAAAGAATTTTGAACCTATTGGTGGAAATGATGAATCATACTTGAAAACACCTTTTGATTGGGACAACTTAATGAAAGAATCTAATGGACAAAAATTAATACAAAATGGCAGCTTGTAACAAGGGGTGTAGCCAATGTGGGTTGACATTGGAACTTCGGAGCGGTTTCGCCCGCTCGGGCGTTTTCGTCGGGGGACGAAAACGTAACACGCTCTCCCACACTTGCCACACCCCCAGCCGTTATGCACAAGCTTAAAAAACTTCATTGCATTTAAATAGCTTGACAATCAGATTCAAACAAGTAGTATTAATGAATAAAATTTAAAGGAGACAAAAATGCCACAAATTCTTATAGACAGAAAAACATGTTCTAAATGCAATACTTGCGCAACTGTATGTGTAATGGGAATCATTGATAAATCGACAGCCTTAAATTATCCAACCATACCTGAAGAAAAATTGGATTATTGTTTAAAATGTGGTCATTGTGAGTCTTTTTGTGCACAGAAGGCTCTTACCTTAGATTTCCTTCTTGACGAAAAAATTAATACGTCTTTTTTGGATAGTCAGATTGAACCACAGAATATAGCATTGTATATAAAAAGTCGACGTTCTGTGAGACATTATTCTTCAAAGACAGTTAATAAAGAGTTAATTGCTAAAGTTATTGATATAGCCCGTTATGCTCCATCTGGAGGGAATGGACAACCAGTAAAATGGATTGTTATTCATAAACCATCAGAGGTAAATCGTGTTGCAAGTTTAACCGTTGATTGGATGCGAACTATTCAAAACACATCACATCCTCTAGCAGATTATGTACCTGCAATAATTTCAACTTGGGATAGTGGTTTGGATTTGATTTGCCATAATGCTCCCCATTTACTTTTTGCACATGTTCCTATTGAGCCAATTGATGACCCTACCGAAGCAATTATTGCTTTGACTCATTTTGATATTGCTGCGCCCGCTTTTGGTATCGGTACATGTTGGGCTGGATTCGTAAAGTTGGCTATAGACAATTATAAACCATTAAAGGATTTGTTATCAATACCAGAAGAACGTAAAGCGGCTTGTCCAATGCTATTTGGATATTCAAGTTATAAAATAACTTCTATTCCGAGACGCAATCCTGTGGATATTACATGGAAGTAAAATAGAAGTTACTTAATGACTAAAATGGTGTATTAAACAGTTAATCTTGATTCAGTAAAAAAAATAATTTTGTTTTACTGAATCAGACTCTAATCAACTAACAATTAAGAGGGATGGTTTTTTTCAGGAACTCTCTCCAACATTTCCAAAAAACAACATTCCCATTGTTTTGCAGCCAAACTAACAATTTGACAATTAAGATTTATTCCATATTTATCAGCAATAACTCTGACTTGACTTTTTCTGAATATTGTCTTTAATACAGTTCTGGCTGGCAAATCGGGTTTTTGCAACAAGAAAGTGAGAAAATTCAGATATTTTCTTTTCAATTCATAACTTATTGACATTTTTTTTCTTTCAATCTTTAAAAGTGCTGACTTGACTTTTGGTGGTGGCAAAAAACTCTCATGAGATATTTCATACATAAGTTTTAAATCAAAAAAAGTATGATAAAACACAATATATGGATTGAAAACTTTTTTTGAAAATAACTTTTGGACAGGTTCAAGTTGCATTATCAATGAACCACCCATAAAATGCTCAACACTATCAAACATCAAGGATTTTAAAATTTCAGAAGTTATTCTGAAAGGGATATTAGACACAACTTTAAAATTTCTTTTTGGTATGGTGTAACATCTAAAATCACAATCAATAATTTTGACATTCGTGTTGTTAGAAAACTTGTTTTTTAGAATGGACAATAGCGATTTATCATTCTCTATTGCAATTAGATTTGTGCATTGACGAACTAAATGAACAGTCAAAAATCCTTTTCCGGCACCAATATCTATAACAGTGTCGGATTCATTTATTTTCGCAATTTTAATTGCATCATCTATCAGCACTTTATCTATAGTAAAATGCTGTCCCGTGTATCTTACGGGCAGTTTATTTTTTATCATTACTTATTTCTTGCTGAATTCAAGTTCCAAATGCAACGGAATTCATATTAATAATTTGTTTAAATTTTTCGTTTGGTGTGAGGTATCCAAGTCTTTTACGAGGTCTATTATTTAGATTGTTTTCAATCCATTTAATACGCTTGTTGGTTACTTCACTAAAGTCCGTACCCTTTGGGATATACTGCCTGATAAGACCGTTAGTATTTTCATTGGCACCACGCTCCCAAGAGTGGTATGGCTTACAAAAATAGAAATTAATATCTAATTTTTGTGCTATATCCTCGTGTTTTGCAAATTCTTTTCCATTATCAGCCGTTATTGTGTGTATTAAGTTTTTTACTTTTCGTAATGCCCATACTGTAATCTTTGCTACAGGGATGGCTTCTTTCCCTGATAGCTTACGTATCCATACTCTGCTTGTTGCTCTATCATTAATGGTTAGAATAGCACCTTTGTGATTCTTTCCAATAATTGTATCTATCTCTAAATCACCAAATCTTTCTTTTTGCTCTACAATTGA
The DNA here is from genome assembly GCF_900106755.1 of Bacteroides faecis MAJ27. Lineage (GTDB taxonomy): Bacteria > Bacteroidota > Bacteroidia > Bacteroidales > Bacteroidaceae > Bacteroides > Bacteroides faecis. The sequence goes on from NZ_FNNN01000035.1 coordinate 13,947, forward strand.
AGGTCGCTGATCAATCTCCACTCTATTCGGAATAAATCCTCTACCTGCGTTTTTAGAACCACGCTTTGAATATTTGCGTCCTTGCCTTCTAAGAGATTTATGAAGATCCCCACCTTGTCGTTTATCTTGCCATATCCAACAATATATAGTTTCGTGAGATACCATAGCTATATTTTCTACTTGGCTTCTGCCCACTATCTGCTCTGGGCTCAAGTCCTTTCGTAGAAGCTTTTTTACACGCTTCTTCATAGCTTGTGTAAATACCTCCTTTCGCTTCTTTTCAACCTTACGTTTATCTGCCTTTCTTTGGGCAAGATCAGGGTTGTATTTTCCACTACGACTATCGCAATTGCGTTTTATTTCTCTATAAATATTACTCCTATCAACTCCAATAGCTTCAGCTATATCTTTTTTACTCATCGGAACTTGCAACATCTTAGAAATTGCATACCTTTGCTTTTCGGTTATATGTTTACTCATCTACAACTTTTATTTCTTTGGACGGACAATAAAAACAAAGATAGTAACATTTATCCATTCAGCAGAGAACAGAGGGAATTGTCTCTCTTTTCTCTCTGAAAAAAATATTACTTATGCAGCTATTAATCCTTTTCTTTAAAAGTTGCATTTATAACTTGAACTCAAGATATAATATGGCATTTTGTCCTTCTTCTTTTTCCCTATAGTTTTATGGTATCAATTCTTTGTGTCCGGCTTCCAGCAGCTTTTTGTATTTGGTATCAAAAAGGAGTTCTTCAGGGTGTACCAGGGACGATAATTCGGTATCATTTCATCATGCTATATACGCCCATCAGTGCCAGAACTCCAAAAGAATAGGTATCACAAATTCTTTAAAGTAATATTGGAAAATAAAAGAGAGTATTTTGTACTCTCTTTTATTTTATTAGGGCTGTAATAAATTGATGGCTTTTTGAAGATTAGCTTCTAGCTCTTTTTTAGCGTTTGACATAGCATCCTCATAGTTTTTTTCTGATTGTCTTATAATTTCTATTATAACAGAATTATAATTGGCTTTTTGCGCTTCATCTTCTTCTGTATTAGAAATCAGATAAAACTTTTCACTAAATATTAAATCTATAAAAACATAGTTAGAATAAAAATTCAGCACTTGAAATAAAAGTTTTAGGCTGCCCCCTTTTCCTAGTTCAAGATTTGAAATCGCATTTTGTTTACAGTTCAGCTGTTCTGCTAATTGAGCTTGGGAATATCCTATATGCTCTCGGATTTGCTTTAACCTTGTGCCTAAAATTGGTAATGTAATGTTATACATATTGTTCTATTACTGTTTCTACTTCGTCGTATATTCTCTTAAAGTTTTTTTGCAGTAATTTCTCTCTATTATCTGCTGTCCCAAAGTTATATACTTTTGGCAGTTCTTTGTAGGCTTCTTCTTCTTTCTTAATTTTTTTTAAATCTAAATTGGTTTTGCAATGGTACATCGCTGTTGGAAAATTATCTTCTTGTCCAAAATCTAATGCAACTTGCCCTACTAATGTACCAGCTTGTAATGAAGATATTTTGGATGCCGGGATAACAAAATCCATTTGTTCATTCATATTAATTGTTGTTTCGTTTCTTCTGATAGTAACACCTTCTTTTACTTGCTTAACTTTTCCAAATAGTTTTTGTAGCCAATCTAAAGTTTCAGGAGCTTTAGCTTGCCCGGATAAAGTGTTACCTATAATAGAAGTTATAGTTTTTGCGGTAGCTTTGCCGTATTGTTCTTCTAATTGCGGTAGTTCCTGTAATCCCAAACAAATTGAAACCTTATTGCTACGTGCAGTAGAAAGTAGTGTTGCAAGTTGATAAAAATATAATGTGGGACATTCATCTACTATGATTGAAGTAGGGTAGTTACCTTTTGTATTGACAAGTCTAGTTAATCGGTTAATGATAAGTGCATTTAAAGCACTATTCATGCTTTGTGTTTTAGGGTTATTTGCAATGATAAGATAACTAGGGTCTTTTTTATCTGATACTTTTAAATTGAAATCATTGCCACTAAATACCCAAAAAGATTCTTTAGTAGCCAGTCTTGATAACTGTACTTTTAGACTTGCCATCTGTCCTTCTAATTGGTCCACTGCTCCTGATTTATATGCAGCTTCAAATGGGGAAACTAGTGATTTTAATTCAGGTTCGGAAAAGAGGACTTTAAAAAGTACGTCATATTCTTGATTAAGGAAAGCCAGTACATGCGGTAAATCTGAATATTTGCCATTCTCGTATCTAGACCAAAAATAAATAGAAGCTGCTAACAAGTTTACTGCTGATGTTTTAAAAAAATCGCTATTACCTCCACTTCCTTTGTCGCCTTTTTGTAAACTCTCATATAATGCTTCTGCCGTTTCTGTTGCATCTGCTAGGATTTCTATATATTCTCGTTTCAATGGGTTTATTCTTCTACTATATTCAATATCAGAAAAATTAATGACATTGAACTTGAAATTACTTGGTATTTTTCCTAATTGCTTGTTCTTTTGATAATTATAATATGCAATTTTGGCAAGTTCAGGAAATTTGAAGTCGTAAACAACTTCTGCAAATCCTTTAGCTGAATGTTGTCTTATAAAAGAATTTATAACAGAAAAAGATTTACCACTTCCAGGCGTTCCTATTACGAAAGTTCCACGAAAACAGTTACATATATTCAGCCACCCATTATGCCACTTTCTATTGTAGAAAAACTTCATCGGAATATTGACAGAGAATTCTGTTTCTACCTTGTCTTTAGATTGTTCAAAGCTTTCATTCTCTATATTAAATCTATCTTTCATAAAGTTTGATTTAATACGTTTGGAAATGTTATCTAGAGCTGAATTTATTAATGTCGCTCCAATTATTGATAGTATAATGTAAGCTATATTATACCATTCTAAACTAGTTTCTCCTTTTTCTTTAAAGAAAAGAAAGCATATACTTCCAAAGAACATTATGAATCCAAAGATTAAAGGAAAAATGATTTGTTTAGTCGGGTCTAATTCTAAATCCTTTTTTGAACGTGTTCCAATGCAAGTAACCATTATAATAAAGAATGTAAATAGTTTACTATAAAGAATATTAGAATAGATAGGAATTTTTGCCATTTTTGATAATAAGGGCATAATTTGTTCACTAAAGGGAAAATGAACAAATAGTAGAATCTCTATGCAAACAGTTATATAAATGAATGCTTGCATGAATCCATATAGTTTTTGTAATTCTTTGCTTTCTTCCATGATTTAATCGGGTATTTTAACTTTTTCAGGTTCCTCACATTGAAAAGCCTTGAAATCTTCTATAGCTAATTTCAAGTCTTCTAAAAAATTGCTATTGCAACCTTTTTCTACTGCTATCTGGTAATATGCTTCCATTGCTTGGACGGAACAAATATCTGTTCCGCATATTACAAAAGCTGGAATGTCTTCTAATAGGCACTTGTGTAATAATCTTTTTTGGTCTTTCATTTTATTAATTCAAATGAAAATACCACTCTTTTATGCAGTGAGAGTGGTATTGGTTTTTATTTTTTGGTATCATAATAATGTTCTCTTATCGTCCATGCCGGGCAGAACCCGGAAAAGTACGGTATCAAATACCTTCCCGGTTTCTCTCCAGTGCAGGCAGAAAAGGTATCAATTCTACTGGTAATTTTCCTGTCCGAATATATGTTGAACCATTGCATAATTTTCACCACTGTTAGACTTATGCAGCTTATCATCAATAAAAATTTTTACTTCGACTGTCTTAGGTAGCTGTAAATTTTCAAGGTTTTCTTCATCTTTAGGTATAGGGTAGGCAGATAGCCATAAATATGTTCCTTGTTTGGCTTCTTGCTCAAATGTGAATGGACTTTCTACAATAGTTTCTTTGGCAGCTTCTTCGGGAGCTTCGGAAGAAATATCTACTCCTACTGTATAATGTATTAGAAGTTTGAAATTTTCTGGGTCGCTTACGGTAGCTTCATAACGTACTTTTCCTGTATCTCCTGTAGGTGGAGTATCAGGGTCGTTGTTATCGTCTTTATTGCATCCAGACAACATAAGGCTTAAACCAATCATTACTAATGATAAATACTTTTTCATATTGTTTCTTTTAAATAGTTGATAATTCAATGTGTATCGTTCCATTTGCAGCATTATATGCTACTTCCTCAATATTGGTGAACCGTCTTATTGATTCTTTCCATTCTTCTGTTTGTGGATTGTGGTAATATTCTTCTTCTAATAGACTTATCAAATTATTTATTTGTTTGTCAGATAGATAAATCTTTTCTCCAACCCTTGGAACTACAGGTAATTGGATTGGTATAGAAATATTGTTCACACCATCTATAGGAATATGGATGTTTATTTCTATCATAGCCATTTCATGTTTAGTATATTTTTGGACGGCTTAAATTTAACAACTTCCTTTTCTGGAACTTCTACAGGTTCTCCAGTTGCCGGATTTCTAGCTATCCGAGCTGGCTGAATAATCTTTTTGAAAGTACCAAAATCTTTTATAGAAACATCTTTTTCTCTTAGATTTTGAGATAATTCTTTGAAAAAACTATCAATTATTTCTGCTACTTCTTTTGTTGGTTTATTTGCCTTTTCAGCAACCATTTTGATTAAATCAGTCTTATTCATTTGCATATCAATAATATTTAATTACTTAAATCACTTAAACAAATTTCAGGAATAATTTGGGTATAGTCTTCTGTATCTGGTCTATAATGTATTGATTCAACTATATTGACCTCACAGATAACATCATATACCCATGCTTTAAAATTCCCTTCTAAATCATCTTCACCATCATTGAATTTATTAAAATCACTTTTAGCTTCATCTGTTAGATATTCTAATAAATTTTGATAGGTAAATTCATTCTGAAACATTATAATGTGAGGTGAAATTTCTTCGCCTATCCTTGGAAGATGCGGAAAATTCCAATCACCCTTTACCTTCATTCCTCTCTCTTTAAAAAAATGGCTATAAATTATAAATTCTATTTTCATATTAGTTTTATTTTAAAATCATCGTTCAGTACAAGCTTTCTTTCCATCGGTTGCCCGTTTTTATCATGAAATCCAGTTAACACAGGTGTTTCTTTTTTCTCGCAAAGTTCTATTGCTTCTTCGGGAGTTATAGAACGTCCTGACATTTCACGCCAAATGACAAAATCACATTTTATGGCTTCATTTCTATAGTTGGAACAATTATAGGCTTTTTTGTTTATATATAAGTTTCCTCCACACTTAGGACACTTACACAATGTATTGTCAAAAGAAATATCTAAGTTCTCTGTTAGAACCAGCCGTGAAGAAAAATCATTTCCTTCTCTTGATTTAAATCCAGTCATAAACGGTGTTTTTTTTCCTCTGGCAAGTATTTCTGCTGCTTCCAATGGTATTTCTCTTTGTGCAATAGTTTTGGGTATATAGAGGTTACAAACTCTGTTGTTGTCCTTGTCCTTTTGTGAATACCCTTTACAAGCATATCCATTTAGTAAAATTTCAATTTCTCTACCACACACAGGACACGGAGTTTCTAATACTTCATTTACGAAAGAAGGAATAACGATTCCATTTTCGATAGTCAGATATGCAGAAAAAGGAACTCCTTTTTTATTATGGAAGTCATGAAATATATCTGTTTTCCCTGTTGTTATTAATTGCCTGGCTATTTCTTCTGTAATCTCTTTTCCCCAATATGAATGATAAATATTAAATGTACATTTGTCATTCATGTTTTTGAAGTAATTACAGGAATATCCTAAACTGCCTTTCATTATGTGTCCTTTCTGGCAAATAGGGCATAAGCCTAAATCTTTGATTGTATCATTATCCATTTAATATCCTCCTTTACTAATCCATTTAATACCGTTTAAAATATTATCTACTTTTTGTTTCCCACTATTTACATATTTAAATTGTCCGGGTACAAGTGTTTTTAGTACTCCAGCCCTTTTAGCGGATTTCATTTGTCGGCATACAGCGTATGCAAGTCCTCGCATTCGTCTAAGTTCATTGACCACATGAATACATAAATCTATCCTTTGCTTATTATCCATAAGATTTTTTTCACCGCCTTGCAATGCTATATTGTTTATGTATATCATTAAATCTACACTTCGACTGATAAGCTCATACTCTGTTTTTGCAATTATGGTTAATAATTTAGGGTCTCCAACTGCATATTTAGCTGCTTCGGATTGGTATTTAGCTATGTCTCTAGCTAAGGTTGAAGCATAAATAATATCTTTTCCATTTTTCACAACTGCATTAACTGTAGAAAGATAGTTGTATGTCTTCTCCTGTAAGGATTGAATTTGATTCATTTTTTGTTGGATTAAAATTTGAAAGTTGCGGATTTTTGTTTCCTCACTTTGTATGTCTTTCAATACACCTTGTTGCTCCTGATGGGAATAAACCAATGTTCCAATCATTACCGGGTCAATGACAATAGATTGTGCTAGTCCTTTTATGTTGCCTAACAGTAACATTAGGGAAAAAAATAAAAGCACTCTTTTCATATCATTATCTGTTTGTAAATTCATATATTCCTTTTTTCTTTTTTTGTTCTTCTACTCTATTTCTGATGGTTTGAATTATATCACTATTAGCTTTAAGACCATTCATCAGTAGTTCTGGTGTTGATTTATCGCCAGAATAAATGTAGATATTGGTGTTGTTTATTAAAGACTGGATAAAACTTTGCTTTTCTTCATAATCATATACACGATATAATTCTATGTAGTTAATCCTTTTTGAAAGCACTCCTTGATATATTTTTATTTGCTCTCTAGTTATAATCCATTTTGTACAAAGTAACATTGAAATATATCTGTAGAAAATTATAAATATCAACAATACTAATATCGTTCCACTGATAAATTTTAATAATTCATGTTCTCTTATATATTTACTAAAAATGAATACGAAAATCGCTAATGTGATTAAAAGGAAATTCTTCATTAACCAATATCGGAATTTAGGCTTTAATATAATATCATCAGAAGCTATGTTTGTTCCATCATTCATAACTTAATACTTTTTTTTTGTTCATGTTGTTTCATTAGAATTTCATTGAAATCTTTTGCTTTTTCTGCTTTATGAGAAATCATAGGAGCTATTATTTTGCTTTTTTCCCTAAAACTTTCTAGTGAAACGTCATTTTTGTTAATAGTGAATTCTCTACCCTTAGTTTTAAACAGCACATCATCTTTATTTTCTTTTATTGTCATTTCTGTATTACTAATGATTCCAGACACTTTAATGTCATACAAATTACCGTTTAAATCATTATCAAAACAGGTATGTACTTTAGCTTGTGGGTATCGCAATAAAGTGTTTTTTATTTGATTAACTGAAATGTACCCTCCTACACTACAAAAAACACTTTCTTCTAATTTGATTTTGTTAGCATTGAGCTGATAGAAGCTCATAGCATCTAAAGCGGATTCTGCAAAGTATATATGTTTTGCCATTTGGGGGTGTGGGCAAAAATCAGCAATCCAAAGCGAGTTACTTTTATCACCTCCGGCAGCCATTCCTTTGAATCCATAGTTTCTTAATTCGTAATTTGTTACTTTGTTGTCTTTATCTTTTGGATTAATATAGGGAAAACCTATATTATAATAATTGCCGTTTCCTTGTAAGTCTTTAACCCTTGTGATAAATGGTAGAAACTTTTCTACGACTTGATGATTTATATTTCTTTCATTTGTGAGAAATCTTAAATCAGCGAGTGTAGTAGGAAATTCTTTATATCTATCTCTGTCAAAAGATTTGTTTTCTGCTTTTACAACTTTGAATGCTTCATATTTAGGACTATAAGGCTCATTTGCGTAATGTCCTAAAATCATATTGATTCGCACAAATGTATTTTGATGTTGGAATTGTGGGAAGTCGTTAATATGATTTTTGATGAACTGAATTAAATCTCCACCTTTATAATTCCTATCATAGTAGTGTTCTTGTACACTATGAGGATTCTTGATGATGATTTCATCCAACTTGTTACCTGCTCCGTCTGTCAGTTTAAAAACAGGCGAAACCTTTCCTTTGCTAATGTCTTGTTTATATCCTAAATCTTCAAGTATTTGAATGATGGATATTTTAGCCTTATAATCGTCAAATGTTAGCATAATATTATAGTTTCATTGTTGGAGTATCATTATTTTTTCCGTAGGTTCTACCATATCCGAGAATAGATGCTTCTTGCTTCGCTGTTGCTTTAATAGAACTATCTATTTTATCCATTTGGGTAGATATTTGTTCTCCGACAGTTTGTTTAGTAGCTTCCCTAGAGCTGGAATATGTTTTTTCTACTTCCTTGTAAGAAGCATAATCTTTAGAAAGTTTATGTTTCTCTAAAAAGGCAGCCATTTCGGTGGGTTTATCTTTAAAAATTTCATCAATCCCTTTAGCTCCTTTTTGGGCTACAAACTCTAATCTTTCTTTATCAGATATATATCTTTCTTTCCCTATTGTTTGTTCTTTCTTTTCAGTCGCTTTAATTTCTATAGTATTTGCATCTTTGATTGATAATCCATTTCTGGCATTCAAATCTAGTTTTACTTTTGCAGCTTTGTTTAGTTCCTCGTTTACAATGGTAATTTCTTTTCCATTTTTGAGATTTTCTTGCTGCATAGGAGTAAGCTCTATTCCTCCAAGTTTTTGGGGAATATGAATGTCTTTTGCTTTTATTGATACTATCTCATTAGTATCTTTGTCACGTTGGTGCAATGTTCTTTCTCCTTTTGAATTAGTCTTTACTACGACATTATCAGCTTTTAGGGCTTTTATTTCATCCTTAGTAAAGGATAAATCATTTTTTATTTCTTGTCGTTTAGGAATGAGCAAGATAGCAATCCCAGCGATTGGGTAAACTACTGTAATAGCTGCGATTGCTAGTTTTCTAGCATTGATACCATCAATTTTGATGCGTTTACCTTCTTCTTTGAAATCAATTTCGTTGGTTTTTAATTTAGATTTATTTTCAGGTGTATTCTCGGCTGTTATATATTTAAGAGTTGTTGCTTTCCCCTCAAAATGGAGTTTTCCATTTTCTGTTTTATAAGACACTTTTTCATTGTCTAGAAGTGTTCTATTACCGGGAGTATCTTCAATGGAAAAATTTAGCATACCTGTTTTTTTCCCATTTTTGATGTTTGCAATATCTTCGGGGCTTAAATTTTCCGGTTTAACTCCTACTTCATTAAACTTGTTCCAGTCTATATCAACATATGAACCTTTACCATCTAGGGTTTGGTTTTGTTCATAAGCATATCGATAAAGGTCTTCTCCTTTATATGCAATTTTATTTTCAAGGTCAATGACTGTAAATCCGTCTTTATATCCTTCATTCTTGTTAGTACCTTGTTTTATATCATCCCATTTTATAATTGCAACATTGTGGTTTTCTCGTAAATATTGGCTATATTCTTGGAAATTATTGCTAGCTTGTTCTTTATCAAAGAAACTGATTATTCTTTCTTTAGATTGCTCTAATAAAGATTCTCTATTATCTCCTAAATTGCCAAGTTTAAGTGTATTCAGTGGATAAGTATATGTTTCATTACCTTTGGAAAAGGTAATATCACCATTCCGATATTCTTCTGAATATCCAAGAATTGCTGCTATTGCTCGGAATTGTCCGGCATTTTCATAACTATATTGCAAAGCTTCAAATTTTTTCTTTTCTTCCATTTTATAATTTGAATTTATGTTCTACTTTAGATTGCGATTCATTTCCAAGTGTTGTTTTTTGTCCTTTCATGTATTCTATATATTCATTTCTGTTTTTATCAGTATGAATAGTTCCTATAATTTGTGGGTTATGCCGGTCATAAGCTATTTTCTGTTTCTGCTCGAAGTCTAGGAATTTTATTCCTCTTGGATTATTTAAATCTAATCTTATGGCAATTTTTTCTTTGTCAACATTCAAAATTAATTCCTTACCTGATTTTAGAGTTTCCTTTTGTTGCTTATCCAGCTCAACACCTTTTATGTTTGAAGGTATTGAAATACTTTTGATTTTTGTTTTAAGCAATTCGTTTGTTTCAGGGTCTAATTGTACGAGATATTTTTCATTGTTAATAGTTTTTGTTATTATCTCGTTATCTTGAAGTCGTTCTAACTCCTTTGGTTTAAGGTTTATATCATTCATTATTTCTGGTCTGACTGGATGAACTTTAACGCCAGCATTGTTGCTATCTTTCCAGTACAAACTTATTTTTCCTTTCATACTTATTTCTTCTCCATTATTATCGTGAAAAGAAAGGTCTAGTAAACTGGTTCTCTTTCCAGATAATAGAGCTGTGATATTTGCCTTATCCAAAGACCATATCTGTTTTTTTGATATTCCTATTAGTTCTAATTCTTTATATGGAATATCATTTTCATTAAAAATAGCTTGCTTTTTATCCATGTAATGTATATTTTTGCTCAAAAGTAATAAAAATATCAATATGAAGAATAAATTTATCATGTTTTTTACTTATTCATTGTTTTTTTCAGTGAATGGCTACTGTCAGTTTAATACGGTATTACAGAAAAAGGATATTCCTAAAGCGGAACCTGTATTAGCAACGACAGAAAATAAATTGATAGAAGAAAAAGAAAAGGCTGTTGTCGTCAATGATGCTTTGACTACAGAACGACTTGCATACTGGAAGCAAAGAAGGTATTTATCTTTGCCCATTGATTCAATGGTGATAACTTCCCATTATGGTAAAAGAAAAGACCCATTTACTGGAAAAATAGCAAATCATAGAGGGATAGACCTTAAAGGCAACAACGACTATGTTTATTCGATAATGCCGGGAATGGTTGTAAAAACAGGAAAAAATAAAGGGTTGGGCAATTATGTAGAAGTGCGTCATGGTGATTTTACTTCTATCTATGGGCATTTATACAGTGTGCTTGTAAATGCGAAACAAGCTGTTGAAGCTGGGCAACCAATAGGCATTAGTGGAAGTACCGGGCGCAGCACAGGAGAACACTTACATTTTCAAATGGAATACAAAGATAAAACTATAGACCCTAAGCCAATTCTTGATTATATTAATGAGGTAATCAGAACCGTTAAAGGACAAATTTCACAGCAAATAGATAATGAGTTAAGACGCAAATAAATAGAAAAAGAGGATTGGAAAAGCCAGTCCTCTCTTTTTGGAAGAATCAGAAGAAACCTTTTTTTAATCCTTTTTCTTGTCTTTGAACTTTTTCTAGTGAAGATTGAAGTTGTGACAGAGCTTCTTTCATTCCTTTTTTTACTTCAGGATTCGTTACGGATTCAATAAGCTCTTTTCCTCTTTGAATGTTAGTGTTAAGTATTTCTTTATTCTTCATCTGTTTTGAACGACTTTCATCTATAAAAATAGATGGCATACTTTTGCAACTCCATTCACCATTTACTAGATTGAAATCTTTAATTCTTTCTTTCGCTAAGTAGGTGTGGATAGAAATCTTATCTACAGCCTTATCACTGTATAATTGATTTGCAGATTTCATTAGTCCATTTACGGCTTTGTTATGTGAATCAATATCGGCTAATCGTCCTTGTCCTTTACTTAGTACTTCTTCTTGATACCTGTTGTAAAGTCCTAGTTGGGTAAACTCCTTGGGGGCTGCAATAATATATGCTTCAACTCTAAATCCTGCATCTTTAAATTTTTGTGCTGTCTTTAAAGGTACATCTGGATTTCTCATAGTTCCTTCTATAATAATATTGCATTTCCGTTTAATGGCTTCTTCTATTAGTCTTTCTGTAAAAACGCTAGAAAAAATCTGGGTTTCAATGGGGTATTTAATAGGGTCTTTTATTAGTTCCTTATTGGGGTGAAACTGTCTGTAAAGGTCACCATTAACAGTGAGAAAATCTAAGTTAGGATGGTCTTTCTTTGCAACATTTATAAGAGTGCTTTTTCCGCAAGCTGGTTGTCCACCTAAGATTATAGCAATAGGCTTTTGTGATGATATATTGATGTCCTCAAATAAGCCATCTTTTTTTTGTTCAAAGATGGCTTCTACTTCATAGCGTTGCATAATATGCTTTCAATTTAGGTGCGTAATAGTTTTGTATCTTATCCATGACTGATAAGCGCACATTTTCAGAAACTTCAAACTGCAACAATCCATTTGCTATTTTTTCTTCTGTGTTGAGAACAGAAAGTTCTTTTTGCAGTATTTTTTTTCTGTTTTCATCCTTCTCTTCTGATATTTCATCTATCTTCATCATGCGGAGTGTCCCGATAATGTCGAGCGCAACATCCAAGCTCATTTCTTTATTCATGGTTCATTATAGTTTTATGATTTATACTTCAATAGATTCTGTGAATTTTAATAATGGAATAACTTTCACTGTATGAAATGAAAGTTGGTTAAAAAGCTTATGGGTCTTTAGCATTTCAATCGCTGCATCAGCCGTAACAACACCTTGTTCATAAAGCCGGATTGTTGCATATAACTGGTCATTGGCAACGGGTCCCATTATTAAATCATAGCTGTTTTTTCCTTTTCCTCTGCGGTTATTAACTACAAACTCCAGCCACTCTTTTGTAGCCCCATCAAATCGAAGGACTGAAAACTCTCTATCAAGAATATTATCGGGGACTTCATAAACTGAAACGACCGCTTTTTTACCATGTTCCCGATTTCTTTTGAGTATTGCCCACTTCTTAGCCTGTTCAAAATTAGTTGTCGTATAGAATCCTTTTCCAAAGTCAGTAGCTTTACGCCCTTTCTGTATATTAGGGGATTTGACGGTAACTGTTGAGCCGTGATATAGTTTCATGCCTTTTTATTGATATAAGTTATTATAGTATCTAATATATACTCTGTATCTTGTGTGTGCAGCATTTCAAAATTTTCATATAGAAATTCAAAAATGCCATGATTGGAAAACAGCAAAAGAGTTTCTTTAGCACTTATATTTTTAGTTTCCCTGTAATTTTCAGCACAAAACATTTGAAAAAGCAATATCTTTGGATTGTCCTTTTGTACTTTCTTCTGTTCTGTTTTCTCTTTTTCTAATGCTTCATAAAGTGATAATGTACTTGAATACCACAGTTTTGTATTCTCGTCCAATAATGCCTTGTACAAATTGGAAGAATATATATAGTATAACGCATCTTCTAAAGGTAGCGTTTTTCTTTTCATGACTGTATCAACCAATTCTCTCATAACAAATGGGAGCATAGCCGAACCAAGTTCATTTTGATATGTTTGATTAGTTTCCATAACTATTTATTTTCTAATTTTATATAGCTATCTTGCTGATGTCTTTAGCAAAGATAGAGAAAAAACAATCATCATAGACCTATTGTATTGATTAGTTTGTAAATAGGTTCTTTGTATTTCTTTAGATTTTTAATTTGTATAACATACTTATTGATTCCTAACTCATTAAAGATTTCTGCGTACATTTTTATTATGGATTTTCTGTAGTAGATGGTTAATCCTACTATTGCAATGCAAATAAAAATCAAATAGACTAGTTCACTATACGCATAGATTGCTAATACAAAAATTCCACCCATAGCCCATAAAAAGCTACTTAAAAGAAATCTTAAGATATTCATGATTTTGTTTGCTGTTCTTTATACTGGCAGCCAAACCAGCTTTAAAAGTTTATTTATCTCTTTATTTTCAATACTCAAAGATAGTAATTTTCTATAAATGTCGCAAATAATAGGACAATTATTTTTGTTAAAAATGGTTTTAGGTTTATAGACTGCCGAAGTTTTATTTTTCCCTAAAGTTTTTGGTATCATAATAATGTTCTCTTATCGTCCATGCCGGGCAGAACCCGGAAAAGTACGGTATCAAATACCTTCCCGGTTTCTCTCCAGTGCAGGCAGAAAAGGTATCAATTAGATGCAATCCTTTTGCTGATGGGCGATAGTTCCTGAATGGTGTCGGTATCGTTTCTTTTATGATGCAGCCGTTTTTCTGTATTCAGATATAGAGAGAAACGACACAAAGAACTTTAGGGAAAAGAAGATTCTTCGTGTTGCTCTTTCTGGAAGTGGAGTATATTAATCATATATTATATGTTTATAGGTTCATATATTATATATTCATATATTATTTATATATAGTGTTTTCTCTTTGTTCTTTTTCCCTAATGTTTTATGGTATCAATTTTTTGTGTCCGGCTTCCGGCAGCTTTTTGTATTTGGTATCAAAAGGTCGTTCTGCAGGGTGTGCCAGGAATGATAATTCGGTATCATTTCATCATGCCATGTTTGCCCATCAGTGCCGGAACTCCGAAAAGTACGGTATCAATTTCTTTCCAGACTATAAAACAAAGACCGAGAGTTTTACCTCCCGGTCTTTGTTAATAGAAATCTCTCTTTTTAATATTCATCATTTGTGATAAATATTTCTACTCTCCTATTTTTAGCACGTCCAGCTTCACTTGTATTGTCTGCAATGGGTTCGCTATATCCTTTTCCATCTTCTGTTATGTTGTTTGTTTCTATACCAGCGGTTCTAAGGTAATTTCCTACTGCTGCTGCTCTATTTTTAGAAAGTATGATATTGTATTGTTTTTCTCCTATATTGTCAGTATGCCCAATTATTTTAATCTTAGTATTGGGTATTTCACTAATGATATTACATAAGTCAGAAAGCATTTTTTGAGCTTCTTCATTTAATTCATATGAATCAAATTTGAATAGGATTTCACTTTGAGCTGTTGCTTTAAACTGTTCTTTTCCATTTTTATCTTTATAGCTGGAGATTGATAAGCCATCAATAGCTTTTAGTTTATTTCTTCTAGCTTCTATCTTTTCTTGGATAGCTTTATCTCTTTCCTCTTTAACTAATTTTGCACTTCCACCAACTATTGAAGCGGTTGAATAGTTACTATTATTTTCTATCATGTCTTTTTCTTTGTCGCTTAGTTCAGCGTTACTGAAAGTTATCATATGCGTTGAAGTACATGCGGTAAAAAATGTAACAACGAAGGCTGCTAGTATAATTATTTTCTTTTTCATGATTATCTTATTGCTATAATAGGTCTGATTTTAAATGAATTTCTTTTGCTTGTACTGGTTGCTCTTCCTTTTGTTAATGAAGAAATTAGTGCAAACACTTTAGGAGTATCTTTTCCTGCTCCATCTTCTGTAGAACTCCAGTACCAACCATCAAAGTGCGTTCCTCCAATGATTGAGAAAGAAGAATATACCTTTTCAAGATTATTAGAGATTGCTTTGTTTTGTGCGATAGAGCCAATAAACCAACCTGTAACACCTTTTGGTGCGTATTCTATAGCTTTTTGAGCTGCTGGATAAGCTAAACTATCTTTTATAGCAAAGTTCATTATTGCGGCAGTATTAGCTGCTCCATCAAAGCTGTTTTCATCTTCCGAAACATTAGCTATATCCTCGTCTGTATCTATTAAAGGATTTTCTTCTAAATCTTCTAATGAAACGGCATAAGCGGTTTCTTTTATATCAGGATTATTCCCATCATTACACCAAAATACAACTCCAATGGCTTCTTTTTCATTGGGTGAAAAAAGTGAGGGATGCACTATACTTCCATCACTACATAAGATACTACCCGGCTGTAATGATGTGTCTATAATATCTTCGTGTTTTGTACATGATGATATTACCCCTATAATGGATAATAGAATTATATATATTTTTTTCATACTTAATTATTTATTGGAAATTTGACACCTACTAATAATCCATTTCGGAAATGGTCACGTGTCCAAAAGACAAAATCATTTTTTTGCATTACAAAGACTTGCATTCCATTTCTAAATGAATAGCTATATTCTAAACCTATATCAATGGAAGCCTGAAACCCTTTTCTGTTAGCTCCTAAATCTGCTCCAAACCGCCATCTTAAATTACTGTTTTTGCCTCGTGAGATTGTAGGTTTATATGCTGCACCTATGCCGAATGTTTTATAGCTCCAGAAACTATCAGAGCATACCTTATTACATACCGGGCATTTATCATATGCTGTAGCTAAATCAATATATAGTTCATAAGCATTGTGATATTTACCTTCAAACTCCAGCCCTACAACTGCATTGACGGTATTTTTCCATTGCCAACCTCCTGAAATATTAAAAAACTTATCACCATCACCAGCCATTGACTTTAGGGAAAAAAATAAGGTGATAACAAGAAATGCTATTCTTTTCATAATCGTAAAATTTTATTCAGTAAAAGCATCTGCATGAAGAATGTCTGCATAATCAATTCTTAATGTTATAGTACGTCCTGAAATCTGTTTTTCAGATATTTCTATGGTAAGAACTTTTTCGTCTGGGAAAGTAAATTTTTCAAAGACAAAAATATTTCGATAGTTCTTCTTGAAAACAAGATTCTTATTAACTTGCATCAATGGAAGTATTTCTATAGATTGAAAATTAGTAGCCTTTGTTTGTTTTTTATCTTCTATTTTGAAGCGTATTTGGTCTATATCATATCGTATTTTTGTTTTATTAATCATAGAAATATCAATAAAGAAATACTTATCTAATGTGTAGATATTGTTTAGTACAATTTTCATTAGGTTACTTTTACTGGAAACATCATAGAATTTATTTTTTGAAATAAACATTCTATGTGCGTAATCATACATTTGTGCTTTGGTTAAGTTCACTTCTGGATTCATATAGCTACGTAAATCAGCATAAGGGATATTAAAGCGAGTGTATGCTTTTGCTAAATCGCTACTATATACTAGCATATATTGTACGAAAAATCTTTCTGTAACAATGGTGATAACTCCACTAGCTCCTTCTTTTGTGGGCTTTATTCTAAGAGAGTTACCAGTAGGAATATCGCCAACAATATCATTGACTGATATATCAACATATTTTATATCTTCCATAGCTATAAAATGCGTTGAAACATCTTTGTTGACGTATATAACCTTTAGTTCTTCTGGGTTTTCACCTGCAAGCTCGATGTTTTCTCCAATAGGGGTGTTCTGTGCATTTCCTGTAATAACAGAAACCATTGTGCATAATGCAATAAAAATCTTTCTCATATTATTGTTCTTTATCTTTGTTGTTTACTAAAAAAACTTGTGTGTTATATTTTAATTTGGCTTTGTTTTTTTTGATGTTTTTGGAAAGAGCTTGGGTTGTACTACGGTAAGCATCTTGTAAAGCACCTAAAGCGAATTGTTCTACTCCTTCTGATTGGCTGTTCATTTGTATAGTTTGGCTTCCTATTTGCGCTCCAACATCTTTACTCAAATCTCTAAAAGCTGATGAAGGAACAAAGAAACCTTCTTGTCCGTCATTATCATATACAGATAAATCTACTTTCATTTGTCTGCCATCAACCATTATAGAGGAAATATTAATGTGTACTCTTTGAGCTTTAAAGCCAGATACATTCCCATATAGGTAAGTGCCTTTAGTTAAAAGAGCGTCATTAATCATTATATCATCTAGAAGCCGTATGCGTACTCGGCTACCATCTGTTACTTTTAAAGTTTCATCTAATATAGCTGTGATTAGTGAAGTTTTTTGTTCTTTCCCTACAGTATTAAAATATACTTCTGCGGGATTTTTCGCTTTTACAACTTCTATAGCCTTTTCTTTTGGCTTTTCATCTTGTTTTTTTTGAGGTGTTCTAGGACGTGGATTTTGTAATGAATCTATATAAGCCATTTGCATTTTAAAAAGCTCCATTTCTTCTTGCATCTTGGATTTTTCAGGAGCTTTCCTAGTTTCTGTTTGACTTGATTCATCTATAGTAGGAAATCCTTTTATTTGTTGTTCCAATTCCTTTTCTCGGATTCTAGAAGCTTGATTTAAACTGTCAATTTGCCTTATTTCATCATTGGAGTAAAGAGAACCAGAACTTTCAATTTCGCTAACTTCTTCTTCTTTATCTATGGTTTGTATTGATGAATAATCAGAAGATTTATTGAAAGCTCCTTTGAGTGATTCAAATTTACTTTTTATCTCTCTTTTTTCTAAATTAGCATCAGGAATATCAAGATTTAATTCTTCCGTTTCTACTAATGTAGTTTCTTCTGCTGGGGCAGAGTTTATCATATCCTTAACTAGCCATCCTATCCCTAGAATAAAAGGTAGGATGAGTATCGGAATGATGTACTTAGGCTTTTTAATATCAATCTGTTTCATACGCTATTTATTTAATTTATTGTATAAATTTTTTATTCGTATAGTGTCTTCTGGAGTTAATTTCCCATTTTTTCTTAGCTCATTAATTTCATTTTGCATTTTAATCACTTCTAACAAGTCGTGAACTCCTACTTGTTTTTTTTGTAGGGTACTATCAATGTTAATTTGTACTTTGCTTTTTTCTTCGTTGAAAACTTGCATTGGCTTTCTTTCTGGACGCATTACTAATGATAGAATTGTGACGAAAGAAAGGAATGAAATCGTAATTCCAAACATAGCTTTACGGTGTATATCAGCCCACGCCAATAAGCGTTCACAAGCGTTATTAACTCCGAACTTTTGAAATATTTTAGTAAGAAGAACAACTGTAGCTTGCTCGGCTTTAGTCTTGATACTTTCTTTTCTATCATTCTTTTTATGTTTAAACAGTTTCATTAGAAATTCTTTTTTACTTTATAATCTAGGTCTTTGTTTAGTATCGTTTTCCAATCTGTGATAATAAGTCCATGAGGATTATTTTCAGTACGTGGAATTTGTCTTAATTTCCCTGTAGTTACAAGTTGCCTTTTTAGAATAGAGGTTTCTCGCTCTATACGTTGGATGCCATAGTACTCAAAAGATAGGTTGTTCATGTCCACCTTGATACTATCTGTCATAATTGTTACTGTTGCAGAACTCGCTAATATGGTGTTGAAATATCCTTTTTCTTTTAAATTATTATATTGTTTTAATCCGCTATCATCAATTAGATACATGGCTTTTTCCATGTTGTATTTTATAAATTCATCGTCTGGTGGTAATGTGAAAAATAAAGTGTGGAATAGATTTATGTGGCTCTTACATTCGACTTCCAAGTTGACTTCTGTACCAGTTTGTTTTACTAGTACAGGGACATCATTATCCAAAACATATATTTTTTTTCTTTCAGCTTTTACTAAAGAGAAACAAAAGGCTAGTACCATACCTGAAATAACTATACTAGTTGCAAAACAGCCAATGGATAAAATTCCGGCTAATTTGATTTTATTTTCTAAGTTTTTAATAATCATGATTATGTGAATTTAAAATTTAATGAATCTTTTTACATAGCTGCACTGGCTCCACCTGTAGCCGGAGCTGCTACAGCTTTGGTTGCGATGGCTGCTCCTCCAACCATGCCTCCTACTGCTTGCCCTACTCCAGTTGTACTTACAATCCATGTAGAAACAAAAGGTATTGTAAGCATGGCAAATGCTCCAAGTAATGCTGTAAGAAGGAAGCTATTGACACCTCCAGAGGTCATTCCGACATACATGACAAATGCAGCTTCATTTCTAAGCGCATATTCTAAAATTTCAATTTCTCTTTCTATCCCATATTGCATTACTACTAAAGAAATTGATAATACTATATATGCAATACATGAATATAAACTAACACTGACAAAACGAGCTATCCATTGTATATAAGCATCCCGAAATGCAGGTAAAACAGAGAATGCAAAAGCTAGTGGACCAAGAATAACTAATATTCCTGTGAATATGATTTGTAGGAAAAAGACAAAATAGGTACATACTTGCCAAAAAGTAACGACAATAAATTCAATGATATTAAACATTATCATTTTAACCTTAGCGACTACATATACATATAATCCAGCTATCTTGTCTCCAATAGCTGAGAAGTCTATACTAAAATCATACCATTTCTTATCCTTAACTTCATTTTCGGCTCTTTCAACTTCTAATGAAGTATGTAATAACTCTACTGCTACGCTATCAATGAGTGCATATCTATTACGAGAAAGTAATTCTACTTCTTCTATCTGATTCGTAAACATAGCCTTGCTTCGTGCTGTTAATAACTCTCCGGGATAACTGATTAGATTAATAAAGGGAATCCAGAACATAAGAACCAATCCCAGTGCGAATGGACGCAATAACGGGATAATCTCTAATTTTTTATCTCCACTCATCATTTTGAAGCTTTCTACTCCAAAATATAACAACATAAAGATTGCTGCCAATGCTTGTGCATCCGCAATAAATTCTCCGAATAGAACAGTTGTTTTATCTCTTAGTCCATCAAATAATTCAAATAAGAATTTATCTATTAACTCATTCATGGCTCATTATTGTTTTATTTATATTATTCAATCTTGTTATTAATGAAAGAACCTCTATTAGTTCTTTATCAAAATCTAAATAGGCTTCCCTTTTTTTAGAGTTACTCATATGTGAATCATGGATTATATCTATGTTCTTTTTTATTCTAGTAACTTCATCAGTTATAACTTCAACATGTTCTTTATTACCGCCATTAGAAGAATATTCGACAAGTTTTTTATTTATATCATTAAGAATATCATTTCTACGATTTTTAGTTAAAGTATATTGATAATCAATTTCTTTATCTCCAAATTTGAAGAGTTCCTGTCTATATATGGTATCAACATTATACCCTTCTTTTTCTGTTTCTGATTTATTGTACTCTACGGCTGCCATCATGGGAATTTCTTGTAACTGGAAATTACGTCTATCTTCCTTCCCGTATTTGTCGTGTAACCCTAAGCCCGGCAAAGGAATTTTAATACCCAAAACCTTTTTATACCATATCCAGTAATGATACCATTCTGGTTGTAGTCGTACTCTATCCATAAATTCCATATTATTAAGCACGCTCCATTTCCCTTTATCCTTTACAGGCATTTGGGAATAGGTATTAGAAGTACCAATAATCAACATTAGGGAAAAAAATAAAAGCACTCTTTTCATATTATCTTTTAGGTTTTACTTTATAATTCTGTAATAAATCATCAACTAATTTTGAACGATTATCTTTGTATTTAAATACCCCCGGAGCTAATGTTTGTAATACTCCATTTCTTTTTGCTGTTTTCATCTGTCGGCATACAGCGTATGCTATACCTCTCATGTTTCTTAGTTCATTAATAACATACTTAAGCAAGTCTATTCTTTGCTTATTATCCATAAGGTTTACATCTGTCCCGACAATAGCGACCTGATAAATGTATTGTGTCAAATCCGCAGTGCGATTTACTAATTCTAGCTCTGTTTTTGCTGACACCAATAATAAAGCCGGGTCACCTACAGCAAGTTCAACCATTTGTTTTTGATATTTACCAATATCTGCTGCAATATCAGTGCAGTAGATAATATCTTTTCCTGTTTTTATGATGGCTTCTACAGATTTTAGGCTATTATAAAATTTGCTTTGGAAAAATTCAATCTGAACCATTTTTTCACTGATTTGTTTTTGTATAAGGCTTATTTGAGCTTCATTCTCTTTCACTTTAGAGAAAGAAGTATGTTGCACCTTATGATTAGCTATAAGTGTTTCCATACAGGTTATATCCAAGACTGCCTTTTGCGAATATGCAACTTGGGTTAAAGTAGATGCTACCACTAAAATAAATAGGATTTTCTTCATGATATTATCTTTAACGGTTTGTAATCCATTTGTATTTATCTAGGATATACTTATATAATGGTTGTTCCCCTATGATGTTAAGTATATCTTTTAGGCTTCCATCATCGGAGTGATACCCTAGTACCTTATTGACTTGTAAAACCCAATCCATATTTTTTAATTTGGAAGATTTTAGGTCTATTATAAAATTATCCAATCCTGTTTGGAAACTACCATAAATGATATGATAATATCCAACAGCATCTTTTTCAATTCGTTCTGTAGTAAATGTGAAATATTCGTGTAGAGAAACCTCTACTCCAAATACATTTCCATAATTTCCTCTTTTTATAAATACTTCATTAAACCGATTACGGTTTTCTTTATTGGGAAGTTGATTTATGGTAAATATTTGCTTTTGATTTACTTCCGTTAGGGATAAAAGATTTGCTATTTCTTGATATTTGTCTATAAATTTACTTTGGTCTAATAGGCATATAATATCGGAGTTGCTGATTATAGAGTTTTTGACTACAGGATTACTAATTATGTCCTCCAGTTCTTGAGTAACAACCATTGCCATACCCCAAAATTTACGAACTGTTTTATACAAATAGAGTATATAGCCAGCCATCATAGGGCTAGCTATGGCTTTCCATGCTTCTTCAATTATTAATGCCTTTCTGTTCTTTTTTAATCTCATTTTTTGAATAAAAACGTCCATAATAATTAAGGTTACTATTGGAAATAATTCAGGGTCATCTTTAATTGCATCAATTTCAAAAACTATAAAGGGTTCTTCAAAAAGGGAAGTGTCAAAATCCTCATTAAGAGTTTTTTCTAACTGTCCTCCTTTATAGAATTTTTTTAATAGAAACTTATAGTTAGTAATATCAAAATCAATTTTGTTCTCTTTGCAAATGATAGGTATAATGCGTAGGGAAAATTCGTAGAAAGAGTTAAAAGATAAGCTTTCAACTTTTATTTCTTTCAATATATCTTCCTTCTTCTGGATTCGTCTTTCTATTATAGAAAGTAATCTAGTTTCAGGATTATCAAGCTCTTGGCGTGTAAAGCCTTTTTCGATGAGAATGTTTTGTATCGCTTTTTCTGCGTTGGTTTTTTCTCCGCCTTCTCCTTTTTCTACTAGTTGCTGTAATTTCTCTATTTTTTCGGAAAGTATCTTGCGTTCTTCTTTTTCCCTTTCGTTTTCAAATTCTTCTTCATTGACTTGAAATTCGAGTAGTAAATTTTCACGTATGGCTTCTTTTTCCGCATCTGAATAACCATTAAAGGGATGAAAGTAGAAAGAATAGTATTTTTCTATGGTAATATCCATAATTTCTTCTTCTTGCTTTTTGACCTCACCATTTGCACCTTTCCATATCAGGAAAATTAATGATTTAAGAAAGTTTTTCTTTTCTACATTATACTCTTCTTCAGTAATTCGGAAAGGATTCATAGATATAGGCTTGCTTTCAGAATAAGTAATGTATTTGCCATGATAGTATTCGCACATTCCTGAATAACTATGCCCTGTATCTACCAATACAATATCAGTGTTATCTAAAACCCATTGTCTTACTTTGGAGTTGACATAGAAAGACTTACCAGAACCACTTGGACCTAAAACAAAGAAGTTGGAGTTATTTGTATATTTTTTCTCACCTTCTTTCCCGGACATATCTATTCCAACAGGCAATCCTTGTCTGTCTGTAAAATAAGTAAGAAAAGGGCTGTTTTCTGTTACTTGTAATTTTTCCTTGAACAAAAGACAAATTGCAGCATCGGAAGTTGTTAGAAATTTGTCATAACTGTTTAGGTTGATTGCGTTTCCTGGCAGTGCACATTCGAATAATTCTAATTGGTTGAAGCATTGTTTATTAATAATAATGCCACAATCAAAAAGAGATGTTTCAACATAGTTGATAGCCTTACTAATATCATCAAGACCAGCAAGAATTATATTATAATGTGCATATACAAGCATTTGCCCTTCTCTGGCAATATCCGACTGCACTCGTTCTATGTCTTCTACACATAAATCATTTGCAGGGTCAGGCATTCCTTTATGTTTTTTCTTTTTGCCTTCTAATTTGTTTGCTTCGTTTCGTTGGTCTGGAATATTTATTACTTGATTATAGATAATTGTGTCTATACCTGGTGTATCATGCAAAAAAGAGAGTAAGTCAACAGGAAACCTTAGCCCAATATTGACCTCTTTATATGGTTTTATAACAGAAGGAAAATTAACTTCGTCAATATCTACAAGAGAAATGCACTGTACGTTTTTTTCTCCAATTATAAGATTTTCTTCTCTTGCTTTGATATTTTTTAGGCTTACTGTTTGCTGATTGAAATTGATAGATAGAAATCTTTTTATATATATTTCTATTTCATTTTCATTTAATAGTTTAGCTCTTATTCCTCTGTTAGCGAATAGTCCTAATACTTTTGTGATGTTTCTAATAAAAGTATCAAACCTTCGAGGGTCAAAAGAAAAGAATTTAGACCTTTCTACTTCTCCTGTAATAACAAGATAAGTAGAAATATCAGTATATATTCGTCCTTTAAAATGTTCAAAATAACGATTTGATAAATAGTCGTTCTTCCTATTCTGGGGTGGTAAAAATGATTTTTTACATAGAATATCCTGTTTTTGTATTGTATATCCAGTTCCTAATACTTTGAGGATATTAGTAAATAAGTGGTGAAAATCATAGTAAGCATCCATATCTGCTGAATACTGTATTATAGGATTTTCACATTTAATGATAACAGAATAGTCGCCCCTTCGGTTATAGAATATAGGAGTATTGTCTATTGTTTCAATACCAATATAAGGAGCTTCAAATTCACTTTTCTTTTTCATAAGCTTTATTTTTTTCTATCTCTTATAAAAGTGCGTGATACTATATATATGCCTTTTCGTTTATCTTTCCTGTGAAGCCCTTTTCTTTGTAATTGCGATGTTATTCCTAACCCTCCAAACATAACTATTACAAGAGTTATACCTCCCCACATAAAAGAAGCCAGAGTAGAAACAATAGCACATAAAAGTAAAGCACTAATAATACAAGCTCCACCGATATATATGAACTTGCCTTTAAATCCTTTGAAAATAAGGGGCTTTTGTAGCCCCTTATATACATTGTAACTTGGATACTCTTTCGACATATTAGATTCCGAAGAATGCTT
Organism: Bacteroides faecis MAJ27; assembly: GCF_900106755.1. GTDB lineage: Bacteria > Bacteroidota > Bacteroidia > Bacteroidales > Bacteroidaceae > Bacteroides > Bacteroides faecis. The sequence continues at coordinate 38,675 of NZ_FNNN01000035.1, forward strand.
TTACGACAACACCTGATACAACCAGAAAGATACATGACCCCATCCAGCCCATAACAGCCTTTTGTACATCTTGGTCACCAGAGTTCCATTTTAAATAAACTCGCACTGCTCCAACTAATCCTACTAGACCTCCTAGTATCATCATCATGTTTCCTAGGGGGTCCATGTAGGTTGCAAGTTCAGAACTAGCTGCATCAATTCCCGCAGCACCTTGTGCAAAAGTGTTAGTTACTACCATTATGCTAATGGCTAAAGCGAATGCTCTTTGAGCAATTTTTGAAAAAAACTTTTTCATTTGAATAAAAATTAGTTGTTTATTTGTTAAAATTTACGTGTGAAAACATGCTTTTCCCTTTAGCAAGAAGTTGTTCCATTGGAATACCTTGTGTTTCAACTTCCATTTCAATAGATTCATTTACAGATACATAATTCTGTTCAGATTCTTTTTTTTCATCTTCTTTTTCGTATGAGCCTGTTTCAAAATCTTCATCTACAACTTTGTGAGGTATTTCTTCTTCCTCTCCTATTGAAATAATTTCTTCTTCTTCACCTGTATTGGTTTTGCTTTGCTTTAGGAAAGCATCATACAGGATGTTTGCAGCGTAGTAAACTACATAAATGGCAAATACAGCCATGATAAATTGTGAATAACTCATATTCTTAAATTTAAAAGTTTCATTAATCGACCCTTTTTCTGTACTTTTGATTTATAATAGTACTAGAGGTAATAACAGGGGGGAAAGCCCTAGTTTAAAATAGTTTCGCGAATAGTTGAATTTATGAAACTTGGATTTAAATAAAATGGAGATAATAGGCTACGCTCGTGTTTCAACGAGGGAACAGAATTTAGATTTGCAGCTAGATGCTTTAAAAGAAGCCGGATGCAAACTTATATTTGAGGAAAAAGTATCAGGAGTAAAGGATAGACCCGAATTAGATAAAGCCCTTGCATATTTGCGAGAAGGTGATACTTTTGTTATCTGGAAGCTAGATAGATTAGGACGTTCTTTGAAAGATTTAGTTTATATAGTTGATTGTTTGCAGAAAAGAAAAATTGCATTCAAAAGCATAGTTGATGGTATTGATACTAATAGTGCTTTAGGAAGATGTCAATTTGGAATTTTTGCTTCATTGGCTGAATATGAACGTGAAATAATAGTAGAACGAACTAGGGCTGGATTACAAGCTGCAAAAGAACGAGGGAAACTTACGGGACGACCTATAGGGTTATCGGAAGATGCAAAGAGAAAAGCTATAGCAGCAAAGCGTTTATATGAAAATCGGGATTATTCTATAGATGAAATATGTAGAATTTTACACATTGGAAGTAAGGCTACTTTGTATAGGTATTTACGTTATGAAAAAGTAAGATTGATGAATAGAAGAAATAAATAGGGCGTTACCTTTCAGGTCGGGCTTTTCGCTGCAAGTCCTCGCTACGCTGTGGGCTTTCCGCTGCAATCCCTAACGCATTTTCCCACCCACCCTTCTAAGGTATATCCAATGCTTTGCTTTTTTCACCGCTTCTATGAAGCACCTACAAAAGCAAGGCATTGGATATTCGGTTTTATAGACTTCATGTTCCCTAAAGGGAATATTCCGTTTATAAAACCTTATCTCTCACCCAAAATATATAAAACTTTAGGGAAAAGATAATACGTTAAAAATCAGCCGATTATAAACTATTTTTAACAAAAATAATTGTCTTATTATTTGCGACATTTATAGAAAATTACTATCTTTGAGTATTGAAAATAAAGAGATAAATAAACTTTTAAAGCTGGTTTGGCTGCCAGTATAAAGAACAGCAAACAAAATTATGAAATCTACTTTTGATAAAAATGCAGAGAAGTTTGTAAACCTTATGGTTGAAAAAATTGAAAGCTTGTCTATGAATTGGCAAAAACCTTGGTTCTCTAAAGTCAACTCTAAACAGAACTTTTTACCACAAAATTTAACAGGTCGTACTTATAGTGGTGGAAACGCTTTTTTACTTTATTTTTTGTGTGAAAAATATAATTATCAAACTCCTGTTTTTTTGACATTCAATCAAGCACGAAACGAAGGTATTAATGTTCTAAAAGGTGCTGTTGCTTTTCCTGTTTATTATACATTATTTTGTGCTTATCATCGTCAGACAAATGAAAAAATTTCATATGATGAATATAACAAATTATCAGAAGAAGAACAAAAAGAATACCGTTTAGCAGCTTATACAAAATATTTCCAAGTTTTTAATTTAGACCAAACAAACTTTGCGGAAAAATATCCCAATAGATGGGATATATTAAAGGCTAAATTTTCAGGAGAGGAACAGCCACAAGAAGAGAAAGAAATGTATGTAAATCCAATACTTGATGAAATGAATAAGAATCAAAATTGGGTATGTCCTATTCAAACGGTTTCTAGTGATAGTGCGTTTTATTCAATATCAAATGATAGCATTACTTTACCTTTAAAGAGCCAATTTAAGGACGGAGAAAGTTTTTATGGTACAGAATTACATGAAATGGGACATAGTACAGGTGTTAAAAATAGACTAAATCGAAAAGGATTTTATGAAAATGATAAATTCAATTATGGGCGTGAAGAACTTGTAGCAGAATTAATATCGGCTTTGTCTGGTGTATATTTGGGTATTTCTGTAACCGTCAGAGAAGAAAATGCGGCTTATTTAAAATCATGGTGCAAAGCAATAAAAGAAGAACCTAAATTTTTATTTACTGTATTGGCAGATGCTATTAAAGGTAGTAAATTCATAGCCCAGCATCTAAATATAAGGCTAGATGTGGAAGAAGTTGAAGAAGAGAAAAATACAAAGGTTGCTTAAAGGTTCCTTCCCCCCTCATTGGGGGGAGTTCTTTTTTCAAACGCCAAAAAAGAACCAAAAAGGCTTAATCGCTTCACTTTGTTACGCTCCAATAGTTTTGCTATCGGTAAACCCACCCACCCTTCTAAGGTATGTTTCTTTATCCCTTCTGCAATCCTTAGTAAAGTTCCACTACCTTTTAGGTAACTCCACTTTAGTAAGCATTGCAGAAGCGGAAACATGACGCAAATTAAAATACATTCTCACTTTGAGAATACATTTTAATGCGTCTTGTTGTCTAACCCAATAAGAACTATAGGGAAAGAAATTGATACCGTACTTTTCGGAGTTCCGGCACTGATGGGTAAACATGGCATGATGAAATGATACCGAATTATCATTCCTGGCACACCCTGCAGAACGACCTTTTGATACCAAATACAAAAAGCAGCCGGAAGCCGGACGCAAAAAATTGATACCATAAAACATTAGGGAAAAAGAACAGGAACAAA
>NZ_FNNN01000036.1 GCF_900106755.1 Bacteroides faecis MAJ27
TAAAGGAGGAAAATGGAAAGGATGCTTCCACGTACCGAGAGGACTGTATCAGTGCTGGAAAACACTGGAAAGTTTATAACCCTAAATTAATAACAACACTATGGATGGACGACGTAATTTTCTGAAAACCGCATTTGCCACATGTTCACTGTTAGCAGGCAGCAAGCTTCTGACAGCTTGCACTCCTATAAAAAAAGTAGCTACTGACGAAGAGACATTCGAGACGTTTGCTACGCCCGATGCTCTAAAAGGAATGCCTATTAAAGCGACTTTTCTGGATGAAATAAGTTGGGATATTCCGCATCAGAACTGGGGTACCAAAGAGTGGGATCAGGATTTTAAAGCAATGAAGAAAATGGGAATCAATACCGTTGTGCTCATTCGAGCCGGTCTCGCCAAATGGATTGCCTCCCCTTTTCAATGTTTATTAGGAAAAGAAGATGTCTATTATCCCCCTGTAGACTTGGTTGAAATGTTCCTGACATTAGCCGATAAATACAATATGGCTTTTTACTTTGGAATGTATGACTCCGGAAAGTACTGGCAGGAAGGACTGTTTCAGAAAGAAATAGATCTGAATATGGCACTGATAGACGAAGTCTGGAAAAAATATGGTCATCATAAATCATTCCAGGGCTGGTATTTGTCACAAGAAATCAGCCGGCGCACAAAGAATATGTCCAAGATTTATGCAGAAGTCGGGAAACATGCCAAAGCAGTTTCCGGGAATCTGTCGACCATGGTCTCTCCTTATATACACGGAGTAAAAACAGACCAGGTAATGGCAGGCGACAAAGCACTGTCTGTGAAAGAGCATGAGGAAGAATGGGATGAAATATTGAATAACGTCAATGGAGCTGTTGATATCATGGCTTTTCAAGATGGTCAGGTGGATTATCATGAATTATATGACTATTTGGTTATCAATAAGAAACTGGCAGATAAATACAACATGAAATGCTGGACCAATATTGAATCTTTCGACCGTGACATGCCTATTCGTTTCTTACCTATCAAATGGGAAAAGCTGCTGTTAAAGCTGGATGCTGCGAGAAGAGCTGGAATGGAAAATGCAATCACATTTGAGTTTTCTCATTTCATGAGCCCTAACTCGGCTTACCTGCAAGCCGGGCACCTATATGAAAGATATTGTGAACACTTTATTCTATAAACCTATCTAATATTGTAATGCAATGAAAAAAAGAATCAAATGGAATCCGAGGTTCATGACCTCATTGTTTATTGCGTTCATGTGCACATTGAGTTGTTTCGCACAAAACGTAATAAAAGGATCAGTAAGTGATGGTGGTGGCGAACCATTGCCAGGAGTGTCTGTAGCCGTCAAAGGTACGACCAGTGGTACGATAACAGACATGGATGGAAAGTTTAGTATCAATGCCCGAAATAATGATGTATTGATATTCTCTTATGTTGGTATGAATACTCAGGACATCAAAGTAAATGGTCAGCATTTCATTTCGGTAACCATGAAAGACGATGTTGCTTCACTGGACGAAGTGGTGGTAGTTGGGTACGGAACACAAAAACGTGGCAGTATTACCGGAGCCATATCTACAGTATCCGACAAAGAATTGTTGAAAGCTCCTACGATGAGTATCAGTAACGTAGTTGGTGCACGTATTGCCGGAGTTGCAGCCGTACAGTCCAGCGGTCAGCCGGGATCGGACAATGCAACACTGACAATGCGCGGTCAGAGCGGTATTGTATATGTGATTGATGGTATCCGCCGTACGTCTGCCGACTTTAACGGCTTGGACCCTAACGAAATAGAGTCTGTATCTATCTTGAAAGATGCCTCTGCCGTAGCTGTTTATGGTTTGGATGCCAACGGTGTTTTCATCGTTACTACCAAACAGGGAAAAGCGGAAAAGATGTCTATCACTTATACCGGTTCGGTCGGTTTCAGCCAGAATGCGGAACAACAAGAGTGGTTGGACGGTCCCGGATATGCTTACTGGTATAATAAAGCACGGGAGTTACAAGGTGACCCTACAGTATTTACCTCAGAAATGGTGCAGAAAATGAAAGATGGAGTTGATGGTTGGGGAAATACAAACTGGTATGATAAGATCTATGGTACCGGTACTCGTACACACCATAATATATCGGCAACCGGAGGTAGTGACAGAGTGCGTTTCTTCGCATCTATCGGTTATCTGGATGAGAAAGGTAATATCGACAATTATGGTTACAACCGTTTAAACCTTCGTTCCAATATCGATGCCAAATTAACCAAGAGTCTTACCTTCACATTAGGAGTATCCGGTCGTATTGAGAAAAGAGATTCCCCTCGTTATTCCGCTAATCCGGATGACTGGCATAATGTCCCACAACAAGTTATTCGTGCCTTGCCTTATGTGCCCGATACTTACGAATATGATGGAAAAACTTACAATGTATCTACGCCGACCGCTTCCTCTCCGGTAGCTCCGTTAGCATCTATCAACGAATCAGGATACAGCAAATCCAATTATTCTTATATTCAGTCTAACTTCAGCTTGAAGTATGACGCACCATGGCTGAAAGGATTAAGTTTCAAATTCCAGGGAGCTTATGACTTAACTTATAACTTCAGCAAAATCCTGAGTAATCCTTATGAAGTGATGATAATGAACCTTCCAACAAGTGAAAGCACTTCATTAACTTATTATAAAGGAACAGATGCATCCGGTAACTCTATTAGTTTGAGTGAATCCGCATCCAGAGGCTATACATTTACTACACAAACAAGTGTAACCTATGATAATAAGTTTGGCAAACATACCGTAGGTGGAATGTTTCTCGCAGAAACTCGTGAGAATAAGAGTAATGCGTTGAGCGCAACCGGTTACGGACTGGACTTTATCCAACTGGATGAACTTAATCAAATAACTAATAAAACCGGAAACGGAGCAGAAAAGTTCCCGAGCATCGGAGGATATAGCGGACATACAAGAGTAGCGGGCTTTGTAGGACGTGTGAACTATAATTACGACGATAAGTATTATCTGGAAGCTTCTCTACGTCATGACGGTAGCTACCTGTTTGGTGGAATGAACAAACGTTGGGTGACATTGCCCGGTGTTTCCGCAGGTTGGAGAATCAATAATGAAAACTGGTTCAACGCACCCTGGATCAATAACCTGAAGCTAAGAGCCGGTATTGGTAAGACTGCAACAAGTGGCGTAAGCGCTTTCCAATGGAGAAATACGATGGGCATTACAAAAAATGCCGTAATCATTGGTGGAAGCAGCCAGACAATGATGTATGCTTCTGTATTAGGTAATCCTAATTTGTCATGGGCTCAATGTCTGAATTATAATGTCGGCGTTGACGCAACGATGTGGAACGGATTATTAGGTGTCGAATTTGATGTATTCTACAAATATGAATATGACAAGCTGGCTACAGTCACAGGTGCATATGCTCCTTCAAGAGGCGGATACTATTTCAGTTCTGCAAACGTCAATAAAAATGATTATAAAGGATTTGATCTAACTCTGACTCACTATAATCATATCAACAAATTCAATTATGGTGCGAAATTAATCTGGTCTTATGCATATGGCCGTTGGCTGAAATATGTAGGTGATTCGGATAATGCTCCTGAATATCAGCGTCTGACAGGAAAGCAAATAGGTTCCAAATACGGTTTCATCGCCAATGGACTGTTCCAAAGCGAAGAAGAGATTGCTAATTCGGCTACCGTCAAAGGTTATAAAGCCCTGCCGGGATACATTAAATATGTAGATAGAAATGGAGACGGTATCATTACTGCTGCACAAGATCAAGGTTATGTAGGTAAAAGTGCTACTCCGAAACATACCGGTTCTTTGAACTTATTCGGTAATTGGAAAGGATTTGACTTTGACTTGTTGTTCTCTTGGGGATTGGGTAATGTCGTAGCCCTGACCGGTCAGTATACAGCCAGCGGTTCTGCGGGTACACAAGATAATACCTCATTTACCAAACCTTTCTATCATGGAGGAAACTCACCGACATTCCTGGTTGAAAACTCATGGACTCCGGAACATACCAATGCAGAATTCCCACGCCTGGAAATTACTGGTCCAAGTAATAACAATGGATACTCTTCTACCTTCTGGTACAGAAACGGAAACTATATGCGCCTGAAGACTGCACAAATTGGTTACAATTTCCCGAAGAAATGGCTGAACCCTGCAGGTATAGAAGGTCTGAGACTCTATGTTGAAGGCTATAACCTGTTGACCTTTAGCGGACTGACCAAATACAACATTGACCCGGAATCTCCTGCTGTAAACAATGGTTATTACCCGCAACAGAGAACTTATACGCTAGGTGTAAAACTAACATTCTAAAAAACGGAAGTATATGAAAAAGATATTATTAAATATATCATTAGCACTAGCATTAGGCTTTACCATCAGTTCGTGCAATGATTGGCTGGACGGTGTCAAACAGACATCGACTGTAAGTGATGAGATTGTTTGGCAAGATGAAGCATATGTAGATAAGTATGTGAATGCTTTCTATACATATCTGAACAAATATGGTCAGTTCGGTGAATCACAGTTCTCCGGAAGTTTGACTGAAAGTCTGACTGAGACATTCAAATACGGTTCGGTAGCTTTAGGAGACAGAGCCGGACATCCGAACAACTACGTCACCAATCCGGATGTTATCAGTCCGGATGGATGCCGTTACAACATTTGGGATAAAGACCTCGCATACGGTAACATCCGTCAGATGAACCAATTCCTGTCCATGCAGAAACAATACTCAACATTCCCTGAAGACAAGAATTTGAAATGGGAAGCCCAAGTACGTTTCTTCCGTGCTTACGTTTATTTCCAATTAGCTAAACGTCATGGCGGAGTTATTCTTTACGACGACCTTCCTGCCTCTAATGATAAAGCACGGAGTACGGCAGCTGAAACATGGCAGTTCATTGCAGATGATCTGGACTTTGCAGCTACCAACCTGCCAAAAGAATGGGATGCGGCCAATAAAGGCCGGGTGACAAAGGGGGCTGCCTATGCATTGAAATCACGTGCTATGCTATATGCAGAACGTTGGCAAGATGCCTATAATGCAGCCGATGAAGTTGAAAAACTTCAGTTGTATGATTTGGTAGACAACTATGCGGATGCTTGGAAAGGTAACAATAAGGAAGCTATTCTGGAATTTGATTACAATAAAGACAGTGGACCCAACCACACTTTTGACCAATATTATGTTCCTCAATGTGATGGTTATGACTTTGGTGCTTTGGGTACTCCTACTCAGGAAATGGTAGAATCTTATGAAGACAAGAACGGCAATAAGGTAGATTGGACCGAATGGCATGGCACTACCACAAAAGAACCTCCTTATGACCAACTAGAGCCACGCTTCGCAGCCACAATTATCTATCGTGGCTGTACATGGAAAGGTAAAGTCATGGACTGTAGTGTAGGTGGAACAAACGGAGCTTTCATGGCTTATCGTGAACAATCTTATTCGTATGGAAAAACAACCACTGGTTATTTCTTGCGCAAACTATTGGATGAGAAACTGATTGATGTAAAAGGTACTAAAAGTTCACAGGCATGGGTAGAAATCCGTTTTGCAGAAGTTCTGCTAAACAAAGCCGAAGCTGCATACCGGCTTAATAAAACCGGTGAAGCACAGTCTTTAATGAATAGAGTTCGTGCTCGTGCAGGAGTGAATTTGCCGGGCAAGTCTTCGAGTGGTGAGGCATGGTTCAAAGATTATCGTAATGAGCGTAAAGTAGAATTGGCATACGAAGGACATTTGTTCTGGGATATGCGCCGTTGGAAACTGGCCCACATCGAATATAACAACTATCGCTGCCATGGTCTTAAGATAACGAACGGCACATACGAATACATCGATTGTGACGGACAGGATCGTAAATTCCCGCAGAAATTATATGTCCTGCCGGTACCGACCTCTGAGATAAAAAACAATGCGTTAATTGAGCAATATGATGAATGGAAATAACTAAAAGCTTAATACAATGAAAAATAAAATATTATCAATCGTTTCAGTCATTGCGTTTCTGATGGGTATGAGTGCGTGTCACAGCCCGGAAGATTTTAATCCGACTGTTGAACGAAACATAATCAACAATTTGACAGCATCCTTCCCGGATGACGACAGTGATGACAACAGTTTCACGAGTGAAATAGATTATACGAATCATATAATTACAGTTGTATTTCCGTATAACTACCCCAAACTTTCAGACAACGTTCTGCAAACATCTGACTTGAAGAAAATGCGTGTAATCGCTGACCTTGATAATAATGTATATGTTTATCCGACATTATTATTTATGGATATGACAAAGGACAATTATATTACGGTGAAAGATCAGACCGGTACGAGTACCGAATATAAAGTTGTAGCAGAAATACGTAAAAGTAATGAGTGCACAATCACGAAATTCAATCTTACAAGTCTGGGATTATCAGGTATTATCAACGAAAGTACCAAAACTATTTCTCTGATTAGCCTGGAAAGTATAGGTGAAGTTTTAGCAGATGTATCAATATCTCACGGAGCAACGATCTCACCTGATCCGACTACGGTTGCATTGAATTACGACCAAGACCAGAAAGTCACTGTGACTGCGCAAAACGGTACAACTAAATCTACGTATACCGTCAAGAAGGAAATTCCTGAAAAGATTGCTGCCGGCTTGCGTGCAAACAGTGCTAAACTTATTTGGGCCAAGAAACTGACAGACATAGGAATCTCCAGCTTCGATATGACGACCGGTATTGCTGTAACAAATGACTATGTAGTCATTAATGAACGTGCGAAGAATCCTGTATACTTGCATGCCAAGAATGGCGAAAAAGCAGGAACAATGAACATTAGCTTTGCAGGTAGTCTGACTAATTTCTATGCAACAGCAGACAAGGACGGAAATATCCTGTTCACGAATCTGACTCCAAATGCCGGACCAGCCTTTACTGTATGGAAAGCCTCGGGAGTCGACCAAGCACCGGAGAAATACATAGAATTTACAACTTCGCTGGCTATGGGCAGAAAACTGTCAGTATGTGGCAGTCTGAACAGTAATGCTATTATTACCGCTCCTATCTATGCCACTTCAGGCCAGTTTGCCCGTTGGCAGGTAGAAAATGGCGTACTTAAATCACAGACTCCGGACATCATTACAGCGCAAGGAATAGGCGGATGGGGAACAAATGCTGATGTCATTTACTCTGACCCGACAGATCCGACCAGTGATTATTATACTACGTTCTACGCCGAACCACGCAACCTATGCTGGATGGATGGAAAAACAAATGCAATTAAGAATAAGGGAGTGGCACTTGATGGAAACTACGTACCGAATGCTGTCGATTATACAGTATTTAACAAGGTGGAATATGTCGCTTCAAATCTGGTGAATCCATGGAATTGGGGAACTGCCGATAATATCTACTTGTTCGATCTTTCATCAGGCTCGTTAGCTACTCAGGCTATTGACTTCGGAAGTACCGGTTTGGGAATCAATGGAAACTATGGTTCTAAGATTCTTGGAAATACGAACGGTAATTACTGTGGTGATGTAGTTTTGAAAGTTTCTGATGACGGTTATTATATGTACGTTTACTTTATGTTCTGCAATGGATACGTAGGTTGCGTACAGTGTGACTGTATCGACATGTAAAATACCATCTTTATGCAAAAAGCCTGTACCTCTTTCAGGTACAGGCTTTTTACTTCAACTATTAAGTCGTATAAAATGAATATCAAGAAAAATATAATAAAAGCATTTATAGGAGGAATAGCTGCCTGCTTGTGCATGGCATGTGGCGGCAGCGATTCAAAAGATTATTGGGGAGACACCAGCGGAGGAGGAGACGAAGAACCGACAGAGAATCCTAATGCCTCCAAACCCCGTTATATCTGGATTGACGCAGCTGCCAACTTTCCCGATTTTGCCAACAGCAAAGAAAACATAGCCCGTGATCTGGCTTTAGCCAAAGATGCCGGTTTCACTGATATTGTAGTAGATGTACGTCCCACTACCGGAGATGTTTTATTTAAAACGAATCATGTAGATCAGGTCAAATTTATGTATGCCTGGATCGGAAGCAACTATACCAAAGTAGAAAGAACAGCAACATGGGACTACCTGCAAGCCTTCGTTGACGAAGCACGCAAACAGGGACTTCGTATCCATGCCGCCATTAATACTTTTGTCGGTGGAAATCAGATCGACGGAGGCACAGGACTTTTGTACAGAGATCAGTCTAAAGCAGCATGGGCAACGCAGATGAACATGCAGACAGGAATTACAAGTGTAATGAACACTAGTGAAAGTGCCAAGTTCTTCAATCCTGCCCATCCGGAAGTACAAACTTTCCTTTGTAACTTACTGGAAGATCTTGCAAGCTACGATCTGGACGGTATCTTCTTAGACCGTGGACGCTTCCTTAATCTGCAAGCCGATTTTTCTGAAGAGTCCCGTAAGCAATTCGAGGCTTACATGGGAGGAATAAAAATCCAAAATTACCCGGACGACATTTTGGCACCGGGTGCTTCCAGTCTTCCTGCCACCTATCCTAAATATATGACTAAGTGGTTGGAATTCCGCGCAAAAGTGATTTATGACTTTATGCAGAAAGCACGCACTGCCGTCAAAGAAGTCAACTCTAAAATTAAGTTTGGAGTTTACGTAGGTGGTTGGTACTCTTCCTATTATGATGTAGGCGTTAACTGGGCTGCTACCACTTATGATACCTCTCGTTATTACAAATGGGCAACCGGCAAATATATGAATTATGGCTATGCTGCCTGCATGGATCAGATCCTTATCGGTGCCTATGCTTCTCCGCTTAAAGTACATGGAACTACCGAATGGACTATGGAAGGATTCTGTTCATTGGCAAAAGATAAGATTAAAGGAGAATGTCCTATTGTAGCCGGAGGTCCGGATGTAGGTAACTGGGATACCAACAATCAGGCAACCCAGGAACAAGAAAACCAAGCAATCGTACAGTCTGTAAAAGCTTGTATGGACGTATGTGACGGATATTTCCTGTTTGATATGATTCATTTGAAAAAAGCCGGTCAGTGGCAATATGCCAAAGAAGGCATCGAACTTGCGATGAAATAAAAGGAATAACTGAATAGCATATAATAACATGAAGAAAATAACACTAGCACTCTTATCCGTTTTACTGATCACAGCACTGGGAGGATGTAAAAGCACTACACCCCAGACAGCAGACAAAAATGTAAAACCTGCCTTGATGTGGTTTGATGCTGAAGCCAATTTTGAACGTTTCAGCCATCCCGATTCAATAGATTATTATCTGACTAAGATAAAATCACTGGGCTTTACCCACGCTGTTGTTGATGTACGCCCTATCACGGGAGAAGTATTGTTCGACACAGAATTCGCACCTAAGATGCGCGAATGGCAAGGATATGAACGTAAAGACTTTGACTATCTGGGACATTTTATCAAGAAAGCGCATGAATTGGGAATAGAAGTGCATGCTTCTCTCAATGTATTTGTTGCCGGTCATAACTACTTTGACCGCGGATTGGTGTATTCCACTAACCCCGAGTGGGCATCTGTTGTATATACTCCGGAAGGCATGACTTCCATAACAAACGAAAAGAAAAAATATTCTGCCATGGTGAACCCTATCAACGAGGACTTTCGGACACATATTCTGAATGTCCTGAAAGACCTGGTTAAACGTTACCCTGATTTAGACGGATTAATGCTGGACAGAGTAAGATATGATGGTATTTCCGCCGACTTCTCCGATATCTCCCGCCAGCAGTTTGAAGCATATATCGGACAAAAAGTAGAAAAATTCCCGGAAGATATTTTTGAATGGAAGAAAGACTCCAACGGCAAATATTATCCCGAGCGTGGCAAGCATTTTCTGAAATGGATCGAATGGCGTACCAAAAATATTTACGACTTTATGGCTCTTGCCCGAAAGGAAGTAAAAGCAGTCAATCCGGACATTTCTTTTGGTACTTATACGGGTGCCTGGTATCCTTCCTATTATGAAGTGGGAGTCAACTTTGCCAGTAACCAGTATGACCCGAGTAAAGATTTTGATTGGGCTACTCCGGAATACAAAAACTATGGATATGCAGAACTGATCGACCTCTATGCTACCGGCAACTACTATACAGATATCACAATCGAAGAATCTCTGAAGAATAAGAAAACCGTATGGAACGAAACCGATTCACAAGGCCAAAGCGGTACATGGTATTCGGTAGAAGGATCGTGTCAGAAATTACGCCATATAATGAAAGACAATCAATTCATGGGGGGTATCCTGGTAGATCAATTCTATGATAACCCCGCAAAACTCTCGGCAACAATCGAAATGAACCTGAAAGCATCAGACGGATTGATGGTATTTGACATAGTACACATCATCAATAAAGGATTATGGAAAGAAGTTGAAAATGGAATGAGAGCTGGAGGAGCTCTGGAATAATAAACATTTGAATCCTATAAACATATGAAAAGACTCTCAATTATCTCCCTACTGTTATGGATTGGAATGGTGGCTTTTGCTACCGGAAAGTCCAAAGTGATGTGGTTGGATTGTTCTGCAAATTTTCAGAGATTCAGCTACCCGGATTCCATCCGTTACTATGTGGACAAATGCCATGAAGCAGGAATCACTCACTTAGTATTGGATATAAAAGATAACACAGGTGAAGTGCTATACCCCAGCAAATACACCGCACAGAAAAAGAACTGGAAGAATTTCGATCGTCCGGATTTTGACTTTATCAATACCTTTATTAAGGCAGCCCATGCCCATGGGATGGTTATCTTTGCCGGGATGAATATTTTTGCAGATGGACAGAATATCGTAAAGCGTGGTGCCGTTTTTGATAAGCATAAGAAATGGCAGGCCATCAATTATGTCCCACGCAAAGGATTATTGCCCGTAACGGAAATAGAAGGAAAACCTACCATGTTCCTGAATCCGGCATTAAAGGAAGTGCAGAAATACGAAATAGACATTATCAAGGAAGTAGTCAGGAATTATGCTTTCGACGGCATTATGCTGGATCGTGCCCGTTACGATTGTATCGACTCTGATTTCTCTCCCGAATCCCGAAAAATGTTCGAGAAGTTTATAGGAAAGAAGATAGACAGATTTCCGGAGGATATACTTGAATGGCGGCCTAATGCTGAAGGAGGAATTGACCGTGTCGGTGGTCCGTATTATCATCAATGGCTGACATGGAGGGCTTCCGTCATCTATAATTTCATCAAAGACGTACGTACTTCCATCAAAAAAGTGAATCCCGATTGTATGCTGGCGGCCTACACAGGGGCATGGTATCCTACCTACTTCGAAGTAGGAGTAAACTGGGCAAGCCAGAAGTATGATGTCAGCAAAGACTTCAGTTGGGCAACACCCGACTATAAGAATTATGGATTTGCCGAATTACTGGATTTCTACACAAACGGGAATTATTATTGGAATGTAACACTCGACGATTATTACCGGTCATCCGGCAAACATAAAAATGAAACGGACAGTGAATTTTCTACCGGAGAATATCTATGCGTAGAAGGAGGTTGCAAATATTCCAAATACTTATTGAAAGATGCAGTACCCGTATGCGGAGGACTGTATGTAGAAGATTACAAACGAGATGTAAATCAGTTTCAGAAGGCGGTACGCATGAATCTGAAAGAATCGGACGGTGTGATGATTTTTGATATTGTACATATTATCCGTAACGGATGGTGGGACGAACTAAAAGAAGCACTGGATGAAACCAAGCTGGATGAAGCGGGAATGATTAAAGGAACCGTTACCTGCGACGGCAAAGGCATAGCCAATGTGGTAGTGACAGACGGACTGCGTTGCGTCACTACAGACAAGAACGGTATCTATCATCTGCCAAATCTCGGAAATACACGTTTTGTATATATCACAACTCCTGCCGGATACCTGACAGACTGCGAACAGACCATTCCCAGATTCTATCAGGAAATTGATCTGAGCAAGACAAATGAATATAACTTCCGCCTGAAGAAGAATCCTAAAGATGACAGCAAACATCTGTTTGTACTGGAAGCAGATGTACAAGCCGGCTTGAAAGAACATTGGGATTTGTACGCCCCCATCGTCGATGACTATAAACAATTAATCGACCAACATACCGATCGTGATGTATTCGGACTGAATTGCGGAGATATCTTCTGGGACACACCAGCCACTTTCTTTCCACCTTATATAGATAAAGCAAAGAAACTGGATATACCCATATACCGCGCAATCGGTAATCACGATATCGATTGTAACGGAGCTACTCATGAAACATCGTACCGGACTTTCGAAGGATATTTCGGTCCTACCCATTATTCGTTCAACAAAGGAAATGCCCACTATATTGTTATAAACAACAACTTTTATGTGGGACGTGAATACTTCTACATCGGTTATGTAGATGAAACTACTTTCAAATGGCTGGAAGAAGATTTATCTTATGTACCTAAAGGCACACTGGTATTCTTCATGACACATATCCCCACTCGGATAACGGAACAGAAAAGACCTTTCAACTATGATTACGGTATGCTGGCGGGAGAAACGATCAATGCCGAATCTGTTCACCGATTATTGGACGGATACGAAACCCACTTTCTGACGGGACATCTTCATTCTAACTCCAATATCGTATTCAACGATCATCAGATGGAACATAACACAGCTGCCGTATGCGGCATTTGGTGGCATGCAGATGTCTGCATAGACGGAACTCCCCAAGGATACGGAGTCTATGAAGTAGACGGCAATCAGGTAAAATGGTATTATAAAAGTGTCGGTCATCCGAAAGATTACCAATTCCGTAGTTACGGAGCAGGAACATCCAAGGAGTTTCCAAAAGACATTATAGCAAACGTATGGAACTGGGATAAGAACTGGAAAGTAGAATGGCTGGAAAACGGGAAAGTAATGGGAGCAATGACTCAATATACAGGAGTCGACCCTTATGCACACAAAGTATGTACGGATAAGAAAAGAACCATGCAAAGCTGGATATCAGCAGCAAACACCGGTCACATGTTTCGTGCCACTCCTGAAAATCCGAGAGCTAACATAGAAATTAAAGTTACAGACCGCTTCGGTAATGTTTACCTGCAAACAATTTCTAAATAAGAAACAATGAAATATCTAAGATATTACTTATGGATTATTTGCCTGTTATTCCCATTGGGAATACAGGCAAAAGTCAAGCTAACTTCCATTTGGGGAGACAACATGGTGTTGCAGCAACAATCGGAAGTAATCTTTAGGGGAAAAGCATCCGCCAATAAACAAATCGTTGCGATTGCATCATGGAATCAGCATAAAGTAACGACCCGGAGTGATCAGGAAGGTAACTGGAAGCTAAAGCTTCTCACTCCTGCCGCAGGCGGTCCTTATACAATCTCCTTTTCGGATGGCGAAAAACTGACGCTGAATAATATTCTGATTGGCGAAGTCTGGTTTTGCTCGGGACAATCTAATATGGAAATGCCCGTCAGGGGATTTCGCGGACAACCGGTGTACGGTTCGCAACCTTATATTGTAACCGCCGATCCTAAGCGAGAACTACGCCTGTTTACCGTCAAGAGAGATTGGAGTACAACTCCTAAAGAAGAGGGCGTCACAGGTCATTGGTCGGAGTTGTCTCCCAAAGAAGTCGGAGATTTTAGTGCTGTCGCTTATTTCTTCGGTGACTTGTTACAGCGTTCATTAGATGTCCCTGTCGGTCTCATTCATTGTTCATGGAGTGCTTCGAAAATAGAAACCTGGATGGATAAAGAAACTTTGCAACACTTTCCTGAAGTCCAGTTGCCGGATATCAACCAAGCCGAGTTTGAATGGCCTGCAGGTACCCCTACCTTGTTATGGAATGCAATGGTAAATCCTTGGAAAGGATTCCCGGTCAAAGGGGTTATCTGGTATCAGGGAGAGTCGAACTCTCCCAATCCGACTCTTTATAAGAAACTGTTTCCTGCCATGGTGGCACAGTGGAGAGAATTTTTCAATAATCCCGGAATGCCCTTATATTATGTGCAAATCACTCCTTGGCAGGCAGAAGGGAAAGATAAGCTGGACCGGGCATGGTTTCGTCAGTGTCAGTTGGAACTTATGTACGAAGTTCCCAATGTAGGGATGGTGACAACGACCGATGCAGGAAGTGAGAAGTTTATTCATCCTCCTTATAAAATCAAGGTCGGTGAGCGGCTGGCATATTGGGCACTGGCAAAAACCTATGGCAAAGAAGGTTTCTTATATGCAGGGCCTTTCTATAAAAGCTGTCAACTGAAAGGAAATGTGGTAGAAATCACTTTTGAGAACGGCAATGAAGGACTTATTCCCGAAAACCAAAGACTGAAAGGATTCGAACTGGTAGATAAGAATGGAAGGATTGTGCCGGCAGAAGCAGAAATTATAAATGGCTCCGCACGTGTAAAAGTATGGAATGATTCCATATCCCATCCCGTCGAAGTGCGCTATTGTTTCCGCAATTATATGGAAGGTGATCTTTTTAATAATGCGGAGATACCGGCTTCACCATTCCGAATCGTAGTACAACAATAAAAAAATAAATATGAACAGTAATATACGAGCTTCTTCTTTGGATGCCCTCCGAGGATATGCAATTCTTACGATGGTGCTTTCCGGAAGTATCGCTTGGGGAGTACTCCCCGGCTGGATGTATCATGCCCAGGTAGGACCTCGTTCTAATTTTGTATTCGATGGTTCTATATATGGCATCACGTGGGTAGACCTCGTGTTTCCCTTTTTCTTGTTTGCTATGGGAGCTGCCTTCCCTTTTTCAATAGGTAACAAATACAGAAAAGGCAGCTCCCGCTGGAAGATTGTATACGATAGTGTACTGCGAGGTTTTCGTCTGACTTTTTTTGCTATTTACATTCAACATATCTATCCTTGGGTGGTATCTTCTCCACAGGATATCCGGTCATGGCTGATTGCGTTAGCCGGTTTTGCATTGATGTTTCCCATGTTTATGAGAATCCCGTTCAAGATGCCGGAATACGTGAGATTACTGATTAAAATAGCTGCTTATTCCATCGGTGTCATCATGTTGCTGAACATCACGTATGCCGATGGGCGGACCTTTAGTTTAGGATATAGCAATATCATCATTCTGGTATTAGCCAATATGGCAATCTTCGGTTCGTTAATCTATACTTTTACAATCAATAAGCCGTGGATCCGTATCGGCATACTGCCATTTATCATGGCAGTATTTCTGGGGAAAGAGAATCCGGAATCATGGAATCATGCTGTGATGACATTCTCTCCGTTACCATGGATGTATCAGTTTGCCTACCTGAAATATCTGTTTATCGTAATTCCCGGTACGATTGCCGGAGAGTATCTGTACGGATGGCTGCAGAGCAAACAGACAACGCCATCTATAGCTTCCAACAATGACGAGCATAAAAGAATGCCCTGGATACTCCTGCTTACTATCGGACTTATTATTTTGAATTTGTACGGTTTGTATATGCGGTATTTGCTTCTCAACTTGGCAGGAAGTATCATTATCCTAAGCATTTTGTACGTTTTGCTACAGATTGAAGGGAAAAATGCCAATTATTGGTACAGGCTATTTAAAGCAGGTGCTTATCTGGTACTACTGGGACTGGCTTTTGAAGCCTACGAAGGAGGCATCCGGAAAGATCCTTCTACCTACAGCTACTATTTTCTGTCAGCTGGACTTGCATTTATGGCTATGATTGCCTTTTCCATCATGTGTGATATCTACTCATGGAGAAGACTGACACGACCACTGGAATACGCAGGTCAGAATCCTATGATTGCTTATGTATCCACTCAACTGGTCGTATTGCCGATATTAAACCTCGCAGGACTGGGAACTTACCTGTCTTATCTGGATCAAAATGCATGGCTTGGCTTTTTGAGAGGAGTCATTGTAACTTCTCTGGCTTTACTTATAACGATATTATTTACCAAACTAAAATGTTTTTGGAGGACATGATTATGATAATCAAACGATTGTATTTTATAGCAACAGTCTTATTTGCTTTTTCCGTATGTTCATGTGGAGGAGAGAACTATCCGGATCATCCGTGGGAATGGGATCAGGATACCGAAGAAGAAGACCCGAATCCTGATATTATAGAACAAGGATGGACGGCTGTCGATAATCTCGGCAAACTTCCCGATTATATTCAAGTATACAAATCTCCAGAGAATTTAGCCGGGAAAAAGGCTATTGCATATATAGCCGTTGCCGATATGACTAAAGCTAAATTCGAAGTTCTGGGAGATATTGCCTTTTCACAAGAAGCTAATGGATATGGAGGAAAGGCATTGAATACTCCTTCGGAATTTTATGAATCTTCTAAAGATCCTATCGTTGTTAATGGCGGATTGTTCTTCGCTAGCGGCGGGTTCTATTATTCACAGAATCTGGTAATTCGTAATGGGCAATTACTAGCTCCTAATCAGAATTATTATTCAGAGGACTGGGTTACGATGTGGTATCCGACTTTAGGAGCTTTCTGTCAGATGAAAGATGGAACATTTCAAACCACATGGACTTATCAAGGTTCCGATGGAATCAATTACTGTTACCCTGCCCCTGCTGACAATGATATAAAAAAGGACCCGCTTCCGGCACCGTCATCTACTTTTCCCAGTGGTGCGAAGGCATTGGAAGCAACCACCGGTATCGGAGGAGTAACAGTTTTACTGCGTGGAGGTGAAATCAAAAATACCTATGTACAGGAGATGTTGAATATTTCTGCTGCATCTAATCAACCTCGTACCGCCATTGGATATACAAATAATAAAAAAATGATTATCTTTGTATGCGAAGGCAGAAACATGACAGAAGGAGTAGCAGGATTAACTACTGCCAATGTAGCCACAGTTATGAAGGATCTGGGTTGTACAGAGGCTTTAAATTTAGATGGAGGCGGCTCGTCATGTATGCTGGTCAACGGAAAAGAAACAATTAAAGGCAGTGACGGCAAGCAACGGAAAGTGTTGACTGCTGTCGGAATTAAGTAAATGATGAAACATTTTTTTATTCTTACTATGTTGTGCTTGTTTGGATTCGACCTGCAAGCACAACTGACGTATCATGAAGCGTCACAATTCCCTCTTCTTGGGAAAGCCACTGAAGCTACCGGAACTCGTTATGAAAGATTTCCGGATTCATTGAAGAACGTATCTCGCGAACGGTTGTGGAATTTAAGCCGTAACTCCGCAGGTCTGGCAATACGTTTTCGGAGTAACTCCACCCAAATAGCGGTAAAATGGGAGGCTCTTTTTAATAATCATATGAATCATATGACGGATGTAGGAACCAAAGGACTCGACCTTTATTGCCTTCAGGAAAACGGTGACTGGCGTTTTGTCAACAGTGCCCGCCCTACTGCTAAAACGAACAGTGCAACGATTATTGCAAACATGCAGCCCAAAGAAAGGGAATACATGCTCTATCTGCCTTTATATGACGGAGTCGCCTCCCTGTCTATCGGAGTAGACTCATTGTCAACTATTGACCAACCTTTAGTTGACAGTCCGGTCCGCAAAAAGCCTGTTGCTTTTTACGGTACCAGTATCTTGCAAGGAGGATGTGCAGCGCGTCCGGGAATGGCACATACTAACATCATTTCACGACGCCTCAACCGAGAGTGTATTAATCTAGGGTTCAGTGGCAATGCATTGCTCGATCTGGAAGTAGCAAAAATAATGTCAGAAGTAGATGCCAGTGTCTTTGTGCTGGATTTTGTACCCAATGCTTCCGTTGAACAAATGGGGGAACGGATGGAAACTTTCTACCGAATCATCCGGGATAAGCACCCTGATACGCCCATTGTGTTTATAGAAGACCCTGTCTTCACTCACACATTATTCGACCAAAGAATAGACCGTGAAGTGAAAAGGAAAAATCAGACCTTAAATGAGATATTTAATTCACTAAAGAAACAAGGTGAAAAGAAGATATACTTGATTCATTCGAAAAACATGATAGGTAATGACGGGGAAGCAACAGTGGATGGTATTCATTTTACAGACTTAGGAATGATGAGGTATGCAGATCTGGTGACTCCAATCATTAAAAAATTAATGAAGTAGTAAAACCTATGAATTTACAGATCGAATTTTATTTCGTGTGTAAATAAAGAAAGATAAATATTCATGGTTGATTCTTCAGTATTAGTAATCTTCGGCATCATAGCAGCGTCGGCTACAGACATCAAAGAAATTCTCAGATTTGAATTAAAATAAAGATAGAAGTCATGACGAAACGTTTATTTTTTGCATTCATATCTCCGTACACGGCTTTCGGGCGGTGAATTGTCTCTGAAAGTATCAGATACAGGCATCAATTATTACAACGTCTTTATTGACAGTCTTTTGCATAAGATTGTAAAAGTTACCGGCAAGGACACTCTGATTAATTTTATATCCGGCATTGACAAGGGAGTACATCGCGTATTGATTCAGAAACGCACTGAAGGAGAATGGGGCAAAACAACGATTCATCAATTTGTGCTTTCTGCCGGAGGAAAACTTGAAAAGGAAACGGACCGTCCATCCAGACATATCGAGTTTATCGGTAATTCACTGACGTGTGGTTATGGAGTTGAAGGAAAAGATCGTAGTGAACCCTACAAAGCTGAAACTGAAACTGCAATTTGTCTTATGCCACGATTATTGCCCGCTACTTTGATGCGGACTACACACTTATAGCACACTCCGGAAGAGGAGTAGTACGCAATTATGGTGATTCTGTCCGGGTATCTGCCGTGACAATGAAAGACCGTATGCTGAATACATTTGATATGGATCTGGATAAAAAGTGGGATTTTAAAACATACAAGCCGGATCTGGTCGTTATCAATTTAGGGAGCAATGACTTCTCAACCGGATTATATCCATTGGAAGATGAGTTTATTCATGCTTATACACTACTGATCAATCGTCTCCGTGAGAATTATGGAGATATCCCTGTGCTATGTATCAGTCCGGCTATTGCCCAACGACAGATCGTTGAATACATGGAACGTATGCGCAAAGAACTGAATGACAAGAAAGTTTATATAGCCGTTCTTCCCGAAGGACTTTTTAATGTTACTACAGACTTAGGAGCAGTATGGCATCCCAACTATAAAGGACAGACAAAAATGGCTACATCATTGATTCCCTATATATCAACGATTACAGATTGGCCATTAAAACCAGAATCATTTTATTAAGGACAGAGAATTTATAATTAGCAAAATGGCATTTTGTCATTTTGCTAATTATAAATTCTCTGTCAGGCGTATTTCCATCCACTGTACAGAATAGAGGATAAAATGGCAGAGATTTGCCATTATAAGAAATCACTTTGTTGCAGATATATCCATGTATATGTTCTTTTTACGTTATTTCTCACACTATCCTGTAATACATCTTATTTTTTTATGCTACTTCGCATTATTCTGATTATTAACTTTTAGCCTAAAACTGGGTCTAATAAATGAAATACCCCCTATTTCAGGGCTAAAATACGTTCCTTCTAAACGTACTTAGCGTTTCTTTTAAACCAATGGGACGTTCCTTTAAAACCAACCTTATGTTTCATTACAATCATTCTTATGTTTCACAACAATCAACCTTATGTTTTGAGCAAATAATACGGTAATTTATATGCAAACGACAGCTGTTTTATGCACAATTCTGTATATAAATTCTATATCTTAGTGGTTTCTCACTCTAGTTTCATCTATTTATCAAAAGCATCAGTCATCGAAAGTAAAGAAAAAATAGCATAAAGACATTCTATTCAACATAAGACAGTCATATTGATTATCGATTTCTCAAATAATACCATGATACCCCGTATCTATAGCTTTGATGCAAGGATCATAATAATATGCATTACTCTTTCTCATATAGTTTGTTTTCAGACAAAGTTAATAGTGAATGAGCCATAAAACCACTATTTTTTAAGTAGCTTTTTAATCACTGGAGTCACCAGATCAGCATAACGCATCATACCCACATCGGTAAAATGAATGCCATCTACTGTTGCCTCACGATCGCTTCCAAGCATCATCTTTGAGGATATATAGTATATATTTTTTTCTTTTCCTTTTTTCAACTCATTAAATATACGACGTAAGGCATCATTCAAAGTCTTAATTTTCCGGGCATTGGTGTTGTTGTAGTAAGAATCCATGAATTGTGGATCTTCAATAAAGATGACAGGTGTGTGAGGATGTCTGTCACGAAGAATACGGTAAAACCTCTCCATTCGCTCATTTATCTGCTCTACCGTGACATTGGGTACAAAATCAAGCACGAAAACACCGGCATCTACTCCAGCCATCACTTGAGCTACTCCAAGATCAAGAAAAGCATTACCACTAAATCCAAGATTGATACATTCCCGATTCAAACGGCGTGAGATAATATTGGTGTGAGCCATGCCCGGACGGGAGGCACATCCGCCTTGAAGAATGCTGGTTCCATAAAATACTACAGGTTTTTCACGTACAGGACTTTCCACCGCGGGCTGATTGATACTGGCATCAGCATCGATTCCAATCGACAAAGAAACCAGTCCGTCGTATAGCGGCAAATAAATCATAAACTCCCGTTCTTTGGCTTCCATACCGCTGATGAGGCTAGATTCCGTATTTTTCCCCGTGGGACAGGCACTATTCACAAAGTACCAGTTCTTTCCTTCCAGACAGTAGAGGTCAAGTCCTTTCACTGCTACATCAGTCATATGATTCATATGGAAGTTAACCAATGATTCCCATTTTACTGCAACTTGAGTGGAATTGCTTCGGAAACGCACTGCCATACCCGATGAATTCCGACTTAGTTGCCATAACGGTAAACGAGAAATATGTTCCAATGAATCGGGCAAACGTACATACCGCTCTGTGGTAGCAGTGGTAGCCTTTCCCAATAACTGGAATTCAGCCGCATCATAGTAGGTTACCTGAGCAGACAGATTACCTGCCATAAGTAATAAAATAAAGTTTATTATCTTCCTATAAACTGAAAATGACATAGTATCTTATGATTAAAGTTCTTTACTTCACTAATCTGATATTAATATTTTTGCGTCCTTTCACCTCCATTTGTTGAGTGATGAATCTTGCTTTGGCAAAAGCTATGGAATCATCAGTCCGAAGGTTGATAGAATAGAATCCCTTTTCATCAGTTTGAGTCTCTTGACCGGATGAAATGGCACGAACCGTGACATAAGCTACTGGAGTAGCTTGTGCATCACGTACAAATCCCTGTACAGTAATAAACTCGCCACTAGGCGTGACTTTAATGATTTGAGGAGAATCAATTACAGGAGTCTTCTCAGGTTCACGCCCTACTTCGATAGAAATACGATGGGTTATGCGATCTGATGCAGTGCCCACTTTTATCTCAAAAGTCCCGGGTTCCAAGTAGCGATTACCGATATTATCGGTCAGGTAGAGTTCGTGTATGGGGACTTTCAATGTGATCTCTTTCGTTTCGGCCGGGTTCAAACTTATCTTCTCAAAAGCTTTCAGCTGCTTTATTGGTGTCATAACAGTACTGACAACATCACGTATGTAAAGTTGAACGACTTCTTTGCCGGCAACTTCTCCACTGTTTGCAATCTTTACTTTTACGGCTATGGTGTCATGAGCCTGATAGTGAGTTTTGTCGGCAATCGCTGAAACCAGATCAAATGTAGTATAACTCAATCCATGACCAAAAGCCCAAAGAGGGTTCGGAGAAGAAAACACATAATCTCGTCCCGGCAATTCATAAGTTCCGGGCTCTTTATAAAATCCCTTATCAGTGGTCAAATGATTGTAAAAAGCGGGAAGGTGACCGGAACTTTGAGGAAAGGAAAAACTAATTTTCCCTGATGGATTTACTTTACCAAAAAGAATATCGGCAATGGAATTACCTGCTTGTTCTCCAGCATACCATTGAACTAAAATAGCAGGGACATTTTTTTTAGCGAAAGGTATAGCAAACGGTTTACCGGCTACCAATATTAGGACTACCGGTTTACCTGTTGCACAGACCGCTTCAATCAGTTCCTCTTGAGCACCAGTCAATTCAACACCACTAAGGTCAATTCCCTCGCCACTGGTAGAAGAGGCATTGCTGTGGCGTACAAAAGCGGTACTTGAACTGCCAACAAATAGTAATGCAACATCACTCTGTTGAGCCGCACGTACAGCTTCTTCAATACCTGACTGATCCAACGAAGCGATAGAACAGCCTTGGGCATAGTTCACTTTCACCTTTTTGCCTGCCAAACGACAGATGCCTTGTAACGGTGTGATACCATCTTCTTTGTTTTTACTCCATGTATAATCGCCAAATTGCACACAGTCTGCATTAGGACCAATTACTGCCACCGACCGAAGTTTCTTTATATCCAATGGAAGCAAATTACCTTCATTTTTCAGAAGTACTGTCGATTCATCAGCAATCTGACGTGAAAGTGAAATGCATTCTTTGGCACGTAACGGCCAACGATATGAATTTTTCTCAAGATAAGGGTCTTCAAACAAACCTAATTCAAATTTAGCACGTAACACACGTTTCACCGCCCGGTCGATGTAGCGTACATCAAACTCACCAGCCAGCACTTTACTCTCAAGCGACTTGAAACAGAGACTCGACGCTTCAACATCCAAACCGGCCGTAAGTGCTTGACTGGCAGCTTCAAAATCATTATCAGCTGTTTTATGGAAGTTCTTCAACATATCAATAACTCCCCAATCAGAGTAAACATAGCCCCGGAAGCCAAAACGGTCACGTAAAATATCAGTCAGCATGAATTTTGAAGCTGAATTGGGTTCACGGTTCCAGGCATTGTAGCTTGACATAACTGCTAAAATATCGGTTTCAGCCAGTATGGCTTCAAAAGGTTTCAGATAGACATCAAATAAATCACGAATGCCACACTCCACTGATGCCAGATTTAAGCCGCCCAATGGATTGCCGTGCGGTCCGTAATGCTTTGCCATTGGTGAAATGCCATGATCCATATATCCTTTAACCTCTGCTACAGCCATACGAGCACAAAGGAAGGGGTCCTCACTAAACGATTCCTCCACTCTGCCCCAACGTAACTCACGAGCTACATCTATACAAGGAGCTAACACTTGTTTTACCCCGATTGTATTAAGTTCACCCGCAATATGTTTTGTCATTTCATAAGCCAATGCAGGATTAAATGTACTGCCTATAGCTATATTTTGCGGATAGATAGTAGAACCTTCATGCACCACTCCATGAAGTGACTCTGCTACCGAAAAACCCGGAATACCCAGACGTGTCTGCTCCAGTAAATAGGTTTGAATAATGCGGAAGTTCTTCCTGCATTGCGCTGCCGTGAGTGGAAAGCCTTCGAAAAAGCCATACCCTTTATCACCACACATCTTTGCTAACTTGGCGGTATTGAGCTTTTGTCCGTCAAATACATCCCACGATTGCAAATGGCTGATTTGAGCTATTTTTTCCTGTAACGTCATACGGTTCAACAGATCGTTTACCCGTTCTTCAGTGGGAAGTAATGGATTCTTGTATGGAAATGTATGCTGTGCATTCAATGAAGAGGCACAACAAAATAAGCATATGATCAGAATATTTTTAATTATAAATTTCATAGTTACGAAAAATTAGTTAACAATTACGGATATAATGAGCGGAAGTCATCATCATATTTCAATATCAGTTCTTTAGCCAAAGATATTGGATTTTCTTCAGAAGTGATTGGAAAATCTTCATTTTTCAATGTCCATTCATACTCAAACTGTGTAATATCCTGATGAAATTTCTCTTCATCAAAGTTTTTATGCCTGGTCATAGCGGCAATTACTTCTTCTGTGAAACGTTTCCAGCGTTCTCTGTAGAATGTACGTGTCAATCCTCCCCATCCTCTATTGGCATAATCGTTAAGCTGGGTATCTTTCTGTCCCCACACCGTAAGAATGCACCGTGCATTTTCTTCATAATATTTTTGTTCTTGTTCATTCACTGCAAAATCTTTGGCATCTTTTATCCATTTGCCTATTGAGAAAACAGGACTGCAGCAGAGCAATCGATCTACATCGAGCAAAAGTTGGTCCATACGCTGTCCCCACACCTTAGTTTCTTCCAATTTTTTTTTCCGATAGCAATCGGTAAACTTATCACGATAGTCAGCAAAAAGATTACCTAAAACTTGCCTTCCCACATTAATTACATCAAAATGATATTCAGAATGATATACTCCTTCAGCTTTCAGCAACTCCTTCCAGATTTCCCACAAATCGATATTTTTATAATCGTACCCGGGAAGTGTGTTCCATCCTTCTACGCCTTCTAACTGTGGACGAGCATTCATCAATACTGCTTGTCCGCAAAGGGCTGCTGAGGTATAGATCTTCTCATATAGTTGTTTCCATGCTTTAACAATATGATTATCTACATTCCCCCCTCTGCATTGGGCCCAATTTGCAATCCACTGGTGGGCAGGCATTGAATTTTCCCATGCACGTTCAAAGACGAATTCATACATTAAAGGATTTACATCAAGACCTTCAAGCGTCACTCCCAAACCATATACGTTATCGCCTCCTTCTTTGAAAAGTCGATCAATTTTAAAATCTACATCATTCAGGTCACCAGCTAAAAAAGTGTTTCCACCAAAATTTCCTAAATAACACCAAATATAAGGTTTCCCGTAGTATTGCTCTGTATCACGCCATATTTCTGTATAATCACAATAATAATCAAGTAAAATCAGTTTATCTTGGGGAACAGCATTTAAAAAGGATTTGATACGGGGTTGAGTCCATTTCTCTTTGGCATGATAAAACATCCACGTCATCTGTAACCATTGAGCAGCGGAATCCACATCTTGTATCGATTTATAAATTTTATCAGATACATTGGACAAAAACTCCTCGTTCCAGTTGGGTGAGTCTACCTCGTTGAAAGGATCGATACCATAAATGTGGTTGGTGCCATACACTTTTGTCTGTTCCTCTAAAAAACGACGTTGAATGACTGAATAAAGCGAATCCATGGGATCAATGAAGTGACTACGATACTTTTCATCGTATCCTCCCCATTGACTCATTGTGTAGATTTTAGCTTCTGGATAAAGTTCTTTTAGTTCAGCGGGAACATGTCCCGCAAAAGCTGGTAGAATGGGAGTCATATCAAAAGCCCGTTCACGTTCAAGAATTAATTTCTGTAGTTTTTCTTGGTCTGCCAACCATGATTGAGGTAACGGACTTTGCCAATAATCTACGTTTGACATACGATGCCAAGGAAGGTGAGCCGGACCTGTAAAATAAGTACGAATCTCCTCATCAGACAGTCCCATCTCCGTCCATACTTTATACCATATAGACTCTTGACCGGTGATAGCCAATGGCATAGTTACTCCATTCAGAGCCATCCAGTCAATAAGTCGTTCCCAATCACTCCATTTCCAGTAGGGCATAGAGTAGCCAAAGGTGCAATAATTAAGAAAGAAACGATTCTTACATTTTGAACGTAAAATAACGGGAGCTTCTACTTCAGGTAGTTGAGCAGGCATTACTACACTATCCGAAGCATACCAAGAGACATGTGCCTGACAGTAATACTTCAAATAATGGTTTAGTCCTACGGCCAATGAATTCCGGTTGTTTCCTTTAATCAGAATCTTTCCATTGTCAGACTCAAGTGTAAAGCGGTCTATATCTACAGAATCAGTCAGAAGTTGAAATTGGAAAGAGTGAGCATGTTGAGGAAACAAACGTTCGCACATCTCACTAAGTGTATTTGTAGCCGGATCTTGATTTCTTTGGCAACTCACCATAAAAAAAAGTAGTATAAGATAAAAGTATTTATTGTTCATAAGCATGTCGTCTATTCAAATGCGAGGAAAATGTTTTTTTATAAGAATTTTAAGGGTGCCCTCCCTCGGACACCCCTCGATTGCAAATGTGAAATTTACTTGTTAATGTGAATCACGGATAGGGCGTTCTATAACAAACTTGCAGAACTTATGATAAAGAGCCACGTCGGCCGGCTCACTAGAGTACTTCAAAGTAAGCAATGCACTATTGTTCTGATAGTAAGCCAAGCGGCATTTTTCCCATACACCATACTCCTTGAATTTTGCCATATAATTTTCCAAACGATAAGCTTTGCCGTGAGCTGTCAACACATCGTCCTCAAACTCCATCTCCATCTGCATATTGCAACGTAAAGCTTCCTTACAGGCTTCATCAAGACGTGTAAGAGGTATGTTATCGTCAAAATAGTAGTTGGGCTGGTAGTAAGCATAGTGGAAGCCTAGTTCTTTCCAAGACTCGTGACCATCGGAATTGAAGAACGGAATCCAGTTGAAACTATATTTCAGTTCGTTCAGATAGTTGGCAATGGGGGTAATGATATTTCCGGTATGTGAGGCATCCTCGGCAATCCAATAGAACCCGGCTAAATCGACATATTGATACCTCTTCTCGTTGAAACGAGCACGCACTTGATCGATGAACCACTTACAGGCTTTCACACGGTCAGCAGGTTTGGAGAAGTCGAGCGACACATTATCAATTTCACCCCAATATACACTCGACGAACCTGACACCAATTCATTCTGTACGTCAATAGGCTCAGGAATGCCAATTATTACCTGGCGTTTGTACACAGGTTCCCCAATGGTAGTCATTGCTTTTTTTACACCCGCTTCGATAGCTGCAATACCAGTTTCTGAATTGAAATAACAATCGATGAGTTTCATCCACTCAGCCTTGGTGGCTGATTCATAGCGCATCCCCTTGGTATACTCTCTCACCGTCTGCCAATTGTCGGAAGTATTGAGGATTTCAAGCATGAGGAAGCTATCAAAGAACCAGTGTGAAGTGTTTTGCTCGTCTACATAAGTAATATAGGGTTGAGCGCGTTCCTGCGTCCAAATAGGGCGTTGGTCACCACCCGAGTAAAAAAGTACCATATCGGTATTAGCCAAGATTGACTGACGGTTGGTTTCCCAATCGTATTTCTGGTCGGGCTTAATTTCAATTTCTCCACTGCCGTCTTCTGGAAAAACAGGAACGGTGTGTTCCTCATCGGAACAAGCTACCAATACTGAGCATAAACCTCCCATCAGTAGTGATACAAAAGTAAGAATAATCTTTTTCATACGTTTCTTATTCATTGTTTTATGATGTTTAAATAGTCGTTTGAATATCGTTTAAATGGTATTAAAATAACGTTAGGTACCGTTTACAGGCCTTTGAACTTTGTGAGTTCGAAAGCTATCAAGCCATGATCGGTAGTAAGCATATATACCTGTACGGCCAATCCGTCCTGACTTTTGGCAAAAATCACATCACCTGTGCAAGGAATATTCTCACCAAGCACACTGCTCACTCCATCAAATGCCCAAGGAGAGGTATAGCCCGTAGCTGTGTAACCTGAGCCCGGTACGCCGCCCGGCACATCTGCATTTCCTATTGTATTGCCTTGCTGTGAATCAAAGATGAAGCCATCACTCATAGAATTAGCATTGGGATTCTTGGTGATGTCAGCCACATAAAGGCGTTGTGCTCCATTGAAAGAACCTGAACCATTCTGAACAGCCAACAATCTTGCGCCGTTAAAATCAACATAATCGATGCCTTTAGTGAATCCTTGCCAACCCCAATAATGTGAATCGGGAACAGTAAAAGCAAAAGCTCTGTCTGCACTATCACCAACAGGAGCACAAATCACCATATTAGTTTCATTGGCCGGTGTAGATATGTAGCTGAAAGGTTTCTCCGTATTAGTTGTAAGGATCTTCGTATAGTCTTCTACACGTGCACCACTCACATTAGCAAATTCCACATGCGCCTTGCCACTCATTATGCCATCGACAAAGCTGATAAATACCATACGGTATGAGAAAGGAGACGTAGTGGTGAGTACAGCTTTTCCACTAGTAATGTCACCTGTGATGTGAATAGAACTACCCATATCAATATTATAGTTCCAGTTAACTCCCATAGGTGCCTGATCGAAAACTGGATCACTGAAAGGTTTATCAAGTATCAATGTGGGAGTGTTCTCTATACCATTTTTCCATACCCATACATTAACATCCGTATAAGGAGTGGCATAGCTTCCTGCACGAGTACTCACGTAAGCCATGGCTACCATGTGTCCATTATCATCGGAGGTAATAGCACGTATAATACGATTAGATGGTATACCGGCCACGTTCACCTTTACCTGATCAAGCAACTTGCCGTTATATCGGTTGAACACCGGCATATTGACGAAATTATTACTATTGCTAAGGATAAGGTAATCATCTACTACAGCCATAGTGCGATTGGCACCCACTTCAAAACCATGCGAATTTTCTTTCAAAGTTTGGAAACCAAAAAGCCCTGCCACATAACCCACACCATATTCCACAAACTCAGGAGTTTTGTACACAGTTTCGTATACCGTCTTCTTCACACCATCCTGTGCAGTGATAGTAACGGTAGGCATCACACTCAAATCGAGGATTTTTGTCACGGGATCGTAAGCATCCGATTCAATAGTCGCCCATGGAGCAATGGTGATAAGTGCATTTTGCAACTCTCCGTCAATACTTGACGAGGTCTTATAGATAATAATTTGTCCTTTTTTACCCTCTTCAACAGGATCAGCCACTACAATCTGAGCACGTACATTGGCTAGTTCGACCTTAATGATATTGGCACGTTCCGACTTTTTATAAATAGCTGTAAAAGTGTAGTTTTTCTTGGAACCATCGGCTTCGATTAAGGTAGAAGAGAATCCTTCTTTCAAATTGTGAATACCCGACAAAGGGGGATCAAAACGGGCACCCACAGGAAGTGTAGCTTTGAGTCGCATACGGGTAATATCTCCTTGAATAGGTTCTGTATCTGAGATGTAGTAGGGAGTCTGCACTACAGCAGTACCGTTGGCACGGTCGATAACGGTTTCATACTCAGTGTTCTCATTACCTGCAAATCGTCCAGTAATGATGAGTTGATCGGTAATTTCACTTTCGGTTCTCACCAAATCGTCAGGGTCAACACATCCCGCCAGGCAGAGCGAGAAAGCCAAAAAGCTATTTATGATATGTTTTAGTTTCATATTGTCTACTTATTTAAATGGTAACCATAATTATTTCCAGCTAGGAGTCTGCTCACACATTATGTTATTTCGAAGCTCGCTGGAAGGTATCGGGAAAATATTATATTTCTTAGGGAACTTACGATCCTGCGTGTCACATTCTACACGGGTATAAAGAAAGCTTGAACCGGTTTTTTCAATTTTGATACCATGCAGTCGTTGCCCGTTGAGTACCTTTTGAGCAATATCCCAACGAACAAGATCATACCAACGATGTCCTTCGAGTCCCAGCTCACATACACGTTCCTTCGAGAGATCTTCAAGATAATTGTCCCAGGTAGACTGCTGAGCTAAGATAGGCAATCCCACACGAGTACGAATCTTGTTGAGATAGTCGTAAGCTTCCTTGAACTTATCCAAACGGGCATAGGCCTCGGAAAGGATAAGAATAATCTCGGCATAACGCATCTCAATCCAGTAGGATGTACTTTCAATGTCTACGTAGTTGATATTGTCGCTTTCATCCATAAATTTACGGAAGATATAACCGGTGGTACTAGTGCGCACATAGTCCTGACTTGCCGATGTAGAGAAATCCATGTATCCGTCTTTACCACCTACGTAAAGCTCAAGTTGACGTCCTGTCCAATTGGCACCATTGTAGAGAATAGAAGCATAGAAACGTGGGTCGCGGTTTCCCCATGGTCCTTCGGAATATTCATTCAAATGGGTCCAATCAAACGATTTCCATTCCTGACCCACCTTGATATCAAATGCAGAAGCATACTCATCGGTAGGCGTAGCGGCTGCACCCAACGTGCCAGGTTGCAAGCCTGCTTTTTCTGTGTCATAGGGTGGGCAGAAGAAATGATTAAACATGTGTTGCTTAGTCTTTTGTTGAAAATAGACAGGCAAAATTAGCTCCTTATTATTCACAGTATTGAAAATTTGCATATAACTGTCCTTAGAAGTCCCTGAAAGAAGTTGATATACACCCTTTTTCTCCAGCTTTTCTACCTCTAATGCTGCATTAACAGCATCCTGCCAGCGCTTGGCATAGAGAGCGGCACGGGCTTTCATGCCATAAGCAGCCCCCTTTGTAAGGCGGCCTGCCTCCGATCCTGTCCATTCTTCCGGTAGCATTTGGGCTGCTTTTTCATATTCGTCAAGGATAAAAGTCCAGCAATCGTCTTCTGACGAACGAGCTTGTGCGCGCTGGTTATGATCATCTACGCGGTCTTCGTTGATACGCAGGATTACACCGCCATGACGCAATACCAGCTCTTGATAAGCAAAAGCACGCATAAAACGAACTTCGGCTGTTCGAATGGCTAACTGATCGGAATCCAATTTATCAGCAAAGCCACTATGAACATCGTAAAAATACTCATTAAACCGGCGAATCTGCTCGTACATGCCATCCCAATTAGAACGATAATTACCATCAGGACTCATCATATTGTCGTAATAAAAAAGTTTGTTCACACTGCCCTCAGCTACATTGAACCAAGAATATTTAATGAGGTCACTCACACCATCATCCATGGCCAGATTAGCTCCCACATTGATATCGGCATTGCTATAAAACACGCCATAGAAACTTTTGACATAAAGATCCAGGTTCTTGATAGAAGCATAGGCTGTAGATTCGCTATAGGTGTCAGTAGGATCGATATCGAGTACATTACACGATTGCAATGCGAGGGCCGACAGAGCCAATCCTAGTAATAGATTTTTTGTTTTCATGCTAATTTATTTTATTAGATGTTGTACATAGGGTTTAGAACGTTATGTCTACACCAAACGTAAAGGTGCGTTGCTGCGGATAGTAACCTTGAATGACATTGGCCGCCTCAGGATCGAGGTACTTAAACTCGGTGAGAGTAAAAAGGTTGTAGCCGCTGGCAAACAGGCGAAGATTGCTGATCCCGGATTTCTTTACCCATGACTGTGGCAAGGTGTATCCCAAAGTTACATTTTTGAGGCGTACGTATGCACCATTACGCTTCCAAAAGTCAGATACCTGCGCATTATTAGCATAAGCCACTGTACTGAGACGCGGATATTCAGCATTGGTATTGTCAGGACGCCAGCTGTTCTCTACCAAGTAGTAAGGCGCGTTATCCCATCCGGCATAGAAAGGACGTGTAAGTGGAGTCTGGTCACGTGCACCGTTATTCCATTCGCCACAAAGCAACTTGTCGCACAAAGCGGCACCTTGCAACTGAACAGAGAGGTCGAACTCTTTCCAGTTGGCGTCGGCCATCAACGAGAACATCATCTCAGGCGTGGTGGGGCGTGCAATCTTCACCTCATCATCCCAGCTAATGAGTCCATCACCATTATAATCGAGGTAACGGATGTCACCCAATCGGGGAATTTCGCTGATGGGTAATGGAGCTGCGTCAATCTCGGCTTGTGTCTGATACAGACCTAGCGATTTCAATCCCCAAATGGTCCCTACCGATGTCCCCAGACGGTTCTGCCAAGGTTTAGTATTGTCAGCCTGCGTCATACGCAGTATTTTATTACGGGCAAACGAAAGGTTACCATTCAGGCTATAATTGAATTTGCCAATGTGATTACGGTGTTTTACTGTAATCTCGAATCCACGGTTATCAAACGTACCACTGTTTTCAATACTCGGATAATGGCCTCCCAGCGAAGGAGGATATACACCACCAATGGAACGAAGGATATCGTAAGTATATTTGTAAAAAACATCGAACTCAATGCCTAAAAGACCATTCCATGCCGAAAGTTCAAAACCAGCGTTGATAGAACGACATTTCTCCCAAGTAAGATTCTCCATCGGGTAAGATACTTTATTATACAAGGTATTCACCGCTTGTGGAGTGGTACCGAAAACTGTACTATTCTTTGACCATGCGTACTGTTTGCGATAGAGGAAAGGATCAACATTGTCGCTACCTAAGATACCGAAAGAGGCTCTTAACTTGAAGCGTTCCACTTGAGGAAAGAGTTCTTTGAAAAAATCTTCTTCAGAAGCAACCCAGCCCAATGAGGCCGATGGGAAGAATCCCCAGCGATTACCCTCTTTAAAGTGATAAGAGCCATCGTACCGAAAAGTAAATTCAGCCAAATAACGGTCATTATAAGCATAGTTGAAACGGCCAACATAACCGGCATAGGCCTGGCGCGTGCTACTGGAGAAGTTACCATCGGTGGGATGAATAGTAGAGCCAAAAGGTAACTCGTCAATATCGAGAAGTGCAAAATCGGAGCGATAACCTGTCAGCGTATTTCCTTTACGCTCAGTTTGTTCATAAAGGAATAGTGCACCTACATCATGCAAACCAAACTTTTGGTTGTATGAGACAGAAGGGCGTAATACTACTTGCTGTTCTTTCTCGTCACCGACTGACATCCCCCCTGTTGGCTGCAAATTAGAAGCATACTGACGTACATATTTCTTGGACTCAGGTTTATAAAGCATCAATTCGTAAGAGTACTTGAAGCTGCGTGAATCGCGATCTTGCCAGTCCCAACCTACAAACATACCAGCTTTCAAACCTTTGAGGAAGGGGAAAGAGTATTCTATCTTGGCCGATGTCTCCAGACGCATTGTACGTATTTTACTATAGCCCGAATGTCCAGCTGCATAATCAGGATTTGAAGCGCCACGATAACCAGATGCCGGCATCCCTTCATATTCGAGTGGAACAAACGGAGCGGCATAAAGCAATACTCCCACCACATTATTGGTCGTTTGATTCTCATAACTGTCGCCACCTGGTTGATAATAGTCGTTAATCTTACCGGCCACGTTAAGTGACACGCTGATATCTTTGGTCACTTGCGTATCAATGTTCGAACGGAAGTTGCCACGTTCCAGCTCAAAACCTTTAATAAAGCCATTCTGTTTCATAAATCCCCCACTGAGGAAGTAACGGGTTTTCTCGTTACCACCACTGATGGAAAGATTGTGTTGATGCATCAAAGTAGTACGATAAATAGGTTCCTGCCAATTGGTATTTTCAAATCCATCAGTAGGATCTCCATTGGTAGTCATGGCAATCTCTTCATCGGTAAAGTAGGCTTTCTCACCATCCATGCGGCGAGCATAGTTATACCATTGCATATAGTGTGTACCGTTCATAAATTCAGGCAGCGTAGTAGCATGTGACAAAGTGAGCGACCCTTTATAATTAATGGTAGTTTTGCCCTCCGTTCCTCGTTTGGTAGTAACCAATATTACACCTGCAGCAGCTTTCATGCCATACACTGCACACGAGGCAGCATCTTTTAATATAGTAACTGATTCCACTTCATTAGGATTGATATACGCCATGCTGCGTTCTACACCATCTACCAGAATAAGAGGTCCGTCACCTCCATTATATGTGGAATGTCCACGAACTAACAATGAAACATCATCAGCTCCCGGGGCTCCGGTGGCTTGTTGAGATATCAATCCCGGCAACTTGCCGACCAAGGCTTGCGAAACGTTGCTTGTTGTTGACTTCAATAATTCTTTAGAAGATACCGAAGATATTGATCCTGTGAGATGGATCTTTTTCTGAGTACCATAACCGACTACTACCACCTCGTCGAGACTATTAATGTCTTCTTGAAGGGTAACATTGATCATAGAACGGCTGTTTACTTTTACCTCTTGTGTTATCATACCTATATATGATAGCACTAATGTAGCAGACTTGGACGCATTCAAGGTAAATTGCCCATTAAGATCAGTAGTTGTGCCCGTTGCGCTCCCCTTTACGGTCACACTGACTCCGGGTAAGGGCAAACCTGTCGCATCTATGACGACTCCATTGACTGTACTTTGCGCATAACTATTCGATGCGCATACAAAAAGTATTGTTAATGAGAAGAATAATATTCTCATAGAACAAAAACGATCTTTTTGCATAGCTTTGTGTTTCATAAGTTAGAAGTTTATTAATAATATGTATATATCTTATTTAAAGTTGGCGTGTTATCATTTCCTCAATTACCTCACTGGCAACAGTAGAAACATCTTTTTGGTTAGCAATATCCCATAATGATGAATCTTCTTCAAGAACAAACTGTGTACCTACAATCCAACTCTGAATCCATCCGGTAAGAGTGCTCCATACCCCCCATCCGGCATCAGCATTCGAAGCCCAATAATTCCAATCTTCATAATTGAACGCCCTGAACCATGCACCATCTACGTTCTTGAATTTATCACTACGTACTTGAATACGAATTAAAAAATCGCGCATTTGATTTACAGCCTTTATGTAAGTAGTATCCTGAGTTGCCTTAGCAGCTTCACACAGCCCCACAAAGGCAAAATTTGTTGTATAAAGCATATCAGCAACCGGATCGCCATTGTCAAAAATTAGTGGTGCTTCGTTGTTGCCATATTCCGCATTGGAAGGAGTACGCCCAAAAAGACTTTTCGACTCATCACCCAGTTCTTCGCGAATACCTCCACAAGGCACTTGATTTCTAAGTAGTTCATTTGTCATAAAATGCAGCCAATCTAAGTGTTCCTCTGTTGGTGCTACCCGATAGAGCCATGCTAGCGGCAGAATCATACGGGCACGTTCTTGTTGAATGCCGTTAGTCCACGACCACTGTTCCGGATATCCTTCCATCATCATGGTTATTCCACGTTTCACGCGTTCAAGCAGCGGCTGATAATGTGTTTGGTTATAGAGCCAAAGATAGCAAGCCCAGTTCCAGGCCTCAAAGTGAGCATGCAGATTTACCAGGTCAGCATTATAGTATGATTTCCAGCCGCGTTTCTGTAAATCAGGCTCAAGAATATTTTGTCCTCTAAATCCATTTAATCCCGTAGTACGGAAATTACCTACAATGCCCTCAACTATTTGTTTATCCCATTTAGGATTATTCATCAATGCTGATGAAGCGATGGAACCTAATAATGAACGGGCATTATCATCGCCATAATAAGTGCCTTTATGTGTATAAGCCCATCCTAACAGACCATATGATGGGGATTTGGGATCATTGCGTACTGAATCTCTATACTCGGTAAATGAATAGTCGAGTAAATTGGCAGCTACCTTTGTATATTGTGAATTATCCAGTAGTGTACCGGCAGCTGCAAAAGCGAACGAAGCTTCTCCTTGAACATCATCACGCATCCAGTAACGATACATCTGCGTACCGTCATATTTAATACCGGACATATGTCCTTCCAAAATACCTAATGACCCGTCCCCATCTTTAAAGTTGCGTGGAAGTTCAGGCCCTACCGGGGCAATACCATTACCCATATATTTATCAGCCCAATCATGCTTCCAATCGGAATGCACCAAGAAATGTCCATTGTAGAACCATTCTACTCCTTTTTTAATGCTATTCATTCCTGCATCTTTCGGCAACACATCAGTAGCTGTATAAGTCGGACGAATATAAGAAGTCCAAGTAGAAAAAGTGAATGTTTCTCTATTTAACAACCACTGAAAAATATATTCGAACAGTGCCTTTACCCGTTGTTCCGGTAAGTAACGGCCTTCAGCAAAATTACTCATACAAGTGGCTGAAAGGAGAAGTTGGTCATTATGAAAATACAGTATCGGTTGAGTGGGTGTATCTTTCAGTCCATAAACCGCATCATTGAAGCCTGCCACTTTTGCAGCTACTAACAAGGGATTAGCAATCGGATCTGGGGTTTGTTTCATAATACAGCGTTGAAACGAAAGTAAGCTCATGGAGGGAAGTAGTGAATTCAATGAATCACATACCACAATACGTTCCAATTCCAATGTATCGGCTGTCACCCATTCAGTAGCTCCTACACATTGTGGAAACTCCATAAATACTCGCAGTGATTTTTCTTTGATTATTTTTTGGTCAGCTGTATCGAGCTTCACTCCCTCCCTAGGATAGGATTCACTCAATAATAATACGCCCGCCTGTTTTGGGGCTTTCTGTAGTGCTTCATGCACCGATGAATAGATACGAAGTCGATATCCTTCCTCATCCAGCAACTTTATTAAGTCATTAGTAGGAGTTCCATAACATATCACTTCCTCTTTCTGCTGGCATGAAAAAAATAGAAGAAGCAATATAAATATTCCAATAATTCGATTCTTTAACATAGTATTTTATTTTTAATAGATCGTTTCCAGTGTTTTCCAGCACTGATACAGTCCTCTCGGTACGTGGAAGCATCCTTTCCATTTTCCGCCTTTG
>NZ_FNNN01000037.1 GCF_900106755.1 Bacteroides faecis MAJ27
TTGTTCCAAAGCCGCTAAAGCTGTCCGAACACGTGTCTCAATATCGGATACCGAATCGTCCCAACCTGCCTGACGTGCAATTTCCAATGCAGAACGTGTCAGGATAATGCCGCAATACCTGTTCCTATCAGATTGGCATTATTTACAAAGTACTTCGGTCATAATTTGGGGTAATAAATGCCCTGAATTTATAAGAAAGAGGGACATTTACTGAATATCCCTACTTATATTGCTATTATAATAAGTTGTATTGCCCTCTATCTTTTTCTGATAGTATAATACCTGTCACCGTATCACCAGTTGTGAAAGCCGAGCAATCAATAAACTAATCTATTGACCACGGCAATCAATGACATGACGCTTTATAGTCAGTTACAGTTTCACAAGTTGCACCCACTCCAGTAGAAATTAAAGTTATGAACAGAAAAAATCACTACCCTAATACAAGTTGTATTTAGCCAACTCGTATTAGGGCAAGACAACAAGTCTATATCAACTTTTAACATATAGTCTCCTAAATATTAACCAAACATTTTTCTTAATAATGTCTTTATAATATCATAAATAAGCAGAATAATGAGCAATCCATGAGGGATAATTTCTACCATAACAACACCTCTTTCAGGCAAAGAAACAAGAAAAAGAGACCAAATTATGATATTAGTTAATAGGAACCAAAGCCATTCTTTCTTTGAGGCGGCTTGTTCAAAATTGAAACATACTTTTTTTAATCGCAAATAAACAAATGCGATATTATAAGTATAGTATATCATACCAATAATAAACATTGTACTTTGTAATGCGATATCAAAACCATCAAAGATTAACATCACTACAAAGAAAGCAACAGACCAAAATATAAATTCACTACCTATTCTTATCATCTTTATTTAATTGTTTTATAGCTTCCGATACTCCACTAGAAATTGATGTATTTGCAGCTTCTGCAGTTCCAAAACCATAGCCTGCAGCCTTTTTCGCAGACTGTTCTGCTCTTTTCGCTCTGGATTCTCTTGGATTATTTCCTGCAACACGTCTATCGTGGTCAGCCAATCTTCGTAAAGTTTTTCCTTTTGCAGAGTTTTGATAAGAGGATTTTATATAATTACCAACTACTCCACTCGCTTGTCCAGCCATGACATCTGTTAGTACAGATTTTCCACCAACATGTCTTTTTTCAACTAATTGAGATGTTACACTTACCGTAGCATCTGCCGCCATATCACCTGCAACTGTTAATGTCTTAGCTACCTTGCCACCTGCCTGAACTAGTTTTGAAACTGTTACTGCCTTACTAACAACATTAGCTAATCCAACACCTGCCATACTTGTAACAGCTGAGGTCAAAATTGATTTCCCATCTACATTAGTAAGGGATTCCGACCAAGACTTTCCTTCCAACCTATTAACTGTAACCTGGGTAATATAATCAATTCCACACCTATCAAACCTGCAATCCAAGGAAATTCACCATCTGGATCTCTATGCTTTATTGGGTCATTAATACAATATGTATAGGGTGATACAGTATAAAGTTTCTCACTTTGTGGATCTATAGTCGTCCATCCTCCCAATGTAGCATCATACATCCTCGCTCCATAATCATACCAATCAATCCCGTTCTTTCTATCCAGTTCCTTACCATTATACTTATAAGGGTGAATAGCATTACTTACCGAACTTGGTAGCAGATCTACAAAGGCATAATAATGATTCACCTCTTTGAATGTCAAATTCTAATCGACATTCCGATTGTTTATTTGATAATTCTGAGAAAATAACAACATTTGTGATTGCTCAATATTTATAAAACATAAAATAGAGTCACCATCCACGAAAACGATACCCTCTCAGATCTTTATCGTGCACTTTATTATTGTAAAATATCTTAGACTTGTCGCCAGGAATATACTTTTGCGTTTCTGAGTCTACCGTTATGTAACTAAAGATGGTTGCATCATTGTGCAATATTCTGAAGTTTGTCGGTATTCCATTCATCTTCAAGAAACAAAAAGTAGAATCACTGAATAACCTATACATTGACATCCAGACATCTTGTTCTGGTAAATTTTGAAGAAATCTTTGAGGAGATTCACTGTCATACCTCAGGTAGGCATATTCGTGAGATCCAAGAATTATAGGTAGTGAGTCTCTCAAAACCAATTTTAGAGTATCCGTCTTGTTCACCAAAGCAAAACTTAAATTGCTCAAATTGTTATTTGATAATACTATAGTTGAATCCGTTTGATTTTTTAATTGAATAACTCCATAAAATCGGTTTATATAACGTTTCAGAGTATCTACTCCAAGATCCCCAAGTCTGGAAAGCAATGAATCCGCAACAACAATATAATGTTTGTCCATTGACATAAAAACAGGCTGACTTTGAGGAGAGCCTCCGGAAAGATACGGCCAAAGTTCCGGCATCTCTACTATATTATCATATTCCTCTCTATATTTCACCAAAACATGTTCTTTTCCATATTTTTGAAGAGCTAACAACCAAAAACCGTCATCAAAATCAAGAGAATTTGACTGAAAATTAGAATCAGCGACGATACCTTTCTCAAATAGTTCATTCCGCGACATTTCCTGTTCATCCAATTCTATAAAACAGAGATATTTATCTTTGTAACTCAACACTCTAGAAGGTAACTCGTCAGTACAAGACGCAGCAGAATCTGAGGGTCTGACACGATAAATAACATTAGAATCATTTGATACTATCTCTAATACTTCCAAATATGAATGGTGAATATAGTTACTGTCAATCAACATCGCAACTAGGATAGCTGCCCGTTGATGAATATCCTCAGGAGAGGTGGAGGGGGACATACATCCCCCTATTAAAATTAACGAAAGAATTAATCTACTTTTCATCTTTTCAGTTTTATTAAATCCTTTATATAATTATATATACCTGTTTTTTTCTACAACCGGTGTCTCCTTTATATTGCTCTTCGTATTATTATACTCATATAATATTCGATTTGCCTGAAAGTATACTAGATTCTTACTCTTTGGATTAGCGTTTCTTAAATCATTACCGTAGCCACCTTTAGTTCCTCCCGAATCTGGATGAGAATGTATTTGCACCTTACTTTCTCCTACAACTCCAAGATTATTCTTAGCAGAAATTCCATTTTGCACAGTATTTGGTTGTTGATCAGTTGCAATAATAGCTGTATGCACTCCACCAGATTCAAATACACTCAATGACCATTCTACTTTAGTATTTTCAGCTACAAATTGAAATAAATTGGACGCATCAGCAATGTTTGTACTGGCTCCGAATGATTTATAGCCATTATGAGATTGCTGAACCTTTACCATTTCTTCAAGCAACCCTTTTTCAGTCATTTCTATTTTATTTCCACCTTTGGGATTCTTGCTATCACCTGAATAGGTATATAATATATCGGTTTCGGTTGGTACATTCAAGCGAGTTAACCGTCCTGTTTCAGATACTATATAATCATCCTTTCCATCTAAATCTATCCTCAACACCGGATTGTTCTTACAATAAGTATACGGACTCCAACTATAATACTTCTTACTCATCGGATCCACCACATGCCATCTCCCTATCGCCGGATCATAATGTCTTGCTCCATAATCATACCAATCAATCCCGTTCTTTCTATCCAGTTCCTTACCATTATACTTATAAGGCTGAACACCCCTCGAAGCAGTAAACAATCCGCCGAATGGGTAATAATCATTAGTTTCTTCCACATAACCGTCCTTATCTGCTACCACACGGATATTTCCCTGATGATCTTTCAGATAAAAATGAAACTTCTTATCAGGGAAACTTATATACCCCGATTCATTCAGCAACATCTTCAAAGAGCCGTTCTCATAGATCGCATTGCCACAGTAATCGGTAGTAGAGGTCACATTATTCACCATATGGAGCGTACGGAGTTTCCTGCCATCAGCACCGTACTCGTATTCAATAACGTTCCCTTCCGTAAACGATACCTGACTTGGCAAATTTAAAAGATTATATTGAATAACAGCTATTTTTTTGTTTAAATCTTTAGTCAAATTACCGTTTTTATCATACAAATATTCCACTGACTGATTGACGCCATATTTAAATCCCATACCGTTACCATATACAGAGTGGGTAGCGTTGTCTTTTACTGCTTGCAACCGGTTGCAAGCATAAGTGAGATTAAGATTATCAATCAAACCATATTCAGTAGCAGAAGTCTGTCCGTGACGGAGT
The DNA here is from genome assembly GCF_900106755.1 of Bacteroides faecis MAJ27. Taxonomy (GTDB): domain Bacteria; phylum Bacteroidota; class Bacteroidia; order Bacteroidales; family Bacteroidaceae; genus Bacteroides; species Bacteroides faecis. Next base: position 4,235 of record NZ_FNNN01000037.1, read on the forward strand.
AAGCCAAGGATATTACCCATTTTATCATAAGCCGTAACCTGTTCATTAAAGCGGTTCGGATTCGTTCTTAAAGTACTTCTTTCTCCATAAATAGCATTTTTCATACGGTTAGCTCCATCATACGTAAAACAAAAAGGAATACCCTAATACAAGTCGTATTCTAGTCAACTCATATTAGGGTAAATACTTTATTAATCAATTTATGTAAAGATAAGATCGATTAAGTTATAATATATATCATCTTTCACTTTTTAGAGAAACACAAGCATTTATAGAAGGTATCGATTCTAAGTAGATAATATCGACACTATCTCCTAAGTGATACAGAGTATCTTCAACTGAAATGGTTGAATCTTTTCTATATAATTTCCCGTTTTTATAAAAAGAATAAGAATAATGAGGAATCCCATATCTTCCACTCCATGGACGAGGACGCATTGTGCCAGATAAAACAGCTTTGCTCTTTTCTCCCCAAATTGGTAATACGATTTCATGCATAATTCCTCTATAAAACCAAAGAGGTGATGAAAATATGAGTAACATGATCAGAATGCCGATACAGCCTTTCTTTTTCTCTATCTTTTCTCTTATAATTCGCTTATTTATATGTTTTCCATGATTCATGTTTTTACTGTTTTTGTTCTTGTTCATACTTCTTTTTATATGTTTTCATACTAATGCCAGTCACATTCTCTGGTGTCTTTTGTATCGCACGGTTAATAGTTTTACTAGCATCGACCAGACTATTTTTAGATGTTGCAATCTTTCGCGCTATCTTCGTTTCAGAAATACCTGGCATTTTTTCCATTATTTTAGTCGCCTTATTTTTACTTAGAATCATTTTATTTCCTGTCTGGTTAAGCTGTTTCCCAAGTCCTGAAACCATATTTTTCACACCCTTACCAACAATATCACTAGTCTTACCAATAATCTTATCTGTGATCACATCCCCAACTGTGTTTTTCACAATATCTGAGGCACGATCGCCATCTTTTATGCCATTTATAGTATTTTTCGCAATAGCAACGCCTGCTTTAACTACTAATGTTTTCCCCAGAAGTTAAACCTCCTTCCACAGCTGAAGCACCTACACTAACCCAATCTATATCATCAAAAGCGCCATTACCTGAAACAAGATTCGCAGCAACTTGAATTCCAAGATCCACACCTCCACCAATAAAAAAGCCAACAACATTATTGATAAACTTCCCTTCCTCATCTCGATGGCAAATTGGATTTCCTCCACAATAACCATAAGGAGTTAAAGGGTAGTATTTATCAATCATCGGGTCCACAGTAGTAAATCTCCCTATCGCCGGATCATAATGTCTTGCTCCATAATCATACCAATCAATCCCGTTCTTTCTATCCAGTTCCTTACCATTATACTTATAAGGCTGAACACTCGTCGAAGCAGTAAACAATCCGCCGAATGGGTAATAATCATTAGTTTCTTCCACATTACCGTCCTTATCTGCTACCACACGGATATTTCCCTGATGATCTTTCAGATAAAAATGAAACTTCTTATCAGGGAAACTTATATAACCAGCCTCATTCAGCAACATCTTCAAAGAGCCGTTCTCATAGATCGCATTGCCACAGTAATCTGTTATAGAAGTAACACCGTTTATTACATGAGCTGTACGAAGTTTTCTACCATCCGACCCGTACTCATATTCAATCACGTTACCGTCGACAAAAATTACCTGACTTGGCAAATTTAAAAGATTATATTGAATAACAGCTATTTTTTTGTTTAAATCTTTAGTCAGATTACCGTTTTTATCGTAAGCGTATTCAATTGTTTGATTTGCACCGTCCTTAAATTCCATACCGTTGCCGAATACAGAATGGGTAGCGTTATCTTTTACCGCTTGCAGTTGGTTGCCATCATACGTAAGGTTCAGGTTATCAATCAAACCGTATTCCGAGGATGAAGTCTGACCATAACGGAGCAAACCAAGTATGTTCCCCTTTTTATCGTAGGCGGTTATTTGTTCATTGAATCGGTTAGGATTTACCGACAAGCTGTTCGTTTCTCCATAAATAGCATTCTTCATACGGTTAAGACCGTCGTATGTAAAACGGTAACCGCTTTCATTATTGGACGGACCCGCTTTCCAAAGCACACTGCTGATATTCCCATTGTAACAAGGTGTATTACCTTCCAATTGATCCTGATAATATAAAGTCTGATTAAAAAGACTTCCGCTGATGCTGCGCGTCCAAGAACGGATATTATAGCCGTAATCTGTTTTCAGCTTTGGGTTCCCGTTTCGGCGTTCCGATTTTAATCGACCGACTTCGTCGTAAACGTTATCAACCAAAGTGATTAAAGGGTCATTGTTCAATTGATAAGTGGTACGAAGCAAGCGGTCGGCGTGATCATACGTATGCTTACGGATTTCAGTGATCGTTTCTTCTCCGGGAATCGCGTATACTTGTTTCACTTCCGTTGGTTGACCGGTAAAGCTGTAAGCGATATATGTCTGTTTGGTACCGTTAAGTTCGTTGTTACCTTTCTGCTGGATCATTCGGTAGCGGTCATCATAATACATCACTGAGTAAAGATATCCTGTTACCGATCCTGTTTTAGAAAGCCGTGCTGTCAATGATCCGGTCTGTTGACCTCTACAGCCGCCGTCATAACGTTTACCGTAGGGGTCTGCCGATTCGTATGCGGTAGCTGTTCCGGAAGGGAAATCGTTCTGCCCGATGAAGTCATAGCTATCGAAGTATCTTGCTGTCAATATAACGGGAGTATTTAATGTTATCCCCGAGACTACATATCCTTTTGTAGCATTCGTCGTTTTATCCAGAGTAGCTTTTACGATTATCGTACTGCCTAAAGGGGTCATGCTATAATTCAGCACGTTTTTACAAGTACCTGTCAAAACGATTCTGCCAAATGCATCCGGAATACTGAACAGCCATTCTCCCTTATCACGCTGCATATCGTCTTGAGTGAAGATGGCCCTGTCGGCAGCATCATACACAGTATACACCGGTCCGCATCCGGGTAGTTTTTTATAAATACAGCGATTCTTGCTATCGTACTTATATATATAAGCATACTTCTTAAGAGCAACATTGTCTTCATTCCATGAGCCGCTACTGCCCGTCAGTACATCTGCAGCCAAAGGAGGAAGAACAAAACGCAAGTTTCCGGCATTGTCATACACATAGTAAGTATCCAGCCATTCTGCCCCATTCATCTGACGGGAAAGAATCAATCTCTCTACTTTGTCCTTAAACTCATAGCTGACGTTGCCGTCTTCATCCGTCGTTTTTACTACCCGAAGAGAACCGTTTCTATAATTACCGGAACATGTCAGCGTAGTTTCACTACACCTGTACAAGCGTGCATTCAATGCTACTTCAGTATTTGAATTGGTCAGATAATCAGCGCATACAGCTTTCTCCCCAGTATGCCAATCTTTTCCCGGTCCAAACTGTTGTTTGATTCTGCCTTCTGCAGAACCTTCATATATAGTCTGGCTGTAAGGGTAAGTATCATACCCATAAAGTTCACTACTTCTTGCAGACTGCTGAACTTGAGAAGGATCAACATAGGATCCGCCTGGATTTTCCATGGCTGTAGGCAACCATTGTCTTATCTCACGGTTCATACCGTCATACTCCTGCAAGGTAATCAGGTCATTCAGAGCGGGGGTGAAACCTTTCCTGATTTTCTCTGTCGGCAATCCCAAATGATTGAAATACTGTATTTCCTGCAGTTGCCCACTTTCAGGTAAAGTTTCCAGTGAATCAGTTTTCACCATGGGTCTCAGGGTGATAATATACGGTTGGTCATTGGAACCGCCGGCATACATAACAGGATCAATCGCTATTCCTGAAGTATCATCCTGATTAGATGGAGAGGTTCCGGTCATGCCACTCACCCGATGCTCATGACCTTTCTGCCCGAAACTGACAATGGAGAACAGGCTGAACAATATAAAGCATATATATTTTTTCATATCTTCTTTAGTCTTTAGTTCGTTTTTTGAATCGTGTTTCTATCTCTCATTTCCCCAAATGGTAAATATTTCTCTGTAGCATGACTTTCTTCAAGTCCGGATCCATATAATAACTGTCGGTAAGACGACTGTAACCGTCGTACTCGAAACGGGTCACTACATTGTTCGGATCGGTAATGGCAGTCACTCCCTTCATCGGTTCATACTCATAGGTAGTCACCCGTGCATTGGGAAGACTTACTCGCAGAGAGCTTATTTTATTCTTCATCTCATCCGTTGGTTCCACCCCTCCCGACCATGAATCAAGCACATTAGTGGCTGTAGCGGGGAATCCCATTTTCAGCAAGACCTGCTCACGAGTTGCATTCTCGATCCTTGCAATGGGAAAACGGTTCTGATATCCCCACAGGAAAGTAATCGGTGTGCCGTCTTTGCCTCTTATTTCGGCTACATTATTGTGACCGTCGTAAGCGGTATACACCACTTCATCGCAATAATCGCTCAAACGGTCTGTTTTACTCTGTATCCGTTGCGGGAAGCAAGTACCTTCTTTAAACAGAATACGTCTCTCTTCCGAACTCCCCCCTTCGCAACGCTTATGACAAGACATGACAGCGGGAAATTCATACAGATAATCGTATTCGTCAGATACGGAATTTCCGTCACTGTTCAGTATTTCTATCTTCTTGGGCTCCATCGTATAACTGTAACCGTATGAATAGGTGTCATAAGTATATCGTCTGGTTGTCACCAGACTGTCTTTTCGGTTACCTATCTTCATATACTCCGTGTTTGTTTCCTGGTCCAAGACGTAAAAGAGGTTATTATCCAGAAAGAAGGTCGTCTGCAACTGGCTGTTACCACTGGTCGGTTCATAATAATTGCTAGGAGCATACACTTCTTTACTTGATAAATCGCTGGGATGTTTCATATATTCGTTAATATCAACCTGCAGCTTCCGAACAGGGAGATAAACAAGTACATCCGAGCTGGTACCGATTCTTTTGTAAGAGTAGTCCGTGCGTGATGCAAGTTCGCTCCCTTTAAAACAATTCTTACGTGCAAGAAGACCATTGTATTGACCGCTATTGGTAAAATGCCTCAATAAATCGTCCGAAGGTTCCTGAGGATGATAAGGAGAGTGCCGGAATATTTTCCAAATCTTCTCCTCCGGTTGTGTATAAAGGAAATTTTTAACGATATTGTCATAGCTATTCCACCACAACACTCCTTCAAAGGGATGTGCATTAACGTAGTAGTAATAATCCGTTTTTATGCAGTCCATTTCTTTTCCGCAGACTTCTTCGCTTACAATATTATACATAACAGCACTGCCGTTACTGAAAGTAATGTTCGATTGAGGCATTGAGACATAGGTAGTCATATATTCAAACCATGATGATGTTCCGTAAGCATTCACGTTGTATGCCGACATAGATGAGCAATAATCACGCTGACTCACAATATGTTTAATGGCTCCACCACCCCATATCGGTTCATAATCGGGATCAAAAAGTTTCGTCAATCCGTATCTATAGGTCTTTATAGTCCGCTCATTCGCATGAGGATCATAGGTTTCGATGCTTTTTACACGTACTCCTCCTACGGGATGAAGATAGTCATCATTGCCTTTCGGACGATTATTGTCACGAAATGCCCCACAATTTCCTTCGTACACGAAATTGGTTTGTACCCCTTGCGGATCGATAATGCGGGTTAGTATCCCCGCCTGCGTCCATTCGGCATTGGGTTCACGGTTTACACCTTCATACTCAATAAGAGCCTTTCCTTTATTGAGATTACCCAAAGGCATGTATAGTATCTGTCTGAAACTGGGAACTGTAACTTCATTACCTACCCAATGGTCAGAACCATTACAAAATCCCCAATGATCTACGGCAGTAGTATAAATGGAAGGAACCTGATAAGTGTCCTTATAATGGAAAGCATACACTTTCGTCTCAACATCCGGTGCAGCAATACGGACGGAGTCCAGCTTGGTCAGCGATGTTTTATTATTATAGGGATTGATGAAGAACTCGATAGTACGAATTATATTCCCTTTCAAATCAGTCACTTCCATCTTTTTATACACATCCGAATGAGTAACATTTGTTCCGGTCTCTCTGTATGTGACGGACAAGGTATTATTAAAGAAGTGAACTTTCTCCAGACGCGCCTCACTGGCAATCTCATTGACATAACTGCTTGCGGGAGGATAGTGAACTCCCGCCACCCCTTCTGATACGCTTGTCAGTTTAGTAGACCATGTATCCGAATTAAACACATCCGGCTCTACCCGAAAATGATCACAATGGGAGTTTTGTTGCTTGGTCATGATGACGTAGGGACTCGAACTTTCAATATCGTTGATGATTACCCTGCCATCAAGATTGAAATAGTCACCCGGATGCATCCGGCTACGAGTAGTAGTGTACTCGAAAGTGACTAGCGGATTTGTTTGCCGTGGCGAACGGATGGATGTACACAGCCAGCGTGTAATAAATTTTCCGGCTTTCTCATGTACACCGTCAAATAAGTATTGAATGCCGTTAGCATCTGTGGCATTCATACTGCCGTAGTTAAAATAAACCCTGTCATTGGTTCTCGGAATAGTAGTCAGCGAAACGGTCGGTTCCAAAAAATACCCGCTTCCAGCGCTATGTGGAAGTTTGTAGACAAATTTGTCGGGCTGCGTATCGTGCTTGTTATCTACCCGGTCGGCATAGTATTGCAGGCGTTCCCGTTCGTCATTCGGAGGAGATTGATGGCGGTTCTTGAACCATCCATATTCATCATCATCAGCTGTATCTTTTATTTCACGCATAATAGAGGGTTCAAGATTTAGTGTCCATCCCGTTCCCGCAAATCCGCTTCGTTCTTTTGGCTTTAGTCCCGAAGCGTGATAAGACAAAGTAATAGGAATGGTAACTTCTCCCGCTACGATTTCATACAACGGAATGGTAATGCTGGGAACTCCCGTACAATAATCTACAGGATATGACTGATTTCTCTCCATAGAAGATGCTTCCGGAGAAATAGGCACAATGCGCGTCCAAACTGATTTCGTGCGCTTGCTGTCCATGTATATCCAATAGTGGAAAACAAATTAATAATAGAATAAATAATAAAATTCTAATTTCTTTTCTTTTGCTATGTGTGTATAAACTGTTCATAATCAATGATATTAAGAAAACCCTTTTTGCTACAAATAAATTTCCAATTAACTTATCCCCCCTTGGAGATATAACTATCTTCTACAGGGGGGGCGTTCTACAAGTTCATCGAACTACCGCCCAACGCTCCCAACACTGCGGAAGCAACCGCGATAATCACTTTCAAAATTGTGTCCCATACTTTTCCTTTCATAACTTTAGTCTCCTTTTAATTAATAGTTAGTAGTTTAAATCTCTAAAAAAATACACGCGTGCTTGTCTAAGTCAAATAATCTTTGTTTCTTTGTACCAGTTAACTGTATGACGATGCAAATATACTAACTTGTTTGTGAAAAGCAATTAGTACAGCGTATTATTGTTAGTATATCAAGATCGTTTAACTAACTAAATATATAACCGTTAGCACTAAAATAAGTATGGAAGGTTGGGAAAGAGTACAATACATTATGGAAGCGGAAGGGTATAATAAAAACTCTTTCAGTGTTGCAATTGGAATTAGTAATAATGTGACTATCACTAGAATAATCAACGAAAAGAGAAATCCGTCACGAGCTACGTGTCAGAAAATCATAGATCGTTTTCCACAATATAGTTTCGACTGGTTATTTTCTGGAATAGGGAACATATTGAATGAAGGACAAATAGTTAGTATTAAATCAGGAGAAGAGAGAGTAGAAACAGAAAATAATACTAACATACCATTCATATCTAATGCCAACCGATTAGAAACTACCGGTTTCATGAATGTCCCCTTAGTACATATCCGTGCCCAATGTGGATATCTGAACGGTTATGGGGACGAAGGATATTTAGAGAGTCTGCCAAGTCTACCCGTTATCGTCGACCGCACTTATCATGGGAAATACATGTTATTCGAAGCTGAAGGAGATAGTATGGACGATGGTTCCAAAGATTCTATTTGCGATGGAGATATTGTATTGGCAAGAGAAGTTAACAGAGATTTATGGAGATACAAACTTCATATTAGAGATTGGTATTTTATTATTGTACATCGCACGGAAGGAATAGCAATAAAAAAAATTGTTGACCATGATGTAGAACGTGGAATAATCACCTGTCATTCCCTTAATGATATGTTTCGGGACTATAAAGTACATTTAGGCGAGGTAGCCGAACTGTATAATCTTATTAAAATAGTGGATAGAAGTGCCCGATTGTAAACAAATTACCACTATCACACATTTCTTATTAACATATCATATTTTTACTATACCAAGAAAGGAAGAGAACTATATTCAAAAGAAGTTTTCTTCCTTTATCCCTGTGTAGATACATTGTTTCACTCTATAAATAGTTCGAACTATGAAAGCGATAAATTTATGCCTATTTTGTTTGTTACTGATAGGATGTGCAAACAAGCCTAAACAAGAAAAAGTTCCGCAAACTCTCATAAACAATACGGTTGGAATAAATGATACGCTGGGACTTTCTTTACACCCTGAATTCCCAATTTATTCCACAAAACAAAAACAAGTCACTTTCATATTGCACAACAATAGTGGTACTGATATTGGCTTTGGAGGATATTACAGCTACACTTATGAGGATGAAAAAGGAATATGGAGGGATGTTCCTATGCAGCTTGTTGTATTTGATGAAGAAATTATACTTTGGCAAGGTAATAAATATTATTACAATGCAGAATTATTCAGGCATACTCCCGGTCGTTATCGTTTTTTTCTTACAGTAAGAAGATATAGTAAAGAATATACTTTAATGACTGAATTTCAATTACAAGATAATATGATTGAACTTTTCAAAAGACATCCCTATAGCCAATTAAATGACACTTTATTACCATCAGAAGAAGAAGCCGTTTACCCACCAATCTATAATGTAATCGACCAAATGCCCGAATTTCCCGGTGGTATAGATAAATTGTTACAATTTATCAATGATAATATGAAATATCCAACCAAAGCACAAACGGAAGGAATACAAGGAAGGGTTGCAGTTCAGTTTATTGTAGATGAAAACGGTTACATAATAGAACCTAACATTGTGAGAAGTGTTGAGCCTTCTTTAGATAACGAGGCACTACGTCTCATAAAAATGCTTCCTCAATGGAAACCCGGTACACTAAAAGGGAAAGCGGTAAAGGTGAAATACACAGTTCCTGTAGCTTTTAAACTCAAATAATAGCAATCATGAAACATTTATTACTCGTATCATTAACACTTCTTTGTTCTTGTTATTCCGGCTCTTCCAAGAAAGGGCAAAAAGACAAAAGGGATAGTATTTGTTTGCAAAAAGAACTATATGCTTTACATAAGTATGTGGATAGCATTATTAAAATTGACACCATTTTGCAACAACGCTTTCATTGTTTTGGAGCTGGGCTAACCAAAGATAAAATATCTATTGACTTCCAAGATATACCGGAAGATTCTTTTGAGTTTTTTAAATCTGCATTCAAGAAAGAAATTGTTGACTCTCCATTATTGGAGTTCAATATAATGACAGATATCACAATGAATATTGAAATTATTCCGACAACAGAAGCTAAGCAACCGTCGCAATCAACATCTTTTGTCCTGCGACCTGTTTCGCGTAACATTCCAACTGGGAAAAACCTAAATCCCGATTCGCTTTCCATGCACGCAGAATACGCTCGCTATCCGCTATCAACTACGGAAGTAAAAATAGCAGTCTTCAATCACTCACAACAAAAATATACATGTGGAAACGATTATAGCCTTGCTTTTTATAACAATAGTAACCAACAATGGGAAGCATTACCCACCAGTCCAGCCTTTGAAGATATTGGTTGGGTATTACTTCCTAAATATCCCCCTCATCAGCAAACAATCAAACTATACACTTCCGAAGTCCCTAACCGTCCGGGTAAATATCGTATTTATAAAACATTCTATAGAGATACGAAAGAAGTGACTTATGCAGAATTTGAAATATTTTCAAATCTTAAATAAAACAAAAACACCCAATTTTACATTATCGGGTGTAAAATCGGGTGTATTCTTTATAAACCACTGATAATCAGTATTTATTGCGGAGAGAGAGGTTTTTGAACCTATAACTCTAACCACTTATGCTACAATGTCTTATATTCCAAAATTTCAAATAGGTAACGAAACAGTAACGATTTTCAGACGTTGGGCTTGTCCAACTTTGACCGCTGTTTGTCTGCCTAACTTTCGGGTTCAAAGATAAGTCTTTCTTTTGAAATACGCAAATCATTGATAATAAATCTTCTGCGATTAGTGCAAGGTGCAAGCTATATATATAAATATATACTTGCACCTTGCACTAAATTTTGTCATTTAGCGAATTTGCTATAATTTTGTGTGAACTAATGATTTCAATAAATGAATGATTTAACATGAAACAATTTAATTTGCAATTTGCCAACCATTCGAAATTAGAACAGCTAAAGCTGTTCTTTTTGGAACATGGCACTTATATCGAACTCAAAAAGGGCGAACAGTTCTCTATTCAAGGTAAAATGAACTGCCGGGGGGCTTATATTGAAAACGGTTTATTGAGATATACCCGTGTGGATGAAAGAGGAAATATACATATAGTAGGATATACTTTCTCCGAAGAATTTGCAGGAAGTTTATGTACACTTATAGAACCTAATCAACCGTCATTAGTAACAATTGAAGCTGTTTGCGATTCAAAGATTTACTATCTACCGTATTCAAAGTTAGAGGATTTTTTTGCTACAAATGCCGAGACAGCACAAATAAAGTGCGCTCTTGTCGAACAATCCTACTCGTTAATGTATCATAGATTATTGGATATGTACTGTAAAACTACGGAAGAACTTTATCTTGATTTATTGAACAGATGTCCCGACATTCAAGAATATATTACGTTAAAAGAGATAGCCTCTTTCTTGCAAGTCACACCGGAAACTGTTAGTCGTATACGTTGCAAACTGAAGAAATAACTTATCCTTTAACATACTTTATATTAGGGTCTTGACAATTGTCAAGACCTTTTTTATTTATTCTTCCGTATTTTGCATTCACTATTTAATAATATTGATATGATACGTAAATTAACACAAGAAGAATATAACAATGCTGCCGATTTATCTTATCAAGTATGCATGGAAAGGAATGATTTCACCCAAGAAGGTATTGAAACCTTTAAAAGCTTCGTGTATGACACATCGTTGATGAATACGCTTGACATATATGGTGCTTTTGACAATCATCTATTGATAGGAATAATCGGTGTACATCGGGAAAGGCAACATATATCCCTCTTCTTTGTCTTGCCGCACTATCATCGGCGAGGAATAGGAACATTGTTATTTGACTATATGATGAGCAATTGTAATTTTACTTATATAACAGTTAATTCTTCAACCTATGCAGAAACTTTTTATACATCTTTAGGCTTCAAAAAAGTGGGTGAAAAAGAGATTAATAAAGGTATTGTTAGTATCCCTATGGAGAGAAACATATAATTATTGCCAATCATTTAAAAGAGATAAGATGAAAAAGAAAATTACTTTATGTATGGTGCTTTCCACATTTATTATTTGCGCCATGTTATGTCTGACAAATTGTAGTAACGACGATGCTCCTACTTCTGTCTTCACCCCCGAAGCCTTGAAGCAAACTACTTGGCAAGCGCAAATGACCGTGTACAATATCGAAGATGAGATAGACTACACAAAACAATCCATTCTTCAATTTACCAACGAATCAGAAGGCATTTATACAAGAACGAACGAAGAAGACGGATATATGTGGAACACAGATTTTACTTACCAAGTAAATGGAAAAATCATCACGTTCGACAACATAGCAGGTCCATGGACGGTGCTGGAATACACAGGAACACACCTCGTAATGGAAGCCTATAATCCCAATAAGATGGTGTGGACATTGGAGAAGATGTATTAACCTAAAAATAGCGGATATGAAGATTTCAACAATTCTCTTTTTCTGCCTACTAATGACAGCTTGTATGCAGACAAAATCTTTTCACCGGATAAACGGCTGGTACTACGTAACATCACAGACTACAGACAGCCTTTCACTAACACCTTTCCTTACTGTTAAGGATTTCGATACTTTACGTTTGGAAACTGATGCTTTTGGACACTCGGTCATTACCGGTGTCTTCCTCCAAAATAAATCGCCTATATGGAGAGAAGCCACAAAAAAGAGTATAGGAAAGCGTATCGCTTTCGTTTTCAATGACACAGTGATAACTGCCCCTCTGATTAATATCCCCTTAGAAAGCGGACATTTCCAAATTTCCAATCCGCATGGATATGATTTGGAACGTATCTTTAAGGAGTTACAAAAAGAGAAGAAATAGAATAAGGTTATTCAATAAAATGAAAGAAGATTTTGATAAACTCCTATCGGAAATAGATGTAGAGATTGCTAAAATCGACCTCTACGGCAATGATATTATCGAAACCTCTCTTTCAATAGTACGTCACTTACAAAGTATCATCACTGGGTTAAGAAATGAATTGCAAACCTACACTTTCCCCACACAAGAGGATGAAATACGCTTTTTCAAAGTTCAAAAACCGGAACTATTGGGGCGGCTTCTCTATTTCCACAAAATATGTCGTATAGAAATGCAATGTCCTAATGGGAGTAACGAAGTTATCAGAAAGCATCTTATCGCAGAACTGGATAATCTGACCTATTTCTTCAATCGGAATTTGGACTTTTACCAGTATTATCGTTCACACTCTACCATGTATGATAAATACTACTTTGTACGAGGGAAGGCAGATATTCGGCTATGCGCTGATAGCGCACAATTCGATAAAGACCCGAATTTTTCAACAGGGTACGACTATACGGTAGCCAAGATATTAGCCAATGAAATGTTGCGTATTTACCTAAATCAGCGATTACAGTTATTAGAGAAAAAGCAACTGACAAACGATATAAAAATATCATTGTCGGACTTCAAACTGAAATGGACTGGCACAAAATCGGAAGCGATAGAATGGGGATATGGATTGTTTGCCGCTAAAACGCTGAATTATGGCAACGCTACAATAAAAGAGGTTATGGCATTTGTCGAAACTGCCTTTGACATAGAGCTGGGCGACTATTACCGAACATATCTTAGCCTTAAAAACCGGAAGAAAGACCGAACGGCTTTTTTCACATTCATAATGGAGCAACTGCAAAAGCGCATGGATGATGATTTGTAAATAAGTACTTTAGCTGATTGAAAAACTACCAAGTTACTACCAACGTGGTAGTTTTTCTTTTTATACAAATGGAGCACATGAATAGGAATAAAAACTATTTTTCACCCCTAAAATCACCCTGAAAAAAATTTCAACCAAGTTGGTAGAACCTTGTATTTTTTATCTTACAGAAAGATGCAATTTTGCGGCAAATCAATTAGTTACCATTATGGAAATAATAACATTCGAGTCCAAAGCCTATAAGGAACTGGACAACAAGATTACCGCTATTGCCGATTACATCTTCAATCATGCGGAAATGGCAAAGCAAAGTGAAGAAGATATGTGGGTGGACAGCTATGAGGTCTGCACGTTTCTGAAAATAAGCGAAAAGACCCTACAACGCCTGCGGGTGTCGGGTACTATCGCCTATTCCAACATCAGGGGACGCTATTTCTACAAGGTCAGCGAGATACGCCGGATGCTGGAAGAACGCCTGATAAGGAGCAACAAAGAGAACATCGACAACCTGATAACCAACCACCAACTGTATGCTAAGGAAAGAGGAAATCTTAGAAAGAACAAGTAACGGGCTGGCGATATTCAAACACTACCTGCCCGGAAACTGGCGCATAGGTCGCAACTTCCTTAACCCGCTGTACGAGGACAGCAAGGCTTCCTGCAACATCTACTTCGACCGCCGGAGCAGCATCTACAAGATGAAAGACTTCGGCAACGACAGTTACAGCGGCGACTGTTTCTTCCTCGTGGGGCAGTTAAAGGGGCTGGACTGCAACCGGGCGGCTGACTTCGTGGAGATACTGGAAATCATCGACCGGGATTTAGGCTTGGGGCTGGCTTCCGGCACTCCTGTTTCCATTCCTCCGGCAACCGTCCACCGGACAGTATCGGGCAAAACCGAAGAAACACCCGAAAAGCCCGTCAAGCCCTACCAGTTCCGGGAACAGAAGTTTCCGCTTGCCGAACTGGTGTACTGGCAACAGTACGGCATCACGCCCGAACTGCTGGAACGTTACAAGGTCTGTTCGCTCCGGGAGTATCACAGCGAAACGGCAGAGGGCAAACCGTACACCTACACTTCATCGGTGGCAGAACCCATGTACGGCTACAAGGGCAAACAGCACATCAAGCTGTACCGCCCGTTCTCCACGCCCCGCTTCCTCTATGGCGGCAGCTTCGGCGAAAACTACTGCTTCGGGCTGGAGCAACTGCCAGCAAAAGGCGACACGCTCTTCATCACGGGCGGCGAGAAAGACGTGCTTTCGCTGGCTGCACACGGTTTTCACGCTATCTGCTTCAACAGCGAAACGGTGACTATACCGCCCACGCTGGTATATCGGCTGACGTTCCGATTCAAGCACATCGTCCTGCTCTTTGACATGGACAAGACGGGCAGGGAAAGTTCATGCAAGCAGGAAAAACTGTTGGAAGAATTTGGAGTGAAACGCCTGCTCCTGCCGCTTCCGGGTACGAAAGAGGAAAAGGACATTTCCGACTACTTCAAAGCCGGGAACACCCGTGAAGATTTCCTGAAACTGTTTATCGAATTTTTAGACAACCTGTATAGCGACACATTGATTATGCTAAAATCGTGCGAGATAGATTTCAACAACCCGCCCGCCAAAGCGCAAGAGATTATTTCGGCGGGTGACGTTCCGTTAGGAACACAAGGCAACCTGTTCGGCATCACCGGGGGCGAGGGAACGGGCAAGAGCAATTATGTAGCCGCAATCGTGGCGGGCTGCATCTGCCCGGCTGGTGCGGAAGTAGATACGCTGGGAATACAGATAACCGCCAACGGCAGACACAAGGCGGTCTTGCTCTATGACACAGAACAGTCGGAAGTGCAACTGTTCAAGAATGTAAGCAACCTGCTGGCACGAGCCAAACAGCCGGACAAACCCGATGAACTGAAAGCGTTCTGCCTGACGGGTATGTCACGCAAAGAACGCCTGAACGCCATTGTGCAGAGCATGGATAAGTTCTACTACCAGTACGGCGGCATCCAGTTGGTCGTCATTGATGGCATCGCCGACCTTGTAAAGAGTGCCAACGATGAAGCGGAAAGCGTGGCGGTGATAGATGAACTCTATCGGCTGGCGGGCATCTATAACACGTGTATTCTTTGTGTGCTGCACTTCGTTCCTAACGGATTAAAGTTACGTGGGCATTTGGGTAGCGAATTGCAACGCAAGGCGGCTACTATCCTTTCAATAGAGAAAGACGAAGAACCCACGCAGTCGGTAGTGAAAGCCCTGAAAGTAAGGGAAGGAAGCCCGCTGGACGTTCCTCTGATGCTCTTTGCATGGGACAAGAAAGCCGGGATGCACGTGTACAAGGGGGAAAAGCCCCGTGAAGAAAAGGAGAAGCGCAAGGAAAGGGAACTGGTGAACGTAGCCCGTGACATCTTCGGGCGGCAGACACGCATCACTTACATAGACCTTTGCGAGCAGTTGCAGCAGGTTTTGGACATCAAGGAACGCACCGCAAAGAGCTATATCCGCTTCATGCGGGAAAGGGACATCATCACCAAAGACACGGCGAACCAAAGTTGTTTTATCATCGGTTCATATAATCTTCAAAGGAACGCAAGCTGCCCGTAGGCGTATGGGCTGAACTTGTGTATTTTTAAGTGCTTGTGTCCTGCCCTGTTGTGAAACACGGCAGGATTTTTTCTGTTTGCACGTGAAAATTCAGGGTATTTGCTTAACTTTGCAGAAGTTACACGAAAAGTAACGGCAGTTGAACGGCGGTTGCCGGAATATTGCCTTTATATATAACATATACGTTCGCCGAACGTCCCAAAGTAGAAAACTGGCACTTTTCAAAAAGAGGGGATATTCAGCGCAGGATATGCTATGCGTTTGTCATAGCGTGGCTGCACTGTTTCCTCTTTTGGGTATGCCAGTACCTCTACTTTGAAACAGCGTCATGCCACGCTTTCTTTTTGGGGTGGCGGCTAACGTGCCAAGACAGTAGGGATTTATATCACTTTAATACCTGACAATATGGAACAAATCAAAGCGCACATCGCCGTATCGCTGGACGGGCATACCGCCACGCCGGACTATGAACTGGACTGGATGCCCCGTGATGTCAAGGAACTGGCGGCAAGGGAACACGCCGCCGCAAGCTGCCTGCTTATGGGGGCGAACACCTACAACTACATCTTTGAACACTGGGGCGGGTGGCCGCACAAAAGCAAGCGGTCTTTTGTGGTGTCACACTACGATACCAACGTGACACCGGACTGCGGTGTGGAGTTCCTGACCGAAGAACCGCTGCAAAGGGTCTATGAACTGAAACAGGAAAATGACATGCTGGTGGTGGGCGGCGGCAAGCTGCTTACTTCGCTGATAAAAGCCGGACTGTTGGATAGCCTGACTATCTACACTGTCCCCGTCATGGTGGGCAAGGGTATCGGTTTCATCGGGGAAACATTAGGCTCGGAATGGAAACTGTCGGAAAGCAGGGTGCTGGATAACGGGGTGGTCTGTTCGACCTACCTGTTTGGCGGGAGCGTATAAAAAATGCGCCCGGTTTCCCTCCGGGCGCAACCACTAAAATTTCAATTATCATAAGTGGCAAAACCTATCACAATGAAATTTCAGCGGTAAAGATAGGCTATTTCTTCGGTTTTCCTTTCTTCTCGGGAAATGAAAAGGCGACATTGAACTGTTCGTCCAGCACCAGCGAAGCATCGAAAGCCTTGCCGTTCTTGCCCTTGAAGCCCTTGATTAACCCGGTCTTGCGTTTCGTCACCAGCTCGACAATCTGTTTGTCGGAAAGCTGCTTGTCGCACTTGTTGCGGAATATGGTAAGCGTACAGTCCACGTTGGAACATTTTGCCACTTTCGGGTAAAACAGGATGCGCCCGTTATTGCATTTGGGGCAGGGACAGGTTTCACTGCCCGCAACAGATAATTGTACCGAAAGCAGTTCCGCCGTGATTTGGGCGGCGTACACCTCGATACCCTTTCGGAACGTGTCGGCATCCATGTTTCCCGCTTCTATCTTGGAAAGGGCGGTTTCCCACATACCCGTCATTTCGACATCGGCAATCTTCTTGTCCTTGACAATCCTGTAAACGGCAAGCCCCTTGTCGGTGGGTACAAGGTTCTTCTTCTCACGCACGATGTACTGGCGGGTGAACAGCGTTTCGATAATCGCCGCACGGGTGGCGGGTGTACCTATCCCGGCATCTTTCAAGCTGGCTTTCAGTTCGGCATCCTCCAGTTCCTTGCCTGCGTTTTCCATTGCGGCAAGCAGACTGCTTTCCGTGTGCAGCGGTTTCGGCTTGGTCTGTTTCTCCAACAGTTCCACGTTGGAAATAGGCAGGCTTTCGCCCTCTTGAAGCGGCGGCAGGCTGGCGGCTTCTTCATCTCCGCCCGGTTCCTGCTCGCCGAACACGGCACGCCAGCCTGCTTCTTTCATCACCGACCCTTTCACCGTGAAGTCGGTATCTCCGGCAGACAGCACAGCGGTGGTTACGTCTTTCACGCACCTGCCCGAAAAGGCTTCCAGCATACGCCCGGCTACCAGTTCGTAAACCGCCCGTTCGTCTTTGGAGAGTTCACCGGGCAGGTTTTCAGTCACGATTAAGGCGTGGTGGTCGGTCACTTTGCCGTCATTCACGCTACGGCGGTTCAGCGTTACGCCGTTCAATCCGGCGGCATATCCAGCAAAGCGGGGGTACTGCCCCAGCATGGCGACACGTTCCGGCATTTCATCAAAAACGTCCTCCGGGATATAGCGGCTCCCGGTTCGGGGGTATGACATCACTTTCTTTTCGTACAGGCTTTGCGCTATGGAAAGGGTCTTGTCCGCCGAAAAGTTCAGTTTCGTGTTCGCTTCCTTTTGTAGCGTGGTAAGGTCATACAAAAGGGGCGGTTCTTGGCTGGTTTCTTTCCTTTCAACGGACTTCACCGCAAGCTGCCCGGTATCCTTTACCCGTTGCAGGGCGGCTATGGCTTCGGGCTGCTGCTCCCACTTGGCGGTAGATTGGGCGGTGAAACTGATTCTACCGCTGGCGGTATCGGCTTTGAGTTGCCAAAACTTGGTCGGGACAAAGTTCTTGTTTTCCAAATAGCGGCTGCATATCATCACGAGCGTGGGGGTCTGCACCCTGCCCAGCGAAAACACCCCCTGCCCGGCGGCTACGCTCAACGCTTGGGTGGCGTTTATCCCTATTAGCCAGTCCGCTTCGCTGCGGGACTTGGCAGAGAGGTAGAGGTTGTCGTAACGCTCTCCCGGCTGCAAGTTATCCAGCCCCTCACGGATTGCCTTGTCGGTAAGGCTGCTTATCCACAGGCGCACAAAAGGCTTGGTACAGCCCAAATAGTTATAGATGTAGCGGTGTATCAATTCGCCCTCACGCCCGGCATCGGTGGCGACAATAATCTTGTCGCACTGGTCGAATACCTCTTTAATCACTTTCAACTGTTTCAACACGCCGGGGTCTGCCTTGTAACCTTTCTCGGCTTTCACCTGACGGGGGATTAGCTGGAAATCGGGCGGCAGTATGGGCAGGCTCTCCCTGCGGAAGTTCGCCACGCCGTAGGCTTCCGGCATGGCAAGCTGGATTAAGTGGCCGAACGCCCATGTCACCATATACCCGTTGCCGGAAAGATAACCGTCATTCTTCTGTGTCGCTCCGATGATGCGGGCGATGTCTTTTGCCACGCTGGGCTTCTCTGCTATCAATGCAATCATAATTCTTTACTTTTTAAGGGTGGGTACTACATTTTCATTCCTTTGGACTTCTTGGGCTTGTCCGCTTTCAAACTCTTGTCTTGCGCCTTGTCCTGCTTCTCTTTCTGCTTGGCGGTAGGCTTTTGCTGCCCCTGTTTCAACGGCTCTTTTCCCTGCTTGGTGGCTTCGTTGGTCTTGCCCTCTGTATTGACCGCTACCTGTGTCCGGCTCTCGGCGGCGGGGGTAACGTCTTTCGGCTGCACCTTGTCGGGTGATTTGCCTTGTGCGCCGGACTGCACATGACCGTTGAACTCAACGCCCTGCCCGTCCTTTAGCCCGGCTACCTGCTGCTGTCCCTGCTGCAAGAACTGGACGGCGGCACGGGGCAGGAACTCCAAGCCACGCTCCACTGCGCTGACCTGTAGATAGGCACTGCGCTTCATGCCGTCCCTGAATTGCAGGTTTTCCATTTTGACCGCTTGCCCGGCTTCAAAGGCGGCTTTCTGTTCCAGGCTGACTTTCACGTTACAGATTGTATCGGGGCATTTCCATTTGTCTGCCCGCATGTACTCCAGTTCGTGCGTGTACCTGTCCCGGCTGACGAACACGGGGATTTGTTCGCCGCTTTTCGGGTCTTTGATTTTTGCGATGCCGCCCAAGTTGCCAGTACCCTGCAAGTTGCCCTGTTCCTGCTTGGTGAAGTCGTGTTCATGGAACGGGCGTTGCAACAGCTTTTCGTCCTGCTGGACGCCATGCAACTTGGGTACTACCGTGCCGTCCTTAGCCTGATAGAAAGAGAGCTTGACATCGGTAGGTTTCAGGTAAAAGCCACCCACCGTTCCCGAAATGGTGTAGGTATTGCGGGACTTGTAGCCACGCATCACCCGGTCGAAGTCTTTCGTGTTTTTCAGGGTGTCGGCGGTGATGCCGACTTTTTTCAGATTCTCCCAGTCGATTTTTGCCGGGTCGAAGCGGTAGCCCTGCTTGAACTCGTGAAAGTCTGGCTTCGGCACTCGAAGCATTTCCGTTCGTTTACTGTCCTCCGGTGTCGGGTTGCGGTGATTGTCCTCGATTGCCTTTGCGTTACGCTCCGCTTCGGAAGCCCTCACGCTGAAAAGTTCCAGCCCGGATGTGTCCTGATACTTGCGGTAGAAGTTGGAAAGGAAGTTGCTGAACACATCGCTGTTCTTGTCCACCTGCATGAACTCGCCGCCGTGTGCGGCGGTGGGCGATACAGTCTGCAAATTACCCTCCTTGTCGAAGCCTTTAACGGCACTCACTTTTCCCTGCTGTTTATCCAAGACCAGCAGCACGTCTTTTTCCTGCCCCTCTGCGGGCGGGGTCATTCTGTTTGCCATAAATAATTGGAATTTTAGTGGTTACGGGAATAGTCCCGCTCAAAGGTAGCGACTAAATATGCTATATTTGGATAGGTGGAAAGGAGTGTCCGTATTTGTCCTGCGCTGTCCCGATTTGTCCGGGTAGGATAAATTACTGCAATTAATGGTTGCAGAATTGGAAACGGGCATAAAAAAAGAGAGCGAAGTTAATCACTCTCTTTAGATGAGCCATTTGTGAAACGTTTATGAAGCGTTTGTGATTTTAGCAAACACTTTATAATAAGCTATATATAAAAATCAAAGCTAAAAAACAGCTTATTTTTGGAGCGTTTGTGAAGCGTTTGGTAAACCTTTGATTGTATAATATGTGTTTTTGCCAGTAACGCCCTGCATTTCCAACCACGTTTCCATTTGTTGCAACAAACGGTAAGCGGTGGTTCTATTGGTATTCAATATTCTTTGAACGTCCGAATTGGTAACACTTCCATTTTGGGCTGCATATTCGATAATAGGTATAAACCTTTCATCTGCCCGCTGCGCCAATAGCTGCGAACGTATATCGGTATAATAGGTAATCATCAGACCGCTTAACATTTCAAGTTTGGGCGGCAACAGCTTGTATGCGCTGACCGCTTCCAAAATACGCTTGTAACCACGTCCCCAGCTTTCAATGTCCCCGCTTCTGAAAAAGGCGTTGGCGATTAGCGGATTATAGGGAGTGGACGGGTGACTTTCAAAAAGTTTCTCGGTTGTCCAGTTCTCCGGCAACTGCCCGGCGTTCCAAAAAGTGATGTGGTCGGGGAACACGCTAATCTGTATCGGTACGGCACTGGCATAATCTTTATGGGCTATGGCATTCATCAGTGACTCCCTGACAGCTTCCACCGGGAACTGCGGTGTTTCACGCCGGGAAATACCCTCGTATGAAATGTGATAAATCAGGTATTTGGTCTTTATCAAATCCATAGCCTTATCCACCTGTTCCATTAAAGAGCCGTGAACCTCGTCCTGAAACTCCAAGTTACCTTTATCGTCCCGGAAGAAACCTATCTTGATATACGCCCCGGTCACAAAGCGTTCCGGGTCAGGGTGGAACAACAGCAAGGCTGCACGGGTCGGGCATTTGGTTTGGGCATCTATCAGCCGCAAATCGTGCAACAGGTTTTCGGCTGTATCTTTCAACACATTTTCATCCACACGTCCGCTTCTCGCCGCTTCCTTGCGGAAACGGTCTAATGCGCTGGTGGAAAGTTCCTCTATGCCTGCCCACTCTACGGGAAATTCATCCCAATGCCTGCCAGTACGTTGCAGGATAAAGCGGTTCAATGCCGCACCTTTCAACTCCTGCTTCGTGCTGCCGCTGCGGTAATGGTACTGACCTTTGTAATTGATAGGGTTTGAATAAGGCGGCACGTCAATCTCGACATATTTCAGCCCGTTTTCTTCCAGCAGGTTCACGTCCACGATGATGCCCAGCACGTCACGCACTTTGTTCGGTATGTCTTCCAGCAGTTTGTCGGCATCGGCAACGCCGACTACCTTACCGCTGTCATTCATACCTATATATATCTTGCCGCCTGTGGCGTTGGCAAAACCGCATATCCATTTCAGATACTCGTCACGCCAGCTTTCTTTCCATTCTATATTTTGGTTTTCATTCATAATTATTTCGTTGTCTGCAAAATTAGTAAAAATCCTATGTATCAGGAAAGAATATTGGTTATTCTTCCTCTTTTATCAGGTGGCATAGCTCCGGGTCGTTCTTGATACGGGTTATCTCGTCCTCAACTATCTGCCGGACTTCCTGCCGGATGCGGTCGTAGTTGGCTTGTATCTCTTCCTGCATCCGGTCGTTTCCGTCCTTATCCGTAAAGTCAATTATTTGCGGAAGTTTCACGTAGCGGGCGGTTTCCCGCTTCACCTTTTCATTGTCCACCACGATTTCACAGTGGAAAATCTTCTGCTCTATCCGTTCATCGAAGTTGTCCGCTACCGCACCCACGAACATGCCTTGCGTGAGGTTGGATATTTTGCTGGCGGGTATCAGGCTGTCCATTTGGGTGCTTATTGAGGTGGATTTCTCCCGCTGGTTTATCGTCATGCTCTGCCGTTTCTGCAACACCTTTCCGAAACGCTCCGATAGGATTTTTGCCGTTTCGCCGACTACCTGACCGCTAAACACGTTACCCACAGTATTTTGTATCACCCGGCTTTCCTTGTCCCCGTAGTCACGGGTTAGCTGGCTGTAATCCTGAAAGCCCAGCAGAACCGCTACCTTGTTGCTTCGGGCGGTTGCAATCAGATTGTCAAGCCCACGAAAATATATGGTCGGTAGTTCATCTATTATCACCGAACTTTTAAGCTGCCCTTTCTTGTTTATCAGCTTCACGATACGGGAATTATACAGCCCCAGTGCCGCCGAATAGATGTTCTGACGGTCGGGATTGTTGCCGACAACCAGTATTTTAGGCTCTGCTGGGTTATTGATGTCCAGTGAAAAATCATCACCTGTCATTACCCAGTAAAGTGCCGGGCTTATCATGCGGGAAAGCGGGATTTTCGCACTGGCTATCTGCCCCTGCAACTGCTCTTGGGCATCAGATTCCCAAGCATCTACGAACGGGGAAAGGTAGTTTTCCAGTTCGGGATAGCTGCGTAAAATCGTGAAAACATCAGCATATTTCTTGTTCAGCAGTTCTATGGCATGGGGAAACGTGCAATACTTACCGCCCTGATAGATACGGAGATACCAAATTATACTTGCAAGCAGGATAATCGGGCTTTCCACGAAAAAGTCACCCTGCTTGCTTATCCAACTGCGATTAAGGTTAAGCATAATCGTGTAGCTGGCTTCATAGGCATCCGCAATGTCCGACATGAAGTTGGCGTTTATCGGGTTGCATCGGTGGCTCTTACGGGGGTCGTCAAAATTGATAACGTAAAATTTTGGCTTTACCTTGTAGTCGTTCAAGTGGTTAAGTAAATGATTGTAAGCGATTTCTGAAAGGTCGGGAAACTTATAATCATACAGATAGAGTGCAAAACCTTTCTCTATCTGCTGTTTTATGTAGTTGTTTACCACGGCGTATGACTTACCGCTGCCCGGCGTTCCCAGTACAAGACTGGCACGGAACGGGTTTACCACGTTCACCCAACCGTTATTCCATTTCTTGTTATAATAGAACCGGGTCGGCAGGTTTACGGAATACTCGTTCTCGATAAGCCTTGTTTCCTGCTGAAAACTTTCGTTCTCCATGTTAAAGACATCTTCCATAAGGTTGTTCTTCAAAAGCCGGGACATCCATGTGCCCGCCATGAGCATACAGATATAGCCCACCGACAGCGTGGCGATATACAACACCGTACCTGCCGTGTGTGGCAGGGGAAGTTCCAGCAGCCACCAGTTCAGGAAGAACAGCACCATACCCACTGTAAGGCTGCAATGTATCTTCGTCCACGTTATCTTTTCCTCTTTCACGCCCTTAGTGCCGATACACGACAGGGCGAGGAACATCACGGAGAAAAGTTTCGTCCACAAGATAGAGGAGAACAGCCCGGTGGTACGCTGGAATTTCCACAGTATCTTGTCTATCACCTCAAAAGTTACTCCCCACTCTTTCAGGGTGGAGTAACAGAACCAGTACACGTTTATTCCCACGAATAGAATACTGACAGCCCGCATAAAGTCCATGACCCTTGCAAGCCCTCTTAAATCATCTTCTTGTTGCATGATTGTTATGTTTTTTGGTTATTCGATGCGCCTTGTGCGCTTCTTTTTCTTCTTCTTTCTCTTTTGGGCGGTGTCCTGCGGCTCGTCACCAGCGGATGAACCACCACCCAGTAAACCGCTGAAAGCACCCAGCACGGATGCTATACCTGAAACGATGTCTGCTTTCGGCATGAAGTCCGACTGTTCCTGATGTGGGGATTGTTCCTGCCGTATATCCGTTTTTCTTTCATCGGAATGCAGGTCGTTGAACACATTCGCCGAATACTCCTTGCCCAACCGTGAACCGTTCAGCACCACCCGGCTGTCGTGGTCGATGAACGTAACGCCATAGATGCGCCCGCTGTCGTTCTGACGAAATACCACGTCAATGCCCTGCTTCTTTAGTTCCCGCTCCAGTTCCTTGCGGCTGCGGGTATTCCTCACGGCATCGGCTACAATCTTCCGGGTGCGCTCTTTCAGTTTCCCATTCTTGATTGCTTCGCCCGATTTCTCCATTCTGCGTTGCACCGCTTCATAGCCCACCGACTTACCGATGCGGGATGCCTTTACCGGGTTGCCCACCTTTTCGCCCTTGTCATTGGTAGCGGAATAGACAATGCCCTGATAGGGTTTGCCGTTTACCTCGCCTTTGACTTCCTCGGCACATATATTATAGGTGGCAAGCAAAGCCTTGTACTCCCCGAACGACTGGAAACGGTAGCCGTAGCAAGCCGCTTTCACGGTATTGCCGATTTGGTGCTTCACGTCCCCGGCGGTGTAGTCCACCTTTTTAAGT
Source organism: Bacteroides faecis MAJ27 (assembly GCF_900106755.1). Taxonomy (GTDB): domain Bacteria; phylum Bacteroidota; class Bacteroidia; order Bacteroidales; family Bacteroidaceae; genus Bacteroides; species Bacteroides faecis. The sequence goes on from NZ_FNNN01000037.1 coordinate 29,114, forward strand.
TCCGGGCGTTCCGTCCTTGCTTTCTTCTCTGCCGGGTGCAGGTTATATTTCTGCTCCAATTCACGGGTGATTTGCTTGCTGCGCCGATGCTCGAACCTGTCATTCAGCGGTCTGCCGTTCTCGTCCACCCGCAACCCTACGATGTGGATATGGTGGCGGTCGATGTCGGTATGCTTGTACACCAAATAAGGCTGGTCGCCATAGCCCAATTTCCGCATATACTCCCGTGCGATGTCAGAAAGTTGGCTGTCCGAAAGCACGTCTTCCGGGTGTGGATTTATGGAAATATGAAGTATCGGCTTCTTGGTGGATAGCTGGACGGGCATCTGCATTTCAAAGCTGCGCATACACTCGCCGATAGAGAAATTCCCGTCCTCGCTTAACAGCATCCGGTTGGAGAAAAGCACCTTTGCTTCCTCGCTGTCCACTTTGTTTTGGTTGTATGCCAGTGCGCCGAACATATTGCCGCCCGTGCTTATTTGGGCAACCATAGTTCCTTGCACTCGTTTGTCAGGTCGATAACCTGACGGTTCAACATAGCCAGTTCAGTGGTCGCTTTCTCCAATTTATAGAGAAAAGCCAGTGCTTTTTTCTCCGAAAAGTTGCCGTGCAACGCCTTTACAACTTGGTTGTAATTGACCGCTACCGCCCGGAACTGGGCGTAAAATTCGGTCAGCCGGGCGCAATATTCTACTGCCGACTTGTCCACTTTCACCACCCGGAACGGCTCGCCGAACAGCCGGGCGGCGATGAAACGGGACTTGCTCGTAACGCCCGACTGCTCCCACTGCGAGAGAAAGCGGGCGTTCTCCCGGTCGTTCAGGTAAAGGACATGGCGGTGCTTCGCCGGGTCTGCGAGGGCGGGGCGACCGCCCTTGTTGGGTTTTCTTGTTTCCATACTTCTTTGGATTAAAAAATTACGACTTCGGAGTGATTTTTACCCCCGCAAGGGGCAAGGCGTTTTCAGGCACGGAAAACGGTTTTGTATGCTACAAAACACACCTTGCTATTTTCTGACGAAAATCGAAATCCGTCACGGACGGATTGGGGTTAGCGTGAAACGGTAAGCCCTGCCATTAACCAGCCCTGTTTTACCCCTCTGCCCCCAGCGGTTCGTTACTCCGCTGCAAAGTAACGGTGATTTATAATGCTGTAAAATAGGTGGTTGGTGGACAAATCGGGACAGCGCAGGACAAAACGGGACAAGGTTTTCAGGGGACGTTTTTTCTCCCTTTTTTTGCATCGGATTTCAAGATTGAAAGCAAGATTGAAAGAAATATTCCAATCAGGAAAGAATGATTGAAAGCATGATTGCAGGATTTCAATATTCCAAGAAAGAATGAAAGCTGGAAAACAAGATTGAAATAAAACAGTCTTTCAATATTTCAAGATTGCAATATGGAAAGAATGATTGAAAGCAATAAATAAATCTATCTATCAACCAATAATGAACGAAAGCAATATGGAAAACGAGAAAACACCCCTTTATGTCGCCTTTTCCACCCAAAAGGGCGGGGTCGGCAAAACCACCTTTACCGTACTGGCGGCGAGTTACCTCTATTACCTCAAAGGCTACGATGTGGCGGTGGTCGATTGTGACTACCCACAACACTCCATTGCCGGGATGCGAAAGCGGGATGCCGAGCAGGTCGGGGCGGATGAAGATTACAAGCGAATGGCGTATGAACAGTTCACCCGGCTGGGGAAGAAAGCCTACCCGGTATTGTGCAGTTCACCTGAAAAGGCGATTGCAACGGCTGACGAACATATAGCCGCCGGACACGTGCCGGATATAGTGTTTTTCGACCTGCCCGGCACGGTGAACAGCGAGGGCGTGATAAACTCCCTTGCGGGCATGGACTACATTTTCACCCCCATTTCCGCCGACAAGGTGGTGCTGGAAAGCAGCCTGTCGTTCGCAATGGCTATCCAAAAGCTATTAGTGAAGAATGAAGCCTGCCGACTTGCCGGGCTGTACCTCTTTTGGAACATGGTGGACGGTAGGGAGAAAACAGACCTTTACACCGCCTACGACAAGACCATTAAGGAACTGAAACTGCCGCTGATGAAAACCTTTATCCCCGATACCAAACGCTACAAAAAGGAACTGGTAGCAGATAAAAAGGCGGTGTTCCGCTCCACGCTCTTTCCCGCCAGCCGCCCGCTGGTAAGGGGAAGCAACTTGGAAGAACTGATAACGGAAATAGTGTATTACATCAAATTACAGTGATATGGCAAAGCAAAGCGGCGGTATGCCGAAGATAGACGAGGATTTCATGAAAGAACTTATCTCGCAGGGCGTGCCTGCCAAGCGGGAGAACCAGCCGGATGATGCACCGCAGCCCGGCGGCGAAACGGAAACCGCCCATGAGGGACGGCAGACTGAAACGGTACGGGTGGAGAAACCGACAAACCGCAAGCGCAAGGGCGGCACGGACGACTACCGGGAAACCTACTTTCAGAAAGTGGAACTGGCAGACCGACAGCCCTTGTACGTGAGCCGAACCACCCACGAGAAGCTGATGCGTATCGTGACGGTGATAGGCGGGCGCAAGGTGACGGTAAGCAGCTACGTGGAGAACATTCTACTGCGCCACTTCGAGCAGTACCAAGACGAGATAAACACCCTGTACGAAAGCCACTTCCAAAAGCCTGTCTGATTATGGTAATCTATTGCATACTTACCGGGCTGGCGGTGTACTATATCGCCCTGTGGCTGTGGTATCGCTACACGGACAGCCGGACATCAACGAGCAAAGCGGATGATGTGTCACTTCCACAAAATAAGGTTTCAAGTTACACGCTGGTAGGTGAAAGCCGATACAAGAGTGGACTAATCGGGACAGCGCAGGACAAATCGGGACACCTCCCGCAAACTGCTGGAAATGATACTATTTTTGCGCCGCAAGCTGGCGAACAGTCGGAAGAAAACATTTCGGAAGCAACACCCGAAGCGGAAGAAACGCCCGGTTACGAGAATGACGAACCCGACTACGAGGACGAGGAAATAGCCGGGTACATGGACGGTGACGATGATACCGGGCGGGCTACGGGCGTGAGCTTTGACGAACTGGGCGAAGCGGTACGCACGGCGAACGCCGATAACCCCACCGAAGCGGAACAGCGGCAAGCCGCCGGGACACTGGCAAGTATTGAGGGGACGAACCTCTACGATGCGGTGGTGGAGAACATCAACGGCGGGCTGGCAAAGGTAGCGGAACTGCTGGGGCGCAACGAAGCGGAACTGGCTACGGCTGCTGTCCCTGCCGGAACTGGCAATACAAGCAAGGAACACGAAGCGTTCGACATGAACGACTTCCTTTAATATAATAATGTATAAGACTGACAACATGAAACAGCGTGATTACGGTTGATTGGCAACCCTAAAACCAACAGACGGCATCCGTGCCGCAGCCACTAAAATTTCAAGTTATTCATCAGCCGGGTGACAGCGGACTATCCACCCGCTACCCCGGCATTAAAATCCAATTCGCAATGAAAAAGAAAATCTTTTTGTCGGCGGCTATCCTTGCCGCTGCGGTAAGTGCCTACGCACAGGGCAACGGGCAGGCGGGCATCACCGAAGCCACGAACCTAATCACCGGGTATTTCGACCCCGGAACAAAATTAGTGTACGCAATCGGGGCGGTCTGCGGCTTGATTGGCGGGGTAAAAGTATATAACAAATTTTCAAGCGGCGACCCCGATACCTCAAAGACCGCCGCCAGTTGGTTCGGGGCGTGTATCTTCCTGATTGTCGCCGCCACTATCCTGCGGTCGTTCTTCCTATAAACCAGCGGCTATGTCTGAATATCCGGTAAACAGGGGTATCGGAAAGCCGGTGGAGTTCAAGGGGCTGAAAAGCCAGTACCTTTTCATTTTTGCAGGCGGCTTGCTTGCCGTCTTCGTGGCGTTCATCGTCCTGTTCATGGCAGGCGTGAACCAGTGGCTATGTATCGGTTTCATCGTGTCGGCTTCGCTGCTGCTCGTGTGGCAGACGTTCCGGCTGAATGCCCGATACGGTACACACGGGCTGATGAAAGCTGCCGCCCGCAAAAGACACCCCCGCTTCATTATCAGCCGAAAGGCGATACCCCGACTGTTCAACTACAAAAGAAGAAAGGAAGAAAGAACATGAGGAATACATTAAAGGCTACCACGCTGGAGAGGAAGTTTCCCCTTTTGGCGGTGGAGAACGGCTGCATCATTTCAAAGGATGCCGACATCACGGTGGCTTTCCGGGTGGAACTGCCCGAACTGTTCACCGTCACCAGTGCCGAGTACGAAGCCATACATTCGGCATGGTACAAGGCTATCAAGGTGCTGCCCGACTACTCCATAGTACACAAGCAGGACTTCTTCATCAAGGAGAACTACCAGCCCGATACCGAAAGGGACGAGCTTAGTTTCCTGTCCCGGAGTTTTGAACGGCATTTCAATGAACGCCCGTTTCTGAACCATTACTGCTACCTGTTCCTGACGAAAACGACAAGGGAAAGAAGCCGCCGACAGAGTGACTTCTCCACCCTCTGCCGGGGCAGGATTGTACCGCAGGAGATAGCCGACAAGGAAGCGGCAACAAAGTTCATCGAGGCGGTCGGGCAGTTTGAACGAATTATGAACGACAGCGGGTTTGTCACCCTTACCCGGCTGGCGGCATCGGAAATCACCGGGCAGGACGGAAAGGCGGGCATCATCGAGAAATACTTCTCGCTATCACAGACCGATACCACCTGCCTGAAAGACATCGGGCTGTACCCGGAAGAAATGCGTGTCGGGGACGATATACTGTGCCTGCACACGCTTTCGGACGTGGAAGATTTGCCCGGCAAGGTCGGGACAGATACACGGTTTGAAAAGCTGTCCACCGATAGAAGCGATTGCAGGTTAAGTTTTGCCGCCCCGGTGGGCGTGTTGTTGTCGTGTAACCACGTCTATAACCAGTATATTTTCATAGACGACCACGCCGAGAACCTGAAAAACTTCGAGCAGACCGCCCGGAATATGCAATCACTCTCCCGCTATTCCCGTGCCAACCAAGTGAACAAGGAGTGGATAGACGAGTACCTGAACGAAGCCCACAGCAAGGGGCTTGTATCGGTACGCTGCCACTGCAACGTCATGGCATGGAGTGACGACCGGGACGAACTCAAACGCATACGCAACGATGTGGGAAGCCAGCTTGCCTTAATGGAGTGCAAGCCACGCCACAACACGGTCGATACGCCCACGCTCTTTTGGGCGGGCATACCCGGCAACGAAGCCGACTTCCCCGCAGAGGAAAGTTTCTACACATTTTTGGGGCAGGCTCTCTGCCTGTTCGTGGAAGAAACGAACTACAAGAGTTCGCTTTCGCCGTTCGGTATCAAGATGGTGGACAGGGTAAGCGGTCGCCCGCTGCACATTGATATATCAGACCTGCCCATGAAGAAAGGCATCACGACCAACCGCAACAAGTTCATACTTGGGCCGAGTGGGTCGGGCAAGTCTTTCTTCACCAACCACATGGTGCGCCAGTATTACGAGCAGGGTGCGCACGTGCTGCTGGTAGATACGGGCAACAGCTATTGGGGGCTGTCCCAGCTTATCCACAACCGTACGCACGGCGAGGACGGGATTTATTTCACCTACACGAACGAAAACCCGATAGCGTTCAACCCGTTCTATGTCGAGGACGGGGTATTTGACATCGAGAAGAAAGAGAGTATCAAGACCCTTATACTCACCCTGTGGAAGCGGGACGATGAAGCCCCCAAGCGGTCGGAAGAAGTGGCGTTGTCCAATGCGGTAAGTGCCTATATCGAACGGATAGGCAATGACCGTTCGGTAACGCCCTGCTTCAACACGTTCTACGAGTTTGTCCGGGATGATTACCGACAGCGGCTTGCCGAAAAGAACGTCAGGGAAAAGGATTTTGACATCGACAACTTTCTGAACGTGCTTGAACCGTACTATCGTGGCGGTGAATATGACTACCTGCTGAACTCCGACAAGGAACTGGATTTATTGCATAAACGCTTTATTGTCTTTGAATTGGATAACATCAAAGACCACAAGATTTTATTCCCGATAACAACCATTATCATTATGGAAGCCTTTATCAACAAGATGCGCAAGTTAAAGGGAATAAGAAAATTAATCTTGATAGAGGAAGCGTGGAAAGCGATTGCAAGCGCAAATATGGCGGACTACATAAAATATTTGTACAAAACCGTCAGAAAGTATTTCGGGGAAGCGATTGTGGTAACTCAAGAAGTGGAAGATATTATTTCCTCGCCCATAGTGAAAGAGAGTATCATCAACAACTCGGACTGCAAAATCCTGTTAGACCAGCGGAAATATCTGAACAAGTTCGACAGCATACAAAACCTGCTCGGATTGACCGACAAGGAGCGTTCGCAAATATTGTCTATCAACATGGCGAACCACCCCGGACGGAAGTACAAGGAAGTTTTTATTTCGCTGGGTGGTACGCAGTCGGCGGTGTACGCCACAGAAGTTTCGTTGGACGAATACTACACGTACACTACAGAGGAAAGCGAGAAAATGGAACTGTTCGCCCTTGCCGACAAGCTGGGCGGCAACCTTGAACTGGCTATCAAGCGGCTTGCGGAAAGCAAACGTAATCCCCAATCATCAACAACTTAAAAATTAGGAACATGAAGAAAATAATCCTCTTTATGGCGGTGTGCATTTGCTTTATCGGCAAGGCATCCGCCCAGTGGGTGGTGTCAGACCCCGGCAACTTGGCACAGGGTATCATTAACACCACCAAGCAGATAGTGCAAACTTCCACCACAGCCAAGAACACGCTGGACGGCTTCATGGAAGCACAGAAGATTTTCCAGCAGGGTAAAAAATATTACGATGGTGCGCCCGTATAGGCGATATAATAAATGTAGCATTGGCAAGCTATTAGGTAAGTGTTCCAATATTTACCTATCATCACCAGCTT
>NZ_FNNN01000038.1 GCF_900106755.1 Bacteroides faecis MAJ27
AGCCGGATACGCGGAGACGTGTACGTCCGGTTTGGGGGCGAGCTTCCGAAAACCCACCGTAGTAATACGGCAGGGCGTTGGATGCTTAGCCTACCGCTCAAAGCGGTGCATGACGTGGTTAAGGGCGGTGTCAAGGTGAAGAAGTCCATTGAACTGGTGGCGGAAATCTCCGAAATCTACGTGCGCAATTTCCAAAACATGCTGGCAGACCCGAATTTCACGCCTGACGAACTTTCCGCAATATCGTTCGGCTATGCCAAACTGATGTCGGAAAGCTCGGACGTGTTGCAGGACTTGAAAAATGTAGTGAACATCACGGGTATGTCGCTGACGGATGCCGAACGGCTGGCAATCATCGACAACGCTTATCGAAGTTTGCTCAACTATCGCAACCTTGTGAACTACTACACCCGCAAGAACATATCCGTGTCCTACCTGCGGGCGAAGAAGAAGAACGACACCGACCGGGTGTTGGCTCTCTACGGCTCGGCGGATGAACGCTATTGGTAACATATAATATGGTACGCCTATGTTATTAGCAGCAGTGGATTTTGACAACCTGCACCAAGTGTTGCGGGTGCTGTACGATGAAATGATGCCCTTGTGCGGCAACATGACGGGGGTAGCCAAAGGGATAGCCGGGCTGGGAGCTTTGTTCTATGTAGCCGCCAAAGTGTGGCAGTCGCTCGCACGTGCCGAACCCATAGACGTGTACCCGCTGCTCCGTCCCTTTGCGCTGGGGCTGTGTATCATGTTCTTTCCCACGTTCGTGTTGGGGACTATCAACACGGTATTGTCGCCAGTGGTGAAAGGGTGCAACCAGCTTATGGAAACGCAGACTTTCGACATGAACGAGTACCGGGCGCAGAAAGACCGACTGGAATATGAAGCCCTGATGCGAAGCCCCGAAACGGCTTACCTCGCATCGGACGAGGAATTTGACAGGCAACTGGAAGAATTGGGCTGGTCGCCCTCCGACATGGTGACTATGACGGGTATGTATATGGACAGGGCGGCTTACAACATCAAGAAGTCCGTCCGGGACTGGTTCAGGGAATTGCTGGAAATGCTCTTTCAGGCGGCGGGGCTGATTATTGACACGCTGCGGACATTCTTCCTAATCGTGTTAAGCATACTGGGTCCGCTGGCGTTCGCTATTTCCGTCTATGACGGTTTCCAAAGCACGCTGACCCAGTGGATTTCACGCTATATCTCCATTTACCTGTGGTTACCCGTGTCTGACTTGTTCAGCAGTGTGCTGGCTCGCATACAAACGCTGATGCTCCAAAAGGACATTCAGGAACTTTCAGACCCGAATTTCATTCCTGACGGGAGCAGCACCGTGTATGTAATCTTTATGATTATCGGCATCGTGGGCTACTTCACCATTCCGACTGTGGCAAGCTGGATTGTGTCGGCTGGCGGTATGTCCGCCTATAACCGCAACGTGTCGAAAGCCGGGTCGGTCGCCGGGGCTGCGGTTGGCGCAGTCGGTGGAAAGGTATCGGGAAAACTACTCAAATAAACAACATCAAATTTTTTAAGGATATGGAATTTAAGTCATTGAACAATATCGAAACGAGTTTCCGGCAAATCCGGCTCTTTGCGCTGGTATTCATCTGCCTGTGCGCACTGGTGACGGGCTTCGCCGTGTGGAACTCGTACAGCTTCGCCGAGAAGCAGCGGCAGAAGATATATGTCCTCGACAACGGCAAGAGCCTGATGCTCGCACTCTCGCAGGATATGGCGCAGAACAGACCAGTGGAAGCCAAATCGCACGTGCGGCGTTTCCACGAACTGTTTTTCACCTTATCGCCCGACAAGGGGGCTATCGAAAGTAATATCAAACGCTCGCTGTTCCTTGCCGACAAGACCGCTTTCAACTATTACAAGGACTTGGCGGAAAAAGGCTACTACAACCGGGTGATTTCGGGAAACGTCACGCAGACGGTGGAAATTGACAGCGTGAAGTGCGACTTCGACCAGTACCCCTACAAGGTGAACACCTACGCCCGGCAGTTGATTGTCCGGGAAAGCAGCCTGACGGTGCGAAGCCTTGTGACCTCGTGCCGCCTGCTCAACGCCACAAGGAGCGACAACAACCCGCACGGCTTCATTATCGAAGCGTTCACGATTACGGAAAACAAGGATTTGCAAACCATTAAAAGATAGCCGTATGGAAAGGAAACGAAACTATATCGGAAAGGTGCAGGACTGGGCGGACGACCACCTGCGCCGGATGTGCGGACGGATTACGCCGGGCAAAAGGCTGGCGGTTATCCTCGTGATGTTCTTCTTGTTCGGCGGCTTGTCTATCTACATCACCGTTTCATCAATCTATAACATCGGGAAACGGGACGGGCAAAGGCTGCAAATAGAACACATCAAACAATACCCGCTACATGATAGCGACAGTATCAACCCCTTAAACAGACCGGAATATGGACGAAGTACAGAAGAATGAGAACGGCACGACCGTACCACAAGCGGACGGGAAGCCTGAAAAGGAAAAGAAACCCAAAAAGGAACTGACACCCCAACAGGTGCAGCAGCGCAGGAAAATGATAGTCTTCCCGCTGATGTTCCTTGCCTTTGCAGGGTGCATGTACCTGATATTCGCACCTGCTGATAAAGAGGACGTGAATGTGGAAAGCGTGGGCGGCTTCAACGCCGACATACCCCTGCCCGCAGAGGACGGGATTATAGCCGACAAGCAAAAGGCATACGAGCAGGCGATGATGAACCGCAAGCAGCAGGACAAGATACAATCCTTGCAGGACTTCGGTTTCACGGGGGACAATGAAACAGAAGAACCGCAGACGGAAATCGACCTGATGCCGGAAGAAGATCCGAAGCCCCAACGGGGCGGCGGTGCTTCTTCGCAGGCTGCCTACCGGGACATCAACCGCCAGTTAAGCACGTTCTACGAAATTCCGGCGGTGGACGAAGAAAAAGAGGATTTGAAACGGCAGGTGGCGGAACTGACAGACCGACTGCAACAGCAGCAGAACGCCACGCCCACCGCTGACGACCAAATGGCTCTCTTGGAAAAGTCCTATGAACTGGCGGCAAGGTACATGAATGACGGCGGGCAGAACGGGCAGGTGGCACAAGTGCCTGTTGCTGGCGGCATTGAACGCAAGCCGGATGCGGTGACGGTACAGGCTATTAGGGAAACCACTGTATCGGGATTGCAGCAGCCCATGAGCGATGCCGACTTCATCCGGGCTTACAGCCAGCCACGAAACTACGGCTTCAACACGGCGGTAGGCACGGGGTACGCTATGGGAAAGAACACGGTAGCCGCCTGCATCCACCAAGACCAAACGCTGGTGGACGGGCAGGCGGTGAAACTACGGCTGCTCGAACCCATGCAGGCGGGAAATATCGTTGTGCCGAAGAATACCCTCGTGGCGGGGACGGCAAAGGTGCAGGGCGAACGGCTCGACATACTGGTGTCCTCGATTGAGTACGCTGGCAACATCATCTCGGTGGAACTCGCCGTGTTCGACACGGACGGGCAAAAGGGGCTTTCCGTACCGTCCTCTATGGAGCAGGAAGCGTTCAACGAAGCTATGGCGAATATCGGAAGCGGGCTGGGTACAAGCATATCCTTTGCCCAAAGTGCCGGGCAGCAGGTGGCTATGGACGTGACAAGGGGCTTGCTGCAAGGAACGTCCGGCTACCTCGCCAAGAAGTTCCGAACCGTGAAAGTGAAGCTGAAAGCCGGGTACAAGGTGATGCTTTACGCCAAACAACAATAATTATTTAACCACTAAAATTTCAATTAGCAATGAAACAGATTTTTGTAATGTTCGCCCTCTTGCTGGGCGTGTGTGCGGCAAACGCACAGGAAACCGACACCGTGAAGTATGCGGCTGGCAACGACTTGTACCGGGGCATTACCCGGAAACTCCCGTACCGCCAAATGGTTACGCCCTACGGCGTGGAAGTGACCTTTGCCAAGACGGTGCATATCATCTTCCCCGCCGCCGTTCGCTACGTGGATTTGGGAAGCAACCACATCATAGCGGGCAAGGCGGACGGTGCGGAGAACGTAATCCGGGTGAAAGCCACGACAGAGGGCTTTCCGGGCGAAACGAACTTCTCCGTCATTTGCGAGGACGGCAGTTTCTTTTCATTCAACGCCAAGTACGCCCGTGAGCCGGAAATGCTCAATATTGAAATGAAAGACTTCTTGGAAAATGAAGATACGTCCGACTTCTCGCATACCCGCATGAATATCTATTTCCGGGAACTGGGCAATGAAAGCCCGCTGCTGGTGAAGCTGATAATGCAGAGCATCTACAAGAACAATGACCGGAAAGTGCGCCACTTGGGTAGCAAGCGTTTCGGAATACAGTTCTTAATCAAGGGGATTTACACCTATAACGGGATGCTCTATGTACACACGCAGACGAAGAACAGTTCCAACGTGCCTTTCGACACGGACTTCATCAGGTTTAAGATAACCGATAAGAAAGTGCCCAAACGCACGGCTATTCAGGAAACGGTACTGGATGCGGTACGCAGCTACAACGAGGTGATAGAGATTGCCGGGAAATCGACCGTGCGCACGGTGTACGCCCTGCCGAAGTTTACTATTCCTGACGACAAGCTGCTGGTCGTGGAACTCTACGAGAAGAACGGCGGGCGGCATCAGACCATACGGGTGGAAAACGCCGACATCGTGAACGCAGAAGTGATTGACGAACTAAAAATCAAATAGGGAATGAAAAGACACATCTTTATAATGATGCTCTTTGCGCTGTACCTGACCTCGTTTCAGGCACACGCACAAAGATACCTGCCGGGCATGAAAGCCTTGCAGGTCACGGCGGGCATGACGGACGGGGTGCATTGGAACGCCAATACGGATTTTGCCTACCACATCGGGGCGGCGTACAGCGTTTACACCAAGAACGCCAACCGCTGGGTGATTGGTGGGGAATACCTGCACAAGAAGTATGACTACAAGGATATGAGAATACCAGTCGAACAGTTCACCGCAGAGGGCGGCTATTACCTGAAATTCCTATCGGACAGACGAAAGACCTTTTTCCTTTCATTGGGCTTGTCGGCTCTCGCCGGGTACGAAACAAGCAACCGAAGCGAAAAGCTGCTGCCGGACGGCTCTACCTTGCTGGATAAGGACTGCTTTATTTACGGCGGTGCGCTGACGCTGGAACTGGAAGCCTACCTGACAGACCGGATAGCCTTGCTTGTCAATGCAAGGGAACGGGCGTTGTTCGGCTCGGACATCGGCAAGTTCCACACGCAGGTATCTTTGGGAGTAAAATTCATTATCAACTGACCGCTATATAATAATGTATATGAAGAATGTAATGTATAAAATCATCATGGGCTGCTACATCGTGGCCGCCCTTGTGCTTGTCACCGCCTGTAATGACAGTTTGGATATTCAGCAGGCGTACCCGTTCAGCATTGAAACGCTACCAGTACCCAAGAAACTAAAAGTCGGGGAAACCGCTGAAATACGCTGCCAGTTGGTGCGTGAGGGTTACTATCAGCCGACTACCTATCGGATAAGGTACTTCCAGCCGGACGGCAAAGGGAAGCTGGAAATGGACAACGGCACGGTGTTCCTGCCCAATGACCTTTACCCGCTGGAGAAAGAAACATTCCGGCTCTACTACACCTCGGCATCGACAGACCAGCAGACGATTGACATTTATATTATCGACAGCTTCGGACAGATGCAGCAACTTACACTATCATTTAATAATGACAACAGCGAAGAAGAAACGGAAACAATAACCCCCTAACAATAAAATGACATGGTAAAAATAGAATTGGATATAAAAGGTATCTCGTGGTATATAGAAACCACGTTGGAAACAGATACGGTTCCGGCAGTAGGTGACATCATTATCGTGGATAAGGACTGCATTTCCGCACGTGACAGGGCTGAATTGTGGAAAATACCGTCCAATCAGGTTTTCAAATGGGTGGACGAAGAAGAAGATATGCCCGTTATGGAATGGTTTGACAACGACACGGAAATGCTTGTCAATAAGCGGACTTGGAAATACGACATCGAGGAAGAAGAAACCGTGTGCATACTTAGTGTAAAATTTATTCACTGTGAGGATTTGTAGCTGTGATATTCGTTTAATGATACGCAAAGCGTAAATATTGGGCAGACAGCCCGCCGGGAAGCATCGGCGGGCTGTTTCCATGATAGGGAAACGAGCGGCTTCTTTGTTACTTTCTTCACCCGCTGGCAGGCTCACGGAAGAAAGTAACGGCGGCAAACAGCCGCCGTTCTCTATCAACTGATTTTAAGGCTCTTTATGGACGTGTATTTCTCTAACCACACCTTTACCTGTTCCATGTTATATTCGCCCGTTATGACCGCCGTATGGTCGTTTATGGCTACAAACCGGACACTTTCATAGCTGTTTACCCAGCCTTGCAGGGAACAGACACCCCACGTTGCAACATCTTCAAAAACACTGCGGTCTATTTGGCTGATTGGCTCACCGAAAACTACCGTCATTGTCTGAAAGTCCGGTTTGTCCTCCAACAGTTGCAAATGGCGCAACGTGCCGAACTCGTCAATTTTACGCCCCCACGCCCATACATCATTATATAAATCATCGTCCCACTGGTGCGGGCGGTCGAAACGAACTTTTACCTCTATGGTGTGTTCGTTTTCTTCTGTGTCCTCGATAACGCCCGTTACCATTAAGCCCGTAAAAATACACTCGCAACGCTTGCCGATAAGCTCCTTGTTTACTTCTGTCGTTTTCATATCCCTAAAATTTACTTATTACTCTGTTCTTTTTTCGCTATCCACCCGTCACGCCTGCGGCGGCACTCTGCCAGCGTTTTGGCTACCGTGCTGAAAAGTTCCATACCGGTATGGCGGTAATCGTACTGATAAAATGTTTGTCCCTTAAATGCGCTCAAACGGCATTTGACAAACTTTTCCTCTCCCAGTGTTTGGGTGATACTTACCCCGTTTTTGTTAAGTGACTGCATGATGTCTTATTTTTTTATGGTTATAAACTTGGTTGTTTTTAGCGGGCAGGGCTTTGACACCCCGCCCGGATTGGTTGTTATGCCGCACGGAACACAAAGCCGTCATCAAACCAGTAATCGCACATAAACAGGTCACGGGCAAACCTTTGGTAATCAAAGTATGTTTCGGCGAAGTCGGGAAGTTCGTAGCACTCGGCGACTATTTGCGTGGCAAAATCTTCTTCATCGTCATATTGTCCTATATACTCGTCTTGAAAGGCTTTTATCAAGTCGTCTGCATCTTCTTCGCTCAAATCATGGCTTTTATAGTTGCACCACACGAAAAAGGCTTCCTGTTCGGTGTCGTTCAAATCTTCCACCGCATCACGCAAGGCGAAGAAGTTTTCAGAAATCCAGCTTTCACCGATTAAGCCCTCCGGCACGTTCTCCCAGTCTTGAAACATATATTCCGCATCTTCTTCGTCCTCGTGCAGTTCCCGGCAGGCTTCGTAAAATTCTTCCTTGTCTGAATAGTCCGAAAGGTCGAGCCATGCGCCGTACAATGAACCGTTGTTATACTTGGCGTAAGTGCCTACATAAACCCTTGCTTCTGATAATGTCGTTGCTTCCATGATTGTAATTTTTTTAAGTTTATGCGGATTTGAGAGGTGAGGGAGTTGAAGTTTCACTGAACTTTTTTCCTGTTTCCCGTAAATCCGACTTTTTTTTTATGCGTCTTCCGGTCGGGTCGGTCGTTTTCGTTTCACATAGGCGTAAAAGGGTAGTGTTTAGAGTTTGCAAGGTTTTGGGCAAAAAATACCTCGCAAGGCAGGGAAGATTTTTCGCCAAACCGGAACGGCTCGACCTTGCAAAATCGTGAAGAACACGTAACTACCTTTGCCTATTGAAATGATTAAAACGACCGTCCCAGCTGGGGGACTGCGTAAGAGGAAGATTTACAGATAGGGAAACAGGGGAAAAGTGCCTGTTCTCTTTCGTCTTTTAGGGAACACTCCATGCGGGCAGGAAAGGCAAGGGTATTGTGAGTTTGCTTGCAAGACGCTTGTGCGGGTTTCCAACGGCTCTTTTCACGAAATACAGTCAGCCATGCCACGCACGGCTGGCGTTTCGGGGAATGTGCCAATTGGAAAAAGATATAAAAAATGCGGGTAGTCGGTGGACTGCCCGCAAGGTAAAAGAATGTAATTTATTGGAATATAGTTTGTTAAATGGAATTTCGTTACTAAAATCGTTACCTATTCTGTTACCAACAGTATATAGGTAACTAAAAACTCACATGGCGACTTCCTTGTAAATTTTCTCGATGCCGACAAACTTCTTGTCAAGCCCCTGCATATCGCTGCCTATCTTGCTGTTGGTGATGCGGGCGTAAATTTGCGTGGTTTCTATATTTGTGTGTCCCAGCATCTTGGACACCGTTTCAATGGGTACACCCTTTGACAACGTGGTGGTCGTGGCGAACGTGTGCCTCGCAAGGTGGAATGTCAGGTTCTTTTTAATACCGCAAATATCGGCAATCTCTTTCAAGTAGGCGTTTAGCTTCTGATTGCTGATTACGGGAAGTATCTTGCCGTCCGGCAACTTGCCCTTGTACTTCTTCAAAATCATCTTAGGAATATCCAGCAGGGGAACATTCACGTCCGTGTTGGTCTTTACCCGCTTGGTGATTATCCAAAGGTTGCCGTCAAAGGACTTTTGGATATTCTCCTGCCGCAAGTTGGCAACATCGCTGTAAGCCAAACCGCAGAAACAGGAAAAGACGAACAAGTCCCTGACGTGTTCCAGCCGTTCGGAAACCATTTTCTTTTTAAGGATAATTTTTATCTCGTCCTCCGTCAAGTAGCCCCTATCCACTTTTTCCAGCCGAATTTTGTAGCTGGCGAACGGGTCGCCCACCAGTATGCCGTTGTTGCGGGCAATGATGATGATGCGCTTGAAGAACTGCATGAACTTGGCGGTGGTGTTGTAACCGCACTTGCAGGCGGTACGCAAATACAACTCAAAATCGGTAATGAACATTGGAGTAATTTCCTTAATGGATATGTCCGATACGTTGTACTTGCTGCGGATGAACTCGGCAAGGTGGCGGCGGGTCACTTCATACTTGCGGTAGGTCGCTATCGTCTTGGATATGCCCACAAGCTGCTTCACATCGTCATTGTGCTTTTGGAACAATGAAAGGATTGTTTCGTGGCTCTCGCTGTGTCCCAAGAACTCGTTCTTCACTTTCTCGGCGGTCACGTAGTTGTCACGCCGCTGCATTTCGTGGTAAATGGTGTTCAGGGAAGAACGTATGTCATCCAGCAGGGCGTTTATTCTTCCGGCATCCCTGCCTTTGGCTTTGCCTGCGGCAATGCTCCAGTTATCGGGCTGGATGCTCTGTTTCGTACTGAACTGGCACTGTTTGCCGTCAATGGTGATACGTGCCATAATCATTACCTCGCCGTTTTTCTTTTCAGAACCTTTCTTCAAATAAAAAAGAACCTTGAATGTCGATTTCATAACTCACTTTTTTTAGTTGCAAAATTACTTTTTACCTCTCGTTTTTGAGTTATGCAGACTATGGACTAATCAAGTCATTATCAGGTCATTTATGGACAAATCGTTACCGTTTTTGTCCGGTGGGGAATAGGTAACGATTTAGTAACGAAACTTTGTCTTTTACCGTACTTTTGAAGTCTTGGAAGCAGGACTTTCGGGCAATAAAAAAAGCCACAAATCATTGATTTGTAGCTTTTTGTCCATTTACTGTCCATTTCTGTCCAGTAAGTTCAGCGGAGAGACAGGGATTCGAACCCCGGGTACCTCGCAGTACAACGGTTTTCAAGACCGCCGCAATCGACCACTCTGCCACCTCTCCAAAACTCCTTTATCAGAAGTGCTTTCCGTTGAAAGCGGTGCAAAGGTACGAATCATTTTTAAATCTGCAAACAATCTGACATTTTTTTCGCGAAATAATCGTATTTTTGCAGCATATAATAAGTATAAAGATATGATATATCCTCAAAATTTTGAGCAAAAGATAGGATTCGACCAAATAAGACAGTTACTGAAAGATAAGTGTCTCAGCACTTTAGGCGAAGAGCGGGTTTCAGACATGAGCTTTTCCGAACAATACGAAGAAGTGGAAGAGAGATTGAATCAGGTAACCGAGTTTGTGCGTATCATTCAGGAAGAAGACGGGTTTCCGGATCAGTTTTTCTTCGATGTCCGTCCGTCATTGAAACGAGTGCGGATAGAAGGTATGTATTTGGACGAACAAGAACTATTTGACCTACGCCGTTCATTAGAAACCATTCGTGATATTGTACGCTTCCTTCACCGGAATGAAGAAGAGGAAGAAAACAATGTCCCCTATCCCAGCCTGAAACGACTGGCGGGAGACATTGCCGTATTCCCCCAATTGATCGGTAAGATAGACAGTATTCTCAATAAATACGGAAAAATTAAAGATAATGCTTCCAGCGAGTTGGCACGTATCCGTCGGGAGCTGTCCAGTACAATGGGAAGTATCTCACGTTCACTAAACAGTATCCTGCGCAATGCACAATCTGAAGGCTATGTAGACAAAGACGTAGCTCCGACTATGCGTGACGGACGTCTGGTAATTCCTGTCGCTCCGGGACTTAAACGAAAAATAAAAGGAATCGTACACGATGAATCGGCAAGTGGGAAGACCGTATTCATCGAACCGGCAGAGGTCGTAGAGGCCAACAACCGTATTCGCGAACTCGAAGGTGACGAACGTCGGGAAATCATTCGTATCCTTACAGAGTTTTCCAATATCCTGCGCCCATCTATTCCGGATATCCTCCAGTCGTATGAGTTTCTGGCAGAGATCGACTTTATCCGCGCAAAAAGCTATTTTGCCATACAGACCAACAGCCTGAAACCGGCAGTAGAAAAAGAACAACTATTGGATTGGACAATGGCCGTACATCCATTGCTGCAACTCTCATTAGCCAAACATGGAAAGAAGGTAGTCCCCTTGGATATAGAACTTAACCAGAAGCAACGCATCCTTATTATTTCCGGTCCGAATGCCGGAGGTAAATCAGTCTGCCTGAAAACTGTCGGATTGCTACAATATATGCTGCAATGCGGTATGCTGATACCTTTGCACGAACGTAGCCATGCCGGTATGTTCAGCAGCATCTTTATCGACATCGGTGACGAGCAGTCCATTGAAGACGACCTGAGTACTTATTCTTCCCATCTGACCAACATGAAAATCATGATGAAGAACTGCAACGAACGCAGCCTCATCCTGATTGACGAGTTCGGAGGAGGTACAGAACCGCAAATTGGAGGTGCTATCGCTGAAGCCGTATTGAAACGCTTCAATCAGAAAGGAACGTTCGGAGTGATAACGACTCACTATCAAAATCTGAAACATTTCGCAGAAGATCATGAAGGAGTGGTCAACGGCGCTATGCTTTACGACCGTCATTTGATGCAGGCACTTTTCCAACTACAGATCGGAAATCCGGGCAGTTCATTTGCCGTAGAGATTGCCCGAAAAATAGGATTGCCGGAAGATGTTATCGCAGATGCTTCGGATATTGTAGGAAGCGAGTACATCAATGCCGACAAATACCTTCAGGATATTGTACGTGACAAACGCTACTGGGAAGGAAAACGACAAACCATCCGCCAGAGGGAAAAACACATGGAAGATACCATTGCACGTTACCAGGCAGAAATGGATGAACTACAGAAGTCACGGAAAGAGATTATCAAGCAGGCAAAAGAAGAAGCAGAACGAATGTTACAGGAATCGAATGCCCGTATTGAAAATACAATTCGTACCATTAAAGAAGCTCAGGCAGAAAAAGAAAAGACCCGTCAGGTACGTCAGGAACTAAACGATTTCCGCACTTCACTGGAAACGATGACTTCCAAAGAACAGGAAGAGAAGATTGCCCGCAAAATGGAGAAGCTGAAAGAGAAACAAGAGCGGAAGAAGAACAGGAAAAACGAACCGAAAGCTACTGCATCACAGACACCCGCCGTTCCTAAAGTCATGCCTCTCACTGTCGGTGAGAATGTAAAAATCAAGGGACAGACAAGTGTCGGACAAATAATGGAAATCAGTGGTAAAAATGCAACCGTTGCTTTCGGAAGCATTAAAACCACAGTGAAACTGGAACGTCTGGAACGAAGTAATGCTGCCCCGAAAACGGAAAGTATTGCCAAAAGCACGTTTGTCAGCAGCCAGACACACGATCAGATGTACGAAAAGAAACTCAACTTTAAACAAGACATCGATGTGCGGGGAATGCGTGGTGACGAAGCGCTTCAAGCCATCACTTATTTCGTAGACGATGCTATCCTGGTCGGCATGGACCGTGTACGCATCCTTCACGGAACAGGAACCGGAATACTCCGTACACTCATCCGCCAATACCTGTCCACCGTACCAGGTGTCAGGCATTATGCAGATGAACATGTCCAGTTCGGAGGTGCCGGAATTACGGTAGTCGATTTTGACTAATCTGTAAACAAAACGATCGAAGAACTTGTTCTCTTTTAGAAAACCACTACCTTTGTTACAGTGGTTTTCTAAAACGAGAATAAAGCATGAAAAATAATCTGTTAAGCGAAAAGCTTATTTATACCGGGGACAGTCTGACCCCTACCCACCTACATCTCTGTACATACAATGCAACCGAGATACAGGAAAACTCCGGTGTCAGTTTTCAAAGCGTCAAAGAAACGCTGGATAACGAACGAATCAACTGGTTGCAGGTACATGGACTGAAAGACACGGAAACCATCCGCGAAATTTGCAGCCATTTTGAGATAGACTTCCTCGTTTTACAAGATATATTAAATGCCGACCATCCCACCAAAATAGAAGAACATGACAAATATATTGTCCTGATCCTGAAAATATTCCATCCCAATGAGCATAAAGAGGATGATGACCTCGACGGATTGCTCCAACAGCAAGTCTGTATCATCCTGGGAAACAATTACGTACTCACTTTTCTCGAAAAGGAAACCGATTTCTTTGATGAAATCAACTCCGCCCTGAGAAATGATGTGCTGAAAATCCGTAGCCGCCAGACGGATTATCTGCTCAGTGTACTGCTGAACAGTATAATGGCAAACTACATCTCAACCATATCTTCCATCGATGACGCACTCGAAGACCTGGAAGAAGAACTACTTATGATCACAAACGAAAACGACATAGGCATCCAGATTCAGGGCTTGCGCCGCCAATATATGCTGATGAAAAAAGCCATTCTTCCGCTTAAAGAACAATATGTAAAATTGCTGCGGGCAGAAAATCTCCTTATACATAAAGTGAACCGTGCATTCTACAATGACGTAAACGACCATTTACAGTTTGTATTACAAACGATCGAGATCTGCCGGGAAACATTATCTTCATTAGTCGATCTGTATATCTCAAACAATGACTTACGAATGAACGATATCATGAAACGGCTAACCATTGTATCCACCATTTTTATCCCGCTTACGTTTCTGGTCGGTGTATGGGGAATGAACTACAAATGGATGCCTGAACTGGACTGGCGATACGGATATTTATTTGCCTGGATTATCATGGCGATTATCGGTATTATTGTATATTTGTACTTCAGAAAAAAGAAATGGTATTAATTAAAGCACACCCAACCATGAAATCTATTAAAGAGTTATACAGAATTGGCACAGGTCCTTCCAGCAGTCATACAATGGGGCCCCGTAAAGCAGCGGAAATGTTTGTTGAACGTCATCCGGATGCCGCTTCTTTCAAAGTAACCCTCTACGGAAGTTTGGCAGCCACAGGCAAAGGACACATGACGGATGTGGCCATCATAGATACCTTACAACCTGCCGCTCCGGTAGAAATTGTATGGCAACCCAAAGTTTTCCTTCCTTTCCATCCGAACGGAATGACATTTGCCGCTTTAGATGCAAACAACAAGATATTGGAAAACTGGACAGTTTACAGTATCGGCGGCGGAGCTTTGGCAGAGAACAATGACAACCCGACCATAGAAAGCCCGGAAGTATATGGCATGAACAATATGACCGAAATTCTGCAATGGTGTGAACGTACCGGAAAAAGCTATTGGGAATATGTCAAGGAATGCGAGAATGAAGATATATGGGACTATCTGGCGGAGGTATGGGATACGATGAAAGATGCCATCCACCGCGGACTGGAAGCGGAAGGTGTATTACCCGGACCGCTGAACTTGCGCAGAAAAGCTTCTACCTATTATATACGTGCTACCGGATACAAACAATCCTTACAATCCAGGGGACTCGTCTTCTCGTACGCATTGGCAGTCAGTGAGGAAAATGCTTCCGGTGGCAAGATAGTAACCGCTCCTACCTGCGGCTCCTGCGGTGTAATGCCGGCAGTGCTTTATCATCTGCAAAAAAGCCGTGACTTCAGTGATATGCGCATTCTGCGTGCCTTGGCTACAGCGGGGTTAATTGGGAACATTGTCAAATTCAATGCATCCATCTCCGGTGCGGAAGTAGGTTGCCAGGGAGAAGTAGGCGTAGCCTGCGCAATGGCATCGGCAGCAGCCAATCAATTATTCGGAGGAAGTCCGGCACAAATTGAATATGCCGCGGAAATGGGACTGGAACATCATTTGGGAATGACTTGTGACCCTGTATGCGGTCTCGTTCAAATCCCTTGTATCGAACGGAATGCTTATGCAGCCGCCCGTGCACTGGATGCCAATCTTTATTCAGCTTTTACAGACGGCATGCACCGTGTTTCCTTTGACAAAGTGGTACAGGTAATGAAACAAACCGGACACGATCTGCCATCACTTTATAAAGAAACGAGCGAAGGAGGACTGGCCAAAGATTATCAGCAAATGTAAACGTATTATAGTGACGCTATCCTCATGGGATGGCGTCACTATCCTCTTGTCATAGTGACGCTATCCCGAGATGATACCGTCACTATAATTTCATACTGATAATCAATACGATACAGATTCATTTCATCCCATAGGCGGCCAATTCGTATCGTCACCGTCAGTGATATCCCTTTCATGCAACAATCCACCTTCCTGTGAGAAGTACAATGCAAATTTCAAATTTCCCTGTTTCACCTGAATCACAGACTCAGTCGAATGCTGCGGATACGTCAGTACAAACACATCTGTCACTACCCACGAACTGTAATTGGAATTACGAAAGCCGGTATATACAGCAGGTACTAACTGATCGATACTATCCAGTTCGTTTTCCGTCATTACCCAGTTGGCATTCGCATCGAACCAAACATCCAGCTCGTCACCAGTCACCCAGCAGTCAGCTACATAATAATTCCCTTTCATCTCCCACTCCACATTCTGGGCATTCGGATATAGTTGCTTCAATGCCTCAATAATGTTGGCAGGCGGATTGTACGTTTCATCATCATTGTCATCGCATGCGCTGAAAGAAAGGACAGCCAACATAAAAACGACTGCCCATGCGCCAAACTTAAACTTTAACATAATTAATTCTTAGGATTTAGGTTATATCATACATTCACTTAATCATCCGCTTTCAGGAATTTTCCTTTCTTATCAAATTTGAAAGAAACACCGGTACTTAGTTCCACCTCATACCCTTTCCGGTCGCGCTCCACTTTCGTCACAGGTTCTGTGAAGTTATGCTCCTTCAGATAGCTGGCAGCGAATGAAGGAACGACGCTTGCCGGAACAGCCTGTCCTTTCTTTGTGCTTACTTCCTCCCAGTTACCTTTACTATCAAAATCTATTTCCGTACCGTCCATCAATAACACTTCATATTTTGTAGACTCCATCATATCTTTATCAATCTTGATATGAGCCACCTGAGGTTTGGTAAAATGACGGTTGATAAAGTTGCGTGCCGGAAGCGGCAGTTGATTCATGTCTTTTGTAATCACATCGCCGGCAAATGAGAACTGTATAGCTACAATAGCCATCACAAGCAAAGATAAAATTTTCTTCATAATCGTTATTCTTTATCGTTAATACTATATCTAATAAGTTTTATACTGCAAATAACGATACAGATTTAGGAAAGATTTGGGAATAATCAAAGATCACATTCTTTTTTGTGTTCTTTAACTTTCAGCCCGGAATCTGCTCCACAAAAAAATCCGGATGCCCACATGGAAACATCCGGATTGCTCTCTTCACCTTAACTTATAACCTTAACTATTTACCTATTTATCTTTCTGAATATCCTGCCAGATTATAACATACGGGAACGGTACTATCACCTACACGGTAAATTCCGAACTTAAAGTAATAGCCATCTTCGTCGTTACGTCCAATCAAAATCTTCTCATTATCCACAATGTGTTTGCTCACTTTCATCCCCTTCTCCTGATAATCCATCTGTACATCCAGCATGCCCGGCTTCACAATCGTTTCAGCTTCTTTACCATATACCGTCCAGTCGATATGAACACGGAAAGTAATCCAGCAATCTTTCGGAAAATCGGCAAAAGGCAATTTATAGGCAATGGTTGATGCCTTATACTCAGAAGTTACAGGTTTCATAACGGGGGTCTTCCCCGGGTTTGCATTGCAACGGTCATCTTTGTCTGTCAGCCATTTACGGTCGGAGTTCGCTTTGATATAAAACATGCCTCCTGAAAATCCGAATGCCAATGGCGGATATCCTCCTTGTTCTACCAACCATCCGTTGGGCTTTCCTGCTTTATATACAGGATTTCCATTTTTATCTTTTACCGGATTACCCTGTTTATCCAGTTTGGCTACTTTTTCGTGTCCTGCATTCTTCTTGAAGAAAGTCGTTTTTTCCAATTCTACAAATTCATCAATAGTCAGTTTCTTCACTTCCCCCTGGGGAGTTTGAACCAAGGTACGGTCAGGCATTCCATGCCATTGGGCAAAGATGGTAGATACATTACTGTCCAGAGAAGAAGGAATATAAACCGAAAACTCATAGTCACGGGAACTTCCTTGCGGACAAGCCCCCTTTCCGTGGTGATAAACTGTTTTTGTAATCTGCGCTTTCTGATAAACATCAGCCGGCAATCCCTTGAAATCGTCAGAAGTTGCATAGCAGTATGAAAATTCGGCACGTCCCTTCGTTTCGCCTTTCGCATACCCTTCCAGTGTGTTGTCTTCGGTCTTCAACTCAAAACGGTAGGAAGGTTTTCCATCAAACAAGTGAGTATAATCACGTTGAATGGCATGAGGTTTATTCGTTCCGACAGCTACCCAACAACCATCAATAATCTGATTGGCACGTGCAGAATCAGCCTGTACGTTGACCCGTTCGGTGAGTGGCACCAGTGTTTGCGTATTTTTAGTTTGAGCAGTCAACATTACGCAGCCTGCCGCCATCATATAAATAACCAAAATGTTTTTCTTCATTCTATCCGGTATTAAGTTTATCGACGGTGCAAAAATACAAAAGGCAACCCTTACGGCTGCCTTTCGTTTGTCTCAAATGCTTTCACATTTGTGCAATTCTTCTGTCAGAAATGTCTTATACTCCTATCTACAGGCTTAATCAGCCGTTTCTTCCGGATAATCCTCTTCAAGCATATCCACTTTCTTGATGCTCATTTTTCCATCGGCTGAAACTGTAATGGAGAGCGGGACATACAAGTCTGTCTGCGGATAGCAGACACTGGCCGCGTAAACGATTCCTTCCGGCGTGGTCTTATCATATACAATTCCTTCGAGTACGGACTTTGAAAGGAAGTTCGCATCGACTACGGATGAAAAATCATTCTTAGTAAATGTTTTATTAAGTACGTTCTCGCCTCCACGGGTGATACGCAACACTATCTTATTGTCTACATAGGTATCCCCCATTTCATTGGAGACGTGAGGCAGACTCTCGTCGGGAGTACGCGAAACCAGCGAGTGATAATCTTTCCCCTTAAATTTAATATCAGTTTCAGCTTTCGAACTTTGCATACGCTGCAATCCATGAGCGTCTACACTGTCTTGCGTTGCCAACACTGATTCTTTATTTGAACTTCCGTTCTTACCGCCACAGGCAACTACTGTCAGAGCCAATGGTAACAAAAGCAGATAAATTAGCTTTTTCATTCCGAACTATTCTGTTTAATAAATATAGAGCAAAGGAACAAAAAGACGGGGAGATTTACAAGTGTAACCGACATTTTTCCTACATTTGCAATCAAGAGTGCTAATATTAACACAACAATTAGAGATTTAATGCCTTGCAAACCTGACATCATGTATCAACGAATCATAGTCATTCTTTTTCTCCTTTGTGCATGTTGCATTCAAAGCAGCACCGCCTATGGACAAAAAGTAAATTACCAGCAATTCGACAATATTTATCTCGGTGCTGAAGCATCAGTGGTCAGTTGTTTCCTTCAAGACAGCGAAGGACTGATATGGATAGGTTCCAACAAGGGATTATTCAGTTATGACGGTTATTCCACACAGCAGCATTTCACTTACGGAGAAATCAATAACACCCGTATCTATTGCGGTGTCATTATAGATAACACCTATTTATATATGGGTACGGACAACGGAATCCTAATCTACAATTACCGGACTGACCGCTACGAACAACCGGCAACAGACTTTCCGACAGATGTACGCACAATGGCACTTCAAGGAGACACCCTGTGGATAGGCGCATTAAATGGCTTATACACCTATCAGCTGCAAAACCGGAAGCTAAGTCCTCTCGACACAAAGCGCAACGGACTACCCCATAATACCATCTACTCCATTATCCGCACCGGAGACAATCAGATTTATGTGGGAACCTACAACGGGCTGTGCCGCTATATTGCCTCAAACGGGAAATTCGAAAAGATTCCCCTTCCCGTCAATAGCAGCCAAAGCAACCTGTTCGTCAATTCCTTGCTGGAAGATACGGGCCGCCAATGTATCTGGATAGGTACGGAAGGTTACCTTTTCCAGTATTTTCCATCAACCGGACAGATGAAGCAGACAGAAGCCTTCCATAACAACTCGATCAAATCACTGGCTCTGGATGGAAATGGAGATCTGCTGGCAGGTACGGACAACGGCCTGTACGTCTATCACAATGATGTCACTCCTCTACAGCACATCATTCACGATTCCCGCAATATCCAGTCGTTGACGAATAACATCATCTGGAATATCTTTGCCGATCAGGAACATAACATCTGGCTGGGTACCGACTACGGCATTTCCCTTTCACGCTACAACAGCGCCCTGCAATTTATTCCGATCTCACAAATTACAGGTACGGGAGACGGAAATCAGTTCTACTCCCTGTTCCGCGACTCAAAAGGTTTCTACTGGTTTGGAGGTACCAACGGATTAATCCGCTTCACCGATCCTGCCGGAGACAAGCATAACGCTATCTGGTACAGAATGGGTGACAAGACTTATCCGTTATCACACAACCGTATCCGGCATATTTATGAAGATAAGGAACAGCAGCTATGGATAGCTACCGACGGAAGCATCAACCGTTACGATTATGCAACCCGCCAATTCGTGCACTATAACATTGTAGACAGTACAGGAACATATAACACCAACTGGACTTATTATATGTTCGAAGACAATGCCGGACATCTGTGGATTTCAACCTGTCTGGGAGGAATCTTTGTAGTAGACAAGCACAGGCTGATGCAGTCTGCCTCCGGACAATATGTAGCCGAACAGAATTACTCCGTCCACAACGGACTGTCCGGCATGTTTATCAACCAGATTATTCCCGATAATGAAGGCAATGTATGGGTGTTGCTCTACAATAATAAAGGGATAGACAAAATTAATCCCCGCACACGGGAAGTGACGAAATTATTTGCTGACGAATTAAACGGAGAGAAAAGCCCCAACTACCTGTTATGTGATGAGGACGGCATGCTCTGGGTAGGGTTCCATGGCGGTGTCATGCGTATCAATCCCAAAGACGAGAGCCAGCAAAGTATCTCTTTCGGAAGTTTCAGCAACAACGAGATTCTGTCCATGACTTCCGTAAAGAATCACATCTGGGTGTCCACTACCAACGGACTTTGGATAATCGACCGGAAAACAATGGATGCCCGGCTGCAGAATATGACAGACAAGCGCTTCACAAGCCTGCTATTCGATCCGAAAGAGAATTGCATTTATCTGGGAGGAGCTGACGGCTTCGGTATCTCACACCCCGATATACAAACCATACACCAATCGGAACGCCCGATCCTGTTGACTGCCTTATACATTAACAATCAACTGGTATCACCACGCACCAGAGAGGACGTGCCCAATATCCGATATACCAACTCGATCGAATTAAAATATAATCAGAATAACCTGTCATTCGAATTATCCGATCTTCCTTATTCACTGGATGAGAAAAACAAGTTCGTTTATCGTCTGGAAGGAATGGACAAAGAATGGAACTTCCTGAAATCCAATATCAACCGCATTACATACAGTAATCTGAGCTACGGAAATTATCAGCTTATTATCAGCAAACTGGGAAAAGACGGTCAGCCGTCCGACCAGCCTTATATTCTGAATATCCGGATTCTTCCGCCGTGGTACTATACAATATGGGCAAAAGCCATCTATGTTTTACTGCTGCTTAGCCTGATTGCATGGACAATCAACTTCTTCCGGGTAAAAAACCGCCTGAAAGCAGAACGCAGGGAAAAAGAGAAGATTCTGGAGCAGTCCCGCCAGAAAATGGCCTTCTTCACCAACCTGTCCAATGAATTAAAGACGCCTCTCAGCAGGATTATTGCTCCCATCAGCCAATTACTTCCGGCTACAGAGGAAGCGCATGAGAAGCAAACACTGGAAGAGGTTCAGCGCAACGCCATGAAAATAAACTCGCTGATTCATCAGGTACTCAACTTCAACCGGATTGAAGACAATAAAGATTCATTGCTTATCCTGTCGCGCATCGAACTGGTATCGTTCAGCCGCAGTCTATTCTCTGTATATGAAGAAGACAAACGGTTCACTTTCCATTTCGAAGCAAACAAAGCAAAGATTTATGCCGATATGGATGCGATCAAACTAGGAGTGATACTGGATAATCTATTGTCGAATGCCGTCAAGTTTACCTCCGAGGGTGGAAATATCCGTTTATCCCTTTTCTATCGGCAAGAAAGCGGTCTGCTGGAAATTTGCGTATCCGACACAGGAGCAGGTATCCCGCAACAGGATATTCCTTATATCTTCCAACGTTTCTTCCAGTCACCTCATAGCGGCAGCAAAGAAGGTACCGGTATCGGGCTTTACCTGGTAAAGACTTACACAGAACTGCATGGTGGCTCTATCAACGGAGTCACTTCCGAAAAAGGAAAGGGAACTTCCATCGGACTGAGTATTCCGGTCGCCGCAGTAGAAGAGGATGAAATACCGGCCGCACAGTCTAAAAAGCAGTTAGAGTCTCTTCCCGTACTTAAACCGATCGAAGCCGAGTCACAGGATGAGAAATTCCTTTCGAACATCATCCGTCTGATCGAAGATCACCTCTCCGATGCAGACCTGAACGTAAATGCACTTTGCGAACTGTCGGGAATCAGCAACAAGCAGATTTACCGGAAGATCAAACAACTGACCGGAATGTCTCCGGTGGAATATATCAAATCTATCCGAATGAAGAAGGCTGCCATGTTACTGCAACAAAAGAAATTCACCGTTGCCGAAGTGATGTATATGGTAGGCTTTTCCAATCACTCTTATTTCTCCAAATGTTTTCAGGCTGAGTTCGGAAAAACGCCGCGCCAATACCTGAATGATGAGTTGTAGGGGCATTTCAGGGCATTTCGTCCTATTTTTATCCTTATATGTCCAATCTGTGCTTTTATTAAAATGACAGATAATCTATCTTTGCCGCTATCAACAAACCAGTAAATTTGATAGCATGAAAAGACAGTTTATTCTTACCTGCATTTGCCTGTTATTCACCTTTGTCGGCACACAAGGGAAAACGACTTCCATACCTACTATATATATAGATGGAAACGGAGTGATGCGTTGGAGCGACACTCATCGGGAAGCTTCCTTCTTCGGTGCAAATTATACTACCCCTTTCGCTCATGCTTACCGTGCTCTCGGATACTTGGGAGTAGACCGTAAGGCAGCTATAGATAAAGATGTGTACCATCTTTCCCGACTGGGATTCAATGCCTATCGTATTCACTTATGGGATGTGGAACTGACAGACGGAGAAGGAAATCTTTCAGAAAACGATCATCTGGACCTGATGGACTACCTGATTGCCAAACTGAAAGAACGGAATATCCATATCGTGATTACCGCACAAACAAACTTCGGGAACGGATATCCCGAACGGAACGAGCCGACAGGCGGCTTTTCTTATAAGTACGACAAATGCAGCATGCACTCCGAACCGGAAGCTATTGCCGCACAAGAAAGATATCTCTATAGTTTGGTGAGACACACCAATCCCTACACCGGACTGGCTTACAAGGACGACCCGTCTATTGTAGGATTTGAAATAAATAACGAACCTTGCCATTCCGGCACAAAGGAAGAAGTAAAAGCCTACATCAACCGAATGCTGAAAGCCATACGCAAAGCCGGCAACCGGAAGCCTGTATTCTACAATGTAAGCCATAACGAATGGACAGTAGAGGCATACTATGACACCGATATCAAAGGAACGACTTACCAATGGTATCCCATCGGTCTAGTATCCGGACAAACACAACAAGGGAACTTCCTTCCCTATGTAGACCGCTACGATATTTCATTTGCCGATAAAGTAAAAGGCTTCGATAAGAAAGCCCGAATGATTTACGAATTTGATCCGGCGGATATCATGTACTCTTATATGTATCCGGCTATGGTCCGCACTTTCCGCACAGCCGGCTTTCAATGGATTACCCAGTTCGCGTATGACCCAATGGACATTGCCTACGCGAATACCGAATATCAGACACATTTTCTGAATCTCGCCTATACCCCGCACAAGGCAATCAGCATGAAAATAGCTTCCGAGGCAGCACAAAGCCTGAAGAGAGGCGCATCTTACGGAAGTTATCCACAAGATACGTTGTTCGGTGAAGGTTTCCGGGTAAGCTATACAGAAGACCTCAGCGAACTGAACAACGGAAACAAATTCTATTACTCCAATACCACCCGTACGCAACCCAAAGATGCCTCACAACTGGTATCCATCGCAGGGTGTGGAAGTTCTCCTGTTGTGCGCTACGAAGGTACAGGCGCTTATTTCATAGACCGTCTGGAAGACGGAGTATGGAGACTGGAAGTGATGCCTGATGCAATCATCGTCAATGATCCGTTCGCCAAACCTTCGCTGGAGAAAGAAGTAGTGACCATCGCTTACGGTGCCTGGGACATGGCCTTGCAACTTCCGAACCTGGGAAATGCATTCACCCTTTCCGCCATTCAATCGCCGGCCAATTCAACACTTGCTTCCTCCGCCCACAGAGAGAACAGCAGAAAAGAGGAAGTGAAAGACGGAGTGATTCACTCCCTCCGTCCGGGCGTTTACCTGCTGCAACGCAAGCATTGTGTGCCGAAGCAAAACTGGACAGCCGATTCGCAATGGAATACGATCAGACTGGGCGAATACGCGGCTCCCGCACCACGGGCAACGAGTTACCGGGTTATGCATACACCTGCCACCACTGTGGAAGCCAACAAACCATTGAAGATCACAGCACAGATAACAGGTCCGGAATTTCCCGACTCCGTCATCATTTACACCGACAAGATCTCTTTCTGGAACGACCACAATCCGTCCGTCAAGATGCAGCGCACAAACGGCTATACATATCAGGCAACGATACCCGCCGAAGAGATAAAAGAAGGTTATTTCAGGTATAACATCATCGTCTGCCGGGGCGACAGTACCCGTACTTATCCTGCAGGGAGTTCCGCTACAGGAAGTTCTTCCGGTACAAACGGAAATCCGCTGGACTGGGACTACACCCTCAGCCAATACTGGACTACCCGTGTAGTCGCCCCAGGTAGTGCGATACAGTTACTGACTGTAACAGATACCCATAGCCGGATAGAAGCCTATACACTCCCCGAATGGAACGAGCTTCACCGGAGTTTAACCGATTCATCTCCGACAGAAAAACCATTGCTCCGGTTCACCTTTACATCGAAAGGAGAGAATCCGCAATACTTCCTTCGCACATTTGTCAAAGATAAGATAGACGGAAGAAAAGGCAAAATAAAAGATTGTACCGTCCTCTGTATCCGGGTTAACCGGGCGAAGGCTCTTCCGGAAGGAATCAGTGCCGGTTTCGTTACATCGGACGGATACACGTACAAAAGCCCTTGTCCTTCTCCCTCACCGGAAGGAATCATACGAATCCCTTTGAACCGGTTGCGTCAGACAGACACGGCATTGCTTCCGGTAGCTTATCCCGTCTTCCTGAAACAGTACTTCCAGCCGGAAACGGAAATACCCTTCCAGGCGGAGAAAATAGAAAAGCTGGAAATATCAATGCCGGGCAATGCCAGACCGGTAACAGAGATCGAGCTTGGAGAGATCTGGCTGGAATGATACTATTAACCGATATTTCAATAAAATAAATCTATTATCAATTACACAATAATTATGAACAGTAACATCTTAAATCTACGCCATCTGACTGTACTATTCATCTTATGTACAGCCTTTCTTGGAGGCGCAATTCCTGCCTTTGCCCAACAGGGAGGCAAGAAAATGACCGGACAAGTGATCGATGAGAACAAAGAACCGATGATCGGAGTGAGCATTCTCATTGTAGGAACATCAACGGGTACAGTGACCGACTTTGACGGAAACTACACTCTGAATGTACCGAAAGACAGTAAGGAACTACAATTCTCTTACGTAGGATACGAAACTAAAGTGATAGCTATCCCCGCAAACGGCAACGTACTGAATGTACAAATGAAAAGCGACTCACAAGTACTGAGTGATGTAGTAGTCATCGGATACGGAACGCAACGCAAAAGTGACCTGACCGGTTCGGTGACGAATGTCAGCAGCAAAGACTTCAACATGGGACTGGTAAGTTCTCCCGAACAACTGATTAACGGAAAAATCTCCGGTGTACAAATCATGTCCAACAGTGGTTCACCTACTTCCGGAAGTACGATCCGTGTACGTGGAGGAGCTTCACTGAATGCAAGTAACGATCCGCTGATCGTATTGGACGGTGTGCCTCTGGAACAAGGAGGTATCAGCGGTAATGACGGCAATTTCCTGAGCCTCATCAACCCGAATGATATTGAAAGCATGACGATTCTGAAAGATGCCTCTTCAACCGCGATCTACGGTTCGCGTGCATCCAACGGTGTCATCCTTATCACTACCAAGAAAGGAAGTTCGGACAAAATGAAAATCACATTCAGCACTACCAACTCTATTCAGACCCGTACAAAGTTAGCGGACATGTTGAGTTACGACCAGTTCGTGAATACCATCCGGACACAAGGAACGGCTGCCCAACAAGCCTTGTTGGGGACAGCCCGCACCGACTGGAACGATGAAATATACCAGAATGCCTTCGGAACGGACAACAACCTGAGCATTACCGGAAAGATTGCTCCGAACTGGCCCATCCGCGTATCGGTAGGTTACTACAACCAAAGCGGTCTGCTCCGTACGGACAATGCCGAACGATACACCGGAAGTGTTACGCTCAACCCTTCTTTCTTTAAAGACCATCTGAAGTTGAATATCAATGCGAAAGGTTCCATCAATAACAACACGTTCGGTAATACGGAAGCCATCTGGGCAGCTTCTACCATCAATCCGACCATTCCGGTTTATTCCGGCCTGGACACTTTCGGAGGATATACAGAGGCGGTAGACAATACCGGTGCACCGGTAAACGGAGCAGTAATGAACCCGGTAGGTCTCATCCAAATGAACGACTCGCATAGTAATGTCAGACGCTTCATCGGAAATATCGATGCGGATTACCGTGTCCACTTCTTCCCCGATCTGAAACTGCATGCTACGATAGGTTATGATTACGCACAAGGTAAAGGGAGTGTATATGTTCCGGCAGAAGCTGCACAAAACTACACCACTTCCGGCCTGGATTACAGCTACGGTCCGCAAAAGAAAGAAAACCGTCTGCTGACTTTATACGCCAACTACAATAAACTGGTAGAACCGATCAAGAGTAGTTTTGACGTGACAGCCGGTTATGACTATCAGTACTGGAAAGCAACCAACCCTCTTTACAGTGAAATGAATACGCTCGGAGAAGTGCTGAAAACTTCGAAAGCAACCGATGAACGCCATGTACTACTCTCCTACTACGGTCGTCTGAACTACTCGTTCGACTCACGCTATATGCTGACTACCACCGTACGCCGGGACGCTACTTCCCGTTTTGCCAAGAATGTGCGCTGGGGTACTTTCCCTTCGGTAGCACTGGGATGGAGAGTGACGGAAGAGTCTTTCCTTAAAAACAACAAAGTACTCAGCAACCTGAAAGTTCGTGCCAGCTACGGTGTGACCGGTCAGCAAGACGGTATCGGCAACTATAACTATCTGCCCATCTATACTATCAGCCAGAATGGTGCCGAATCTATCATGGGTAATGATTACATTTATACTTACCGTCCCAAATCGTATGTTTCCGACTTGAAATGGGAAACGACTACTTCATGGAATGCCGGTTTCGACTTCGGTTTCCTGAAAGACCGTATTACCGGTAGTTTCGACTACTACACCCGCAAAACGGAAGATCTGATTGCAACCGTCCCCGCTGCAGCCGGAACGACTTTCGACCGTAACATCACGACTAACGTAGGAAATGTAGACAGCCAGGGTATTGAGTTCAGCCTGAACGCAACACCGATACAAACCAACGACTGGAACTGGGATCTCAGTTTCAATATGACCTGGCAGAAGATGAAGGTGAAAAACCTGTCGCTGGCTGCCGGAGCTGCTGCTACCAACACTTCCGTAGGTCCGTATATCGACAGCTATCAGGTACAGACATTAAGTGAAGGATATGCTCCTTACATGTTCTACGTTTACCACCAACTGTATGATGAGAAAACCGGTAAACCGGTAGAAGGTGCCTATGTAGACCTGAACGGTGACGGAGAAATCAATACCGAAGACCTGTATCGCTACCACTCTCCTGCTCCTGACTATATTCTTGGCTTCAGCACCTCACTACGCTGGAAGAAATGGACATTGAGCACCAGCCTGCGTGCCAACATCGGCAACTATGTATACAATGCAATGGCGATGAACACCGGAGCCTGGGAAACGGTAAGCTACAACTCTTATCAGTTGAACAACCTGTCGACGAGCTATCTGAAGACCGGTTTCCAGTCCCGCCAATACTTGTCGGACTACTATGTAGAGAATGCTTCGTTCCTGAAAATGGACAACCTCTCACTGAACTATAATTTCGGTGAAATCTGCAAAGGATGCAGCCTGAATGTCAGTGCTATGGTACAAAATGTATTCTGCATCACCAAATACAGCGGTGTAGACCCGGAAGTACCCAACGGCGTAGACAACTCTTTCTACCCGCGTCCACGTACCTTCTCACTCAACGTAGGTTTCAACTTCTAATTACTTAAAAAAGCGCATTATGAAAAAGATATTTTATACAGCCTTCTATTTTTGCAGCGCACTGCTGCTAAGTTCCTGCATAGGCGATTTGGACCAGTATCCGCATGAAGACGAAACAGCCGCCAGCATCTACACCAGCGCCGCAAACTATAAAGCCGTGTTAGGGAAAATCTATACGGCAATGGTAACTACCGGACAAGAAAAAAGCGGTGATCCGGATTTGAGCAGCAACAGCGGACAGGACTACATGCGTTGCTTCTTCAACCTGCAGGAATGCGGTACGGACGAAGTAGCCTCTACCTGGTTGTCCGGTGACAACGTGACCGGCCTCACCTACCTCAGCTGGGATGCCAACGACCCGTGGGTATCGGATATGTATTACCGTATTTATTACAACATTGCATTGTGCAATGAGTTTATCCGCAACGCTACCGACGAAAAGCTGGCACAGTTTACGGAACAGGAACAAAGTGAAATCCGTCATTACCGTGCCGAAGCCCGGTTTATGCGTGCACTGTTCTACTATCATGCACTCGACCTGTACCGTAACATTCCGTTTGTGACGGAGAATGACCCGACAAGCGGTTATCTCCCTCCACGCTATACAGCCGCACAGATTTTCAGTTATATCGAAAGCGAACTGAACAGCACCGTGAATGATATGCTCGACAAAGCGAATTGTCCTTACGGCCGTGCTTCACAGGGAGCTGCATATACCTTACTGGCTAAACTCTATCTGAATGCGGAAGTGTACACCAATACTTCCAAATATACCGAATGTATCAGTGCCTGCCAACAGGCAATCGCTCAGGGATATTCTCTGGAAGACGATTACAGCAGCCTGTTCAATGCGGATAATGACAAGCGCACTGCCAATGAAATAATCTTCACCCTGCCGGTAGATGCTACGCATACCGTATCATGGGGTTCTTCCACCTATATCATTTGCGGTGCGGTAAGTAATACTTCCGACAAGCAAGTACCCGAAGACTATGGAGTGAAAAGCGGCTGGGGTATGTTCCGCGTACGCGGTGAAATACCAGCTCTGTTTACAGGAGAGGCTGACCAACGCTACTTATTCTTTACCGACGGCCAGACTCAATACCTGGATAAAATAGATGATCAGTCAAACGGCTTTTTTGTAACGAAATGGACCAACCTTACAGATAATGGTCAAACGGCTTCCAATACAGCCGACGGCGGTGTGAACACCGATTATCCCCTGTTCCGTCTGGCAGACGTATATCTGATGATGGCGGAAGCCGTTGTACGTGGCGGCACAGGAAGTGACAGAGGAACGGTATTGGGCTATATCAACGAACTTCAGAGACGGGCATACGGTGACGATGAGCACAAAATAGCAGATTCCGACCTGACTCTTGACTTCTTGTTAAAAGAACGCGCCCGCGAACTTTACTGGGAAGGACACAGACGTACGGACCTGATCCGCTACGGCATGTTCACAACCGACAAATATCTGTGGCAGTGGAAAGGCGGCGAGAAAGGCGGTACAGCCGTAAACAGCAAGTACAATATCTACCCGATACCGAATACGGAGCTTACAGCCAATCCGAACCTGTATAATGAAAATTATTAATTATCCTCTAATACGAACGATATATGAAAACAATAAATAGTCTGATCCTCTCTCTGGCAGCCCTCTTCGTACTGGGTGCCTGCGAAGAAGACGGAGATAAATATTACTTGTCGAGCCTGACAAGCAATGAACTCATTGCTTCGACAGACAACATCGTACTGACCGAAGCGACCGCACAGAAGAATGTGTTATCGCTGGCATGGACAGACCGTACACTGGCTATCAGCAATCCGAACTTTAAACCGACTAATTTGCTGAAAACCGCCATGCAAGTCTCTTTGAGCGAAGACTTCTCGGGTACTATCGTAGAGTCTGCCGAAACCTCCCTTTCGAAGACTTACAACGGTGCCGAACTGAACATTGTCGCTAATAATCTGGGAGTGGAAGCCAACGTGGCCGCAAAATTCTACTTCCGCCTGAAAGGAACGACGGGTAACAACATCGATCCGGCTTATAGCAACGTGGAAGCAGTAACCATCACCCCGTATGAGCTGGATATGCGCTTTGCCAACGTACTCGACCAGAATGCGACTGCCACAGGAATGACCCTGTTCTCCGCCAATACCGACGGTATATACAAGGGCTTCGTCGGTGTAGAGGGCTGGTTCAACTTCCTGGTGCAGGAAGCCGACGGTACCATCTGGAGAAATGACAACGAGACCGGAATGCCGTTCCTGCTCACTACAGCCGGCGACTGGAAGTGCTGGTTCCCCGGAACTGCCGGTTGCTACTATATCACATTTGATACCAACAGCAAGCAATGGAACGGACTGCTGATTCCTTCTTTAAATGTCAGCGGAGACATCAATGCCACCATGACATTCGACCGTACCAGCCGGAAATGGACCGCTACATTCAATGCGGATGCAACCGGAACAATCACCGTCCGGATTGACGGAACCGGTAAACTGTATGACCATACCTGCGCCAACCTCAACGACAATGGCGGTTATGACATCGACGATACAAAAGCCAAGGACACCCCTGTCGCATTCAGTGGCAGCAACGCTGCATTGAGCTTTGGAGAAACTGCCGGAGATATCACTGTCAATGTTCCGCAAACAGGAGAATGTACACTGAGCATCGACCTGAGTAATCCGCAGCAATGGACAGCTACCGTAGAGAAAGGCGGCTCCGTAGAACCGGAACCCGAACCGGAAGAAGGACAATATCTGTATCTGCCGGGAATCGGTCCGGACACTGAATGGGCATACGACCACAAAATAGAAGTCTATTACAAAGAAGAACAGAAGTATGCCGGCATCGTAGACGTTAACTCCAAATATGGAAACTATGCGATGACCTTATTCTCATCGGGCAATGAGTGGGATACCAGCAGAATGTACACCATCGCCAAGGATGATGCTGCCAGCACAGCCGAAAGCGGTACGCTGATTAACGGACAAGGCACTAACATTCCTGCTCCCGATGCCGGACTGTATCTGTTCGATGTATCTCTGAAAGAGCTTACTTATAAGACGTATGCTCTTGGCGACAATATCTATTGTTACTACGGAATAGAGAATGACAACAGCTTCAACCCGATTGCAAGCACCGGAACTGCCGGCGAATACTCCGGTACCATCACACTGGCGACAGATTCCAAATGGGGAGCCAAATTCTATGTAGAAAATGCATGGACTGCTTTCTACGGAGGAAGCGACGGCAAGCTATATTACAATGGCGATGGTATCATGCTGAAGGCTGGTACTTATACAATTACAGTGAACCTGATTGACGGAACTTATTCCGCCGTTCAGCAATAACCTTTAGATAACGAAGAACAATGATGAAACAATTCAAAAACATATTGATGGCTTCCGCACTGTTGTGCGGAGCCTTCTTCACCGCTTGCGACGACAACGATGAAAAGCCGGTATTTCCGGAAAATCAAGAGAACGTGTATGATATGTCCGGCTTCGCCAAAGGAGCGGACGTCAGCTGGCTGACAGAAATGGAGAAATCAGGCTACAAGTTCTATGATGCCGAAGGCAACGACCACGAATGCATGTCCCTGCTCCGCGATCTGGGAATGAACTCGATCCGCCTGCGTGTATGGGTAAACCCCGACCAGGGATGGTCTGAAAACGAAGGCTATTTCAATCCCGAAGGCTGGTGCGACAAAGACGATGTTGTGACCAAAGCATGGCGCGCCCACAATCTAGGTTATCGTATCATGATCGATTTCCACTATAGCGACATCTGGGCCGATCCGGGACGACAGGAAAAACCTGCTGCCTGGGCAGACTTGTCTTTCGAGGAATTGCAGAAAGCTGTAGCCGACCACACGACTGATGTTCTGAGTGCC
Organism: Bacteroides faecis MAJ27; assembly: GCF_900106755.1. Lineage (GTDB taxonomy): Bacteria > Bacteroidota > Bacteroidia > Bacteroidales > Bacteroidaceae > Bacteroides > Bacteroides faecis. The sequence continues at coordinate 31,428 of NZ_FNNN01000038.1, forward strand.
ATCAAAGCAAGAGGCATCGATGTGGAATGGGTACAGGTAGGCAACGAAACACGTTCGGGCATGCTGAAACCCGACGGAGCGGCCAGCAGCGGAAACACTGCCAACTTTGCCAAACTGGTAACTTCCGGTTACGATGCCGTCAAAGCAATCTATCCGCAGGCAAAAGTGATTGTACATATCGACGAAGGCAACAATCCCAACCGCTATATCTGGCTGTTCGACGGACTGAAAGCAGACGGTGGCAAATGGGATGTAATCGGCATGTCACTCTACCCTGATCCAGAGACACAGGACTGGCGCAAGCTGAACAACGACTGCATAAGCAACATAAAAAATCTGATCGAACGCTATAATACTCCGGTCATGATGTGCGAACTCGGCATTAACTGGAATTACGAAGAAGCAGAAGCATTTTTTACCGACTTCGTGACAAAAGCGAAAGAAATAGACCAATGTCTGGGCGTATTCACCTGGGAGCCTCAGTGCTACGGTGGTTGGAAAGGGTATCACAAAGGTTTATTTGACGACAGCGGCAAGCCGACTTCTGCATTTAATGCCTTCAAACGATAAATTTATTGAATCCTTTTCATAACTTTACCCCGAATCCCTAATTTATATACCTGAAAAAGAGAAAATGAACATGAAACACCAAAAACAGTTGCTAACTGTACTTTTGATGAGCGCAGCCAGTATGCTGCAAGCACAGCGCAGCGAAACGCTACTCGAAAAGAACTGGAAATTCAGTAAAGGAGATTTTCCGGAAGCTGCGCAGACTGACTACAACGATACTAAATGGGAATCGGTCGTTATCCCACATGACTGGGCCATCTTCGGACCTTTCGATGTGAAGAACGACCTGCAAAATGTAGCAGTCACACAGAACTTTGAGAAAAAGGCATCACTGAAAACCGGACGTACCGGAGGTCTTCCATATGTCGGAACCGGATGGTATCGCACCAGTTTCGATGTTCCCGCCGACAAGGAAGTCACTCTCTTGTTCGACGGAGCAATGAGCGAAGCGCGTATATACGTCAACGGACAGGAGGCTTGCTTCTGGCCTTTCGGCTACAATTCTTTTCATTGCAACGTTACCCCTTTCCTGAATAAAGACGGAAAGAACAATACACTGGCGGTACGCCTGGAAAACCGTCCGCAGTCTTCACGCTGGTATCCGGGAGCAGGTTTGTACCGCAATGTACATCTGATTGTGACGGACAAAGTCCACGTCCCCGTATGGGGTACGCAGATCACCACTCCCCATGTCAGTGATGAATTTGCCGCCATACGCCTGCAGACAAAGATAGAGAATGCCGGCGAAAAGACGGAAATCCGTATAGAGACAGAAATCCTGTCACCGGATGGAAAGGTAGTGACACGTAAAGAAAACAAAGGACGCATCAATCACGGGCAGCCGTTTGAACAAAACTTCATCGTCAATGCGCCTCAACTCTGGTCGCCGGAAAGCCCCGCTCTCTACAAAGCCGTATCCAAAGTGTATGCAGACAATCAGCTGGTAGATACCTACTCTACCCGTTTCGGTATCCGCAGCATTGAATATATTGCCGACAAAGGTTTCTATCTGAACGGAAAACACCGCAAATTTCAGGGGGTATGCAATCACCATGACTTAGGTCCGTTGGGTGCAGCCATCAACGTAGCGGCACTTCGCCACCAGCTCACACTCTTGAAAGACATGGGATGCGATGCCATTCGTACTTCCCACAACATGCCGGCTCCCGAACTCGTGGAATTATGTGATGAAATGGGATTCATGATGATGATCGAACCGTTCGACGAATGGGACATCGCCAAATGTGAAAACGGATATCACCGTTACTTCAACGAATGGGCAGAACGCGATATGGTGAATATGCTGCACAACTATCGCAACAATCCTTGTGTGGTAATGTGGAGCATCGGCAATGAGGTTCCCACCCAATGCAGCCCTGTCGGATACAAAGTTGCGAAGTTCCTGCAAGACATCTGTCATCGTGAAGATCCTACCCGCCCCGTCACCTGCGGCATGGACCAGGTATCTTGTGTGCTTGCCAACGGATTTGCCGCCATGATCGATATTCCCGGTCTGAACTACCGCGCCAACCGCTATCAGGAAGCATACTCCAAACTTCCGCAGAATCTCATTCTGGGTAGTGAGACCGCTTCTACCGTAAGTTCACGCGGAGTCTACAAATTCCCGGTTGAGGATAAGAAAAGTGCGATATACGACGACCATCAATGTTCTTCTTATGATGTAGAGGCTTGTTCGTGGTCAAATATCCCTGACGAGGACTTTGCATTGGCAGACGATTACCACTGGACCATAGGACAGTTTGTATGGACCGGCTTCGATTACTTGGGTGAGCCTTCTCCTTACGATACCAATGCCTGGCCCAATCACAGTTCCATGTTTGGCATTATCGACCTCGCCAGTTTGCCCAAAGACCGCTATTACTTATACCGCAGCATATGGAATAAGGAAGCGGAAACACTGCATATCCTGCCGCATTGGACATGGCCGGGACGCGAAGGTGAAGTAACTCCAGTATTTGTTTACACCAACTACCCTGCTGCCGAACTGTTTATCAACGGCAAAAGCTATGGCAAACAAAGCAAGAACAACAGTTCATTGAAGAGCCGTTATCGCCTGATGTGGATGGATGCTGTATATGAACCGGGTGAAGTGAAAGTAGTAGCCTATGATAAAGACGGAAAAGCAGTAGCAGAAAAAGTGGTCCGTACAGCCGGCAAGCCTCATCACATCGAACTGGTCAGCAACCGGAATGAACTGACGGCAGACGGAAAAGACCTTGCTTATGTAACCGTGAAAGTAGTAGACAAAGACGGAAACCTCTGCCCTGCCGACAACCGCCTGATTAACTTCTCCGTCAAAGGAGCCGGAACATACCGTGCCGGAGCCAATGGTGACCCAACGAGTCTCGACCTGTTCCATCTTCCGAAGATGCACGCTTTCAACGGAATGCTTACAGCTATCGTACAAACGAATGAAACAGCCGGAGAAATTATTCTGACTGCCAAAGCCGGCGGAGTGAAAGCAGGAAGTATCCGTCTTCTGACGAAATAATCGGTCTACATAAAGAAATATATTTGAAAAATTGCTGTCACCTGTCACCAAACGAGTGATAATAGTCTGATAATTAAACCATAAGACCGTGACAGCAACGTGTGGGGGCTGTGTCAAAACTAAGGCACATCCCCTTCTTTTTTTAATATAAAATAGTCGTTCCTCTTTTTTGTCTATGCGACTATTTTTTCAGTAATTAGGTAATAAGGCTTAATATTCGTC
>NZ_FNNN01000040.1 GCF_900106755.1 Bacteroides faecis MAJ27
TATTTAACCAATTTATTACTATATTTGAAAACAGGATTCAAGTATAAAACCCGAATCCTGAAGTTTTCTATTTACACAAAATGGTGGACAGTGCCGGCTATTTTATTCGTCATCCCCATCATCTGCTATCGGTAGAATCTTTTGACTCTCCTCATGCGGTAATTGTTCTACTTGGCGTAGTTTCCGTTCAATGGCGCGAGTCCTTTTTCCCATTACTTCTTCCAATTGGTCACCGGCACTTTGCAGGTTCTTCTGTACTTTTTCGAGCAGACCTCCGAATTTGCTGAATTCTGTTTTGACTGCTCCTAATACAGTCCATACTTCTCCGGTACGCTTTTGAATAGCCAGTGTGCGGAATCCCATTTGAAGACTGTTCAGAATAGCTCCAAGAGTAGTCGGTCCCGTCACAACAATCTTATATTCTTTTTGCAGCGTCTCTACCAAACTTGTTCTTCGGATCACTTCCGCATAAATACTTTCGAAAGGCAGGAACATAATCGCAAAGTCTGTCGTAAAAGGCGGGTCTACATATTTGTCGTGAATATCTTTCGCCATCTTTTTGATTGTTACTTCCAGCTGCTTGCCGGATGACTCTATCAATGAGGTATCTCCGGCTTCGAAAGCGTCGTAATACTGCTCGTATATGTCTTTCGGAAATTTGGCATCGATAGGCAGGTATACAGTGCTGTTCGCATCATCCTTGCCAGGAAGCTTAATGGCAAATTCCACGAATTCGGTTCCGCTTTTCTTGGTTTTTACATTAGCGTCATATTGTTCCGGACTCATCATCTGTTCCAGCAGTGCTCCCAACTGAACCTCTCCGAATGTACCGCGCATTTTCACGTTGCTCAAGACTTTCTTCAGTCCACCGACATCTTGTGCGAGAGATTTCATTTCTCCCAGTCCCTTCTGTACATTTTCCAATTGTGAGCGGACGATTTCAAAGGACTGGCCAATGCGTTCATTCAAGGTTTTCTGCAGTTTCTCTTCCACCATCAGCCGCATGTCATCCAAACGTTTTTCAGTCGATTTTATCAGAACCTCTTGTTGGCGTGCCATCGTGTCGAACTTTTGGCGTTGCAGTTCTCCGCTCGTCATCATATTCTTATGCAGCACGTCTTGCAGTTGTTGCATATTCTGATTCAGTGTTTGGGTCATTTCCATGCGGAGTTCCCGTATGCTGCGGTTTAGTTCTTCACGGTTTTCTTGCATTTGTTGGCGCAAGGCTGTTTGCAATTGTTCTGCTTGGGCATGGTTATTTCCTTTTACCAGTGATAGTACAATCGAGATTACTGCTAATGCGGCAATAACAATAAGTAGAATCAGCTCCATCAATAAGTCAAAATTTCGTTTCCGGTTTCAGTAATCAGAATCATGTTTTCCCATTGGGCAGAGGGTAGTCCGTCATCTGTACATACCGTCCATCCGTCAGCTTCGTCAACGAACACTTCGTAAGTGCCCATATTTATCATCGGTTCAATGGTAAAGGTCATACCCGGAACAATCATCATTCCCGTTCCACGACGTCCGAAGTGTTCCACATCCGGTGCTTCGTGAAATTGCATACCTACGCCATGCCCGCAAAGATCGCGTACTACGCTGAATCCATTCTTTTCTGCATGTTCCTGAATAGCAGCGCCTACGTCTCCTAGTTGTTTCCATGGCTGTGCAGCAGCTATGCCTATTTCCATGCATTCTTTTGTTACCTGAACAAGTTTACGCATTTCGGGATTCACGTCACCAATCATGAACATGCGGGATGCGTCGGAGAAATATCCTTTGTAAATGGTGGAAACATCTACATTGATTATATCTCCGCTTTGTAGTATTTCCGTTTTGCTGGGAATGCCGTGGCACACTACATCGTTAATGCTGGTACAGACACTTTTAGGAAATCCTTCGTAGTTGAGAGGGGCAGGGATAGCACCATGCTTTGTGGTGAAGTCATATACCATAACATCGATCTCTTCAGTAGACATTCCTTCGCGGATATTTTCCGAAATATAATCTAATAAGGCAGTATTGATCTTCGCACTCTCACGGATTCCTTCCAGTTGCTCGGGTGTACGTAGCACTTTACGCAATGGGAGCTTGTAACCTTGTTTTCTGTATTTCTGTATTTTCGCTTCTACTTCAGCCGGATAATTAGAGGGAGTAAACCGGAATCCCTTGATAAAGTTCTTCATTATTATAGGATGTTTTTTAATCGTACTACAAAGGTACGAGAATAAATGGAAGATACTCTTTCCGGCTTTCTAAAACTTTGTTATCTTTATGAGGAAATGAATCGTTTGCCATGTGATTCCTTTTTTTTACCACTCATAAGAAATACTTACCTGAGGTACCCATTCCCATTTCTTTCGTATGGTGTTGTATTGATACCGCACATCAGTCTTCAATTTCCAGCCTTTATTTATTTTAAGGATAATGTTGCTGCCCAAAGTAGTTGGTATCACTTCAGATGAAAGTCCCCGATATCTTCGGGCATCCAGATTTTGTTCACCATATATGCTGAGAGACCATTTTTTAGAGATGCTATAATCCATCTGAGCTTCAACATGAAAATGGTCCGGATTTTCTCCAAAGTTACTTTTACTGTGCAAAGTAATATTCTTGTGTATTTTAAACCAAGAATAAGTGGGCAAGAAGACAGAATTAGTGCGTCGGAAAACATGATGAGTATATAGGGACAATTTCGGAGACATAATCGGTGATTTTAAAGCCGGCAGTGTTGGATCAAAGTCAACAAACGATTTTGTATGATACAACATATTCTGTTCTGTTTTCTCAACGAACTTTCTGTTTATATTAATTTCCTGATCGGATTTCAATAACTGCTGTAATCTCAATGAGTCCTGTTTGCTCCACTCTTGTCCTGCCACAGATAAAGGAAGCAATAATAGACAAAGAGTACCTAATTGATATTTACAAATGTCCATACAATGTGCTAGTAAAGTTTATTGTATGGACGGTGAAAAATGGGAAATGCTGCTTTGTGTAATGAATAAATAGTATTTATTTCACATAATATGAGAATACTTTTCTTTTTTTGTTGCCGCATCTATAGATGATACAAAACCAACACAACTTTTGTGCTCCTGTTAAGGTAATCTTTTTGCCTTGAACACAGGTTTTATCTTCTGAATTTCCGATTCAAATCCGAACCAATAACCATGCCCTTCTTCGTCAACAGGGAGAAAACATAATCGTAGATTCTCACGGTATGCGCCGTATATAATTTCCCAATTATCGGGAGGAACCTGCCGTTTTGTTTTAACTCTTTCAGCGGGGATTTTCTTTAACGACATACCTGCTTCTATCCATGCAATACTGACCTGTGTCACATAGTCTGGATAATGATTCTTGCAGAAATCATAGATGATAAGTCCCCTTTTCTCCAAGCTTAAAGGAGTGTCAATTACATCTGTTTGTACTAAATGGTCGAGTAACTCATGTAAGAATTGCGGATTCTCTAAAATAAGGGTTCGGGTGATACTCCGCCAAGTGGGAGTATTATAAAATCCGTCTAAAAGGCGGGAGAGGTAGTGGGCTGTTTGTAGTTCTTCTACAGAAATCTCTTTGGTTCTCAGGACTTCGTATGGAGGCAGAGGGGAGTATTGGATTCCTAACTCTTCCGCTCTTCTTCGCATTTCTGTGCCGGGAAGTAGTTTTAATGATTCCAGTTGGATTTCTCCTGCGCCATATTCGGCAAGTGTACGGACGTCTTCGAATATCTCGGACAGATGATAGAGAGGAAGTCCGGCTATTAAGTCGGCATGAGTCTCCATGTTCTTAAGAGAGCAAAGATATTTCAGACCTTGGAGGGCATCAGATAATTTTCCGATGCGTCGGCTTTTCTCCAATACCGGTTCCCGAAGACTTTGAATACCGGCTTCAAGGTGTAGCAGACCGCTAGGTAAAACAGCGAGTTCCTCTTTCAACTCTTCGGAGAGAAGTGCCGGATGAATTTCCAGATGGAAACAGATATCCGGTGCATATTCACGGAAAAGATGCAGAAGTTCTTTGGCTCGCTTATTATTGTAGTTAAAAGTACGGTCGAGTACGCGCACATTTTTGATTCCATGTTGATGAATAACATTCAATCGTTCGCGGATTGCCTCCAAAGAAATGGTGCGGACAGGTTTCTCACCTCCGCTGACGCAAAATGCACAGGTATTGAAGCAGCCTCGGGTGGTTTCCAGTTGTACGAAAGGTTTGCTCCAGTTGAAGAAGCTGCTTTTTTCCGGTGAGACGAGTTGGGAGAAGTTCATGACACGGGCGATACCATTATCTTGATATCGGTCAGATTCATCTAAGTAACAAAGACCGGATACCTGATTCCACTCACTTACAGGATGATTCCATACTTTTAACCAGATAGGAAACACTTCTTCGCCTTCTCCACGAAACACTCCGCTGACAAATTTGTTCTTTCTTAAGAAGGCTTCGTTATCTCCCAGAAACTCCGGACCTCCGAGGACAATACAGCAATGGGGAAGCAAAGCTTTAGCGCGTGAAACGATATGTAACAGTTGCTCATGATTAAATAGCCAGTTGGTAGCGGCGATAATGTCGGGTTGATGACGGTAGATTTGATTGACAACCATTCCGGTGTTCTCGTTGATGGTTGCTGATACTGTACACCATTCAATAGTAGTATCGTCTGCTATTTGTGCATGTAATGCCGGCAATGCCAGCGAAGAGTGCGCGTAGGAGCTATTTAAATCAAGCCAAAGAAGTTTCATGCGGAAATTTTACTGTTACTGGGGCAAAGGTACAAAAAACTTGCGTCTTAAGGTGTATAGTAAAATAAAAATGTTAATTTTGCAATAATTAATGCAATAAACTAGATAATTATGAAGAATTTGAAAAAATACGTAGGTGTTCTGATGTTGCTGTTTTTATTGGTCGGCTTTACTTCGTGCGAAGACGATGAAACAATATTCGATAGAATTGTAGGACGTACGTGGATTGGTGATTTAGGATTTGAATCTGATGACCGTTATCATGATCCTTTGGAAAGTGGCATCTACTTAGGTGCGGATGGGTTTGGAGAGGACCAGCTATGCTATTATGATAATGGTGATTATTATGGAAAACCGTTAAGACTGCAATGGAGTGTAGGAAATGGTACCCTTTATATTGATTATGGTAATGTTGCTCCTCCGCGTGAACTGCGTAATGTATATGTTAGTCATGGACGTATGACGGGAACTTTATATATTAATGGATTCTATTATGGCGATGTGGAATTGTACATGCAATAACGGTTAATGTATTGAGTTTTCTTGAAGAAGACTATTAATCGGCAAGAGGAGATAATATAAAAAAAAGAAGAGGTTGAATTATTCAATCTCTTCTTTTTTTATATCCTTTTTACTTTTTCAAGAACAACTTCTTAAACTCTCCCGGATAAGGTGTTTCAAATTCCATCAAATCTCCCGTCACCGGATGATAAAAACAAAGTTTGAAGGCATGGAGTGCCAGTCTTCCGATCGGGTTGGGCGAGTCTTCGCCTCCATATCTTCCATCCCCTATGATCGGATGTCCTAAATCCTGCATGTGCACACGAATCTGATTCTTTCGTCCTGTTTCCAGATCAAGTTCCAGCAATGAATATCCGTTAGCACGTTTGATGGTTCTATAGTGTGTGATAGACTTCGAACCGCCATCATCATATTCGCTGGAGCTTACGTAGAGGGTCTTGTCTGTCAGCCAAGAAACTACCGTGTCGTAATCCTTCTCCATTGTCCCTTCCACGACAGCCACATAACGGCGGTCGGTCACTATTTCATGCCAGTTGTCACGCAATGTCCGTTGTGTCTTTTCGTCTTTCGCAAACATCATCAATCCTGATGTATCCCTATCCAGACGGTGTACGATGAAGATCCGGTGCTGTCTGCCCGAACGCTGTACATATTCATTCAGAATAGTATAAGCAGTACGTTCTTTTTGCCGCTCCGTGTTAACGGACAAGAGGCCTTGCATCTTTTCTACCACAATAATATATGCATCTTCATATACAATTTTCAGCAATCTGTTATGAAATTCCTTCTTTCCTTTTTCCTTGCTGATTTGTACTTTCATTCCGGCTTGCAGCGGAAAGTTGAATTGAGTTGTGATAACGTTATCCACTAATACCACTCGTTTGCTTAATAAAGATTTCAACTTCGTGCGGCTTGCATCCGGCATTTTAGCAGCCAGAAACTCCATCAGTTCCATGGGTTCCTTGACGGCATAGTTTGTATATTGTGCACGTGCTTTCTCAGCAGGAGTTCTTCTCGGTCTTTTTTCCATTTCTTTTTTCTTTTGCGAACAGTTCAACTAACGTATTATCGAAGTTCCAGCAATACCACATTTTCCACATGATGTGTATGGGGGAACATGTCTACAGGCTGTACGGCTTTCACTTTGTATTTGCCGTCGAGCAGTTGTAAGTCGCGTGCCTGCGTAGCCGGGTTACAGCTTACATATACAATCCGCTTCGGTTCGGCAAACAGAATAACATCCACAACATCCTGATGCATACCTGCACGTGGAGGATCGGTAATAATCACGTCCGGACGTCCATGCTGGTTGATAAATTCCTGAGTCAGCATGTCTTTCATGTCTCCGGCATAGAACAAGGTATTCTTTATCTCATTAATTTCGGCGTTTACCTTTGCATCCTCGATAGCTTCCGGCACATACTCAATACCAATCACCTGACGTGCCTGACGTGATACAAAGTTGGCGATTGTTCCGGTTCCGGTATATAAGTCATATACCAGTTCATTTCCGGTCAGGCCGGCAAATTCGCGGGCTATCTTATATAGATTGTAGGCCTGTTCGGAGTTAGTCTGATAGAATGATTTCGGGCCGACCTTGAAGCGCAGTCCTTCCATTTCTTCGAAGATGTGGTCTTTCCCCTTGAATACATGCACATCCAAATCATTAATCGTATCGTTACACTTATTATTAATAATGTATAGGAGAGAAGTGATTTCGGGGAATGAGTCGGCAATAAACTGCAGCAGTTGTTTGAACAGCTCCATTTCATGATCTTCTGTGATCTTACAGATAACAATCACCATCAGTTCTCCCGTAGATGAAGTACGGATAATCATATTCCGCAACATACCTTCCTGTGAACGCAGGTTGATAAACGAATAATCATGCTCATAAGCATAGTCGCGTACGGCATTGCGGATACGATTGGAAATGTCATCCTGCAACCAGCATTTTTCAATAGCCAGCACTTTGTCGAAAGCTCCGGGAATATGGAAACCTACCGCATTCATCTGATCGTATTTCACATCCTGGCGAACTTCATCGTTAGTGAGCCAGCGTTTGTTGGAAAAAGTGAACTCCAGTTTATTCCGGTAGAACTCTGTTTTGGCAGAACCCAGAATCGGTGAAATTTCCGGAAGTTCAATCTTACCGATACGCTTCAGATTGTCCTCCACCTGTTTCTGCTTATACTTGATTTGCTCCGAATAGGGGAGTACCTGCCATTTGCAACCACCGCATACGCCATAGTGTTGGCAGAAAGGGACGGCACGTACTGGCGACAGCTCGTGAAATTTCACGGCCTCAGCTTCGGCGTATTTGTTCTTTTTGCGCTTGATTTGCAGGTCTACAACATCGCCTGGCACTACATAAGGAACAAAAATCACCAGGTCGTTTACTTTTGCGATGGCTTTTCCTTCGGCAGCCACATCCGTTATTGTTACCTTCTCCAGCAGGGGAAGTTCTTTTCTCTTTCTTGCCACTTTTACACCAATCTAATAATTATGATGCAAAAGTAGGTATTTTTTTTGGAAAACTTTCGTGTCTATGAAAATATTCCAGATTGTAATGTCGAAATTGCATTTTAATAGAAAGTTTTTTCTCAAAAAGTTTTCTGGTTTGCGAAATATACTTAGATTTGCGAACAGAAAAAAATCATAATGTAACTTTAAACACAATATTATGGATAAAAAAAGAGTTTATACCTTTGGAAATGGTCAGGCAGAAGGAAAGGCTGACATGAAGAATTTGTTGGGTGGTAAAGGTGCCAATCTTGCCGAAATGAATTTAATAGGAATTCCCGTCCCTCCCGGATTCACCATAACTACAGAAGTTTGCACGGAGTATAATACGTTAGGACGTGATAAAGTGGTTGAGTTGCTGAAAGATGAAGTAGTAAAAGCCATTGCCCGTGTAGAAGAATTAATGAAATCTAAATTCGGTGATATCGAAAATCCATTGTTGGTTTCTGTTCGTTCGGGTGCCCGTGCGTCTATGCCGGGTATGATGGATACTATTCTGAACTTGGGTCTGAATGATGAGGTAGTGGAAGGTATCATCCGGAAGACTGGTAATGCTCGTTTTGCATGGGACTCCTATCGTCGTTTTGTGCAGATGTACGGTGACGTTGTTCTGGGCATGAAGCCGACAAACAAAGAAGATATTGACCCGTTCGAAGCAATCATCGAAGAAGTAAAAGAATCAAAAGGAGTGAAACTTGACAACGAGCTGGAAGTGGAAGATCTGAAAGAACTCGTAAAGAAATTCAAGGCAGCTGTGAAGGAGCAGACCGGAAAAGATTTCCCGACTTGTGCTTACGAACAGCTTTGGGGGGCCATCTGCGCCGTATTTGATTCATGGATGAACGAGCGTGCTATCCTTTATCGTAAGATGGAAAGTATACCTGATGAATGGGGAACTGCTGTAAACGTACAAGCTATGGTATTCGGTAATATGGGTGATACATCTGCAACGGGTGTTTGCTTCTCCCGTGATGCCGGTACAGGTGAAGACCTTTTCAACGGTGAATACCTGATCAATGCACAAGGTGAAGATGTGGTAGCCGGTATTCGTACTCCGCAACAGATTACTAAAGTCGGTTCTCAGCGCTGGGCTGTATTGGCAGGTGTTACTGAAGATATCCGTGCATCGAAATTCCCTTCTATGGAAGAGGCAATGCCGGAAATCTACAAGGAACTGGATGCTTTGCAAACAAAATTGGAGAACCATTATAAAGATATGCAAGACATGGAATTCACTGTGCAGGAAGGTAAATTATGGTTCCTGCAGACTCGTAACGGTAAACGTACCGGTGCGGCTATGGTGAAAATTGCAATGGACTTGCTCCGTCAGGGCATGATTGATGAAAAGACTGCTTTGATGCGTGTAGAACCCAATAAACTGGACGAACTTCTTCATCCGGTATTCGATAAATCAGCTTTGAAACAGGCTAAAGTACTGACTCGTGGTCTTCCGGCTTCTCCGGGTGCTGCAACAGGGCAGATTGTGTTCTTCGCTGATGATGCTGCCGAATGGGCTGCCGGTGGAAAGAAAGTGGTAATGGTTCGTATCGAAACCTCTCCGGAAGACCTGGCTGGTATGGCGGTTGCCGAAGGTATTCTGACAGCTCGTGGTGGTATGACTTCTCATGCAGCTGTGGTGGCTCGCGGTATGGGTAAATGCTGTGTGTCCGGTGCAGGTGCATTGAATATCGACTATAAAAACCGTACGGTGGAAATTGACGGTATTGTCTTGAAAGAAGGTGATTATATCTCATTGAACGGTAGTACAGGAGAAGTGTATAATGGTAAAGTAGAAACACAGGCTGCCGAACTTTCCGGTGACTTTGCCGATTTGATGAAACTCTCGGATAAATATACCCGTCTGCAGGTACGTACCAATGCGGATACTCCTCATGATGCGGAAGTAGCACGTAACTTCGGTGCGGTAGGCATCGGTCTTTGCCGTACAGAGCATATGTTCTTCGAAGGTGAAAAGATTAAAGCAATGCGCGAAATGATCCTGTCGGAAGATGCTGAAGGCCGTCGCAAGGCATTGGCTAAGATCCTTCCATATCAACAAGCTGACTTTAAGGGTATCTTTAAAGCAATGGCTGGTTGTCCGGTGACTGTTCGTTTGCTCGATCCTCCTTTGCATGAATTCGTTCCTCACGATACGAAGGGCCAGCAGGAAATGGCTGACACGATGGGGGTAAGCCTGCAATATATCCAGCAGCGTGTAGAATCATTGTGTGAGCACAATCCAATGTTGGGCCACCGTGGTTGCCGTCTGGGAAATACATATCCTGAAATCACTCAGATGCAGACACGTGCTATCTTGGGTGCGGCTCTTGAACTGAAGAAAGAAGGTGTAGAGACACATCCGGAAATCATGGTTCCGCTGACCGGTATCTTGTACGAGTTCAAGGAACAAGAGAAAGTGATCCGCGAAGAAGCTGCGAAGTTATTTAAAGAAGTTGGCGACAGCATTGACTTCAAAGTAGGTACTATGATCGAAATTCCGCGTGCAGCCTTGACTGCTGACCGTATCGCTTCATCTGCTGAATTCTTCTCATTCGGTACGAATGACTTGACTCAGATGACCTTCGGCTATTCTCGCGACGATATCGCTTCTTTCCTTCCGGTTTATCTGGAAAAGAAGATTCTGAAAGTAGATCCGTTCCAGGTTCTCGATCAGAATGGTGTGGGTCAGTTGGTACGTATGGCTACAGAGAAAGGCCGTGCTATCCGTCCGGATTTGAAATGCGGTATCTGTGGTGAACATGGTGGTGAACCGTCTTCTGTGAAGTTCTGCCATAGAGTAGGTTTGAATTACGTTAGTTGCTCTCCGTTCCGGGTGCCTATCGCCAGATTGGCAGCGGCTCAGGCAGCAATTGAAGGATAGAGAGATAAACTGGTTAGAAAGTTAACTTTCTGATAATTGGGCTGTAATCGTCTCGTAAGAGAATGATTACAGCCTGTTTTGTTAGATGATGTTATTTTTATTTATGCTCGTTAGGTGCTGATAATCAGCTTTTAATAAGGATACATTTGGTGATTATTATAAAAAACTAACTAAATATTTGTTTAAGATAAAGAAGTAGCTTAATTTTGCCCTCGAAAATAAAACGTATTTTTATTTTATAATTTAAAAAGAAAGAAGATGAAAAAGGGTTTATTATTGGTAGTTGTCATGTTAGCAACTATCGCTGTAAAAGCACAGGACATTTACGTAGGCGGATCTTTGAATGTATGGCGTAATAGCACAGGCAACACTACCTCTTTTAAAGTTGCTCCGGAAATCGGCTACAATTTTAATGAAACATGGGCATTGGGTGCTGAACTGAACTATTCACACGAGTATGTGAAGCAGGTGACTGCAAATACAGTTACTGTTGCTCCGTATATCCGTTGGTCTTACTATCAAAACGATGCTGTGCGTCTGTTCCTGGATGGAACTGCTGCTATTGGTTTCGTGAAAATTAAAGATGGTGATACTACTAAAGCAGGCCAGATTGGTTTGAGACCGGGTATTGCTGTTAAACTGAACGATCATTTCTCTTTTGTAGCTAAGTATGGCTTCTTGGGATATCGTAGAAATGTGAACACTTCCGGAGACTCTTTCGGTCTGATGTTGACTAGCGAAGATCTTTCTATTGGTTTCCACTACAATTTCTAATCGAGTAGTAGATAATAAAAAAACAGGAAAGGGGATTCTTTAAAATAGGGAATTCCCTTTCTTTATGTATTATCTCTATATTTTACACGTTTATTGAAGAAAATGTTGTTAAATATAAATTTCGGTTATACATTTGTGTCATTGATTAAACAGATGATTTAACTATAGTAATTAATTAAAAACTTTAGAATTATGAAAAAGAGTATTTTATTTATTTTATTCGCATTAGTTTCAGTAGTCGGTTTCTCGCAGATTACAGGTTGGAATGCTAAAGTAGGAATGAATATTAGTAATTACACAGGTGATGCTGATATGAATGCAAAAATTGGCTTTAAGCTTGGAGGAGGTTTTGAATATGCTTTTGATAATACTTGGTCATTGCAACCATCATTGTTTGTAAGCAGCAAAGGTGCAAAGCAAGATGAACTCACAATTAATGCTTATTATTTAGAATTGCCGGTAATGGCTGCTGCGCGTTTTGATGTTGCTAATAATACAAATGTGGTTATTAATGCGGGACCCTATTTAGCATGTGGTATTGCAGGTAAGTCAAAAGTGGATATGGGCAATGTGGAGTATAAGGAGAATACTTTTGGTGATGGTGGTTTGAAGCGTTTTGATGCAGGATTAGGTGTTGGTGTTGCATTGGAATTAGGTCAGATTATTGTAGGATTAGATGGCCAATTTGGTTTGGTAGATGTACAAAAAGTTGGTAATCCTAAAAATATGAACTTCTCTATAGTATTAGGATATAAGTTCTGATAAGTAAATACTTGTAAAAAAGAAAACCGCTGTGGAGTATTATTTACAGCGGTTTTTTTATATTTGTTTCTCGAATCAATGTTCTTAGTCCGCTAATTTCTTCAACTTCTTGAAATGCTCGATCACTGCCAGATAATTCTGGTCCAGGCAAGCATCAAACCGATTCCAGAGATCTCCCAGTACAACAGCTCCTCCGAATCCGAAATCCTTTATCTCCAGTAGATTATCTTCATTAATCCCCCCGAGTGCCATCACTTTGGAGTCAATGATTTTGGCTTTCTGTGCTTCACGTAACTCTTCTGCCGTATAAGTAGAATAATAATTGACCTTCGAAATACTATCGTAAATAGGGCTCATGAAAACATAATCATAGAAATGCTTTCTGTTTTTTACCTCCTCTACGGAATGACAGGAACAACTGACATGTCCGGCGTAATCATGCGGTTCGCTCGGATTGCGTGCATTCAGGTGAATACCCATCAAGTTGAATTCTTCTTTCAGATAGAAGTGCTCGTGTGTCACGATGCGGCGATGATATTTTTCAGGAATCAGTGTCAGCAATCGTTCGGAATACATGGCTGGTGTCTCAGGTTTTCTGAGATGTAGAATATCCAGTCCCTCTTCGAAAAGAGCGGTAATAATCTTATCTTCTTCAACGAAGAAAGTAGGGGTGGTAACTACAATTAGTTTCATTTCCTTTGTTAAGTTGTAAACTTTAGCAAAGTTACTAATTAACTATTTCAGAAACCAACGTTTATAGTGAAAATTTGTTAGATTGCAATGTCCGCAAGTCAATAGTCCATAGTTTGCCCGACAATACTTCTCCAAAGCCGCATATAATCTTCAGCACTTCTGTTGCCTCGATGCTCCCTGTCACAGCGGGAGTGATGCCCATTACACCCTTGGGAGGCGGGGGCATTCGTTTCATTTCCTCTTCGTCGGGGTATAGGTCCCGATAGTCTTTTTTCTCTTCTCCGTAATGGAAAACAGATACCTGGCCTTCGAAGCCGCAGATGGCTCCATAGACATAGACTTTCCCCGTTTTTGCACAGATGTCATTGATCAGATAACGGGTAGGGAAGTTGTCGCAGCCATCTACTACAATATCATACTGACTGATGATTTCTTGTGCGTTTTCTTCTGTTAGACGGGTAGGATAAGGCTGGGAAGTTGTCTCGCTGTTGAGTGCGGAAAGCCGTTCAGCGGCACATATTGCTTTCGGTTTACCTAATTCTTTTTCTGAATAGAGCACCTGTCTTTGCAGATTGCTGATACTGACCACATCGTCGTCTACCAGTCCTATACAACCTACTCCTGCTCCGGCCAGATAGAGGGCGATGGGAGAGCCTAACCCTCCTACGCCTACAATAAGAACCTTTGCTTGCTTCAGTTTCCGCTGTCCCTCTTCTCCGATTTCGGGAAGGATCATTTGCCTGTCGTATCGCATCGTTTTATCTTTTAAAGTCAAAAGACTGGTCCCAGTCTTTCCAGACCGGTTCACGTCCCAGTTTTCTCAAATCACGTTCTACTTCTATCGCTTTCCGTTCGTCGCTCACATGAAACTGTTCCAACGTTTGCGGATAGCTGTAATATCCACCCGGTTCAGTCTTGCTTTCGGCACTCATGGTAGTTACCCCCAGAGTTGCCATGTGATTTCGTATCTCGGCACTTTCGCGGGTAGAATAAGAGATATCTACATCATGGTCGAAGATACGCATGGCGAATGTAAGCTGTGCAAGTTCCCGGTCGTTCATGATGACGTTGGGTTGGAAACCATCGTTTTCGGATGGACGCATACGGGGGAAGTTGACGCTGTACTTGGTTTTCCAATAATGTTTCTGCAAGTAGCGGAGGTGGTAAGCCATCATTGTCACATCGGTCCGCCACTCTTCCAGACCGATCAGAACACCCATTCCTATCTTGTGGACACCGGCTTGTCCCATACGGTCGAAACCATTGACACGCCATTCGAATTTGGACTTCATGCCTCTCGGGTGATACTTTTTATAGTTCGCCTTGTTGTAGGTTTCCTGAAAACAGATGACTCCGTTCAGTCCGTGATGAGTGAGCTCTTTATATTCTTCCGCTTTGAGGGGCATCACTTCAATTTGAAGATTGCTGAAATAAGGTTTGGCCAAGTCCAGTGCACGGGCGATGTAAGGCACTCCTGCCGCTGCCGGATTTTCACCGGTCACGAGTAACAGATTCTCGAAAGGAGCCAGCCGTTTGATGGCTTTATATTCGTTGATGATTTCCTCTTCGGTCAGAATCGTTCTTTTCATCGGATTGCTGATGTGGAAACCACAGTAAACACAGGAGTTGGTACATGAATTGGTGATGTAGAGCGGTACGAACATAGAGATTGTTTTGCCGAACCGTTCCATCGTATATTTCTGGCTGAGGCGAGCCATCACTTCCAGATATGGAGTGGCGGCAGGTGAGATCAATGCCATAAAGTCGTTGACGTCCAGATGCTCTTTTTTACCCAATGCACGGCGCACATCGGCATCTGTCTTGGAATAGATGGCTTTTGTCGTCTCTTCCCAGGATATTTTTTCTAATTCGTCTGAGAACATTTTTTTAAGTTATAAGTTAGTTGTAAATTGGTTTTAAGTTTTTCACCACTTACTGTTTGTCATTATGGGCGTTTTTCTTCAAGTCACGAGACAATCTCATGGCACAGAAATTAGGTCCGCACATCGTACAGTATTCTCCGTCGATGTGATGTCCCGCACGGAAATATCCTTGTGCCCGTTCCGGATCGAGAGACAAGTCGAACTGGTCTTTCCAGCGGAACTCGTAGCGGGCTTTGCTCAATGCATTGTCGCGAACCTGTGCTCCCGGATGGCCTTTGGCGAGATCGGCGGCATGGGCGGCAATCTTGTATGTGATGACGCCTACACGCACATCTTCTTTATCCGGCAAGGCAAGATGCTCTTTCGGAGTGACATAGCAAAGCATGGCCGTGCCCAGCCAACCAATCTGAGCCGCTCCGATAGCGGAGGTAATATGATCGTATCCCGGAGCAATGTCGGTGACCAAAGGACCGAGCGTATAAAACGGCGCATCATGACATTTCTCGATCTGGCGCTCCATGTTTTCTTTGATTTTATGCATCGGTACATGCCCAGGACCTTCGATGAACGCCTGTACATTCTTTTTCCAGGCACGAAGCACCAGCTCGCCCATGGTATCCAGTTCCGCAAATTGTGCTTTGTCGTTGGCATCGTGGATGGACCCCGGACGCAATCCGTCTCCCAATGATACGGCAACGTCATATTGAGCCAGAATATCACAAATATCATCAAAGTGCTCATACAGGAAACTTTCCTGATTGTGTACCAGACACCATTTGCTCATGATACTTCCTCCACGGCTGACGATACCGCACAGACGCTCGTCGGCAAGATGCACATTGTGGCGACGAATACCTGCATGAATCGTGAAGTAATCCACTCCCTGTTCGCACTGTTCTATCAACGTATCCCGATAGATTTCCCAACTAAGATCCTCGACTACGCCGTTCACTTTTTCAAGTGCCTGATAAATAGGTACAGTACCCACCGGCACCGGACAGTTACGGATAATCCACTCACGCGTCTCATGGATATTCTCTCCGGTGGAAAGGTCCATCAGCGTGTCACCTCCCCATTTACAGCTCCACAAAGCCTTTTCCACTTCCTCATCAATGCTGGAAGTCGTAGCTGAATTTCCGATGTTCGTATTGATTTTCACCAGGAAGTTACGACCGATAATCATCGGTTCAGCTTCCGGATGATTGATATTGGCCGGGAGTACCGCACGGCCTTCTGCTATTTCCTTACGGACAAATTCGGGAGTGATATGAGTCTCGATTCCGAGCTCTTCACAGTTCATATTTTCCCGGATAGCCACATATTCCATTTCCGGAGTGATAATGCCTCGTTTGGCATATGCCATTTGGGTGATGGCTTCTCCTTTTCGGGCACGGTAGGGAAGGGCGATGTGCTCAAAACGAAGATGGTCCAGACTCTTGTCGTCCCGTCGCATTTGCCCGTATTCCGAAGTGATTTCGGGGAGTTGTTCCACATCGCCACGTGACACAATCCACTCTTCACGTAAGCGTGGAAGTCCTTTTTTAAGGTCGATGCTCATTGATGAATCGCTGAACGGTCCGCTGGTATCATATACATATACTTCCGGATTTGGAGTCACTATTTTTTCGTCTCCTTCGAAGCTGGTGCTGGGCACTTGTTCTACTTTCCGCATGGCTACACGGATATTCGGATAGAGCTTGCCCGGCAGATATACTTTCTGAGAGCGGGGGAATTTTATTTTTTGTTCCATGAATTTTTTATTCTAGTATGATAAAAAAGTAGTCAATTAGACATTACTCATTGCTTATTACTTATTCATTCAGAAATGCGGTTAAAGGCGAACTCGCTTCTGCAACAAAGTTGTCGGCCTGCATGCCCAGACCTGCTTCGTATGCCCGCCTTCCGGCCTCGGTAGCCGCTTTGAAAGCCAGCGCCATTTCTACCGGATTGCCTGCTACGGCGATAGCTGTGTTCACCAGTGCGGCGGATGCTCCCAGTTCCATTGCTTCGGCGGCATGACTGGGCGCACCGATGCCGGCATCTACCACAACAGGGATGCCTGCCTGTTCGATAATAATTTGCAGGAATTCTTTAGTCTGCAATCCTTTGTTGGTACCGATGGGGGCACCAAGCGGCATTACAGTAGCTGCGCCGGCTTCTTCCAACCGTTTGCAGAGTACGGGGTCGGCCTGACAGTAGGGCAGTACTATAAATCCCAGTTTGACAAGCTGTTCGGTAGCTTTTAATGTCTCGATAGAGTCGGGGAGCAGATAGCGGGGATCAGGATGAATTTCCAGTTTCAGCCAATTGGTTCCGAATGCTTCGCGTGCCATCTGTGCGGCAAAAACAGCTTCTTCCGCATCGCGTACCCCCGATGTATTGGGCAGTAGCTGAATATTCGGATGAATAATATGTTTCAGCATATCGTCTTCTTTATCATCCATGTCGATGCGTTTCATAGCTACAGTTACCATTTCTGTGCCCGATGCCAGAATAGCTTGTTCCATTACTTCATTGGAATTGAACTTTCCTGTACCCAGGAAAAGGCGGGAGTCAAACTCACGGCCTGCAATTACTAACTTTTCCACTTTTCTCTTCTTTTATTTGATTATACATTTGACGTAATTAATAACTCTCCAAAATTCTGCGTGTCTCCTCTGCCGGATCTTCCGCCCGGAGAATCGTTCCGGAAAGTGCGATTCCGTTTACTCCGGTTTCGAGTATGGCGGGTATATCCTCATAGGTGATTCCTCCGATAGCTACTACCGGGAGTTCGATATTCGCCTCCTTCATCTGAGATAAAATAGCGGTATAGCCTTCCAGCCCCAGAACAGGGCTCAGGTTTTTCTTTGTAGTAGTGAATCGGAAAGGACCGATGCCGAGATAATCTGCTCCGGCACGATAATGTTGTACGACGTCTTCGAATGTATTTGCCGTACCACCGATGATAAATGATTCTCCAAGCAGTTGCCGTGCCTCATCGATAGGCATGTCTTTTTTGCCCAGATGCACACCGTCCACTTCCAGCTTTCTGGCAAGTTCGACGTGGTCATCCAGAATTAAGATCGCTTCCTTCTCTTTGCAGAGCGGTTTTAGCTGGAGGGCAACCGCTTCCACTTCTTCGTACGGAGCTTCCTTCATGCGTAGCTGTATCCACTTGCATCCCCCTTCGAGTGCCATGAGTGCCGATTCGAAACAGGTATACCGATCGGTCTGGTGAGTGATAAATTGTAGACTGACCATACTTTTACCCTCCACAAGCCGCTTTGATGATCACCAGGTTGTCATTCTCCTGCAACGAAAACTTTTCCCATTCGGTGCGCGGAATCATTTTGTTGTTTACGGCAATCGCGATGCCTTGTACCGGAAGTCCCAGTTGGGCTGCCAATTGTGTAAGGGTAGAAGCGGGAGTCATTTCCACCTCTTTGTTGTTTACTTGTACTTTCATTGTCCTATCAGAGTTAATAAGTTGAAAGTAAATACAAAGAGCGTGCTTATATGGAAAGGCGATAAGAAGAAACACAATCCCTACGTCAGTGCTAACTGCCTCAGGTTCCTAGGGTATAATCTCAGCCCCTCTTGGGGCACCCCTTTGTCTTTACGGGAGCAAAGTAAGCGAAAAAGAAACAGATAAACACCAAATCATCCGATTTTTTTTCATTTTTCTTCCGATTCCTGCTTTTTGATAGGATGGGAAAAGACAAACCGTGCCCCGTTCTTATAATTCTTATCGATCCAGATATCGCCTCCCATACGTTGTATGGTCAGTTTGCAGATCGCCAGTCCCAGGCCTGTTCCCTGCACAAATTCGTTGAGCTTCTCAAAACGCTGGAATACCAGTTCCTGTTTGTCCTCGGGAATTCCCGAGCCTGTATCGGTCACGGAAAACAGCATACACTGGTCTTCCTCATCTATTTCATAATCCAGCGTAATGCTTCCGCCGTCAGGAGTAAACTTCAGTGCGTTGTTCAGCAAGTTGGTAATGACCTGCTGCAAGCGTAACGGATCGGTGTAGAGCATATAAGGTTCTTTCGGCATCCGGAGTCTGATATCTATATCCTTTGTCCTGTTCTTTCTGGT
The DNA here is from genome assembly GCF_900106755.1 of Bacteroides faecis MAJ27. Classification (GTDB taxonomy): domain Bacteria; phylum Bacteroidota; class Bacteroidia; order Bacteroidales; family Bacteroidaceae; genus Bacteroides; species Bacteroides faecis. The sequence continues at coordinate 18,864 of NZ_FNNN01000040.1, forward strand.
CAGCGTAATCATGTTCTGACAATGATTGACCAGTTCGCACCATTCATACTTGAACAGCAGTTTGCCGGATTCCAGACGCGATACGTCCAGTACATCACTGATCAGTTGCAATAATAACTCCGAATTGGTCTGAATGATGTCCGCATACTCTTTTTGCTCCTCTGTTGTCTCTACGGTATCAATCAGCAGGCTGGAAAAGCCGACAATAGCGTTCAGAGGTGTCCGTATTTCGTGACTCATGTTCGAAACGAAGGCACTTTTCAGCTGATTGGCTTCTTCGGCACGCTCTTTGGCGTGACGAAGCGCGTTTTCTGATAATTCCAGTTTCTTTTTATCTTCCCTCAATTGTGCTGTTGTCTTTTCGAGGTGGTTCTTCAGAATCTTTGTCCGGTAATAATAATACAATGAGATGAACAGTCCGCCTATCAGCACAAGAAATGTAAGCAGAATAAACTGAACTTCCGTGCGATACGCCTGGAAGAAAGGTATCGGCTGGTTGATGACAAGTGAATTGAACGGTAGTTTCTTGTCATGGAATCCCCATTCTTTCAGTTTGTTGGCATCAAACTTATATTTGTTGGGCAATAAATAGATATTACTGATGTTTTCTTCTCCCTTGTCCAGAAATAGATAAGCCTGTTCAGCCATGTTTTGCCCTATTCCGGCATATTGAGGCACATATCCGCCGATAGCCCAGTAACCGATTGCGGTGGCAGTCATACTGAATACGGGAAGTGAAGGATTGGCTTTGGAGAAAGCATATACGGAGTTATTCATATACGTGATACCCCGGCTGTCAATTCTCCAGATACCTAGCAGCATCACAGAATTCTTCGGTACTTTGCGCAATTGGTTGACGGCTGCATCGAGGGTGTGCGTACGGCCATCAATGTAGGTAGTCGACAATTCAGGGTAACGTACCATGTTCTTTTTCACCCAGGCTTGCTCGGCAAGTCCGTTGTAAGTATTGTCCGAGATGAACACCAGATGCTCCATGTCCGGATAGAAACTTCGCATCATTTCGATATCTCTGTCAATGTCATATTCATATGTATTACAATATATTACATTGTACTCTTTCATCCTTTCCGTTAAGTCGATGCTTGGAGGATCATAAGTCTGTATATGGATGGAATCTTCCGGTATGCGGATACCGTTGCGGGTTGCCATAGCACAAAATACGGGAAGCTGTTTGTACTTCTCATCTTCGAGATGCAGGAAGCTGCTCCACGCTTCGCCTCCCAGCAGGATGACCAGTTTCGCATTCGGGTGTTTATCCAGAATATTGGTGAGCGTTTTTTTCCACTCCCTGGCTTGATTGAGGTCGGTAGCATTCATGTTTTCTACGATGGTGGAATACTTTCCGCCCAGCAGACGGTACGTTTCTACAAATGTGTTGATATTATCGTAAGTATATTTGGTATCAGAATTGTAGGACGTGACAAAAAGTATCTCCTCCTTCGATTCTTCCGGAGTAGCCGCATTGCTGAAGAAGGGGAGCAAAAGTAAGAAAATAACATCGACAATGCGCCATTTTTTATTTTTCTGCTGAAGTGTCATAATTGTCTGTTTTGGGTTCGGCTGTTGCAAAAATACAACTTATACCTTTGAAATACAATAGAATGTTTAGGTTTTGTGCCGGAAAAAAGGTCGCTGTGAAATTCACAACGACCTTTCCGATAGTATAGCTTAGTTTAATTTTAATGAGTCCGGTTACATTCTTTTTTCTACCACGTCCCAGTCGATGATATTCCACAGGGCGTTCACGTGGTCGGCACGGCGGTTCTGGTAATCCAGATAGTAGGAGTGTTCCCACACATCAAATCCCAGAAGTGGTTTCAGTCCGGCGCGTACGGGATTACTGCCGTTTCCTTCTTTGGTAATATGCAGTTTACCGTTCTTGTCTACTGAGAGCCAAGCCCATCCTGACCCGAATAATCCGACTGCTGCTGCATTGAATTCTTTCTTGAAGTTTTCAAAGCTGCCGAAATCACGTTTGATAGCTTCTCCCAGTTTGCCTGCCGGTTCCTTTTTCGAAGGTTTCGGAGCGAATTGGAGGAAATATAAATTGTGATTCAACACTTGTCCGGCGTTGTTGAAGATAGCTCCGTCCGGGGCAATGGCAACGATTTCTTCTACCGTTTTACCTTCATATTCTGTTCCGGGAACAAGGCTATTCAGATTATTTACATATGTTTGCAGATGTTTTCCGTAATGGAAATCTATAGTTTGCTGACTGATTACAGGTTCCAGCGCATTGTTTGCGTAAGGAAGTTTTGGCATTTCGTAAGTCATGGTCATAATTATTAAAGACATTAATATAGTATTCATATTGTCAAAACTTTAATTGGTTTTGTTATACTATAGTAACAGCCGTGAGCCGTAAAAGGTTCACGGTATTTTATTTTTATTTATAAATGTACTGTATGCGCTCCACTTGTTGCGGGTTGTCATGGTTCGTCCGGCATACCCACTGCCCGGTATTGTCATATTCATAATAAGAGTCCCCGTCGATCCGGTTGCCGTACTCATCATAGAGGCAAGTCAGGCATCCGGACGTTTTCTGGCTGTTGCCGAAGATACGTTGGTAGACGATTCGGGTGAGATAACCGTATTTGTCATATTCATACAGTTCTTTTTGCGAAAGGAGCTGGTTGGGCGAATTGACAAAGAGCATATTCTGGTGCTGTGATTCGGTCATTTTGCCGTTATCATCATATTTGTTGACTGTGTATCCTTCCAGTTCCCCGTTCTTGTTGTACTCTTTGCATTCCGTCAGCAATCCCTGTTTGTTATAGCTGCTGACGGTATATCTGCCGTCCATGTATTTGAGGGAGTCACTTTCGATGCTTCCGTCGATACCGACGCGGCGTGTCCGGCGGTAGAAATCCGTTTTGGTTTTGGGGTTTGTCTTCACTTCGAAGATGCAGTGGCCTTGCGGGTCGTATAGCCTGCTGGTTTGTACTTCGTTGGCAGGCTGCCCGTTCTTTTCGGTCACGGATAATACGGTGGTAAGCTGCCCCTTATCGTTATAGATGTAGCTCGTTGTAATGTTGCCGGTGCTGTCGGTTTCGCAGCATTTCGTCAATCTTCCCTGCGTGTAATATTTCACGGCAGTAGGGGTCGATACAATTGCTTGCAGAACGAATGGTGCTCGCAGTGCGTTGGCTTGGTCACGAAACTCCTTGTATTTGTGCGTTTTGAGAAACTCTTGCAGTAAACCGAGCGATTCAGAGTTGACTATTGCCGGCTTCAAGAGCTCAAAGTCCGCCTTTTCACTGAGATATTCAAGATCGTTCAGGTGAGTCCGGGTGCCGGTGGCCAGATAAGGTGTATTTTTATAGTCATCAATAATCTGCCGGATGGCGGTGGCATTTCCTCCTTTTTTCAAGCTGTCGATGCGTTGAAACAGGAAGTCGTCGTATAAGGTACGGACTTCGGCAAGGTAGGGGCGTGGACCTCTCGTTTGATAATATTTCTGCATTTCGGGGTCCTCAAAGAAAGCTTTGAAGTTGGCAGGAGTCGGTGCGGCTTTTACCAGTTGGTAGAGCCGTACGTTTTCGGAGGCGTTGACTTGTGCGATGAATTTTCCGTCGGGATACTCCTTGACATAAGTCCGGTAGATGGCAGGCGAAGGAGTTTTGAGCATTCCTTCCAGCAATGCTACCTCACGGAGGTTCTGTAGCCTTTGCAACATGGCGGAATCAGCCGGATATTCGGTGGCGTGAATGCTGTCCAGCAGTGTCCGGCTGAAAGGAATCTTATCTTTTGAGGCTTCTAGCAAGCTGATGATTGACTGATCCGCCTTTTCCCGTATGTTGGAAAGCTGTATCTTTTCCCCTTCACAGATTCCCGGGAAATAGCTTTGGGCGGCTTTCTCGTAGCAGCCGAAGTAGAGGGTGGCTGCCTGCTCGCTTTGTTTGTTCCAGAGATCATTGAGCACATCCATTAATGATAACTCTTCGGCATAATATGCCTTTGTTTCGTCATCCAGTTTTTCCCGGTTCTTCTGCCATTTGTCGGCGTCGTTGTCGTTCAGATACCTTAGCAGCTTTTCCATGCGGCTTTGCTTTTGCGCCATTGCCTGCTGTGGTATACAGGCGACGAGGCACAAGCATAAAATAAATGATAAAAATATACTCTTTTTCATTGCTTTGAGTGGTTAGGTTAAATAGTTAGTGATGAAAAATCATAAAAATATCTTCATTGTCAAATGAATGTTATACTTTTGTCGTATTGAAACAAATTTGAACGCCAAGGGTTTGTTAAAAATCCTCATTGTTTTTATAATGCTGTTATGAATACCAACTATATAGAGGAATTAAATGAGAGTCAGTGTGCAGCAGTGACTTATAACGACGGGCCTTCGCTGGTGATAGCCGGTGCAGGTTCGGGAAAGACACGTGTCTTGACTTATAAAATTGCCTATCTGCTGGAGAACGGCTATCAACCGTGGAACATCCTGGCACTGACCTTTACCAATAAGGCAGCGCGTGAGATGAAGGAACGTATAGCCCGCCAGGTAGGTATGGAGCGGGCGCGCTATCTGTGGATGGGCACTTTCCATTCCGTCTTTTCCCGCATTCTCCGTGCCGAAGCACAACACATCGGATTCACCTCCCAATTCACCATTTATGACTCGGCGGATAGCAAAAGCCTGATCCGCTCCATCATCAAGGAGATGGGGCTGGACGAAAAGACTTATAAACCGGGGATGGTACAGGCACGCATTTCGAGTGCCAAAAACCACCTGGTTTCTCCTACGGGATATGCCGCCAATAAAGAAGCTTATGAAGGGGACATGGCAGCCAAAGTGCCAGCCCTCCGTGATATATATACCCGTTACTGGGAAAGGTGCCGTCAGGCGGGAGCGATGGATTTCGACGATTTGCTGGTGTATACTTATATTCTGTTCCGTGACTTTCCGGAGGTGCTGGCCCGTTACCGGGAGCAGTTCCGTTATGTATTGGTGGATGAGTATCAGGATACGAACTATGCGCAGCACAGCATCGTACTCCAACTGACGAAAGAAAATCAGCGTGTTTGTGTGGTAGGGGATGATGCGCAGAGCATCTACTCTTTCCGTGGGGCGGATATCGATAATATTCTCTATTTCACGAAGGTCTACCCTAACACAAAAGTGTTCAAACTGGAGCAGAATTATCGTTCTACGCAAACCATTGTCTGCGCTGCCAACAGTCTGATCGAAAAGAATGAACGCCAGATTCGGAAAGAAGTATTTTCTGAAAAGGAAAGAGGTGAACCCATTGGTGTATTCCAGGCTTACAGTGATGTGGAAGAAGGGGATATCGTAGCCAATAAGATAGCTGAACTGCGTCGGGAACATAGTTATGGTTATGCTGATTTTGCGATATTATATCGTACGAATGCGCAGAGCCGTGTTTTCGAAGAGGCTCTTCGGAAACGGAGCATGCCTTATAAAATCTATGGCGGGCTTTCGTTCTACCAGCGTAAGGAGATTAAGGACGTTATAGCTTATTTCCGCTTGGTAGTGAATCCGAATGATGAAGAAGCATTCAAGCGGATCATTAATTATCCTGCCCGTGGTATCGGTGATACGACGGTTGGAAAAATAATATCGGCAGCCACGGAAAATGGTGTCAGCCTTTGGGCAGCGCTCTGTGAGCCATTGAGCTACGGGCTGAATATCAACAAAGGGACGCATGGCAAGCTGCAAGGTTTCCGTGAACTGGTAGAAGGCTTTATGGCTGGTCAGGCTGACAAGAATGCCTATGAGATAGGAACGGACATCATCCGTCAGTCCGGCATCATCAATGATGTTTGCCAGGATACTTCACCGGAGAATCTGAGCCGTAAGGAAAACATAGAGGAACTGGTGAATGGAATGAACGACTTCTGCGCTTTGCGGCAGGAAGAAGGAAATCCGAATATTTCTCTGACAGATTTTCTTTCGGAGATCGCTTTGCTTACTGATCAGGATTCGGACAAGGCTGATGATGGAGAAAAGATCACGCTGATGACCGTTCATTCGGCCAAAGGGCTGGAATTTAAAAACGTATTTGTAGTGGGGCTGGAAGAAAACCTTTTCCCCAGTGGCATGGCGGGCGATTCTCCCCGTGCGCTGGAAGAAGAGCGCCGTTTGTTCTACGTGGCTATTACCCGTGCGGAAGAACATTGCTATATTTCTTTTGCCAAGACCCGTTTCCGTTATGGAAAGATGGAGTTTGGAAGTCCCAGTCGTTTTTTGCGTGACATTGATGTGAATTATTTGCAGTTGCCGCATGAAGCCGGAGTCAGCCGTGCGGTGGACGAAGGTGCAGGGCATTTCCGCAGGGAGATCGAAGGTGGATTTGCACGTACGGCATCCCCTTCACGTACACCTTATGGAAGTAATTTCTCCGACCGTGAACGTCCGAAAGCTCAGGTGATTGCTCCCAGTGTGCCGAAGAATCTGAAGAAGGTTAGTGCGGTGAGTGGCAGTAATGCGAAGCCGGCTTCTGCCGGTTCGGCATCTGTTACAGGGGTGCAGGCAGGACAGATGATAGAGCACGAACGTTTCGGCTTGGGTGAAGTGATCAAAGTAGAAGGAACGGGTGATAATGCAAAAGCAACGATTCATTTTAAAAATGCAGGGGACAAGCAACTATTGTTGCGTTTTGCACGTTTTAAGGTGATAGAGTAATCATAGTAAATTTAGAGATGATGAGAAAACAACTAACTGTCATTCTGCTTTCTGCTCTGATGTTGGGCGGATGTGCATCGGGACGTATGGGAAATCCCGGAGCAATTGTAGGTGGTGCTGCAATTGGGGGAAGTCTGGGGAGTTCGATCGGCGGACTTATCGGAGATAATAATCATGGCTGGAGAGGCGGATATCGTGGCTCTGCCATTGGAAATATTGTTGGAACCATTGCCGGTGCAGCGATAGGGAATGCGCTGACTGCTCCGAAACCGGACCCGATAGAGGAGTATGCCTATGTTCCGGAAGTCAGGCAAGGGCAATCTCATTCCAGATACAAACCTCGTACACAGGTTCAGCAGCAGATGGCTCAGTTGAAGCTGCGTAAAATTCGCTTTATTGATGATAACCGGAATCATGCGATAGATGGCGGAGAAAGCAGCAAGATCATCTTTGAAATCATGAACGAAGGAAAGAAACCTGTCTATGATGTGGTTCCTGTCGTAGAGACGGTCGGAAAAGTGAAACACATTGGTATTTCTCCTACCGTGATGATAGAAGAGATTCTTCCGGGTGAGGGCATTCGCTATACAGCCACTGTTTATGCAGGAAGCAAACTGAAGGATGGCGAAGTGACCTTCCGTGTAGCGGTATCCGATGAGAATGGGGTAATCTGTGATTCACAGGAGTTTACGTTGCCTACGCAGCGCGCGGACTAGGATAAGAATAGCTCGAAATAGTTGATTTAACATGGTGACACTATGTGCTCGGGATAGTGACACCATCCTTGGTACATAGTGTCACTATGTTAATGGGATAGTGACACTATCTTTTAATAGCCATCTCCATATAGGGATTATATGTATTTTTTTGTTGTCGATAGTTATTTCTTCGGTTTCGTCATCGGTCAGAACCATGCCTTCGGTGAGATTATATGCATTGAGTGCAGAAACTAATCCATTTATTTCACGCTGCCTTGTTTTTTCATCTTTCATCGAACGGGTGACTTGACAGGCGGATACAATATGTCCGTTTTCACGCATGATGAAATCACATTCTATTCCGTCATCATGATAATAAACATCTTTTCTCTGGCGTTTTATCTCAATAAACACTAAATTTTCAAGTAATTGCCCGATATTATCAGTAGCATTGAAGCCCACTTTGCCGATAATCGCATTATCAATGAAATAAACTTTCTTTTGATTATTCATCTGCTTCTTTACAGACCAGTCGAATTTCATCACTTGAAACAATAGATAAGTATTTTCAAGATATTCCAGATAATTTTTAACCGTTTCCGTATGCTTGATACCTATCGTTTTTGCTAATGAAGTATAAGAAAAGCGTTTGGTTGCATTACTAGCCAAGTAATAAACCATTTCCAGCAACTCCCTTTCACCATTTAATTTGTTTCGGGTGACAACATCCTTATAAATGATGTTTTCATAGAGTGTGGATAGGTAATTAGTGTTTGGGTCTTTGATATAACGGGGAAAACCGCCTGTTTTTACATATTCATCAAAGTATCTTTTCAGTATACTTTTTCCTGTGGTAGTATAAAAGTCTTTTTGTTGCGGATATACTTCTTTTATTTTTAGAAACTCAGGAAAAGAGAAAGGATATAATTCTATTTGGCAATAACGTCCGGTAAGATGTGTTCCCAATTCTCTGCTTAACATATTGGCATTAGAGCCTGTTACAAAGACTTTGCATCCACTGTCATGCAGTCTCCGTACAAACCTTTCCCAACCGGGAATATTCTGTATCTCATCAAAATAGAAAGTCTTCTGTTCTCCGAATAACTCAATAAAGGCTTCATACAATGTTTGAAAATCATCGACCTTGAAATTGATGAGCCGCTCGTCATCAAAATTCATGTAATAGTCTTGTTCTGTTTGCTGCGAACGTATTTGCTGCAAAAGTACGGATTTCCCACATCTTCGTATACCTGATATAACTAACACTTCGGGACTGTTTACTAAACTTATATCAATATCCCTTTCTATCATTTGTGATATATCTTTTTCGCGTTGATCGAATATGATATGCTTTAATAGTTCTTTCATAATAATGGGCGCTTTTATTTGCAAAGATATAAAACTTCTCATTATAAACGAGTAAAATTAAGAAAAATTGCTCATTGTAAATGCGTAAAATAACATAGAACTTCTCATTTATAATGAATGGCAGACGTTAATCTTTAGACAATGTTAATGAGACAGTGATAACAAAATGATGTTTGCATTTTAAATTATTATACTGTATCTTTGTTACATAACAAATAAAACAGATAACAATGAATCCTCTTGATCTTTTTTTTGGAACTGGTGATGCTGTTAGAATGATTTTTAAACTAGGCTATGTGCCAGAAGAAAGCGAATTTTATGAATTGACTTGTGATCAGTATAAATACTACTTTGAAATTTATGGTCATACTGATGAAAAATTACGTTATGCTGCTTCTCTGTTGCCTTCTATATTTAGTAAAGATACACCTTATTCACGTGACGTGGAACCATAAATAAAAAACATAATGAGAACTGTAAGTCTGATAACACTGTCTATCCTTATTTGTGCATGCTCTGCTAATAAAAAGAATCTTCCCGATGGAATTGAAATAATCCCTGTCGAAGTAGATAAAGTCTCGCAGGATGCCTCATCATTTTTAGAGAAAATAGAGATTGTGCCTTTGGAAACGAACGACTCATCTATCTTTCATAGATGTAATAAAGTCATCTACGATCAAAGTTCGGATCTATTTGCAATTTATACAAGTGATCAAATTGTTTTCACGTTTTCGGGAAATGGGTAATATATAGCAAATTCGAAGAAAATGAAAGGACAGGGGCCGGAAGACTATGTAATGGTATTGGATATTAATTTTAATCCTTATTTAAAAGGCATAGACTTGCTAAATCCTTATGGGACAATATATACTTATAGTCCGACATTCGAACTGCTAGCCAAGAGAAAGTTTAAACCGGAATTTCCATTGGAATACTTGATGGCTTTAGATGCTGAAAATTATATTTAAATAGTAATGACTAGTAGAAAAAATAGCTCGTTGATAGAAGTAGTGTATGTGGGAAAAATTATTATGATACTTTTTCTAACTATGTCATCCTGTCAACGACAGGTTTCATGTCATAAAGGTGATATTGAAATTATTGATGTCTTGAATAGAAATCATCCTATAGAAATCAATCTATACGATATTGTGGATAGTGTCAAATACGTTCCATTGGGAACAGGTGAATGTTTATTAAGTGAGATTGAATGCATAAAGAATGATGGGAAATTCTATTTTGTCAAAGATTCAAGAGGGGTATTTGTATTTGATGAAGAAGGATATTTTATTAATGAAGTAGGTTATAGAGGTATAGGGCCGGGTGAATATGTGTATTCGGACAATTTTTATTTAGATCGTGATAATAAATTGGTATGTCTTATCTGTAATTCTGCGAGAAAAATTTTACAATATACTTATTCTGGAGCTTATTCTAATACAATTCAATTAGATACCGAAGATGCTAACATTGAGTATGCCATGATGTGTGGTCAAGGAGAGCTTATTGCGTATTATCCGTTACCAAATGATTATTCTCAAAACCAAAGTGAATACAGTGTGTTCAGAATCAAGAATGACTCATTAATTGGCGAAACGCTGTTAAAAGCAAAAGAAATAGGGACTCAAAATATACATTATCCTTTTCTACATTATCCAATAGCATTATTAGATAATCAATATTTTTTTATATCGGTATTGTCGAATGAGCTTTTTGTATATGAGGGAGGTCAAATAATGCCTGGATATTACGTAAATATACCAGAGAATGAGCCAAGTGAGGATTTTATAGAAGAACATAAAGACTTGAATTTTTTTGAATTAGTTGAAACATTGAAAAAAAGTAATATAGGTTTGGGAATCACTGCCATTGAGTCTTCTTCTGATTATTTATTTATGTCAATTAGCAATAAAAGTACGTTGATATGGGATAAAAAAAGATCAATTCAAATATCTGATATTTATGATCCTGATTTGAAACTTTATTCTGATTTACTTTTATCTGGTGGAGTATCAGATGAACATTTAGGTTTTTATTCTGCAGATTTTCTTTGTGCTAACAAGGAGCTTATATTGAAAGGCAATGATAGATCTCTAGCTAAATTGGTTGGAAATTTATTAGAAGATGATAACCCTGTCGTGTATCAATATTACTTCAAGAAAAATGCTATAGATATATTAATTGAAAAATATGGAATTGGATTATAACATTGTTTGTTGAATTCTCTTGTAAAAAAATGCTTTTAATAGAATTACGATCGAAATTGTCAATGCCTGTTTTTTCTTTTTACATTCTAAAAATACAAAAGAAATGATTGCTATTTGGGAACGTGACCAATTTGGATATCCAGTTTGTATTGATGAAAAGCATGTATCTGGATTTTGGAGATGCGGAGGTGAAAGTTGAAGGTTTGCTTAGACAGCCGGAGGGAAGAGAACCGATTCCGGTGAAGAAAGAAGAGAAATAACAGAAGATGCTACAAAAAGATATCAATATTTGAAGAAATCGAGTAATATACTGCTCCCATTACTTAAATTTTTCAATGATGATTATGTTATGTTTATTTGGTAAAGACAGATAGAGGATATGGAAGTCATTTTACGTATAACAGAAAGCAGAAGAAAGTTTTTTTGATCAAAGAAGGGGAGCCTTTTATTATGTATCTCTGTTTTGGCATAGTTGATAATGCTTTGCTCTCAATTTGCAAACCTGATTTTGTTCATAGAGTGGTAGATCGTAAGTTGATGCCGTCTGAGGAAATTCGTAAAATGGAGGCTTTGAAAGAAGATGATAATCCTGTTATATTGAAATGTTATTTGAAACGATGAAGCTAAATTGGCGAATTGTAGGTCGGATAGGTGAAATATATTAGTGTTATTTGAATGGAATTATGTTAAGTGAATATTTTAAACAAATTCTTTTTGTTCATTTATATATGGCGTGTTTCTTTAAAACCAAAGAGGTGTTGGTTTTAAAGAAACGGGGTCTTGGTTTTAAAGGAACGATACTTTGGTTTTAAAGGAAAACTGTCGTTTTCTATGGTGTTGATAATCAATTGTTTATGAAGATGAGATTTTACTCTTCTAAAATAGTAAATTATTCAGTCAAATAGGCTCTGAAAGTGATGATAAAGATGTGACGACATTTATATTATGGACATTAATCTTTTCACAAAATGGCTTTTGCTCTAATTTTAGTAGACTAAATAATATCTTTTTAGAGGAAAAGCTATTGATAGTTGTGAAATATGTTATCTTTGTAGTACAAAACGAACTAAAATAAAGCAAAATGAGACCTAAAAGAATAATACTGTTGTTTGTTATAGCTTGTGTCGGAGGAGTTATATTCTTTTTTGTATGCAAATATACCTATGATTTTAAAGTAGTTAAGCTTAAGGAGAAAGCGCGAAACGCTTTTATTGGGGCGGTTGATCAAGAACTAAGAAACCGGAGTGTTGATGGAGATTGTTCATTTAATTTGGATGCAAAAGCGGCTATGAGTGCTGAAATTCCAGATTCTGTATATTTTGAAGATGAAACAGGGAAACGTTGGTATCGGTTAGATCCCAAGAAGAATCGTATGAATATTACGAATAATTCTACATTACGCGCTTTGCACTCTTTTGCTTTTGGAAAAAAAGAGCTTCTTGCTGATTCTTTGAATGCCGTATGGAACGAGCAATTACGAAAGTCAAATATTTTTCTTGAATCAGCTTTGTGTGTTTCATTAATAAATATAGATGGAAGTATAAAATCACAAAATACATGTTGGAACGAATGGTGTAATTCTTCAAATTTGGTTTTTACTTCTTATATAGGTTATGCTTGTGAGATAGAGATAATAGGATATTTGTGTTATTCAGTGTGGAGTATAATGTATAAGGAAATCTTTCTCTATCTATTATTATATATAGTTTTGGTGTATGGATTTTATAAATCTTTTATAGTTCTTCGTCGTAAGTTGTATTCGTTACCTAATAAAGAAATAATAGAAATAGAGGTTATAAAAGAAGTTCCTGTTGAAGTACCGGTAATTAAGGTAGTGCAGAATATAGATGCCACTATACATTCATATAAATTGAATGAACGTTCTATATTTTATTCGGAACGGAATATTCTAGTAGTTGATGGGGTTGAGAAAAAGATTCAGCCTCAGACTTGTCGAATATTAGAATTATTTTTAGAAGAAAAAGATCATAAATATATGTTGGAATACAGTGTAATGTAAGCATTCAGCAAACCCCGTATTTCCCCCTCTGAAAGTTCTTCCTAGTTTTGCGTGAATTTAAAACGTGAAACAATGAAGAACTTAACTTTAG
>NZ_FNNN01000039.1 GCF_900106755.1 Bacteroides faecis MAJ27
TGCAATTACCGGTAGATGCGGATGGTTACATCACCATCTTTGACGGAAAAACATTCAACGGATGGCGTGGTTACGGTAAGGACAGAGTGCCTTCCAAGTGGACTATCGAGGACGGCTGTATCAAGTTCAACGGTTCCGGCGGCGGTGAAGCGCAGGACGGTGACGGCGGAGATTTGATCTTCGCTCACAAATTCAAGAACTTCGAACTGGAAATGGAATGGAAGATTTCCAAGGGCGGTAACTCCGGTATCTTCTATCTGGCTCAGGAAGTGACTTCCAAGGACAAGGATGGTAACGATGTACTCGAACCGATCTATATCTCCGCTCCCGAATATCAGGTATTGGACAATGACAATCATCCGGATGCCAAACTGGGTAAGGACAATAACCGTCAGTCGGCTTCTTTGTATGACATGATTCCGGCTGTTCCCCAGAATGCGAAACCTTTCGGCGAATGGAACAAGGCTAAGATCATGGTTTACAAAGGCACTGTTGTTCACGGACAGAATGACGAGAATGTTCTTGAATATCACCTGTGGACAAAACAATGGACTGATATGTTGCAGGCCAGCAAATTCAGCGAAGACAAATGGCCGCTGGCTTTCGAACTGCTGAATAACTGCGGTGGTGAAAACCATGAAGGATTTATCGGAATGCAGGATCACGGTGACGATGTTTGGTTCCGTAATATCCGCGTGAAGGTTCTGGATTAAAATTACTATTCTATTGCTAATCTGTTTTAAACAACTCCATTGAAGAGCTGTCTCAATGATAGCGTTCTTCAATGGAGTTCATGTAAATAAATTCACAAATTAATGTATCATACGATGAAAGCCAGATATTTATTAGTACTATTCGCTTTATTAGTAGCCTTGCCACAAGCAATGAACGCCAAAAAGAAAAAAGAGGTTTCTATCCAACTCTATTCTGTCAGAGATGTAATCAATAAAGGAACTGATCTCAATGTTGTTCTTAAAGATTTAGCTGAGATGGGATATACCAGTATTGAAGCAGCCAATTATGACAACGGAAAGTTCTATGGTAAAACTCCCGAAGAATTCAAGAGTGCAGTAGAAAAAGCCGGTATGACAGTGCTGTCTTCACATTGTTCAAGAGGATTGTCAGGCGAAGAAGTGGCTTCCGGAGACTTCTCCGAATCTTTGAAATGGTGGGATCAAAGCATAGCCGCCCATAAAGCCGCCGGTATGAAATATATCGTAAACCCGGGAATCGGTGTTCCTAAAACAATGAAAGAGATGAAGATGTATTGCGACTATTTCAATGAAATAGGCAAAAGATGTCAGCAGAACGGTATGAAATTCGGATATCATAACCATGCACATGAATTTCAGAAAGTGGAAGACAAAGCGGTTATGTTGGACTATATGATTGAAAATACCAATCCTGAGTATGTCTTCTTTCAGATGGATGTATATTGGATAGTCAGAGGTCAGCACAGTCCGGTAGATTATTTCAATAAATATCCGGGACGCTTCACCATGCTTCACATCAAAGACCACAGAGAACTGGGTCAAAGTGGTATGGTAGGATTCGATGCCATCTTTAATAATGCAAAAACAGCAGGAGTGGAAAATATCGTTGCCGAAATAGAAGATTATAGCTGCCCTGTAATGGAAAGCGTAAAAAAGAGTATAGATTATTTGCTGGAAGCTCCTTTTGTGAAGGCTTCTTATAGTAAATAAGAGTATGTGGTAAGTATCCTTATGCGATAAATCCACTTCTTAGGAAATAACAGAAAAGAAAACTTACGTCAGATAATGTATCAGCATTCCATCTGAACGAAGTCCAATTCTCTGTGTCATGAATGAACATATCATACCTCCTTTTTGCAAAAATAAGCATTTCATTGGAGTTTTCAGTAAATTTGCGGTTAATAAGTAGGAATAAGCCGCATATTTTGCGGCTTATTCCTACTTATTAACCGCATTATCATGACCTACCAGTCATATATTATCAGTTTCTTTATTCTAGTTATTGCATTTAATACCATTGTATATTAGTTTATGTCTGACTTCTTTTTTCATATTTTAAATCCTGAAGAATACTTGCATTGGCACGAATGGTAACATTGTAGTATTACTATTCACTAATCATCTTTCTTATCAAATCTCTATTCTCCAAATCATCCGCATCAATCACCTCGCCATATACCGACCTTACTTTTGCGTTCTTCCTCATTAAGATACACAGTAGTAACAGTACCGGCAAACAACATATTCAGTCGCAAACGGCAAATTGCTATCTGGCAATAGCCCATTCCCAAACAGGAAACACTTCTACGTCTCCCGATACTACAAAAAACAATTGATTCCCTAAACGTATTTAGGTAAAACTGCAATTTTCCCGAATCATACTTCGGTATTCAAACGCCTGCGTGCAAAGAGCCCCAAAGCAAGTACGACACACAACCCTGCTCCCCATATCCATAGCAGTAAATCTCCTCCTTCGGTCTTTCCGTAAGAATGCAGACCGCTCAGGTAGTAATTCACTCCAAACCAGGTCATGATGACAGAAAGAATAGCAACCACTGAAAGCAGATTGAAACACCAGGTTGTCTTACCCTTCAGCAGAGGGATAAAACGGATATGGAGCACCAGTGCATAGACAACGATGGAAATCAGAGCCCATGTTTCTTTGGGATCCCATCCCCAGTATCTTCCCCACGAGACATTCGCCCAGATGGCACCCAGAAATGTTCCTGCTGTCATAAAGAATAGACCGAGGATCATTGCCATCTCATTCAGTAAGGTAAACTCACGGATACGAAATTGGAGCTTCACCCGGTTGGTGGCAGAGAGCAGACTCATCAAAATGAGATTAAACAGTCCCGTCAGAGCGCAAAGCGCAAAGAATACATAGCCTATCATGATAATGGCGACATGAGACATCAGCCAGTACGACTGAAGTACCGGCACCAAAGGAGTAATTTCGGGATTCAGGTGGTTCAATCCTGCCACAAAAAGCATTATTCCACCTAATAACCCTGCAAGTGCGGGGAGAATACGGAACCGGCGGGCAAACAGGAGTCCGCCACCTACCAGCATCCATGAAGTACAGATCATGGACTCGTAAGCATTTGCCCAAGGTGCACGCCCGCTGATATACCAACGCAACAATACACCGGATGTATGAGCCAAAAAGGCGATCACCAGAAGAGCAATTAAAATGCCGCATACCTTTTTTCCCCATTTAAAGTCTGCAATAATCTCACCACAGGCTATAAAAAGTAAAATTCCGCCTAAGATAAGATAAGCCAGACGACACCAGAAAAACAAATTCAGCTGATTATAAAGAAGTTCCGCTTTCACTCTCTGGTTGTCAATAGCGGGAGTCTTACTCTTTGCCTGCTGAAAAATATTCATCATGCCGACAATCTTGTCCGCTTCCTCCCAATTGCCGGAACGAACTCCATTCCCCAGCTCATAGATATACCAATCCATGATTTTGGAAACAAACAAAGAATCTTTTCCCTGAAAAACATTCAGTTCATCTCCTGCCGAATACCATTTCCCCTGTGCATCATTCTCGTCCGGGAAAAGTGGCAGTAACTGATGTTGCATGATACGATATACGATATTCACAGATTCATCCAGTTTCAATAAATCCGAGTCCATCCGTTTCCGTTCCGAAGCGGGTTTGGCGTAGATATCATTCACTTCATCGGTCAGAATATAGTTGCCTTCCGAATCGAAAACGTCCTCCCAGGCAATGTATTTACCGCTCCTGCCAAACCGCTGGAGTAGTTCTTTGTTATCGACTTTAATAAAAGGATAGGCTCCCCATTCGTCGGGAAAAGAGAGCAGGTTCAGGAAAAACTGGTCAGAGTTGATGCCATTCAGTTTATCGGCTCCATAAAGCTTACGCAGAATAGCGGAGGTATAGCTATTGACCGGTTCGAGGCGCCCATTAGGATTCAGCACTACCAGGCTTCCGAATTTCCCGGCGTGCTGAGAAGACACACAAGGTTGCTGTGCGTGTACTGTCTGCCCACCGGCTACACCGGACAAGGCCAAGAGAAACAGTACACAGTAAGGCATGTTTTTCTTCATCTCTCCCAATTCCCTGCGCAGACGACCGAAACGGGATTTCTTACTGAATAATGTAAGCACAAAGCCTGCAAACAGCAAAAAGTATCCTATATATGTAAGTTGCATACCGGGACGATCGTAACTGACGGACAGAATGGTTCCCTGCTCATCCGGATCGAATGACGACTGAAACAACCGGTATCCGTCTATATCAATCACTTTATTCATACGGACAGTTGCCTGCACTGGAGCCTCATCCCCCTTCTTTATCACCAGATCGCTCTCGTAAGACATCGGACTATGAGAACCCGGATAGCGTTGCAACCTGAAATCATCCAGAGTAACGGAGAAAGGCAGGGAGGTGTTACCCATCCCTGCACCTTCATCGCGCATCATGTTACTCACCGTTTCCCCCTCACGGATGTGCATGATTCCTGTTACTCCTACATAGTGAGTAACAGCGGCCCCCAACCAAATAAATACAAAAGCCCCATGAAAAATCAAACTTCCTTTACTGATTCTTTTGAAATAGCTTCCCTGAAGAAACATGACCAGCAGATTGACAGCCTGCAACAACTGCAACAAGATGAACCAGGGAGCATAATAAAAGTGTTCGCGGGCAACAGCAGGTCCATACGAGTTTTCCACAAATGTGGCTGCCGCCAATATAAGTGCATAGAGTCCCGCCAATACATACATTAACACCGGTGAAGCTATCAGTCGAATCAGTTTCATTCGTTTTTCCGTTATAAGTGATTATCTTCTATCAGTAAGATATGCTTTTTATAAATGAGCAATACCTTCAATCTCTACAAGTAATTCCTCCCTGCACACATCTGCATAAAGATAGGCGACAGGAACGCCCGGACAAAGTTTATCCAGATCTTCTTTCACAATCTGCGCATCTTTCTCGTTTTTGAGATATACGCGGAGAAGCTCCAGCTTACCAGAATGTTCCGGTAGTTTCTCCTTTCCCTCTTCCAGGCCGATCAGATGCTGGATATTTTCAAGAGTAATCTCTGTTTGCCAAAGCACATCTCCGGTCACCATACTTTCCTCGCCCCGAATAGCAGCCGTCCCGGAAATATAAATCACTTCCTGCTGATGGTCGGACAGTGATTTGCCTCTTTCAAATTTAGGGGTTCCTTTCTCCGTATCCGGTCGATGACTAATCAGTACCTCATCCGAATAAACATGTGCGGCTCTTTGCCAGTCATTATCCAAAGGAATAATCCCAATCTTTCCGCTCACTGCATTGAAGTCGATCTGTATACCACCATGCTGCGCTCCGATTCCCGTTGCTGCCGGATACCCCGACTGCCACTCCGAAGTAGCATAGAACTGGGAACGAACATCATTAAAATCCTGATAGCACTGATTGCCATGTGCAATATCCGTGATGCCTTCCAGATAATTCCATTGACGGACGATATCACCAAAATTCATCTGTTCCGCCTTCAGGATTTCTTCCACTTTCCGGAAAGTCTGTTCCGACTGTTCACGAATGGGGAGATTCAAATCATCAGCGCAAAGTCCTCCCGCTATGATTTCCCGATAATCAGCAGACGTTATCCGCAGATAGCGGACAGAAGAGGCAAAGCGCTCTTCCAGCGTCACTGCCTCATCAACCGATAACGGTAATGAATGTACTTCCAGCACCAACTCACCTTCCAAAGGCTTTTGGGCCACCACCGAAACAACCGGTCGGGGAGACGGAAAATGGCTGTCTGCCCATTGCTCCAGAAAAGTTCGTTGCTGCCGGTATTCCTGATTATCCTTACAGGCAGTAAAGAAAATAAGGCGGACGACTCTCTCCCTACGAACGGCGGACAGAAGTAATTCTTCTGCCATCCGTTCCCAAGTTTTCCCTTCCGCTTTATAGATTTCACATTTTATTCGATGATACTTCATATTGAAAACCTCAGTGATATTTCATGCACGATGCATGGATTAATGAAAAGAAGCTACTCCTGCCGGTATATCCGCACTATACACGGAAGACATTGTCTGTAGCTCCGGAGTGTTCTCCAGAGAGTAGAGCACATTCTTCTGACGGTCTACCAACAGCAAATGCACTTTATCTTTCGGATTCACATGTCCTGTCCAATTCGTAATCAGAAAACGTCCGTCGGAGAAATACTGAAAGCCGCCGAGGAATTTCAAAGGCTTTCCGGGAATATCCGCATTCGACAGTTCCCAAATCGTCTTTCCTTCTCCGGTTACTTCTATCAAACGGGGATTTCCGTCCTTATCTGCTACGGCAATCAACGTATGTCCGTTAGGCAGGCGGGTCAAAGAATGCGGACCGCCGGGAACATCCAGCTTCCACACGACTTTACCGTTCGTATCATATTCCTTCACACACTGATCTCCATAATGTGCCACGAGAAAATGTCCGTTATCCAACCGGCGGGCATTGCGCATAAAGGCGAATCCGCCATCTTTCACGCCTTCCGGCAAAATGCAGACTTCCTTCACAATCTTCCCCTTCGGAGATATCTCCAGCATCCGTCCGGACACACATTCACCGACAAATGTATTGCCGTTCTTCAAACGTTGACAGGCAAAAATCGGACTTTGGGACTCATAATGAAAGATGGTATCGTTCTGACGAGTCATCTCGAGCACTCCGCGTCCGGTGGTGAAAAGGATATTGCCATTAGGCAATATCCATAAGTCATTTGAATCGGGGGCTTTGTGTTTCCATACAATCCGGTTGTTTTCCATCACAAATACGATCCCTTGCGAATAATCGGCTCCGGCAAATGTCTTTGTCTGTGCAAACAGAGACACAGAGAACAGAACTGCCAAAATCGAAATATATATTCTTGTCATAAATAATAAGTCTGAATTAGTATTATTATAAAGAAGCTTTCAAGCACCGATTACTCACTACAGGGATAATACATATTCCTCCAACTCTTCCAGTTCCTTTTCAGTAACAGGCTTATGAGGTCCGTGTATCTTCAGCATATCTTTCATCGAGTAGCTGCGTCCGTCATAAAGATAAGGAGCCGTACGCCAGCATTCGTTCAAAGCAGGAACGTCCATCGACAACCCTTTATCCGGTCCGGTGGTCCAGTCTACCTTATACTGTTTCTGGTCTGTGTAGTATTCGCCTGAATGACAGCTTGCACAGTTCTCTTCAAATATCTTCTTTCCCTTCTTCGCTTTCCCGGAAAGTTTGCCATTCACCAGATAAGGGCTTGGCAATGGTTTCAGAGATTTCAGATATTCGTCGATAGATTCATAGATTTCATCATTTCCTTCCATAAACAGAATGTACTTCACACCCGAACGTACTGCCACTTCAGCATTCTTACGGATACCGGTAGCCATACAAGGCGGAGTCTGATGTGAAAGCAACAGTGTCTTCGTGTTCTTCGGATTTCCCATGCCGTCGTTCAGCAAGTCCCAGTTAAGTCCGTCCATGCGCGCATCGTTCGGATGGCAGGTAGCGCAACTCTGCCAGTTCTGGAAGCAGATTGTCGCATCATGGAAATACATGTCTCCCTTACCTACTTTGGTGAAGGCAAGCGGAGCACCCAAAACTTGTTTATTGAGATTCTTGCCGTTCATATCCATAGAAACCAGTTCCGAAGTATAATAATTGGCTGTATAAATCTTATTGCCGGTAGCAACAACCGAACGGGGACCTTTACCCTGTGTAGGGATAAAGTCGCGGATGCCATACAAAAAACCGGCATCATTCGGTATATTATTCCAGGACTTCACGGAAGGTGTCACCATCACTCCTTGTTTTGCCTTCGCCAGACGTTCGTGCAGGGCAATGCGGTCAATGCGAACCAGCTCCTGACTTCCGGCAGCAGCTACAATAATCTGCTTGTCATCCGGGGTGACAATCACCGACCACGGATTGGCAGCTCCTTTTTGGGGAGTATCCAACAATACGGAAGTCAGCAGCTTTCTCGCCTTCAGATCGATAATGGACAACGTATTCGTAGCCATCCATCCGCGATCCAGCTGATTGGTAGGCAACTGATAACGGGCAATCAAGTGAGTGACATACGCATACGCACGATTCTTGTCTACCGCTATCGATTTCACATCTGTAGAACCGTTGGGAAGCATGATACGGCTTGCCACCTTCTTTGAAGACACATCGACGATATCGAGCTGGGCTGCAAGCGGATAGGCTGTAGACGGCATTTCCGGCATATTGTTTGCTATCAGCAGACAAGAGTCACCGGCAAAGGAAGCCATTGCCACCGGCTCACGTCCGACAGTGATTTTCGCTTTTACCTTACGTGTTGCGGGGTCTATCTCCCACAGCTCGTTGTTGAACCGTTGTGCTACCCAAAGTGATTGAGACAAAGGGTTGTACAAAATATCCGAAGGAGTAGCACCGCTTTTTGTTTTAGACTGTATCGAAAGTTTTTTTCCGTCCAGTTGGTACATCATGCCGTAGTTTCCGTCGCACACTACCCAGAGGTTTCCGTCAGGGTCTTGTGTCATGGCGTTGACCGGAGAAGAGAACTCCACTTTTTGTTCCATCTCCTTTCCGTCAGCCGACATTTTTATCAGTTCGCTACCTGCTCTGTTGGTAACAAACAAGGATTTTCCATTATCCGCCAAAAACAGACGATCCGGCGAAATAACTGTCTGATCAGCATCTTTCGCAGCAGTGCAAAGAAGTACAGCTATGATACTAACAGGTATTAATATCTTTTTCATTATTTCTGTTGTTTAGTTTGAAGGGATTGAATGTACTGGCGAATATTCTCCTGCTCTTCCGCACGAGCTGCTTTCCTTTTCTTGTCGTAGCGGTCGTAATATTCGAGGTCATGTTGTGACCAGTTGTTCGCTTCACGGTAATCTCCGATCTGAGGAACGAGCAAGTCGATCCAGAGAGAAACTTTACGTATCTCCTGCGGAGTCAGTTTGGTGCCTCCATGACCTTCTTCCAGGCGTTTGATCAGATTACTTGTGTTAGACCCTGCAAAATAAGGAGGTAACAAAGTCGGCTCGGACAAAGCGCTGATCCAGTTTACTTCCGGATGATGGGCATTGCCTCTCCACGGACCATCAGGACCATCCATACGGGCATGCGTCAGACTCAGATAAGACTGTGCATATTTTCTCTTGCTTCGCTTATCAAGCACCTGCAACTCGCCTTTCAGACTCATCGGCTGTTTCACTCCGTCATGGCAAGAAATACAATGCTTGTCCCAAATCGGCTGAATTTCTTTCAGATAGCTGAAGTTACGTTCTCCCATTTCATCTTCCGGTATCAAAGCCTTGATACCTTTGTTCATTGCCATAGATACCGGATGTCCTGCCACCGGAACGGTGTTCTTATGTTCATGACATCCCACACAACTCTGTACCTCGTTCGGCTGAAGGGTAGACCAGCTGCGCATAGTCTGTACCACACGGCCATTTTCATCCAATGCCTGGAAATATAACGGTCTGCGTGCAGGAACTTTAAAGAAAGCGGAGCCATCCGGATATACATCGGTCACCCCTATCACTCTCTTCACATCCCAGGCAGCATTACCTACTCCTACCGGAGAACTGGCCAATGCACCTCCTCCTTTATCATCACCGTTCACTTCGCCGATACCTGCCGCACGGAACTGTATTTCTACCACACGAAGCTGCTTGATCGTTCCCGGTTTCACACCTTTCAAACCATTGCCTTCGTAAATGTTCTGCATATAATACACACCGTCATTCTTCGTATAGTCTACCGAAGACGAACGCTGGAAGGGACGGGTGCGCGGAGCCACCAATATAGGCTGGTTGCAGGATATCTTCGAATCGGAAACGAGCAATTCACGTTCTCCGTCTACATTCATCCAATAGATTCCAAATTCCATCGGATGCCCAACATAATATCCCAGCGGAGTATAAGAAATAAGAAAATCCGTTTCATTCATCGGGAAAGGATGCTGGTACTGATCAGTAAACTGTCCGTAGCTGTCGATACGTTCTGCTTCGGGCTTGCGAAGCGGAGCTACGAACATCGTTCCTTCATTCTCGTCACGTCCGGCTTCGGGATCGATAATACCCAATTTACCATGTTGAGGAGTATGATGTCCCATAAATACAGTCATCACTTTACGAGTACCGGGAATCTGGCGGGTTTGTGCCACCGTCGTCGGGAACCAGCTGTTCATACCGTAATATTCCGCCTGTCCTGTTCCATCAGGATTCATCTGGAACAACGGTTGTGCCCATACCTGTCCGCGGTCGTTATAATCCCAACGGGTATAAACGATACGACCGTCATCGAGCAATGTAGGAGTAACGGTATGCACCTGGTCGAAACCTACCTGGCGCATATAGCGTCCTTCTCTGTCACACAAGTACATATTGCTGACTTCGGTAAACCAGCAGTCTACCGCACTTCCGCAACGGGTGGAGTTGAAAAGGATATTTTCATCGGGCAAATAGATTCCTTCGATATCAGCATGTCCCTTACCGAAAGTCAACTGCTTGATATCGCGAGTCTTCAGGTCCATCTCATACAAATGGAAATCGTCTTCCTTAGCCGACTTCTTCCATGAGAAAAGCAGATGCTGACCATCGAAATGCAGATTCGGATCACGATATACACCATCTTCATCTGTCATCAGTGTTTCCTCTTCCGCCCAGATGCCGTTCATCTTAATCTTCGACAATGTACCGCCTGCAATGTAATTACATTCGGCACGGGCATCCGAAGCTCCTTCGGTATAAGCGAAGAAGGAAGGACGCAGTGTTCTGAACTTTGTGAATACAATTTCCGGACTGTTGGCAGTGAATGAAGCCAGACGCTTTGCACGTCTTGCTTCACATGCTTTCAGATAGGCCTGAAAAGCGGCTGTAATACTTTCCGGAGTATCATTAACGGTAGTAGTGACATTCAGCTTCTGCAAACGCATGGAAAGCTGACGGCTGAGAGTGCCTCTAAACCAATTGACATCTTTGCCATCTTTTTCATTCTTCGCATCTTGTCCGTCTTGCAGCCACCAATCGTAATAGACCGGATAGGTGTGCATCAGCATCCGGTGCGTATCTCTCATTTTACGATCTAATTCTTCTCTATGATTATCTTTCTTCCTTATCGCCTGCACTTCTGCAAACTGCTTTTGCATTTCGGCGATAAAACCGTTTGTGTCGATCGGCTGAAAAGAAGTGTCTTTCGTTTGCCAGGCAACGACAGAGACGAGCATGCAACATGCCATCCCCCACTTCAACAGCTTCATTAATCTTGATTTTATCATTTTGATTTCTTATTTACCTTAATTACCATCCTGAAAAAGAGATATTACATGCCTTTCTTCAATTCTTTATAGGCTTCCACAATCTGAATACCGCTTGAAGTACCGATACGGGTAGCTCCCACCTGAATTAAAGCCAAAGCAGTCTCCAGGTCACGGATACCGCCCGCAGCTTTCACACCAATTTCCGAACCGACTACACGACGCATCAACGCTACATCATGCACATTGGCTCCCGCTGTGCCGAATCCGGTAGAAGTTTTCACAAAGTCTACACCGGCCTCTTTGGCAATGCGGCATACTGTCTCTTTCTCTTCGTCAGACAGATAGCAAGTTTCAAGAATCACTTTACAGATCACTCCGGCAGGTTTGCAGATAGAAACCATATCTTCGATTTCTTTCTTTACGATGTCAGTCTGTCCTTTCTGTAAAGCACGGACATTGATCACTGTATCTATTTCTGTGGCACCTTTGGCAATGGCATCACGAGTTTCAAATGCTTTGCATTCTACCGTATTCTGTCCCAGAGGGAAACCGATAGCTGCTCCTACACGTACTCCGGAACCTTCGAGCAATTTCACGCAAGTTTCTACTTCCGCAGGATTGATAGCTACCATCGCAAACTTATACTGACGGGCTTCGGCACAAAGTTTTTCTATATTTTCGGCTGTTCCGAAAGGTTTAAGGAATGTATGGTCAATCATTCCTGCCAATTGTTCTACTGATAAATTTGCAATTACTTCGTTTATATTCTTAGTTTCCATTCTTGTAAGGTATTTAATTATGTTAGTTAAAAAGTCAATACACACTTCAATACTTCGCCACGTTTCACTGCAGCAAAGGCTTCTTCAATTTCTTCTATCTTGAAACGGTGTGTGATAAAGTCGGATGCAGAAAGTCTGCCTTCCTCAATCCATTGAGCCAGCGTGGTCATAGCTGCTTTCTCTTCCGAACGGGTAGGCCACTGATGCATGTGCAGGTCAAAGTTATAAGGTGCTTTCGACAAGTCGAATGTCGGATTTTTCGTCATAACACCATACACACAGACGTCTCCGCCCATCTTTACCAACGGCAATACGGAATTGACTACTACATCGAGTCCTACGGCGTCAATCACTGCATCGTAAGAGCGGTTGGCGGCTGCTATAAATTCCGGTGTGCTGATTTCGGCAGGTGTATATCCATTGTCGGCTCCCATACGGCGGGCAACTTCCAGTTTGGCAGGAAGCATATCAACAATATCAATCTGCCCCAGGCCGAAGAGTTTGCCCAGCTTTACGAAGCTCAATCCTACCGGACCGGAACCTACTACAATCACTTTCTTTCCCGGAGTCAGGTTGAAATCCTTGAAAGCTCCCAGTACTTCACGCCAGGTACAGGAAATTACCGCTTCTTCCGGCTGCACATGCGAAGGAACCGAATTCTGAATTTCAAAGCTGTCCCAGCATCCCTGTTCGGGTGTGGCAAGTCCTTCTTCCTTCAGCACTTCGAAGTCATTCACTACTACATATTCGCTGAAACCGCCCCAGCCGCTATTAATGCCTTGCGCGCCAAAGTCGGAAATGAGGCCACCGATCGCACGATCGCCTACTTTAAAGTTGCGAACCTTCTCGCCTGCCGCTACTACGATTCCGGCATTCTCATGTCCCAGAGCCAACGGATATGCATCTACGCCGGGAAAATGTCCGGCAATCAGTTTACTGTCGGTAGCGTTACACAATGCCACCATTTCTGTTTTTACCAATGCCTGATATGCATTGATTGCAGGTGTTTCCACCTCTCGTATTTCAATTTTGCCGGGAGCCGGCACAATCACAGTTTTCATTGTATTCTTATTCGATTATATAATTTATAGTTCAGTTTTCGCTATCTCGGTGTACATCTCACACAATGCATGATAAGCCTGATCGAAAACAGGCATCCAGGCTTCATACTTCTTCACGTTCTCCGGAATCGGCTGTACGGTCTGTTCAATACAAACAAAACGGTCGATCACAGAGAAGTCCTTAAATATACCCGCACCGATACCTGCCAGAATAGCAGCTCCCATCGAAGTCGCTTCTTCCAGATAATTGGGTACGCGGATTTCCGCCTGATAGATATCTGCCATCATCTGACGCCAGATCGGATTCTGTGCACATCCGCCAATCACTGTTACCTGATCGATAGGAACATGCTTGCGGAAGATGTTCACAATAAATCCGAGATTTAAAGTGATGCCTTCCATGACGGCGCGCAACATATCTCCGTGTGTATGCCCCAGCGTCAGACCGATGAATGCACCTTTGGCATCAACATTCCAGCGAGGAGTACGCTCACCCAGCATATAGGGTAAGAAGAGTAGCTTGTTGGCACCGATCGGAGATGAGATGATTTGTTCGTCAATCAGTTCGAATACGCTGCGTCCCGACTGAGCCGCCAGTGTCCGTTCGTTTTGACACAACTGGTTAATCATCCAGTTGTAAGAAGAACCTGCCGCCTGCATTGTTCCCGACGGATGCAGCATACCCGGTACTACGTGCGCCCAGTTCATCGTGCGACGCTGTTCGTCCACAATCGGCTTTTCCACCGTCAGTGCTACCCAGGATGAAGACCCCAGATAGTTGTATGCATTGCCCGGAGCCACACAGCCTACTCCTACTCCGGCACAGCTGCCGTCGCCACCACCACAGATGACGGGAGTTCCGGCAAGCAATCCTGTTTCACGGGCTGCTTCGCCTGTCACTTCCCCGATGACATCGATAGAAGAACGGACTTCCGGAAATAAAGAAAGATCGAGTTCTGCCGCTTCAATGATTTCTTCGCTCCATTGCCAACGATTCAGATCATAGGCGTTCGTACCCGAAGCATCCGAAGGGTCAGTGGCAATAGTACCACACAAACGGTAGTTAATATAGTCTTTTGCATTCAGCATCTTTGCTGTCTGCGCGAAGATTTCCGGTTCGTGCTTCTTCACCCACATCAGTTTTTCTACAGAGTAGGAAGCGCTGATTCTGTGTCCCGTGATTTCATAGAAATGCAGCGGGTCTATCTTATCGGTCAACTTTGCTTCTTCTTCCTGCGAACGCTGGTCACAGTAGAGCATATGTGGACGAAGCGGCTGACCGTTCTTATCCACACAAAGACATCCCATCATTTGTCCGCTAAGTGCTACTCCTGCGATATCATTGGGCGATACCAGTTCGAGAAGTGCCTGTGTTGTGTCTACAATAGCTTTCCACCAATGGTGCGGATTCTGTTCCGCCCGGTTGCCGGAAGCGTAGTCGGTAGGGTAAGCAGCAGTACGCGAAGCTACCAAAAGCCCCGATTCATCGAACAAAGTTGCTTTGTTCCCGCTAGTACCCAAATCGTGTGCTAATATATACATGTTATATTTTCCTTTTTCAGTTAATTGATTTAGAGTGCCGCATTTGTATATCCGGTAAGTCCGACAAAGATTCCTCCGGCAATACCACCCAGAATAATCACCAGCCAACGGGGAAACGCTTCTTTCAGTAATCCGCTGCGCGTACCTTTCGGCGCACACAGCACATCAGCCAGAATAAAGCCCATCGCAATTGCCCATCCCATGTCTACCCAGGGAGCACTGCCACGGTTTCCCTGATGAATGAGACTGAATTGCATCGGTAAACCGTCGGCATCATTCAGCAGCCCGGTAGAAAAACCAAAACCGGGAAGTTTGTGATTCACCAGCCAGAAAGTACCAATGATAAGGGCAGCTGCCATAAAACCGCCTATCGGACCGAAGTCCTTCACCAATTTAGGCCAGCTCATCAATACGGTAAACGTCACGGCAAAAGCACCGAAAATACTTGTTATGATTCCGGCATTATACATGCCCAACCATTCATTGTAGGTTTGTAACCATTCGCTCATTGTATCCTCCTCCTTAATTTATTTTCCGGGCACAATCGCACGAACGGATTTTCCATACCACAATTCCGGCCAATGCGCCGCCAATCAAGCAGCATACCAGCGTAGGTACAACATAAAAGAAATTAGTAATATCTCCCTGAAAGCGGACAATTCCCCAAGTGATCCCGGCAGAACCAATGCACCAGCCCTGATCCAGCCATATTTTTCCCGGAGGATTCAGAATCGCTCCATTATAGTGATTCATATACCACATGATGCCGATAATCAGCGTTGCCGCCAGCCAGCCTCCCATCAGACCGTATGTCTTCCAAAGTTCGGGCCAGATGCCGAATGCAAAGCCGCCACAGATAGCAGAACCGGCAAATGTCGATAGATAGTGTTTCATATTATTAATAATGTGTTTTATTAGATTGATGATAGTAGATTTGCGCGGGATATTACTCCAATGCCAGTTTAGCCAATGTGAAAGGCTTATCGTGTTTGGTATTCACCTTGTCCGGTCCGGTCACCAGGTCGAAGCAGGATACAATCACCTGACCATTCCATACGATCGGTTCGCCGGGCTGATCCAGTCCGCCATCGCTTCCGTCGCAATCGGGACTTTGCGCAATGCGCTCAATCTTTCCGTTCTTATCTACACGCGCAACGGCATTTGCAGAGAAGTCTGCTACCCAGATGTTACCTTTATCGTCGATACACATACCGTCTGTAGTACGAAGTTGAGTCGTATCCTGTGCCCAGACGTCGTTGCTGACTACTTTTCCTTCCGCGTCCATCTTGATACGATGAATAGCACCGTCACCAAAGTTGCCTACAAAAAGGTCGCCTGCCTCGTTAAATACAATTCCGTCCAGTCCGTACTGTACTTCGGGATTTTTGGTGATTACCGTAGTCAGCAAGTTCTTATCAGCCGAAGTGTTGGTTACTACAATGTCACGATCGTTCATGTCAAAACAGTATACGCCACTGACAAGCAGACCGGAAGGGTCTTTTATCTGCGACAATGAACTTTGAGTCACATATAATTTTCCGTCACGAATACGAATACCGTTCGGATGCTCCAGACCGGATGCTACCGTAATGGTTTCTTTCAACTGGTCATTTTCAAACTTCAAACGAAGTACACGTCCTTTGTTCTTTGCTTTCTCTGCACCGCTCCAGCCTTGATTGTCACTGATAAACAAGTCACCTTCTTCGTTGAAGGCAAGCCCCATCGGAGAAGCCCATCCGGTTTCTTCCAACACAGGAACATCGAGCCATTTCGAAACCGATCCGTCCTTAGTAATACGCATCAGACAAGCAGGCTGTGTGATATCTGCAAAATTGGGACATGCCAGAATCAAATCTCCATTAGGAGCAATAGCCATACCGTCCGGAGTCGGACAATAATCAGGCAATGATACAAACAGTTCACTCTTTTGCGGAAGAGTATTCTCTCCTGTCTTTTGTTTGGGAGAAGTACATTGAATACAAGTTGCTCCAATCAAAGAAGCAGAAATAAGAGATAGTAAATAATACTTTTTCATGGTTAGCTGATACAAATATTTATGTTTATAATTTGAGTCCGTTAGTTCGGTACGCAAACTTACTGGAAAATCTCTGTAAAAAAGGAAAACGACAAATCAATAAAGGACAATATTTGTTCATTATGACGCAAAAATGCCCTATTTTCCATCTGAAAAGGAAATTTTCCTTCAACAAATAATTATTTTCATCTCTTGATTATCCACCGACAGGAAACTCAATAATAATAGAAACCACATTATTTTATGAACGAATTAAAAGACCGAAACCACTAAAAAGAAGAGTTTATTTAGAATGCACCAGGGTAACGAAGAGAGGGTTAGCAAACAAGTGATCACCAAGAAAAGATAAAGAATAAAGTCATGAGATTCATGAATAATGCAGTTTGAAAAGGGGAAATGTATAAAGCAGTGCTTTGAGTGAGCCAAAGCTATGCTTTAAGAGTCGTAAAGCTTAGCTTTGGCTCATGCAAAGCACTAAGTTATCAACAGGTACAATAAGTACACTTTTCTAAGGCTTCCTTTAGCACACACACGCACGAACATTAATTATATACGCGATATATATACGTGCGCACATACGCACGCCTGTGTGTGAAAAAATTATAGGGTGTACCTAATGTACCTTTTGTACCTGCCAGGTTGTTCATAAAGAAAAGATTTACACAGATAGTCTCATGTATTTTATCTCCTTCACCCATGTAATCCACTATTTTAAGGCTAAAAAGCATATTTTCTCCCGAAAAGTTTTTGTAATATCAGAGTTAATCGTATTTTTGTGTACAATTTTGGTGTAGTAATGACAGAAGAAGAAAAAAAGTTATTGAGTACCTTTGAAACGCAGCTACGGCATTTAATGTATTTGCACGATGAATTAAAGCGTGAAAATGCCGGGTTGAGAAAACTTCTTGAAAACGAAAAGTTAAAGAACGAGAAGGTGCAAGCTCAGTATGATGAATTGGAAGTCAACTATACAAACCTAAAAACAGCTACGACAATCAGCCTTAACGGCAGCGACGTAAAAGAGACGAAGCTGCGATTGTCAAAATTAGTGCGTGAAGTCGATAAATGCATCGCTTTATTAAACGAGTAAAGAAGAAAGATGTATGAACGATAAAATAAAGATAAACCTGCAAATAGCAGACTCAAACTACCCGTTAACCATTAACCGACAGGAAGAAGAAATGGTACGGGAAGCAGCCAAGCAGGTAAACATCAGGCTTAATGCGTACCGGGAATACTATAAAAACCTTGAACCGGAAAAGATTATTGCCATGGTAGCCTATCAGTTCTCGTTGGAGAAACTGCAATTAATGCAACGTAACGATACCACTCCGTATACGGAAAAGGTAAAAGAACTAACGGAATTGCTGGAGGATTATTTCCAAAAAGAATAATGCCACCGAGCTATTCACTGATAAAGAAAACACCACGCACTGCAGAATATCCGAGCAATGACTGTTTTGATATTTGGCGGTGCGTTTTTATTTATATAACTAAATTAATGTAAGAATGATAGCAATAATAGCAACAGCAATTGCTTGCTTCGTCGTAGGAGGAATCCTTTCATATGTACTTTTCCGGTACGTACTGAAGTCTAAATACGATAGTATTCTGAAAGATGCGGAAACTGAAGCTGAAGTAATTAAGAAAAACAAATTGCTGGAAGTAAAGGAGAAATTCCTGAACAAGAAAGCTGATTTGGAAAAAGAAGTGGCACTGCGTAATCAAAAAATTCAGCAGGCAGAAAATAAACTGAAACAACGCGAAATGGTGCTTAGCCAGCGTCAGGAGGAAATCCAGCGCAAGAAACTGGAAGCCGAAGCTGTAAAGGAAAACCTGGAAGCACAGCTTGTGATCGTTGATAAGAAAAAAGAAGAACTGGACAAACTGCAACATCAGGAAATAGAAAAGCTGGAAACAATCTCCGGTCTGTCTGCCGATGAAGCAAAAGAACGCCTGGTCGAATCACTGAAAGAAGAAGCTAAAACGCAGGCACAGTCATTTATCAATGACATCATGGATGATGCGAAACTGACTGCCAGCAAAGAAGCAAAACGTATTGTTATCCAGTCTATCCAACGGGTAGCTACCGAAACTGCCATCGAAAACTCCGTGACAGTATTCCATATCGAATCGGACGAAATCAAAGGACGTATTATCGGACGTGAAGGACGCAATATCCGTGCACTGGAAGCCGCTACCGGCGTTGAAATCGTTGTAGACGATACTCCGGAAGCAATCGTTCTTTCTGCTTTTGACCCGGTTCGCCGTGAAATTGCCCGTCTGGCTCTTCACCAACTGGTAACAGACGGACGTATCCATCCGGCACGTATCGAGGAAGTCGTGTCTAAAGTACGCAAACAGGTCGAAGAGGAAATTATCGAAACCGGTAAACGTACGACAATCGACCTTGGTATCCATGGTCTGCATCCGGAACTGATCCGTATTATCGGTAAGATGAAATATCGCTCTTCGTATGGCCAAAACTTGTTGCAGCATGCCCGCGAAACAGCCAACCTTTGTGCTGTGATGGCATCGGAACTGGGACTGAACCCGAAGAAGGCAAAACGTGCAGGTCTGCTGCATGATATCGGTAAAGTACCCGATGAAGAACCGGAATTGCCACATGCATTGCTGGGTATGAAACTTGCCGAGAAGTACAAAGAAAAACCGGATATCTGCAACGCTATCGGCGCTCACCACGACGAAACGGAAATGACCAGTTTGCTGGCTCCTATCGTACAGGTTTGTGATGCTATCTCCGGTGCACGTCCGGGCGCACGCCGCGAAATCGTAGAGGCGTATATCAAGCGTCTGAATGACCTTGAACAATTGGCCATGGCTTATCCGGGCGTAACCAAGACTTATGCTATTCAGGCAGGACGTGAACTCCGCGTAATTGTAGGTGCGGACAAGATCGACGATAAACAGACTGAAAGCTTGTCCGGTGAAATCGCCAAGAAGATTCAGGATGAGATGACTTATCCGGGACAGGTGAAGATCACCGTGATCCGTGAAACACGTGCGGTTAGTTTCGCTAAATAAGTAAATATTCAAAAGAAGATTCAATATAAGGGCGAAGCAATTCGCCCTTTTTTAGCTTATCACCATTTATCTTTCATGTTGGCGGTATCGCACAGCAACATGCAGTCTAAAAGTATCAGCTTATGAAAAAGTTTCAATTTGAAGTCTGTGCCAATTCAGTAGAAAGCTGCCTGGCAGCACAGGCAGGCGGAGCCAATCGGGTAGAGTTATGTGCAGGTATTCCGGAAGGCGGAACGACTCCTTCTTACGGAGAGATATCGACAGCACGTGAGATGCTGACAACGACTCGTCTGCATGTCATCATCCGCCCGCGCGGAGGAGATTTCCTTTATTCTCCCATCGAAGTGAAGACGATGCTGAAAGATATCGAAATGGCACGGCAATTAGGAGCTGACGGAGTTGTATTCGGTTGTCTGACAGCAAACGGAGAGATCGACCTTCCTGCGATGCAAGAGTTAATGAAGGCCTCGCAAGGCTTATCGGTTACCTTTCACCGTGCTTTTGATGTATGCTGCAATCCTGAAAAGGCTTTGGAACAGATTATCGAACTGGGCTGCAACCGCATTCTTACTTCCGGTCAGCAACCTACTGCCGAAATCGGCATTCCTTTACTCAAAGAATTGCAGCAACAGGCTTCCGGAAGAATCATCCTGCTTGCCGGATGTGGCGTAAACGAGAAGAATATCGCTCGCATTGCCTCAGAAACCGGTATACAGGAGTTTCATTTCTCTGCACGTGAAAGCATCAAAAGCGATATGAAGTATAAAAATGAATCAGTATCGATGG
Organism: Bacteroides faecis MAJ27; assembly: GCF_900106755.1. GTDB lineage: Bacteria > Bacteroidota > Bacteroidia > Bacteroidales > Bacteroidaceae > Bacteroides > Bacteroides faecis. Next base: position 20,509 of record NZ_FNNN01000039.1, read on the forward strand.
GCGGCACTGTACATATCGACGAATACGAACGAAATGTTACCACCGCCCAAAGAGTGACAGATACCATTCAGGCTATAAATAAGGGATAATCGTAATATAGATACCCGTAATAATAGCTGAGGTGATTACTCCTGAGATATTGGCTCCCAAGGCATCTCCCAGAACGAACGAATCCGGATTGTCCTTGCTTACTATCTTCTGGGCAACTTTTGCGGTGGTAGGTACGCAACTGACAGCAGCGATACCAATCACCGGATTGTAATTTCCCCGCTTGACAATGTACATAATGTATCCGCCGATAATTCCTCCGATACCGGAAAGCAATAAGGCAACGATACCTAATACCAGCAATTTCAGTATTTTCGGATCAAGCAACAGATGCGCGTCGCAAAGCACACCCAGCAATACGCCTAACATAAAGGTTGAACCATACAACAACGGACCGCTGACAAAATCATAAATGTGCTTCATACCCGATTCGCGGACAGCAACTCCTAAAAACAGGGAAAAGAACAATGGAGAAGCTACCGGAAACAAGAAGCAGAGTACTGCGCAAAGAACAGCCGAAAAGGCCAGTTTCACTTTGGCGTCATAGTTCTTCGGTGCCTTCTTACTTACCATCTTAATGGCACGGAAACGTTTAGGAACTAATAGTTTGACCAGATAAGGATAACCTCCATACGTCAGTCCCAGATACAGATAGGCAACTACCGTGATAGGGACAAACAAATGCTTTGCCAGAGCCAGCGAAGTAAACAATACCATCGGGCCATCCGCACCACCTACCATAGCAACGGAGGCACTCTCCTTCAAAGTCAGTCCAAGGGCGGAAGCGATGGGTACCGTAAGGAACGTGCCAAGCTCGGCACATAAAGCAAGGAAAATACTCGCAAACGGTTTCTGAAGCAAGAAGCCCACATCCAGCAGTGTTCCGATGCCCATAAAGACAAAGCAAGCTATAAGCCCGTTACTGAATGTCAGCGTATAGACAGGCTGCAGAAAGTCTATCTGCATCGTATTCATCAGGTCATCCGTATCCGAAAGCATCGGGTCGAGAAAAAGGTTGCCTAATGTGCCATCCGGCATCATCAATGTTCCGCAGTTGATAGCTACCATGCCTAGCCCCATCGGGATCATGACCATAGGCTCGAGCACTCCCTTCCACCCGAGATAGATAAGTAACAACCCCAGAAGTACCAGAAAGACTCTGGCAGAAGCCAGCAGCCAGCCACTTTCCATCATTGTTCCAATGCCCTGAAAGAGGGTGGCAAAATCAATATTTTCCATAAATAAACGTTATTTTATTGCTTGTTGGTAGTAGATTTCTTTAGATTCTTTTTGTTGGTATGTGCCAGCTCTTCTTCTTTGAGAAAGAACTCACGTGTATCCCGCGGATAATAATAATCCATCAGGTTCTTTTCTGAAGCACCCGGACTTACCCCATGATAATAACCGGAATAGCCGGAAAAATTCCGGTTGATTCCACGACTGAAATCTTCGCGGTAATCTCCCAAAGTCTCTTCGGCTTCAAGCGGCATCTGCCTTACAAGCCTTTCTACTTTCTGCCGATGTTGTCGCCAACGGTGTAACCTCAACAGTTCCAGACGATGAGAACTATAAAAATCAAAAGAATCTGCCGCATAGGCAATCAGCTTGATGACCGCTGCAACAAAAAAACCGATGAGAAAGGTTAGTCCCATCATAGCAAAAGTAGATATTAATAAATCAATCATAGCAATATAAATATAGGTTATATAATAGTATTCAAAAAAAAGAAGAGGCGCCCAATGGTATAATCATTATAAAATTTAGACACACATGAAAGTTTAATCCCATCGGGCACTCCTCATCATCCATATAGAAACAATCGGCAGATGTTACTTGCCTGAATCACTTCGGTATACATCTTTGCTTCTATACGACGTAACTCCCGTTTCACAACGAAAAACACAATATTTTGATCCCGACACCTTAACTTGGTATCCGGGAAGTATATCATACGTTTATAGGAACAATAAATAATAAGGAGGGGCAGCGAGAAAGACATTTCTCACCCTGCCAAAGGAAAACAATGTAGCCTAAATAAGAATATGGGCTAATGTATAGACGTAGTATTTACACGAATATTTTGTGTAATTGACATCAAAGCAAGTATGGCTCAGACGTTTCTCCGGAAGCATCGTATTCAACGAGCTCAATATCTGTAGAATTGCAGTATTGGTAGTATTGAACCTCAAATTCTTGAAAGGAACAATGCTTCTTGGAAAAGAGAGATTATCAAAAATACAGTCGCTAACTTTACTGCCGTAAGTTCCGTCAGTCAGCAACGAATGAGTTTCTTTACATGATTTATCAAAGCCGGCAGAAGAGATACAGCAATTTGCTCCCTCATTGTAGGACATATCAATTGCCGGGACTCCAGTTTCTTTCTGAAATCCCTGCAATTCTTTGTTGGAAATATGAGTAAATCCCAAAGCCAGAAATGCGCATGCTAATATGCCAAAAATGTACTTTGCCATAATTTGCTGCAAACGTAATCATTCTTTTCCAAAAACAATGTATGAATAATAAGAATTAACGATTATTGCACTCTGGCTTCACCTTATAATCCATGTATTACTTTCATCAATTGCTCTCCCAGACCAATCGTATATCCCTGAGAGACAAAGACTACCCGGTTGAAAGTATCGGCAATGATGAATATCGGCAAACTATTTTTATGTTTCAGTTTCATATTATCCACTATCTGTTTGCAAATTCCATCCGTATCTATACCATAAATAACGGTAGAAGGCAACTCAGGAAACTCGGAAGGATGGAACTTCTTACATTGTGCTTCATCCGGGAAAAGCAATACCATTTTCCGGTTCCATTTCTCTAAGTCAGATTTTAAAGCTGCAATATCATGCAAAGCATGGTTGGTGGGTTCTTGCCCCGGACCTAGTATCCCGACTATAAAGTAGCCGCGGCCACAAGCTTGCAACAAACTTTGCCTATCCAAAAGTGTTGTCTTCTGCCCCATTTCTTCCACTGGAGTAAAAAGAGACTCGGAATTAAACCCGCCAATTACAGCAACCTTCTCACCTGATTCACGTAAATGATAAGAAACTTTTGTAGCTTCCAATTTCAAGTCATCTTTCTGCATCGGCAATACAAAAGATGAAATTCTAGCCAACACACCACCGTCAGCCAATCGCGTACCTGTCACCTGCAAATAATAACCGGCATCCAATACTCCTATATTCCTCAATTGAGGATTATTTTCATCACAATCAATTAATATCGGCCTTCCATCTTCTATTCTGGAGATCGTAAACTTACTATAATACTTCACTCTGTCATCACCATTTGCAATGGGTTTGTTTCCATCATACATCCGATATATTCCTTTGGGCGTTTCTACGCTTTCTGCTTTATCGAAGTTAACATCCACGGATTCATTCCAAAAATAACCGTTATCTTCAAAAGTCATATAATAAGATACACTCCCATTCATACTATTTATATAAGCAGGAATATTCATGCTACGTGCCAACGCAACAAAGAATATATCCCGCGAATGTGAATCAGCCACCCGAGAACGCCAGACTCCTTCCGGGGAAACAGGTATCCCCTGAGAATTATGCGTTCCGTCGACAGTCACATAACGGTTTACCCACTCTACCAAAGCTTGTGGACGATTACGGAATGTATCTACTTCCGCTTCCGAAAACTTTGACTGGAAGAAAGATCTGTAAGGAGTCAATGTCTCCATAGAAATACGTGGTTTGAAAATTTCATGTATTTTTAATTCCGGAGGATCACTCATACAAACAGGCCCCGGTAAAGCGCACACGTATGAACTATTAGAATCATCTTCTGTATACATGAAATGATCCATCAATACCTCATAAGAAACATCACGACGGTCTTTTTCGTTAATGATAGATAATAGCGCAGCAGCTTTCAGCAATTTTCCTTGTCGATCAGCCTCCTGCAGAAAACGAATTAACACATCATAATTTCCTCTGGCATCCACTAAGAAAGAACATAAACTTTTCTTCACACTAGAAGTTTTTGTCCCTTTCCATCCGGAAACTATAGAATCAATCTGCGCAGCAGTCGGAAAAGTAGCGATATACGAATTGCGGATAGAGTCTTCCAGAGCCATCCGCCGGTCATTTTCTGCCCGTTGCTCCGATGTTACTTCAGGCAAATTGGCATTCTCTACAGGAGGAACCATATCAAGATCCACTTCAAAGATATCTCCTTCTTTTTTATCCAGCACTAAGGCCAACTCCGATTGTTTTCCAAATGATAATTTGGTAAAGCCGAACTTTCCTTCACTGGAAGCCCATACCAGCATATCTCCTTTTCCGGCTGTCAATGATACTTGCCCGTCAGCATCCGTATATTTTGTAGCTACTGTATAGAACTCGGCGTAATTATATACCTTAAAATCAACTCTGGCACCGGAAATAGGATTTCCACTCACATCCGTCACAGTCACTATTGCTTTTGCTGTCGGCGCATAATTCTCTGTCACATTGATTTCCGTATAATTAGGAGTTTCAAGCATAATTTCTTCCGGACCGTTATAGCGACCGAATACCTTTGTATGCATCAGCATTCCCCGGCTAGCAGGAGCATTGAACCATCCCAGATTCAAAACCGGTTCCGGCTCGCAAGCCCCAATAAAATACCACTGGCCATCTGCCCATGCTTCCACCCAGGCATGATTATCATCCGTATGCGCCCAGCGGGGAGTATATACCTGCCGTGCCGGAATACCTACCGAACGCAATGCAGCCACAGCAAACGTGGATTCTTCTCCACAGCGTCCATACGCCGTCTTCACCGATGCCAGCGGAGAACTCGTACGTGCATCGCTCGGACGATACACCACCTTTTCGTGGCACCAGTGATTCACTTCCAGAATGGCATCTTTCATGGAAAGATGCTTTACCCTATCCTTCAATTCTCCATAAAATACCCGGCGGGAGTCATCCAAATTCTCATTATTCACCCGAATAGGTAACACAAAATGCCGGAACAATTCGTTCGGGACCTTATCTCCCCAAGGCATCTCGGCACGTGTCTGACCGGATAACCGAACATTCTCCAAATAATAATCTCCCGAATAATCCGTTACATCCCCTATCGGCATATACGCATAGAGAAACATCAAAGCTTCCTGCTCATACACAGACAAGTCAGGATTCGACAAAACAGTAAATAAGTCTCCACGAGGAAGCGCCTGTTTTTTTTGTTCAAAGTCTTTGGTTACTTGATTCCGATAATCCTCTTCTTTCAGGAAATGAGCATTGCTACAGGCAAACAGCACAATCGAGAGAATCAAAACAGATACTAGATGGATGAATGTTTTCATAAGAGTGTTTGGTTTATTTTAGATAATAAGATTGCTGTCTTACAAAAATACAAGAATATTTTCTGAATGCCTAGATAACTACATAAAAATGTGATGGATAAGAATAATATTGTCATCAAAGGAAAACAGCGGGAAAATTGTAACAGGTTTGTAACATCTCCGTGTTCGAACCTCTTATAAAAAGAAATTTCATAAGAAAAAGAAGATTTTTATGTTTTACAGCATATAATTCAAAAACATTTTGTATCTTTGCAGTGTTAATAAAGAAAACAAGATGTAAAACCGCTCTTCAAAACGTGGAGGGCAAAAAAAGAGGAAACAAATTATGAAAAAGAATGCAAATGAAAAAATCATGATGTTACAGTACCGTATTAAACGTTATCAAGCAATGGGAAACGGTGCTATGTGCCAAACCTTGAATGGTAAACTTCAAAAACTGCTGACGAAGCAGCCTGCCATGTAATTAAACACACTAATATATATCATGAAAAGAGCGGAGCAACCGATTGGTTCTCCGCTCTTTCTTTTTTATTTTCTTCTTATTTCTTCTTCAAAGTCACGTCACTGATTTCTACTACCCCACCTTTATTCTGTCCAAGGATAGCTACGTAACAATCCTTCAGGATAGCAGCATCATCATCCGTATCAGACACTTCCATATCAGGATTGGACTTCTTACTGCTGATAGTATTCACCACCTGTCCCATGTCATAGTAAACAACAACCTTTGTCCATTTGCCCGCATCCTTGATTTTGAAGTTATACTGTGCACCGGAAGCATTAGGCTGAGCATCAGCATCATAATCTCTACGCATAAAGAAGGTAGTGTTCAGCTTACCGTTATCATTCTTTTCTTCATTCGTCTGCTTGATATATACACTGACCGGAGTCCCTGCTTCTTTCACTTTTGCATAGAAAGTCAGCACATAGATACCTTTCTCCAAGCCGTCGGTAATACGTTGTCCCAGAAAAGCTTTATACCAGGAAGTATTCTTTTCTGCACCCGAATTATCTATTTTCATGGCATTCGGATATTTGGCATCCCCGGTTTGTTCCCAAGCGATGGTTGTCACACCGTCTGCCTCATTATTCATGATGAACCACTCACCTGCTGTAGCCTTGTTAGGGTTGGTAACCTTATTCGTTACTTCCGTAGCAAACTTTTCATTCTTGATCAAATTCTGAGCACTTACGCTTACTCCGGCGACAGCCAAAAGACCGATTAATAATACTTTTTTCATCTTACTGCGATTTAATTGTTTATACGTTATTTCTTGTTTCTACTTTATCTGCTGAATTCTATTTCACTTGTTGAATAACAAACTTATAATTTCCAGTCTCTTTTTTCTCGTTTGTTTTTAGTGTGATGCGATAAATCTCCTTGCCCCATACATTAGAGAGGCGCGGATCATCCAATTGGATGGTTTCCAGTTCAGCTTTGAATTGGACCGGATAGTCCAGTTCTACTTTCTGCCCTTTTACTTCAATCTGAATTTTACCCGGTGAAGGGAAAGTCACATTCCCCCAAGTCATAAAATTTACCTGATTGGGAGCTACAGCTTCGTTCAGAGTGTAACTGTCAGTGATAGTCAGCTTACGGTCGTCCAGTGCATACGAACGGTTCCAGTTCTTCACTTTCGCCTCAGCCGGATAAGCTTTAGCTATATCAGTAGTGAAAACGCGTTTCTTTTCGTTGCAAGTGGTGTTTGTCGCCTTATACTCCTGACCGTATTTCTGCGGTACACCGTTAATCATCGGCAGGTTATGATAATTGCTCTGCATGGTCCAAATGGTGTAACGGTCTTTGCTGAATGTCTGTTTGGTATACGTACCCACTCCGGCGTCGATAAAGACAGGAATCGTATTCATGTATAAAGAGAAAGTTCCCACGTCATTATGATTATGACTTTCGTTATTAAAACCACCTTTGGCAGCCACAAACATTCCATTCTTATTCTTCATGTAGCAGAATTCCGTTTCGGGATACCAGGTTACGTCAGGCATATCATGCTTTGGCGTTTCTTTGGCAAGATCATTGCAGCAAATCAGAGACTGAAGGGAACGGAATGCATCGTTTCCCATTGTTGCATAAGGTTTTCTGCCATTCAGCAGATAAGCTGCAAAATGCATCATTTCATCGCTGTTGACAGCCTTACCAAAACGATAGATCAACAGAGGATCACCACCGCCTTGTGCGGAAGCATCGGCAAAGTTCACTACCCAGCCATTACCGACATAAGAACGGGACATATACTCTCCCATACGACGAATCATCGGTTCATTGAACAGAGATATGTTGCCTCCTGTACCATCGGAAAGTATTTGCAAATAATCATATAGCTTACCTGCCGCATGTCCCCAATAAGAAGTTCCCTCTTCGCAAGCTCCGTCAGACTTCACAAAGTTGATAAACTGATCGACCGATTTCATCGAACGATACACCGCTTCTGCCAGACGGTCTTTATTATTTTCCATCAAAAGAAAACACTGCAAAGCATTAGAATTACACCAAGGATTCCAGTTGTTGATAATCTCACCCGGCTGCCAGTTGAATGCCATCCACCACATATCATCATCATTCATATATGGATCGAGGATACGTTCTTTAATCGCTTTACGCATTTGCAGAGAAACAACCGGATTGATTTTGTCGAAAGGCTTACGGAAGAAATAATGCACCCAAGCCATCAATGCACCATATCCACCGGAACCAAGATCAATAATTTGTTCACGGAAATCGGGAAGAGAACGCTTACTACTTTGTCGGGGCAGATGGGCAGACAATACCCATGAATTCATCTCGCAACTCATGTAAGCTCCGTTCAGCAACTGATCGATGAAACGCCCCTTGCCTTCTGCCAGTTCTGCCAGCATCAGCGTATTCAATGCCTGACGGTTAGCATCATAGGGAACTTCCATTATTTTACGATTACCGGTACGTTCATATTCAAGATAGGCAGTAGCGGGGATAAGTTGCCACTTGTAATCGAGAAGCTTCTCTCCTGCTGCAATAAGACGTTGCTTGTTAGGTCCCATCAGTGAATCCCATGCGGCACGGTCGGTGTAAGCCGGGTAAGGTACCCACGCCTGCTTCATTACCAATACACTTTTCAACGTAGTTTCGTCTGCTGCTTTTTGCAGCATATTGCGTTCAGTATAGGCATTCGCTTTGAAAGAAAAACTTCCAAGGGCAACTACCAGAAGAAAACTAATAAAATGCTTCATTCGATTCATGGTATTTTTGTTCGTTTAAGTATGGCAAAGATAGTACATCTCTGAAAAAGTAAGGTGAGCAAATCATACGAACCTCATGACAAAAAAGTACAGACTTCAAGAAAAAGTATATAAGTACCTTATTATCCCCAGTAAACAGACGCTCTGTTCAGAGCAAACAGAGCCTTCATTCTAAGTAAACAGACACTCTGTTCCAAGTAAACAGAGGCTCTGTTCGAGCTTCCGTAAAACCGTCGTTACTATCAATCTGAAGGCTGCTTTATTCCCAATCGCTAAACTCAAAACTCAGTTGTTCCCAAACTCCGCGCTGTTCGTCCGTCTCTTCTTTCGGATTGGATACGGAAAGTCCGATGAGCCGTATCGGGTGTTGTTCGTACTCCACACTTTTTAGTAATTCTTTAGCAAGGGGCAGCACACGGTCTAAGGTAGTCAGTTCCTGCGATTGGGTAATGCTTCGGGTAATCTGACTAAAATCATGAAACTTAATTTTCAGAGTCAATGTATTCCCTTTAAACTCTTTATGCTGAAGCCGCTCAATCAGTTCTACCGCCACATGATATAGTTCGATGATAACGGAAGAATGGGCGGAAATATCCTTTTCCAATGTCCGCTCACAGCCGATAGACTTTCGGATACGAACCGCCTCTACGGGACGTTCGTCAATGCCACGGGAACATTCATAATAAAGCGACCCGACCTTTCCAAAATGGGCAGTCAGCATTTCAAGCGAACACTTACGTAGCTGAAGTCCATTATGGATACCCAGCAGATGCATCTTCTTTGCCGTCACAGGGCCCACTCCCCAAAAAGATTCAATCGGAAGACGGGCTATGAAATCAAGCGCTTGTTCAGGATGAATAGTGCACAAGCCATCCGGTTTTCGATAGTCTGAGGCGATCTTCGCCAAAAACTTATTATAAGAGACACCGGCTGACGCGACCAAATTCAGTTCTTGACGGATGCGGAGCTTTATTTCCTTTGCTATGTCTACCGCCAAAGAGATTCCTTTTTTATTCTCCGTCACATCCAGAAAAGCCTCATCCAAAGAAAGAGGTTCGATTATATCGGTATATTCATGAAAGATTTCATGTATCTGACGGGAGACGGACTTATAAACATCCATTCGACCATGTACAAATATCAATTGCGGACAAAGTTTCTTTGCCTTCTGTGAAGCCATAGCTGAGCGGACGCCATAGCGCCGGGCTTCATAACTCGCCGCCGCTACCACTCCCCGCTCCTCGGCATGCCCCACTGCCAGAGGTTTGCCACGAAGTTCCGGATTATCGCGCTGTTCTACAGAGGCGTAGAAAGCATCCATATCGATATGTATGATCTTACGCTGAGACATTATCTTCGATTATCAGAGCAAACTTACTACAATTTTCCGAATAAATAGATCTCTAGAATAATATGCATCTATTTTTTTAGAGACACAGGTCATAAAAAAGATTCGATATCATTGCGATCCCATTTCTAATAATAGTATATTTGTATATTGTTATCCATAATCTGTCTACAGGAAAACATTTGAGGTACAAACCATAAAACAAATTTAGTATTATGAAAAAACTACTATTCTATTTATTCATTCTATGCAGCACTTCCGCAGTTGCCCAAAATGGAACGACTTTTGAAGTTGAGCAACTCTCCAAACCCGAAAAGTTACATCCTGTGGCTTCGCCTGATGAAATCTACAGATACCTGATGTTATCTGATAATGAATTAACCATTAGAATTACAGAAAAAGACATCTGGAAACCTCCATTTAATGTAATTGCCAAAAGTGAATCTCCTGACAGTTTAGTACATTTTGGGTATAATTCTTTTTTCCGCGGTATGTATCAGGCTTATGCAGATCATAGACCGTTCGTTTTATCACCGGATATGATTTGGTTACTGATTAGCCAAGGTTTTGCCCAACACGTGAATGCCAACCATGAGTCTTTGAGAAAATATTTTGTAGATTTCTCCGGGAAACAATCTTTAGTTGTACAATCCAATAAGAAACTGGAAGACCCGAGTCTTTCATGGGAAGAAATGCTCCCTCAGTTTACGGAACAGATAAGAAAAGAGGTAGGAGGTAATCTGGTCGAAACACTCACTTGTAATTTCTCTACAACGACTTCTTTGGAAAAGACCGTTTCTGAGATAACAATAATGGAAACGGTGAAATCATACTTCGAATTTATCACCATAATGATTGCTTGCGGTATTCCGGAAATCACGCTTGAAGGCACACCACAAGACTGGGAAAAAGTTTTAAATAAAGCCAGAGAACTAAAAGAATATAAACTTGAATGGTGGATATCACAACTTGAACCTCTTTTGGAGGAGTTTGTGAAGGCATCAAAGGGGACCGTTAACCAAGAGTTTTGGCGTAATATGTTTAAATGTCATTCGCCAAAGTCATGTGGAGCTCCCGAGACTTTTGATGGATGGATCATTAAATTCTTTCCTTATGACAATGAAGGAAAAAGAAATAATCTAAAACAGATTGTGGGTCGTAAAAAACTTCCGAGCGAGATAGTAAAAGTTGATTTAAAGTATATTGAAGCATACAATGATACCGTGATTGAAACACCACTGGAACTGTGGTCCGGTTTCATCGGACTCAAACAAAACAATGAGAGTTTTGCCCTGAGACCACAAATCGGCTGGATGGTCAGAAAGAAAAGCACAGATAACACCCGGCTCATTAACAAATTAAAAGCCGATGCCAAAACAGGAGGTTTTGGCAGGGGTATCAACCTTAGAGTGAAAGAGTTCCCTTCCATACTGCTGAAACTTGAAGAAATAAAACAGTTGGAGCTTACCTTCATTAATGAAATTGATATACCGGACGAACTTTCAAAAGTGAAAATCGAAAGGTTAGAGCTATCCGGCAAGATTACGGAAGAAGGAATACAACGTATCAAAAGCTTGTTTCCAAATACAAATCTGAAAATAAACAGAAAGAATATAACAGAAATATCACCTGGTAATTCCCAGAGACAGAAAGGAATAATCGGTATTACGTATGAATAGAAATAAGGGCTGAATTCACAGGGACTATCCATCTGATTGTGTAAATAGAAAACTACGGGATTTTTCTCGTAGTTTTTTTATTTATGTATTAACTTTGTAAAAATCAGATTTAAT
>NZ_FNNN01000051.1 GCF_900106755.1 Bacteroides faecis MAJ27
GAGGGTTCCACCTCTTCCCATTCCGAACAGAGAAGTTAAGCCTCGTCACGCCGATGGTACTGCGTAACAGTGGGAGAGTAGGTAGCCGCCGTTTTTAAAGAAGCCCTTCCGGTAGAAATACCTGGAGGGCTTTCTTGTTTTTGATACCTTAGGAATATCCCTTATTTATCTATAAACGTCTTTTAACACATAAAACTCCAAAACATGGGAACAAAACACTTTGTACATTGTTTCAATAATAGAGTCAAAGTTTTATGCTTAAATGATGTGAATAACGACAAACGAATATATTTAATTACTAAATTTGTCGCCGAAATGCGAGAATTCGATATAAACAACTGAAATAAATATCATGAAAGGTTCTGTGAGATTCATATTAGCGCTTGTTCTGCTGATGCTATCATATAGTATGGGTGGAAATGCTATGGATATCACTTCATGTGTTTCTAAGAGTGAAAGCTCTTGCCAGTTGTCGGAATCGAACGCCGATACCAACTCTAATTCTTCATTTAAGACCCGTTCGTTGGGTTTTGACAGATCATCCCAGTCTTTGTCTATTTCCGACGTAGAATTGGGCTTTAAATCAGTTACAGAAACATCTTCTAATAATTATCGTCTGCGTAGAATCATCGAAGCGAATGATTCTCTTAAAGACGTTATGCATAAGTTTTTCTTGTTAAGAGAAAACTCACTTGTATTAGATCAAAGTAAATCCTATTACTCGGATAAGGATCCACATTACTCCATTATCTGTAGCGACTACTATGTGTTCGCTCTAAGACGTATCCTTATTTAGTTTATTACTATTCCCATCTTATTTACTTTTCGTACCCTGTATGAAGCTGTGTGACTTTCATTCTCTTGAAAAGTCACAGGGTCTATAGCGCAGTGTATCTAATCATTTGAAATTTTCTAAATAACTAAAATTAATATCTTAACAAAAAAACTTATTATGGAAACTACTAAAAAGTCTCAGATCGTAGGCATAAAGAATGCCGGTATTGTAATCATCTGCTGTTTCATCGTGGCAGTGTGTATTTATCAGTTCCTGTTGGGAAATCCGTCTAACTTTATGAACAATGATCCTAACAACCATCCATTGAACATGTTGGGTACTATTTACAAAGGTGGTGTTATTGTGCCTGTTATTCAGACACTGTTGTTAACTGTACTCGCTTTGAGTATTGAACGCTATTTTGCGCTTCGTTCTGCTTTCGGTAAAGGTTCGTTGGCTAAATTTGTAGCTAACATCAAGGAAGCCCTGGCTACCGGTGACCTCAAAAAAGCACAAGAAATCTGTGACCAACAACGCGGTTCTGTTGCCAATGTAGTTACTGCTACTTTGCGCAAGTATGAAGAAATGGAAAAGAACACAGCTCTTCCTAAAGAACAAAAGCTGCTGGCTATCCAGAAAGAACTGGAAGAAGCAACTGCTCTGGAAATGCCTATGATGCAGCAGAATCTTCCGATTATCGCTACTATCACCACTTTGGGAACATTGATGGGATTGCTCGGTACTGTAATTGGTATGATCCGTTCATTTGCCGCATTGTCTGCCGGTGGTGGTGCTGACTCTATGGCTTTGTCACAAGGTATCTCTGAAGCCTTGATCAATACGGCTTTCGGTATCTTGACAGGTGCGCTGGCTGTTATTTCTTACAACTACTACACTAACAAAATTGATAAATTGACTTACGGACTCGATGAAGTCGGATTCTCTATCGTGCAGACTTTTGCAGCTACTCATTAATTTGGCGAACCCTTTAAAATCTATTAATCATGGGTAGAGCGAAAATTAAAAAGAAAGATACGTTCATAGATATGACAGCTATGAGTGACGTAACTGTATTGCTTCTGACTTTCTTTATGTTGACATCAACATTTGTGAAGAAGGAACCTGTACAAGTTACTACTCCGGCCTCCGTATCGGAAATTAAGATTCCGGAGACGAATGTACTCCAGATTCTGGTTGATCCGGAAGGAAAAATATTTATGAGCCTCGACAAGCAGCAGGATATGCAGGCTGTATTGGAGAGCATGGGTGAAGAGTATGGCATAAAGTTTACTCCGGAGCAGGAAAAGCGGTTTACACTGGCTACTACTTTTGGAGTGCCCATCAGAAGTATGCAGCAATTCCTTGACCTCCCGGAAGACCAGCGGGACAAAGTTCTGAAGAATGAAGGAATTCCGTGCGATAGCACCGATAATCAGTTTAAGTCGTGGGTGCGCAATGCACGTAACGCTAACGCTGATCTCCGAATTGCTATTAAGGCAGATGCTTCCACTCCATACTCAGTGATAAAGAACGTAATGAACTCACTTCAGGATTTGCGGGAGAATCGGTACAATCTGATTACTTCTCTCAAAGCAGAATCTGAAAATTAAAAGGGAGGAAAGACAATGAGTGCTGAAGTACAAGAGAGCAGCGGAAAGAAAAGAGGTAAGGGCAAGCAAAAGAAAATGACTGTCCGGGTAGACTTTACTCCGATGGTGGATATGAACATGTTGCTGATTACTTTCTTTATGCTTTGTACCACGTTGAGCAAGCCTCAGACGATGGAAATAAGCATGCCGAGTAATGACAAAGATATAACTGAACAACAAAAGAGTATGGTGAAAGCTTCTCAGGCAATTACATTATTGCTGGGAGCTGATAATAAGCTCTATTACTATGAGGGAGAACCTAACTATAGGGATTATACTTCATTGAAAGAGACTACTTACGGAGCAAATGGGCTGCGTGCCGTACTTCTTCAGAAAAATGCTGCGGCTGTTAATCAGGTGAGAGCCTTGAAGCAGCAGAAGCTCGATCTGGAGATTACAGATGACGAATACAAAAAGAAGGTTTCCGAAATTAAGAGCGGAAAGGATACACCGACCGTTATTATCAAGGCGACGGATGATGCTTCTTATATGAATCTGATTGACGCATTGGATGAGATGCAGATATGTAACATAGGTAAATATGTGATAACGGATATTGTCGAAGCCGATGAATTCTTGATTAAGAATTACGATGCTAAGGGAGAGCTGTCACAGAACCTGGCTGATAAATGATGTAACACCTAAAAAAAGAAAGTAAAATGGCAAAATTAGATTTAGCTTCTTCGGAATGGTGTCAACAGATTTTTGAAGGCAAGAATCAAGCGTATGGCGCATACAGAATGCGTGCCAATTCACCTAAACGGCATACGGTTGCGATGCTGATTGTGGTGGCGATAGCAATCGTCGGATTTACTATCCCTACGCTGCTTAAGTTGGCAACTCCCGAGCAAAAGGAAGTGATGACAGAGGTTACGACTTTGTCAAAATTGGCAGAACCGGAAATCAAACAGGAAGAGATGAAACGGGTGGAACCGGTTGCACCTCCCCCTCCTGCATTGAAAAGTTCTATTAAGTTTACGGCTCCTGTCATCAAGAAGGATGAAGAGGTGAGCGAAGACGATGAAATCAAGAGTCAGGAAGAATTGACTTCTACCAAAGTGGCTATCTCCATTGCCGACGTAAAAGGTAATGATGAAGTCAACGGAGCTGATATCGCTGACTTGAAACAGGTAGTGACACAAGCAGCCGAACCGGAAAAAGTATTTGATATGGTAGAACAGATGCCGACGTTCCCCGGCGGACAGCAGGAACTGATGGCATATCTGGGAAAAAATATCAAGTATCCGACGATTGCACAGGAGAATGGAACACAAGGTCGCGTTATTATACAGTTTGTGGTAGAGCGTGACGGTACTATTAGCGATGTGCACGTAGCTCGTGGCGTTGATCCTTATCTGGATAAAGAAGCTGTGCGTGTGGTACAAAGCATGCCGAAATGGATTCCGGGTAAACAAAATGGTAAAGCGGTACGTGTGAAATTCACCGTTCCGGTAATGTTTAGATTACAGTAAGATGATGAAGAGACAATTTTGGCTGATAGGAATCGTTTTGTTGGCAGTGTTGAGTGCTTGCCGTTCCAAATCGGATGGACCGACGGATACGTATTCGTCTGGGGTGATATCTATTGCGGCGGATGAAAGTTTTGAGCCTATTATACAGGAAGAAATAGATGTGTTTGAGAGTCTGTATCCTTTGGCTGGAATTGTCCCTCGCTACACGACGGAAGTCGAAGCAATTAATTTACTTCTGAAAGACAGTGTCCGGTTGGCTATTGCGACCCGGACATTGACTGAGGAAGAAATGAATTCCTTCCACAGCCGCAAGTTCTTTCCCCGTGAGATTAAACTGGCCACGGATGGTCTGGCATTGATCGTCAACCGGGGTAATCCGGATTCTTTGTTGAGTGTACGAGATTTCAGCCGTATCCTGACTGGTGAGGCGAAAAACTGGAAAGAGATAAATCCGAATTCTCCACTGAAGAGTATTCAGGTGGTATTCGATAACAAGAACTCCAGCACCGTACGCTATACAATGGATTCCATCTGCGATGGAAAACCACTGGCTACTGACAATGTCAGTGCCTTGAAGACCAATCAGCAGGTGATAAAGTATGTAGCAGAGAACCCCGGAGCAATGGGAGTCATTGGTGTAAACTGGCTGGGTAACCGCAGTGACACCACCAATCTTTCTTTCACCGAGGAAATCAGAGTAATGGCAGTGAGTGCGGAGGATGTAGCTACTCCTGCTAACAGTTATAAGCCTTATCAGGCTTATCTGTATTACGGTAACTATCCATTGGCACGACCAATTTATGCATTACTGAATGATCCTCGCAGTGGGCTGCCTTGGGGATTCGCTTCTTTTATGACATCCGATAAAGGGCAGCGGATTATATTAAAATCTGGACTTGTGCCGGCTACTCAGCCAGTGCGTATTGTCCACGTGAAAGACGAATAATAACTAAAATTAGTGACTATCATGAAAAGAATACAAATGTTTTTAGCTGGAGCGTTTATAGCAGTTGGGTCGCTCTATGCGCAATCATCTGATGCCGAATGGCAGGCAGGAGTTGCCAAATTGAAAGAAATCATTCAGACGAATCCGGCTCAGGCCAATGAGGAAGCTGAACAGTTGATAAAAGGAAAGAATAAAAAGAATGTGGAACTTCTGGTGGCGATCGGTGAGGTATATCTGAAAGCCGGCAAACTTCCGGAAGCACAGGAGTACGCTGCTCTTGCCAAAAAAGCGAATGGTAAATCGGCTCTTGCTTCTGTATTGGAAGGAGATATCGCTTTTGAACAGAAAAATGCAGGTCTGGCATCTCAGAAATATGAAGAGGCTATTTATTTCGATCCGCATTGCACGGAAGCATATCTGAAATATGCAGATACTTATAAATCTGCAAATGCAGACCTTGCTATCGAGAAACTGAATCAGTTGAAAGCACAGGAACCGTCCAACACAGCCGTAGATAAAAAACTAGCCGAAATTTATTACTTAAAGAATGATTTTAGTAAAGCTGTCGAAGCTTATTCGAATTTTGCAATGGGACCGACAGCTACAGAAGAGGATTTGGTGAAGTATGCATTCGCTCTCTTCCTGAATCATGACTTTGAGAAGTCGCTTGAAGTAGCGAATATGGGATTGAAAAAGAATGCTCGTCATGCAGCGTTCAATCGTTTGGCAATGTATAACTATACAGACCTGAAACGCTTTGATGAAGCAATAAAGGCGGCAGACGCTTTCTTTACCCAGTCAGACAAAGCTGATTATTCTTATCTGGACTATATGTATTACGGTCATTTGCTTGATGCTCTGAAGAGATATGACGAAGCTGTAGGCCAATATGAGAAAGCTATACAATTAGATCCGACAAAGACGGACTTATACAAGAATATTTCTACTGCTTACGAGCAGAAGAACGATTATAAAAAGGCAATCAGTGCTTACCAGAAATATTATTCATCCCTTGATAAGGAACACCAGACTCCGGATTTGCAATTCCAGTTTGGCAGACTTTATTACGGTGCAGGTACGCAGACTGATTCGCTGACAATCAATGCTGAAGAGCGCAAACAGGCGCTGATGGCTGCTGATTCTGTTTTTCATACTATTGCAGAAGCAGCACCGGAGAGCTATCTGGGCAATTTTTGGAGAGCACGTGCCAATTCTGCACTTGACCCCGAAACGACTCTTGGATTAGCGAAACCTTTCTATGAGGAAGTTGCTGCTCTGCTGGAAAGCAAGAATGATCCTCATTACAATTCAGCTTTGATTGAGTGCTACAGTTATCTTGGATATTACTATTTGTTGGCTATTGAAAATCCGGCACTGAAAGCGGAAGCGATGGCTAATAAGGAAAAATCCAAAGAATATTGGAGCAAAATTCTGGCTATAGACTCCACTAATGCTACTGCTAAAAGGGCATTGGATGGCATCAAATAGTGAATAATTTTAGTTGTTTGTCGTGACAGGAGGAGTGGAGAGTGATCTTAGCTCCTCCTTTTTTATAGTCACGTTTTACATGATGGGGCTGTTACATTGCTTTGGTTAGTGTGAAGCAGTCGATATCCGGTGCCCAGTTGTAGCTGTTACCCATACGGATATGATTATAACCGGCTTTCAGATCTACAGGAATTGTGATCTGGTTGTGTTTGTCGTCTTCTCCCAGTGAATCCACTTTGGTAACAATGCCATTGACATCTATTTCCAGTTGGCGTCCTTTGCCGAATGAGTAATGAATGGTCATCTCGTAACGTCCGCCGTCTGCGCTATATACTTCCGGCCATTCTGCATAGTTTTCCGGGTGTCCGCCCAAAAATCCTACCTTCATTTTTCCGGAAGCTTCCTGATCGGCAGCATATAGGATGCCTTTCGGGTTTTTGCCGAGATCATTGAACATGGGGAGATAAGCCCATTCCGCTTCATACAATGTCGGTTCCAGACGTGTTTCTCCTTCCATGCGGAGGAACATAGCACTGTGTGCGGGGAGTGTCTGCTCAAAGACATTGGAGAAACTTCCCAGATCACTGCGTTTTGCCAGATTGCGTACTTTCACATTTCCGCTAAATTCAAGTGCCGAGAAAGGTACGGAGAAGCTGCACACGGTGTCCGATGGATTATAAAGTGCGACAGCACGTACGTTACCACGTTTTTGTTCGATGTCTTTTACCAGTACATAGCCTTCGTTTTCATGCTGCACTACGTATGCCTGCAAGCCCAGCGGGTCTTGATTAAGAGCGATTAATTCTTTGTTGGTCAGCAGTTGAAGGGAAGATTCGGGCAGGCTTTCCAGATTACATCCGATCAACAGAGGCGAACTCATGATACACCACAGGCCGAAGTGGGCTTCTTCTTCTGTCGGGGTAAGTCCGTTTCCGCCTACTTTGCTGTTATTACGGAAACCGATGACCATCATATCCATATCATTATAATGTCCGTCTTTGGCGTAAGCGGACAGATATAGGTTTTTGCCGACTACATATTTCAATGAGCCCCAATGCGCATTGATGTCACCGCTGATACGCCATGAAGTTGCTACATCTTTAGCCCACGTACCGGGGAAAGCCCAGCGGCAGATATTGACAGAGACGTCCTTGTTTACTTTGTCGATACTGTTTCGGATAGAAGTATAGCGTTCTTCTTCATCCAAGCCCAGCAGGTCTCCGCCACAATAGTCTATCTTGATGAAGTCGAATCCCCATTCGTCGAAATAGAGTTGGGCATCCTGTTGTTCATGTCCATGAATGCCGGCTCCTACTCCTGCGTGATCGTTGTCCGCGATAGAGCCGCAGGTGTTGTTACCCGCATCTGTATAAATACCGGCTTTCATGCCAAGGCTATGTATATGGTCGGCGACAGGTTTCATACCGTTCGGAAAGCGACTCTTGTTGGCCTGCATTTTTCCATTGCCGTCCCGTTCGCCAAAATATCCGTCGTCAATGTTGATATAGCGGTATCCCACGTCTTTCAGACCTTTTTTGACCATAAGGTCAGCCTGATTTTTAATAATATCTTCACTGATATCTACCCGGAAAGCATTCCATGAGCTCCAACCCATAATAGGAGGGTTGACCGCTTCTTTACTACCGGACTGGGAAACCTGAGTTTCTGCACAACTAACACATAATAGGGAAACTATCGCTGTGGTTAAGAGGTGGAATCTGTTTTTCATGATGTAATTAGGTTGATGAATAAATGAGATTAAATAAATTTTTGGTAACAAAGATATAAATGAATCTATTGGCGTGCAAATAAATTGAACAAAAATGGCTGGGTATCGAATGAAAAAGAAATATAACTTCTTGAATTACCCACTGGATTATCAACGTATTATAAAGGCGTATAAAGCAAAAAGCGACAAATGATAAAATCATTTGTCGCTTTTGTCGGAATGAGGCGACTCGAACGCCCGACCCCTACGTCCCGAACGTAGTGCGCTACCAACTGCGCTACATTCCGCTCTCGAAAGTGGTGCCACCAGGAATCGAACCGGGGACACAAGGATTTTCAGTCCTTTGCTCTACCAACTGAGCTATGGCACCTTTCTCGTTTGCGGGTGCAAAGATAAGTATATTTTTTAATACTGCAATAACTTGAAGGGAATTTTTCGTCTACTTATGAGGAAAGAGAGAAACTTTTCTTTTGGGGAAGAATAAATAGGCAATGCGGCATCACTTATTCAGTATATTTTATACTTTTACGAGTCTAAACAATCCGGACACTACAAACAATATAATATGATTCCTATGGCATTACAGTTTATTACAATTATTTTGTTAGCTGCATTCATTTATGTACTGGTTAAATATCAGACGGTGAAGAAAGATATGAATTCGATGGCAGCTGTAATGTTGCATGAATCTAATGAGTTAACTTCCATATTGCAGAACATAAACGTCTACTATCTGCTGATTGACAGGGACTTTGTCGTTCACAATACCAACTATTATGCTTTGAACCATTTGACACCTGTGGAGGGAGAAAGGAAAAAAGTGGGAGATTTATTGCATTGCAGAAATGCGATAGCTGCCGGAGAATGTGGAAAGCATGAACAATGTAAATTGTGCTGCATACGTACATTTATCGGCAAGGCTTTTTATGAAAAGAGAGGTTTTAAGAAACTGGATGCTTCTATGAAATTTTTAAGTGACGATGGAAAGTCCATTATTTCCTGTGATGTTTCTGTTTCGGGCGCTTATCTGCTGCATATCAATGGTGAAGAGCGTATGGTGCTGACAGTCTACGATGTAACGGAACTTCGGAATATACAGCGATTATTAGATGTAGAAAGAGAAAATGCGATTTCCGCCGATAAACTCAAGTCTGCCTTTATAGCCAATATGAGCCATGAAGTTCGCACTCCGTTAAACGCTATTGTCGGATTTTCCGGCCTGATGGCTACAGCTACCAGCGAAGAAGAAAAGAAGATGTATACCGATATAATCTCAGAAAATAATGAGCGGTTATTACGGCTGGTAAATGATATTTTTGATCTTTCGCAAATAGATGCAGGCGTGTTGAACTTTGTATATTCAGAGTTTGATGCCAATGATTTGCTGAGGGAACTGGAAGGTGTTTTCGGAATGAAGCTGAATGAGAATCCTTTGGTGGCATTAATATGTGAGGCACATCTGGAACCGATTATGATGCATTCGGAGAAACAGCGCATTATTCAGGTATTGACCAATCTGCTTCATAATGCGATGAAATTTACTAAAACAGGGGAAATCCGTTTTGGATGTCGTATGGAGGGTACAGATGAAGTCTGTTTTTATGTCTCTGATACTGGCATTGGTATTCCGGAAGAGGAGCAGGAGAAGATATTCTCCCACTTTACGAAACTTGACCGGGAGGTGCAGGGAACAGGACTCGGATTGACGCTTTCGGAAACAATTATTCATAATCTGGGAGGAAGAGTCGGAGTAAAATCGGAACTTGGAAAGGGCAGTACTTTTTGGTTTATATTACCTTTAATCACGAAGAAAGAAGTTGCTTGATTGAAAAATAAAACTGTCAGATAAAGCAAGAATTGATTTACTGAAGGAGAAAAAAGAAGAAAAGAGAAGTGTGAAAAAGAAATGCCCTGAAAGAAATAATAGGGAATGAATAATAAGAAATGAATAATCCCACCCTGGATACTGATTGGTTCAAGGTGGGATTATTGATAGATGTTAACTATATGTTTAGCTTTTAAGATTTAGGTATACCTTCATCTTTATTTCCGGAATTTGGCGATCCGTTACTTGCAGTGGTATTTCCACCAGAAGAAGCCGGATTGCTTGTCGGAGCAGAGCCGGAGGTTGCAGAGCCGGCACTTGCGGGGTTTGCAGTGGCGGGACTAGCCGGATTGGCAGACGATGTTGAAGCAGAAGTCGGACGAGCAGTACTTGAGCTGTTGGCAGTAGCACCGGCAGTAACACCGGCAGTAGCAGCCTGTGGTTGTACTTCCCAATGGAACGGCTCGAAATTGGAATTAGGATCTACCCAAGACGGTTTTTTGGATGCGTAGATGATAAACGGAGCAATGACTACGATCAATGCGCCGATAATCAATACAGAGAACCATACAGTATTACTACCGGTAGAAATCTGGCTGGGCGGGATGAAGCTCAGGATGAATGCGAGCAATGATCCGCAGAAGCCAAGACCTCCGATGAACCACATCAAACCGTTACCGGATTTACCGATACGGAACGGGCGGTTCAGTTTCTTCATCTTATAACGTAGTGCGATAGCTCCGGAGAACATCAACAAGTACATGATAAGGTAAAGAATAACTGTCAACTGTGACAGAATCTGATAGAAACTCTGTACGGAAGGCATGACAACGAACAACAAACTCAATACTGTAACAGCGATACCTTGTACGAACAGGATATTCTTCTGTACACCCAGCTTGTTTGTTTTCTGGAAGAATGGAGGCATATAACCAGCTTTACCTACAGCAAAGATACCTTTGGACGGACCTGCTACCCATGTCAGTACGCCGGCCAATACTCCGAATGCAAGAGCGATAGCGATGATCGGTGACAACCAGGAGGCGTGAATGTATCTGAAGTAATTGTCGAAACCAACGAGCAAACTTTGAGTCAAGTTAATATCTTTGGCAGGGATGATAACACCCAGTGCGAATGTTCCCAATACGAAGATAAGAACAGTGATAAGTGCACCGATAAATACGGCTTTCGGGTAGTTCTTAGATGGATTTTCTACGTCCTTCACGTGGATACCACCCATTTCCATACCGGCATAAAACAAGAAGATACTGGCCGCAAGAACAACATTATCGAAGTTGGTAAAATCAGGGAAGAAGCTGCTGTGGAAATCCATGTTGGATTGTCCGCCGGTTGCCAGATAAATGATGCCCAGGATAATCAGCAGGGCAGCCGGGATAATTGTACCGACCATACCACCGACCTTGGCTACCTTACCTACCCAGCTCATACCTTTCAGCGAAATGAAAGTTGCCAGCCAGTAAATGATAAGAACTACGACGAGGGTGTAATACTTGTTGTTTGCTAACGACATGTCATGTACATCGTTCATACCGATGAAGGCAATGGATACGGCACCGAATGTCAATACGGTCGGATACCAGATGGTACTTTCAATCCATTGTACCCAGATGGCGAGGAATCCCAGTTTCTTGCCGTAAGCTTCGCCTACCCACCGGAACACACCACCTTGCTTATCCTGAAACATAGCTGCCAGTTCGGCTGCTACGAGCGATGTCGGAATCAGGAAGACGATAGCTGCGAAAAGATAATAGAAAGCCGAACTCATTCCGTATACGGCCTCGGCTGGTAGTCCACGCAATGATACTACTGCCGTAACGTTCATGATAGCCAGGGTGAACACGCCCAGCTTCACTGCATTTTTAATATTTGCCATAAGTTAAGGTTTTAAGTGAAAAATATTTTAAAGTCAGTGTTATAACAACATTTTGCGCGAGATGTTTCCGCAATCTCTTTCAAAGTTCGTTAATTAACATCGCTAAATTGATAGATTGTATATCTCAATCCCTTTGTTCCGAAACAATCGCTTTATCAGATTGTTTCTAAGCATTATAAATTACATAAGAATCATTTTATTATAAATTAAGCAGTTATGAAATCAGCACTTTCCGATTTTATCTTAGGGAAAAAAGGGATTTATGGTATTCTCCACATTATTATATTATTGATGTCCCTTTTTCTGGTCATTAGTATTTCGATAGATACATTCAAAGGGATTCCTTTTTATACGCAGTCTTCGTACATGAAAATCCAGTTGTGGATTTGCCTCTGGTTTCTGTTTGATTTCGTATTGGAGTTTTTTCTGGCAAAGCATAAATGGCGTTATATACGGACGCACTTTATCTTTCTGCTGGTGGCAATCCCTTACCAGAACATTATTGCCTATTATGGGTGGACATTCTCTCCGGAGGTCACTTATCTGCTTCGGTTCATTCCTTTGTTGCGGGGAGGATATGCACTTGCTATCGTAGTAGGATGGCTTACTTACAACCGGGCTTCGAGTTTGTTCGTCTCTTATCTGACGATGTTGCTGGCAACGGTCTATTTCGCCAGTCTTGCCTTCTTTGTACTTGAGCATAAAGTGAATCCGCTGGTGACTGACTACGGAGACGCTTTGTGGTGGGCATTTATGGATGTGACTACCGTCGGATCGAATATAGTTGCGATGACGACTACCGGTAGGGTACTCTCTGTGCTGCTGGCAGCTTTGGGAATGATGATGTTTCCTATCTTTACAGTCTATATTACGAATCTGATTCAGCAGTCTAATGAAAAGAAAAAGCAGTATTATGCGGAAGAAGAAGAGAAGAAAGCGCCGGCACAGGGGACAACATAGTCTACAAATAGAAAGGGGCTGTGTCAAAACTAAGGCACATCCCCTTCTTTTTTTAATATAAAATAGTCGTTCCTCTTTTTTGTCTATGCGACTATTTTTTCAGTAATTAGGTAATAAGGCTTAATATTCGTC
>NZ_FNNN01000041.1 GCF_900106755.1 Bacteroides faecis MAJ27
TGCCACACAAATGGAAGGAAAACAGAAGTAGAATCTGAAAAGAAAAGGATTATCTGATTTTTTGAAGAAAAACACGGCATCGCCGAGACGCTTACGCTTTTTGATGGGTAAACAATGAGAGATACCTTTCCGAATAGGTATCTCTCATTTACTATATTATTGACTATAAATATATTACATATCCAACAATGAGACCGTGAGACTAAAATTGTTTTTTTCTTTCTAAGAGCGATTACCGGTCAACCGTCTTCGTACCAAAAGTGGAAGACTTTACCGTGGAGGATATTTCTGGATTATGGATTTATTTTCGTTCAAATTCGGATATTCGCCTCTTTACAGGAACCACAACTCGTTCGGATGGATTGAAATTTAAAGACTTGGACCACATTAATGATTCAGGTATTAATGACCTGAATGGTGGAGATGAAGCACCTGATCTTATTGTATAATGGATACTTTTTGTAAGATAATATGCAAACGCCCACAATCTTGGTAAGGAATTAACCGATAAACTGATTTTGTATCCCGCTATAGGTCAATGTAATTTTATGCATCGCCCTTGTCACTGCCACATAAAGCATATTGCTATCTATCGTAGAATGATAGTTTTTATTATCAGCCTGTGGAATGATTACTTCATCAAATTCCAGTCCTTTTGCCATATGTGCAGAAGTAACAACAACTCCTTTTGTATAAGCTGAACTTTGACTTGACAAAAGCGATATGTTATCTGTATGGACTTGGAGTTTTTGAGCAAGCGCTTTTGCCAGAGTTTCTGTTTTGCAGATTATTCCCAAAGATGTATATCCGGAGTTTCTGAAGTCCGATATCAAATTAGCAATGCCTGTAGTTTCTTCTTCTGTATTCTTAAATTGAAGAATTTCAGGCTGTTCCCCATGTCGCATAATGGGTTCCAGCTCCTTGTTTGTCTGAATTTTCTGTGCCAGACAGGTAATTTCAAATGTAGAGCGATAACTCTTACAGAGTTTCATTATTTCTCCGGTGATAAACACTTTTTGAATCATGGCAGCAGTTGAAGAACCATAGGGATTGACAGATTGAGAAGCATCTCCAAGAATTGTTTTCCGGCAGGGATAAAGTTTTTGGATCACTTTGTATTGTATGGGAGAATAGTCCTGCATTTCATCTATCAGAAGATGTCTGATATGAGTTTGAGTTTTATTTCCATCCAATGCGAGATGCAGATAAGCCAGAGGAGCCATATCTGCATATTCCAGCATACGATTCTTTCGCATCTTGAACATTTCAGGTTTTCCGGCCCATTCGAAGAAATCTTTATAGATCTGAAGGTCGTTATTTCCTGAAAACATATTCTTAATTTCTTTTCTCAGCAGATTTTTCTCAGCGGTAGTGACTGTAAGGTTATACTGGATTTTCATCATTTCCAGAATGTAATCCGTCATGGTTTCAAATCGTTGGCGTATGGGGTAACGATGGAATCGTTTGAATTGTTCCCCTATGAATTCAGCGGGAATAGTGATATACTTGGTAATTTTTACATTAGTCGCTTTGAAATAGTGATTTTCCATATGGAGGATGAATTTGTCGAGTCGGGAAACAAACTCGAAAGAGGCTTTGTATTGTATACGTTCGATAAAATCCGGAACCGGTTTTTCCAGTAGTTCCGAAACTTGTCCGAAGAAATCCTGATACTTATATTTGTTGTTGAGGACGGTGGAGAGAATTTGTTCCATGCTGGTTTCCGGTACGGTTGTTTCGCCAAGTTCCGGGAGGACATTGGAAATGTAATCAGCAAACACTTTATTGGGGGAGATAATCAGGATATCTCTGGATGCAATCTTTCCTTTTTGCGCATAGAGCAGATAGGCGATGCGATGTAATGCAATAGATGTTTTTCCCGATCCGGCGACTCCCTGTATGATGAGCACAGGCGTATCTTCGTTACGGATAATCCGGTTCTGTTCGCGCTGGATAGTCGTGACGATATTTCTCATCTTGTCGTCTGCATTGGAACAGAGCTCTTTTTGCAGGATATCATCATGAACAGTGACGGAACTTTCAATCATGTATTCCATCTTACCTTTACGAATGCGATACTGACGTTTGAGTGAAATCTTTCCATGCACTTCGCCTGAAGGAGAAGAATAAGTGGCCTCATCTGACTCATAATCATAAAACATACCCGAAATAGGTGCCCGCCAATCGTATATCAGGTTTCTTTTGCTTTTGATATCAAAGAATGTATGGATACCTATGTATATAGGGATGTTTTTGCTGTCGCTTTTATTTTCCTTAAAGTCGATTCGTCCGAAGTAAGGAATATCCAGTATTTTACTCAGGCGATTGCGTTTGTCTATCACATTCTCGCCTCGTGCAAAATGATTCAGGATACTTTCACGCATGGAACGGATTTCGTGAGGATCGATGTCCTTATTGGACCATAGATAATCTTTGTATTCCTGCAGAGTGTCTACATGCTCTTTTACTGATTTGTCTGTGCTGTTTATCGTATCATTGATGATATCGATCACCTGTTGCAAATATTCTTTTTCCTGTTCTTCTGTTCCGTTGAATATCATATATAAATTCAGTTTGGGTATTAAAAGTTGATTGAAAGGCTGGCAAAGTTAGTTGGATTCAGTGTGGTATTAAATAGTTATTTATAGCTATATCTAAAGCCTTTTTCTTATTTTTGTACGCTCATTTAATCAAGAAGAAAGATGGATATCCTCGACATTGCAAGAAAAAATCAACAGAAGGCATGGGAAATAATAAAGAAAATCAATGTAATTCCGATATGGGAGGGTATTGGTGCACAGATTAATCTGGTTGGTTCTCTTCGTACGGGATTGCTGATGAAACACCGGGATATTGATTTTCATATATATACGCCTTCTTTAAATTTAGCCGATAGTTTCAGGGCAATGGCGAGACTGGCGGAAAACACGTCAGTGAAGAAGATAGAGTGTGTGAATCTTTTGCATACTATTGAGGAATGTATTGAATGGCATGCCTGGTATCAGGATTCGGATAATACACTCTGGCAATTTGATATGATACATATCCGGAAAGGTTCCCGGTACGATGGATATTTTGAGAAAGTAGCTGAACGTATTTCTTCCGTCTTGACGGATGAAACTAAGCGGGCAATTCTTCAATTGAAAAATGAGACACCCGAAAGTGAAAAGATTATGGGGATAGAATATTACCAGGCTGTTATACGGGATGGAGTACGGACTTATGCCGGGTTTGAAGAATGGCGAAAAAAGCATCCGGTGGCAGGAGTGTTGGAATGGATGCCTTAATCAGCTCAATATGCCCGACTCATATCCTATGCGGATAGCTTCGATGGAATTTTGCACCCCTAGTTTCCTTAACAGATTTTGTCGGTGAATATTGACGGTATGAATGCTGACGCACAGTTTGTTTGCTATTTCCTTACTCAACAGTCCTTTTTGGATGAGGTGTAATATTTCTGTTTCCCGTTTGGTGAGAGGGTTAGGGACATGAAGCGATAGAGAAGGGGAGAATATAGCTCCATTTTTCAGATTGAGTACAGTACAGTCTACTGTTTCGGACTCTTCCTGATCGGGCGAAATATCGATATTCCCGATTACCAGCCATGCTTTTCCATTGACTGTCTGCTCCAGAACCTGATGCTTGCTGACGACACGTATGTATTGTTGCTTTGCATTAAGAATACGAAAACTGTAAATATTAGAATAATCGTTTCGTTGTTCCGGAGGCAAGTTGTAAATAAACTGACTTAATTTAATTTGTAAGGTGAGCAGTTGTGCACGGTCGTCCGGATGAATCCGTGACTCCAGATAGTCTCCCTGTTTTTCCAATGTTGCTATCTTATGGCTGTCATATCCCAGTAAATCCACAAAATTCTGAGAGGCATAAGCGTATCTGCATTTGTATACATCAACTACAAATGTACAGTTGCCGCTTATCTTGGAAAACTGGTGAAGCATGGATTTATCACGCTCCCATACGGTGTAGTCTATGTCAGTAAAAGACAAGCGTTGTTTTGCCCACAATTCTTCCCGTGTGATATCTATAGACTTGGTTTCTGGCATTTGTGGAATTGTTTTTGGATTGAAGTATGACAAAAGTAGACATAATCCGGGATATTATCAAGGAAGGAGAGGAGATTTACTTATTCTTATTGTTTCATACAACAATCGTGCTAACAAATGATAATAAATGAACATCTCTTGAAAAATAAATAATAAAAAGATAGTTATCTAATTAATTGTATTATCTTTGTTCCCAGAGTTTGAGTCACGAATCATTATTGTGTAGTTCTTCTTTATAATATATTATTAGTAAGTAGTCCTCTTCTGTAATTATCCTCCTCACTCCAATTTAGTATTTATTTTTAATAAAATTTTAGATGAACATTTACATTTCAGGTTTAAGTTATGGCACAAATGATGCTGACTTAACAAATTTATTTGCAGAATTTGGAGAAGTTTCTTCTGCCAAAGTTATTTTTGATAGAGAAACAGGTAGATCCAGAGGATTCGCTTTCGTAGAAATGGCGAATGATGCAGAAGGACAAAAAGCTATTGACGAATTGAACGGCGTTGAATATGACCAGAAGGTTATTTCAGTGAGCGTTGCACGTCCTCGCGCAGAAAAACCGTCATATGGTGGTAATCGCGGAGGTGGTTATAACAATTCAAGAAGATATTAATATCAGCATAAAAGCAGAAGATGATGTCTTCTGCTTTTATATAAATTGTTCCGTTTCATGATTTAACGGAGGTGTTTCTGTTATACAGAGAAAACGAAAAATCATTTTACATTTAAGTTCTGCTAATTCTGCCTCTTTTATGCGCAATATCAGGAATATATAATCCTGCACTTTCCATTCTGACAATAGATTTATTAGACTTTTTTGTAATACAATACTCTTGAAAGAACCAAGAGTGAGAGTTTAATAACTAATATCCAATCAGGCAAATAGTCAATGATGAAGGCGACTTTGAATACTTGAATAAATTATATTCAGGTTGTGACGACTTTGAAATGGCCAAACACAGAATGAAATATATGAAATCATTTTTTATAGGAAATATTGAAATAAAGGTACCTGTTATACAAGGTGGAATGGGAGTTGGGATATCATTGTCCGGTCTGGCGTCGGCAGTAGCAAACGAAGGAGGAGTAGGAGTTATATCATGTGCTGGTCTGGGACTGCTTTATCCTAGAGAAAAAGGTACTTATACCGAGAAATGTATTGGTGGCCTGAAAGAAGAGATTCGTAAATCACGCATGAAAACAAAAGGCATTATTGGTGTGAATGTCATGGTTGCCTTGTCGAATTATGCTGATATGGTGCGTACTGCGATTAATGAAAAGATTGATGTGATATTTTCCGGTGCCGGACTTCCGCTTGATCTGCCTTCATATCTGATTCCGGAGAGCGTAACGAAACTGGTACCTATCGTATCTTCTTCGAGAGCTGCCAGAATAATCTGTGATAAATGGCAAAAGAATTATAACTATCTGCCGGATGCGATAGTAGTTGAAGGACCCAAAGCTGGCGGGCATTTGGGATTTAAAAAGGAACAGTTGCAAGATCAGAATTTTGCCTTGGATGTATTGATCCCTGAAGTAGTGGCGATTGCGGCCAACTATAAAGAACAGAAACATATTCCGGTGATTGCCGCCGGTGGGATTTCGACGGGTGAAGATATTGCTCATTTTATGGAACTGGGAGCTTCGGGAGTACAGATGGGAAGTATTTTCGTGACAACTCTCGAATGTGATGCTTCGGAAACTTTTAAAGAAGTGTATATTCACTCCAAATCCGAAGATGTACTTATTATTGAAAGTCCCGTTGGAATGCCGGGACGGGCTATTGACGGAGAATTCATTCATAGCGTGAATGATGGTCTGGAAAAGCCAAGGAAGTGTTCATTCCATTGCATTAAGACATGTGACTATACGAAAAGTCCTTATTGCATTATTAAGGCGCTGTATAATGCAGCCAAAGGAAATATGAAAAAAGGCTATGCTTTTGCCGGTAGCAATGCCTTTCTGGCAGAAAAAATAAGCAGTGTGAAGGAAGTAATGAATACACTGGAAAGCGAGTTCTTTTTAGCGACTCACAAACTGGCTTAATCTCTGAGACCTTGCATTTCCGTGATTGGATTTGTCCGATTCTCTCACTATATATAAAATTAACCGCTGCTTCGAAAACAGCAAAAACAACATTTATGACATTTAAAGAATTAAATATAACCGAACCTATTTTAAAAGCAGTTGAAGAAAAAGGATATACTGTGCCTACTCCTATCCAGGAAAAAGCGATTCCTGTAGCATTGGTAAAAAGAGATATATTAGGTTGTGCGCAAACTGGAACCGGAAAAACCGCTTCTTTTGCAATACCTATAATACAACATTTACATCTCAATAAGGGAGAGGGCAAGCGTTTGGGAATTAAAGCTCTGATTTTAACTCCTACGCGAGAACTCGCATTACAAATAAGTGAATGTATTGACGATTATTCAAAATATACACGTATTCGTCACGGAGTCATTTTTGGAGGTGTAAATCAACGCCCACAAGTGGATATGTTGCATAAGGGAATCGATATCCTGGTTGCTACTCCGGGACGCCTGCTCGATTTAATGAATCAAGGGCATATACGATTGGATAATATTCAGTATTTTGTTTTGGATGAAGCAGACCGTATGCTTGATATGGGCTTTATTCATGATATTAAGCGGATATTACCGAAACTTCCGAAGGAAAAGCAGACTTTATTTTTCTCGGCTACGATGCCTGATACAATTATTGCGCTGACTAATTCTTTGTTGAAGAATCCGGTGAAGATTTATGTAACACCGAAATCATCAACTGTAGATTCTATAAAACAGCTGGTTTACTTTGTGGAGAAGAAAGAGAAAAGTCAGTTGTTGATTTCAATCTTGCAAAAATCGGAAGATCGGTCAGTACTTATATTCTCGCGTACAAAGCACAATGCTGATAAGATCGTTAAAATATTGGGTAAAGCAGGTATTGGCAGCCAGGCTATTCATGGAAATAAGAGTCAGGCAGCACGACAGTCTGCGTTGGGCAATTTTAAGTCGGGAAAGACGCGGGTGATGGTTGCTACTGATATCGCTTCTCGAGGAATTGATATTAATGAGCTGCCGTTGGTTATCAATTATGATCTTCCTGATGTACCTGAGACGTATGTGCATCGTATCGGACGTACAGGAAGAGCTGGAAATGAAGGAACAGCACTTACGTTCTGTTCTCAGGAAGAACGTAAATTGATTAATGACATTCAGAAGTTGACAGGCAAGAAACTAAATAGGGCTGACATTGCAATTTAAGAGCAATCCCTTACATTATTCATTAAAATATAGTATAAATTAAATATAAGTTCTATGGCAAAATCCATTACGGTAGGTAAACGTGAAAATGAAAAAAAGAGACTCGCTAAACGAGAAGAAAAACAAAAGAAAAAGGATAGTAAGAAGTTATCCAGCAAAAGCAGCTTCGATGATATGATTGCTTATGTCGATGAGAATGGAATGATAACTTCGACTCCTCCGGCTGAAAATGTAAAAAAGGAAGAGATAAATCCGGATGAAATAATTATTGCAACTCCAAAGAAAGAAGATGAAGAACCTGTTATATTAAGGGGGAGAGTTGAATTCTTTAATGAGGCAAGAGGATTCGGTTTTATTAAGGACCTTGCCGGGGTTGACAAGTACTTTTTTCATGTTAATAATGTCGTTGGCAATATCTCGGAGGGTAATATTGTAACATTCGATCTAGAACGGGGTGTGAAAGGTATGAATGCGGTCAATATCTGTCTCGAAAAGAAACCGGTGGAGAATTAAAATAAAACAAGATAAATAAGTATTGAAACTTATTTTATAAGATACATTTGCTTGAGTGCAATCTGATAAAATAAAAAAATCCCTTGAGCCTCAGAGGTCCAAGGGATTTTTTGTGCGCAAAAACAGCGTCGTGTATGAATGGTAAAATAGGGAATTAACAGGAAAAGAATACAGTATAACGTACAAAAATGGCAAGAAATAATTGTTCATTATCTCTACTATTTCCTACCTTTGTCTGCTGAGGCAGAAATATTATTAACTTTTAAACGCAGAAAACATGAAGAACTTATTGATTATGGCATTTTTTCTTGGCTTGACTTTGCAACTCTCTGCAGGGACCGGAGGAAACAATGCTGTAATTGTAGAAAAGACTACGGCAAGTCCGATGGAAAAGACATCTGTTAATTGGCAGAAAATGGCAGATGGTATGTCAAAAGCCCTTATAAAGCATTTTTGGGGTGCAAATTTTAAAGGGTATGAGAACCGTTATTATTTCAACTATGGTAGTGATCTTTCTAATATGACTACCAATCATTATTGGCCACAGGCGCATGCTATGGATGTGATGGTAGATGCGTATATGCGTACCGGAAGCAAACAGTATCTGAATATTTATCCGTTATGGTGGGAGGGTGCACCGAAGTTCAACTTCTCAGGCAGAGCCGAAGATCCATGGTGGAATGTATTTGTTGATGATATGGAATGGATTGCTTTGGCACAGATTCGTATGTTTGAAAGCACTAAGGACACCAAGTATCTGAAGAAAGCCAAGCAGATGTACGATGATTGGATCTGGTCTACCTGGGGACCGGAAGATGAGGCTCCGTGGTTTGGCGGTATTACCTGGAAGACGGATGTGGCAAAATCTAAAAATGCCTGTTCTAATGGTCCTGCTGCTCTGATTGCTGCCCGGTTGTATAATTTCTATGATGCTATAGGTAAAACGAGGGGAAAATCAAAGCAGGCCTATCTGAATGAAGCCATCAAAATATATACCTGGGAGAAGAACAACTTGTTCGACCGTCAGACCGGGGCAGTATATGACAGCATGAATGGTGAGGGTAAGATTACTAAATGGACATTCTCGTACAATGCGGGTACTTTCTTGGGAGCAGCTCATGAACTGTATAAGATTACAGGAGATAAACAATATCTGGCAGACGCGGTGAAAGTTGCTAATTTTGTGATTGATCATTTGTCAACAAACGAAGGTGTACTCCCTGATGCAGTAGGTGGTGATGGTGGTTTGTTTCATGGCATTTTCTTCCGTTATTTTGTGAAACTGATTAATGAACCTGCGTTGGATGGTACTAATTATAACAAGTTCCGCAACTACATAACTCATTGCGCTACAGTTATGGCAGAGCAGGGAGTGAATGGGAAGACTATGCTGTACAGTGGTCGTTGGAGAAAAGCACCTGCCGATGATGAAGGTGTCGGGTTAACGTCCCATCTGACCGGCTGTATGCTGATGGAAGCTATGTGTGTACTTAAGCAGAGGTAATAGAATAAGAAAAAGAGATAAAATAAAAATCCCTTGAACTTCTGAAGTTCAAGGGATTTTTATTACTGAGTTGATAGTGGTGCCACCAGGAATCGAACCGGGGACACAAGGATTTTCAGTCCTTTGCTCTACCAACTGAGCTATGGCACCGTAATGCTAATTCAACTCAGTTGTTTCTCTTTTGCGGTTGCAAAGGTAGTTAAACTTTTGGATTCTGCAAGGGTTCTATAAATAAAAAACACTGATAAAAAGCTAGTTTGCTTATTATCAGTGTTGTATAGAATGAAATATTTTTCTGTAATATACCGAAAAAATCTACTTATCTTCTTTCAGTGGATTCCATCCTTGGGCTTTCAGTTCAAACTCTTGCCCGTCGCGAGTAATCAATGCACAGCCAAGCTCGGGTTTGGTGATGTGTCCGATGAGGCGGATGCCTTCCATTTGTGATACTTTCTCGTGATCGGCAATAGGGACGGTGAAAAGTAATTCGTAGTCCTCGCCGCCATTCATAGCACAAGTGGTCAGGTTCATGTTGAATTCTTCTGCCATGACGGCTGTCTGATAGTCAATAGGAATATGTTCCTCGTAGACACGACATCCGGCGTTACTTTGTTTGCAGATATGCATTAGTTCGGATGATAAGCCATCGGAAATGTCCATCATGGATGTCGGGACAATGTTGGCAGCCGCCAGCTTTTCGATAATATCTTTACGGGCTTCCGGTTTTAACTGGCGTTCCAATAAATATTCTTTGCCGGTGAAATCAGGCTGGATATCCTTTTCACCTTTCAGGACAGTTTTCTCACGCTCAAGGAGTTGCAGTCCCATATATGCAGCACCCAGGTCACCGCTGACACAGATCAAGTCTGTTTCTTTGGCTCCGTTGCGATAGACCACTTTGTCTTTGTCAGCATCTCCAATGCAGGTAATGCTGATAGCGAGTCCTGTAAGAGAAGAAGAAGTATCTCCTCCGATAATGTCTACATGATACTGCTGGCATGCCAGACGAATACCTGAGTAAAGCTCTTCCATATCTTCTACGCTGAAGCGTTTGGAAAGAGCGAGTGAAACGGTAATCTGCCGTGGAGTACCATTCATTGCATAAATATCGGAGAAATTGACTACAGCCGACTTATATCCCAAATGTTTCAGAGGTACATAAGTCAAGTCGAAATGTACACCTTCCATTAGCAAGTCGGTTGTCACCAATATTTGTTTCTCCGAAGGGTAGGAGAGGACGGCAGCATCATCGCCTACTCCATATCGGGTAGATTCATTTTCTGGTTTAATACCCTCGGTGAGGCGGTCAATCAGCCCGAACTCGCCGAGAGTCGCTATTTCTGTTCTCATAAATAGAGTTTAGTATTAAGCACGGTTGATAAGTTCACGCATGATAGTAGTCATTTTAGGTTGAGCTGCGTCAGCCGCTTTCTGAACTTCTTCATGTGATACTTCTACGATTTTTCCTTCTACTCCCAAGTCTGTGATGACGGAGATACCGAAGACTTTGATTCCGCAATGGTTGGCTACGATCACTTCGGGGACAGTAGACATACCGACTGCATCGGCACCCAGGATGTGGAATAGTTTATATTCAGCAGGGGTTTCAAAAGTGGGGCCTTGCGTACCGATATAAATTCCATGTTGTACCTTGATGCCTTTTTCTCTGGCGATCTCGTCAGCCTTACGAATCAGTTCTTTATCGTATGCTTCACTCATATCCGGGAAGCGGGGACCATAAGGAATGTTCTTGCCACGAAGAGGATGTTCGGGGAAATAGTTGATATGATCAGTGATAATCATCAGGTCGCCAATTTCAAAGGCTTCGTTTGTTCCGCCACTGGCATTGGATACAAACAGCGTTTTGATACCCAGTTCACGCATCACACGCACAGGGAAAGTTACTTCTTTCATTGAATAACCTTCGTAGTAGTGGAAACGGCCTTGCATGGCCATGATGTCTTTGTTGCCCAACTTACCGAATATCAGTTTTCCACTATGACCTTCGACAGTAGATATCGGGAAGTTAGGAATATCCGAATACTTTATTTCATACTTCTCGGTGATTTCGTCCGCCAAACTGCCAAGTCCGGTGCCAAGAATGATGGCTGTTTCAGGACTGGTGTGCATCTTCCCTTTCAGAAAAGCTGCTGTTTCTTGTATTTTCTCTAACATAGCCAATAATGTGTTGGTTAAATTTATCTTGTTGATTTTGTAATATCTCAATTTCAATGGGCAAGGCGTAGATAAACGGTTTCAATTCCTCACTCAAAGCCGGATGATGGATCAGACGGGTCGCATCTTTCTCGGTGGTGACAATCAGTTTATGTTCGCCTTTCAGTCTCTTGAATCGTTCCTTGATCTGTAGCATGTCCCGATGACTGAAATGATGATGATCTTCGAATGAAAACAGATCGATCTGATCGGTATATGTTTTCAACTCTTCGAGCATGCGTGCGGGGGATGCAATGCCGGTGACCAGCAAAATATCCGTATTCACCAAAGCACTCAGAGGTAATTCATTAGGTGGGGAATCGACCCCCGGAGCTACTGATGGAAATACCGGCTGCAGATTTCCATAGCGGAACGATGAGAAATATAACTGCTGATAGGGATAAAGGTTCAGTCGTTTCGTGATAATATTATAGTCGATAGGCTTAATGTCTTGCGGACACTTTGTGACAATAACGATTTGTGCCCGGTTTTTACCGTTGACAGATTCGCGTAGACGACCTGCCGGAAGTAAAGTATCGTCGCAGAAGAGGCGGTGATAATCCGTCAGCAGGATGCTTAATCCTGGTTTGACATACCGGTGTTGGAAAGCATCGTCCAGCAATACCACTTCAATAGGCGGTTCTTTGATGGCAAGGAGCTGTTCTATGCCATGGCAACGGTTCTCATCGACTGCCAGCGTGACAGACGGGAACTTGGTGTACATTTGGTAAGGCTCGTCACCGATGCTGTGCGCGGTGCTTTGGGAAGTTGCGAGCACATATCCCCGGCTATGCCTTTTATATCCCCGGCTCAATACAGCCACATGATAGCTGTTACGAAGTAACTTTATCAGATATTCAGTGTGCGGTGTTTTTCCTGTTCCGCCTACAGACAGATTGCCGATGCAGATGACAGGAACGTCAAAACTCTTTGACCGGAGAAATCCCCAGTCAAAGAGTTTGTTTCTTACTGTTACCACTGCCCCGTAAATCCACGAGACAGGGTAAAGCCACTTATGTATCTTGATAAAGTGTTCGTCCATGTAGTACGGTTTACTTAATATTTAATTCGAATGGAATGCGTGCCTGAATCATGGAACGCTCTGTTAAATTCTTCAGCATGCCGAATTGTTGATAATACTCGCCTAACTTGCTTTTCAGTATTTGTGCTTCCACATAATTGGTAGGCTTGGTGTCAAGCAAGGAAGATAAAAAGTCTTGTTTGGCTGGATAAGATACTACTGTATATCCTTCTATTCCAGCTTTCTTTACAGCAATTTCTAAGGCAGTATCAATGCCTCCGAGTTCATCCACCAGTCCAAGTTTTTTGGCTGCTTCTCCTGTCCATACACGACCTTCGGCAACTTTTTCGATCGCTTCTTTAGTTATGTTTCGTCCTTCAGCACAACGACTGACAAATGTATCATAAC
Organism: Bacteroides faecis MAJ27; assembly: GCF_900106755.1. Lineage (GTDB taxonomy): Bacteria > Bacteroidota > Bacteroidia > Bacteroidales > Bacteroidaceae > Bacteroides > Bacteroides faecis. The sequence goes on from NZ_FNNN01000041.1 coordinate 12,998, forward strand.
CTTGTGTAATCATCATTTGCATCAGCGTTTTTTCGTCCTCGTTGAAAGGGCGCATGATATTTCCGAAATCGGCAAACTTGTTTGTTTTTACTACATCATAGGTCAAACCGATCTTTTCGGATAGTTCCTTTGCGTTTGGTATCATACCGAAGATTCCGATGGAGCCGGTCAATGTAGTCGGCTCTGCAACGATGGTGTCGGCTACACAAGAAATATAATAACCTCCTGATGCAGCATAATCACCCATAGAAACAATCACAGGTTTCTTCGTTTTCAGTTCCTTCACCGCATGCCAGATTTGTTCGGATGCAAAAGCGCTTCCACCCGGAGAATTGACGCGGAGTACGACAGCCTTTACATCGTCGTTATCTTTCAGTTTGCGCAGGTCACGGATCACTTTAGTACCTACAATACCCTCTTCGGAGGCGGAAGAACCGCTGTAATCAGTGATTTCTCCGGATGCATAGTAAACAGCTACGATGTTACCGCTCTTATCTTTCGGCATATTCTTCTTTACATTGATCATGTCGTTCAGTCCTAATACCGGGAGACGATCATCTTCTTTCAGATCCACCCACTGCTTCAGATAATTGCGGACATCATTGCGGTAAATTAATGTATCTGCCAAACCGCATTGTACACTCTCTTCTGCCGGATAGAACATCAGCATACGGTCAGCATAAGCGTTCAGTGAATCGACCGGAAGACTGCGGGAAGCGGATACTCCTTCGGTTACCTGTCCCCAGATTGAGTGGATGAAAGCGGTCACCTGTTCACGGTTGGCAGGGCTCATCTCGGTAGAAGTGAACGGTTCTACAGCAGATTTGTAAGTGCCTACTTTGAAAATCTGCATTTCTATTCCGAGCTTTTGCAACAAGTCTTTATAGAACAGAGGAGCAGAAGCTATTCCTCGCCATTCAATCATTCCTTTCGGATTGAGCAATACCTTATCCGCTACACTGGAAAGATAATACAGTCCTTGTGTATAGCTGTCTCCATAGGCAATAATGAACTTTCCGCTTTCTTTAAAGTCGAGTAATGCGTTGCGGATTTCCTGCAGAGATGCGTATGAAGTTCCAAGCATGCTTGCTTGCAGATAAATGCCTTTGATATTTTCATTCTCTTTTGCCTTTTTGATGGAAGAAAGAATATCGTCCAGTCCATATGTGTTGGAGTCGTCGCTGAACAACTCTGATAAAATGCCTAACGGACTCTCCTGAGTGCGTTCGACTAATGTACCGTTCAGATCGAGCATCATCACAGAATTCTTTTTCACTACTGTCTCGGTATCCGAAGTAGATACGATGCCGAACAGCGTTACCATGCCGATAATAAATAATACGATGCTTGACAAGATGATACCGGTCACAGTGGCAAGCGTAAATTTCAAGAAATCTTTCATTATACTATTGTTTTTTTAGCCAGCTTATTTTTAAGCTAACAAAGATAAATAATTGAGTTGATATTTATTCAATAAGTCGTGCGAATTTTTGTTTTGTCACAGTCAATCAATATAATTATTCGGACCTCCCTCTTTAAATAAACATACTATACCATATACTATAAGAGGGATTTTTTTTATCTTTGTCGCTGTCATCATGCGACATTAACTTAACATCATACTTATCATGAAAAGAAAAATCCCTCTTATGGCCGCTGCTCTGGCGGGTGTGTTTTTAAGCACATCTTGTGATCCGGTAGAAAAAACGGATACAAAAGACTACACTCAATATGTGAACACTTTTATTGGTGCGGCTGACAATGGGCATACGTTTCCCGGTGCCTGTTATCCTTTCGGAATGATACAGACCAGTCCGGTGACAGGGGCAGTCGGCTGGAGATACTGCTCGGAATATACTTATCAGGACTCTTTGATCTGGGGTTTCACTCAGACTCACCTGAACGGAACCGGCTGTATGGATCTGGGAGATATTCTGGTAATGCCGGTTACCGGTACTCGTGCCCGTGCATGGGATGCTTACCGCAGCCACTTCCCGAAAGACAAGGAAGCTGCTACTCCGGGATATTATACAGTAGAATTATCTGACCCTCAGGTAAAAGCAGAACTGACAGCTTCTATCCATGCGGCTCTTCATCGCTATACATATCATAAAGCTGATTCGGCTTCCTTATTAATAGACTTGCAGCATGGACCCGCCTGGAGAGAAGAACAATATCACTCGCAAGTGAATAGTTGTGAGGTGAACTGGGAAGATGCCCAGACACTGACAGGACACGTCAACAATACAGTATGGGTTGATCAGGACTATTTTTTTGTGATGAAGTTTAACCGTCCTGTTATAGATTCTCTTTACCTGCCGATGGGAGAAACAGAGAAAGGCAAACGGATCATTGCCACTTTCGATATGAAACCGGGAGAGGAACTGATGATGAAGGTCGCTCTTTCAACTACCAGCGTAGAAGGAGCGAAGAAAAACCTGCAGGCTGAAATTCCCGACTGGAACTTTGACGGCGTGAAGCTGGCTGCCCATGACGAATGGAATAGCTATCTGAGTCGTATTGATGTAGAGGGTACTGATGATGAAAAGACGAATTTCTATACTTGTTTCTATCATGCATTGATTCAGCCTAACCAGATTTCGGACGTAGACGGTATGTATCGTAATGCTGCCGATTCGATCGTGAAAGCCGGAACAGGAACGTTCTACTCAACATTCTCTTTATGGGATACCTATCGTGCCGCTCATCCATTCTATACATTAATGGTTCCCGAGCGTGTGGATGGTTTTGTCAATTCATTAATCGAACAGGGTGAAGTGCAAGGCTTCCTGCCAATCTGGGCGTTATGGGGAAAAGAAAACTTCTGTATGATTGGCAATCATGGTGTATCTGTCATTGCCGAGGCTTACCGCAAAGGTTTCCATGGCTTTGATGCTGAACGTGCTTTCAATATGGTGAAGAAGACGCAAACCGTATCTCATCCGCTGAAGTCTGATTGGGAAGTGTATACGAAGTACGGATATTTCCCGACAGACCTGACAAAGGCAGAGTCCGTATCTTCAACCTTGGAATCGGTATATGATGATTATGCGGCAGCTGACATGGCACGTCGTATGGGAAAAGAAGAAGATGCCGCTTACTTTGCGAAACGTGCTGATTATTATAAGAACTTGTTCGATTCGCAAACTAACTTTATGCGTCCGCGTAATGCTGACGGGGTATGGAAATCTCCGTTTAATCCCAGTGATGTAGGACATGCGGAAAGTACAGGTGGTGATTATACGGAAGGAAATGCATGGCAATATACCTGGCATGTGCAACATGATGTTCCGGGTTTGATTGCTCTCTTTGGTGGAGAAAAAGCATTCCTGAACAAGTTGGATTCTTTGTTTACAGTGAAACTGGAAACAACTCAGGCTGACGTAACAGGGCTGATCGGACAATACGCACATGGCAATGAGCCAAGTCATCATGTTACTTATTTGTATGCCTTGGCAGGTCGTCCGGAACGTACACAGGAACTAATCCGTGAGATATTTGACACTCAGTATAAGAACAAGCCTGATGGGCTTTGTGGAAACGATGACTGCGGGCAGATGTCTGCATGGTATATGTTCAGCGCAATGGGCTTTTATCCGGTAAATCCGGTCAGCGGTGATTATGTGTTCGGTGCTCCTCAGTTACCGAAGATTGTGTTGCATCTGGCAGATGGGAAGACCTTCACTGTAATTGCAGAAAACCTGTCGAAGGAGCACAAATATGTGGATAGCATCACGTTAAACGGTGAACCTTATTCCAAGAACACGATTTCTCATGAAGACATTCTGAAAGGTGGTACACTCGTATATAAGATGAAATAGGTCTTATATATAATAGTATAAAGAACCTCCCTCTAAAGAAATTTTTCTTTGGAGGGATTTCTTGTTTTATATGCATTAAATTCGAATAATTCTCTAAATTTGTGCCATTAATCCGGCTGATACATAATGGAGAATACTGAAACTTTAATAGTAGAACAACTGAAGGCAGGCAATGAAAATGCTTATCGTTACCTCTATGATCATCATTATGCCCTGCTCTGTCATGTTGCCAATGGTTATCTAAAAGATCAGTTTCTTTCCGAAACCATTGTAGGGGATACTATCTTCCATTTATGGGAAATACGTGAAACGTTGGATATCTCAGTTTCTATCCGCAGTTACTTGTTGAGAGCTGTCCGCAATCGTTGTATTAACTATCTTAATTCGGAGCGTGAAAAACGGGAAATTGCATTTTCAGCTCTGATGCCTGATGAGATGACAGATGATAAAATCATATTATCCGATTCGTATCCGTTGGGCACTTTGCTGGAGCGTGAACTTGAAAACGAAATATATAAGGCGATCGATAAATTGCCGGATGAATGCCGTCGGGTTTTTGCCAAAAGTCGTTTTGAAGGAAAATCATACGAAGAAATTTCCCGTGAACTTGGAATATCTGTCAATACAGTTAAATATCATATAAAGAATGCTTTAGCTTCTTTACATGTTGATTTGAGCAAGTACCTGCTCTCTCTATTACTACTTTTTTTCAGGTAAAGCGAAAAAAAATCATTTTTTGACTACCCTCAATTAAAAAGCAACTGTCTCCTTTATAGAAAGCATAAATATGGAAGAAGAAAATAGACATATTGATGAACTGATTGCCAGTTATCTGACTGAAGGTTTGGATAAGAACGCTCTAGACGAACTGAAAACGTGGATTGTCGCATCGGCTGAGAATCGGCAATATTTTATTCAGCAGCGGGAAATCTGGTTTTCTGCTGTAAATCGTGAAGCTGCATCTGTCTATAATAAGGATAAAGCGTTTGAGAATTTTAGAAACCGCGTTGAAAGCCGGAAGAAAACTCAGAGCACTTCCCGTCAAGGTTTTAGCTTGTCGGTGATATGGCGTTACGCAGCAGTGGTTGCAATCATGATAGCTGTGGGATGTATTTCTTACTGGCAAGGAGAAGTCAATGTGAAAGATACCTTTGCGGACATTTCAGTAGAGGCCCCTTTGGGATCGAAAACCAAACTTTATTTGCCGGATGGTACACTGGTCTGGTTGAACGCCGGTTCACGAATGACTTATTCGCAAGGTTTCGGGGTTGACAACCGGAAAGTGGAATTGGAAGGTGAGGGGTATTTCGAGGTAAAGCGGAATGAAAAGGTTCCTTTTTTCGTAAAGACAAAAGATTTGCAGTTGCAGGTGCTGGGAACAAAATTCAATTTCCGTGATTATCCGGAAGATCATGAAGTAATCGTTTCCTTGTTAGAGGGTAAAGTCGAATTAAATAATTTGTTAAGGAAGGAAAAAGAAGCAGTTCTTGCTCCTGACGAGAGGGCGGTGCTGAATAAGGCGAACGGACTTTTGAAAGTAGAATCGGTTACTGCATCCAATGCTTCTCAGTGGACTGACGGTTACTTGTTTTTTGATGAAGAACTTTTGCCGGATATCGCAAAAAAACTGGAACGTAGCTATAATGTGAAGATTCACATAGCCAATGATTCTTTAAAGACATTCCGTTTTTATGGTAATTTCGTCCGCCGCGAACAAAGTATTCAGGAAGTGCTGGAGGCATTGGCGTCTACGGAAAAAATGCAATATAAGATTGAAGAACGCAATATAACTATCTATTAACCGGTTACCAGAGATTATGATGCTATGATTGTTTAACCTTAAAAATGAGCAATATGAATAAAGAGAAAAATACAGAATGATCTTTAGCTGACTAATAAGGAGAGACAACTAAAAAACCGGAAGATTTCGGACATCTCCCGGCTCCTTTAAGTCTCTTCTTTCAACAAACATCTAGTGTGAATATGTTTTCAAAAGAGAATATGCAAAGTTAGCAAAATACATCTCTTTTAAAACGAGTTATTCAAGTTTTAATTAATAATTTGTTTATTTTATGAATTACAGGAAGAAGGCCATATTAATGGTCATGGCTCTGTTTTGCCTTAATGTAGCAATACTGGCCCAGGCTGTTTCATTGAAAATGGATAACGTTTCAGTGAAAGAAGCAATGACCCAATTGAAGAATAAGAGCGGATATTCTTTTGTTTATAAAGTCGGAGATCTGGATACAAAGAAGATTATAACCGTAAAGGCAAAAGAACTGAATGAGGCTATTGATCAGATTTTGTACGAACAGGACGTTGTTTATGAAGTAAAAGGGAAGAATATAATTGTTCAGAAAAGACAAGCTAAACAGAATACTTCAAAAGACGGTAAAAAACGTAAGATAACAGGGACAGTGAACGATGTGAACGGTGAGCCTATTATTGGTGTTACTATAAAAGAAAAAGGGACGAATAACGGAACTGTATCAGATGTGAATGCGAAGTTTACGTTGGAAGTATCGCCGGGAGCAGTATTGGAACTATCTTATATCGGCTATCAGCCTTTGGAGGTGAAGGTTGGAAATCAAACCGATTTATCCATTGTTTTGTATGAAAAGCAGGAACTGCTGGATGAAGTGGTAGTAGTGGGATACGGTACTATGAAAAAGAGCGATCTGAATGCATCGATTGTTTCTGTAAAGTCGGAGAAACTCAATAAAACAGCTTCACCTAACTTCTCGGAAATGTTGATGGGGCGTGCGGCAGGACTTACTGTAAAACAAGGAAGTGCACAGCCTGGTGGTGGTCTGGAAGTATTAATTCGTGGTGCGGCTTCCACCGGTGCCGGCAACGATCCATTGTATGTTGTCGATGGCTTTCCCATAGTGAATGCAGGGGTCAATCCGGGAAGCGGCAATCAGTGGACAGCCGGAAATAACAGTCCTTTGAGCAGTATTAATCCTAACGATATCGAATCCATTGAAATCTTGAAGGATGCTTCGGCAACTGCCATTTATGGTGCGCGGGGTGCTAATGGAGTTGTATTGATTACGACAAAAAGAGGTACTCAGGATACGAAAGTTGAGTATAATATGAATATGTCTTTTCAGACAATAAATAAACGTCCCGAATTGTTGACAGCAGGAGAGTTGATGGCAACTCAGAACAGTTACTATAAAGAGCAGTATTTAATGCAGAACCTTGTGTATCCTTATGGAAATACTGATCCGAGTGCTGTCAGTCCTTATGTACCTGTGTACACAGATGAAGAAATAGCAAAAGCAGGTAAAGGGACGAACTGGTATGATATGATTACCCGTACCGGGCTTATCCAGCAACATAACCTGACAGTCACTTATGGTAATGAGAAAATGAAATCATTGATTTCCTTGAACTACTTCGACCAGAAAGGGGTTGTGAAGACATCCGGTTACAAGCGTTACAGTTTTCGCTATAACCTGGATCATAAAATAACTAAATGGTGGGATTATGGTATCTCTGCTACAGCCTCTTATGTAGTCGATCAAAATGCGACATTAGGGGGAGGATATGACAGTACGGCAGGTATTATTGAATCGGCTTTAAGTTATAGCCCGACAGTGAAGGCAGAAAGAGACCCTACAACCGGCAAATGGATTGAAGACCCTAAACAGGCATTACTCAATCATCCTTTGTCCTATCTGGACATTGAGGATGAGACAAAGACCAAGCGCTTTCTGGCAACAGCATTTACGAATTTTTATTTTATAAAAGATGTGTTCTGGCTGAAACTGTCTGCCGGGGCGGATATTCGCGACGGAGTGCGGCATAGTTATTATCCGATGACTACAAAATATGGAAGTAGTGTGAATGGAGACGCGAATATCAATTCCGCCAACCGCGAAGATTATGTGGCAGATATGGTTTTCAACTTTCAGAAGACTTTCAAAGAGAAGCATAAACTTCTTGCCTTGCTGGGATATTCCTATCAGGTGCAGAATGATGACGGAGCATATGCACGTGCTATGGGATTTATGTCTGATGCACTGATGTATTATAAACTACAGGCAGGTGAAACGCGTCCGGTTGTCAGTTCTTACAAGAATAAACACGTGCTGGCTTCTTATTTCGGTCGTGCTCAATATTCTTTCAAGGACAAGTATTTGTTCACTTTTACAGCTCGCATTGATGGCAGCGACCGTTTCGGCAAGAACAATCGTTATGCCTTTTTTCCTTCGGGAGCATTTGCGTGGAGAATAAATCAGGAAGATTTTCTGAAAGATGTAAGCTGGCTTTCCGATGCTAAATTGCGTGTCAGCATGGGACAGGTAGGTAACGAGAATCTACCTAACGATGCCGCTTCCGAGTATTTTTCCTTCGAAGGAAGAAATTACTATCTGGGCGATGTCGAAAAGCGCGGGGTAAACCTTGGAAAGTTTGGTAATCCTGACTTGAAATGGGAAACCACCACAGAAGTTAACTTCGGACTGGATTTCGGCTTTTTCCGGAATCGTATCAATGGTAGTGCCGATATTTTCTTTAAGGAAGTGAAAGACTTGCTGAGCTGGCGTTCATTGCCGCATACAGCTGTCACTACCGGTATATGGTCCAATATTGGAAAAACAAGAAGTACCGGTTTTGAGTTGACATTGAATACGGTGAATCTGGAAGGTCCGTTGCATTGGGAATCGACTTTGACGTACACTTCCTATCGAGACAGATGGAAAGAACGCGATCCGAAAGTAATTCTGGCTCCTTATGTGAAAGAAGACGATCCGGTGAGTGCCATCTATACATTGATTCCGGACGGTATAAAGCAGGCAGGTGAAGATACTCCTGCCATGCCGGACCTGTTGCCGGGACAACGCAAATATAAAGATGTGAACGGACTCGACGAGGAAGGGAATCTGACAGGAAAGCCTGATGGTAAAATAGATCAGGCAGACGTGGTATATCTGGGTACACGGGCACCGAAGTTTACGATGGGTTTTTCGAATGATTTCCGATATAAGGGCTTTGATTTGAATATCTATCTTTATGCTTCAGTGGGCGGATATTCATATCCTTATACCCAGGTAGAACATGGGGTGTATGGTGGAAATGGCATTCAACGCCTGAAAGACAATAATAACTTTCTGGCGGATATAAAAAATCGCTGGACTTCCGATAACATGGGGTCTGCTATGCCTAGTGGAGAGGTGAACAGCTATGATAGTTACGGTGCTCCAAACTGGGAAAAGAATACATATTTGCGTCTGAAGAACGTGACGTTAGGGTATGATTTGAGCAGACTGTTTAAAGCAAATAAGTTGAAAGTAAGATTTTACTTTTCCGGTCAGAATCTGCTGACGTTTACCGGATATAAAGGACTTGATCCGGAAGTCGAAAACGATCGGGCGGCGTATCCTCAACAAAAAACTTTTTCATTTGGGCTTGATGTGAAATTTTAAACTGGAATGTCATGAAGAAATTTGTCAAAAAACTAATATTACTATTTATAAGCATTCAGTTTGCAGCCTGTGAGGGTAATTTGGAACCTCACTTGTACGGAGTAGTAGATACTGGAAATGCGTTTAGTACTCCTGCCGATCTTTCGGCTGCCACTGTTGCTCTTTATTATGAATTGCGCCAAAAAGGCTGGGGACCTTATTTATTCTGCGATGGAAGTTCTTTTGTGATGGACGAAGTTTCAACAGAAGAATGGACTACCAAATGGTCATGGGTTGCTTTTCTGAATGGCACGTGGACGGATGCCGATCAGATGGTGAAAGGATTCTATAATTGGATGGCACCTAATATCACCCGTTGCACTTATACAATAGCGAAAATGGAGGAGTCTCCGGTGACACAATCGGTGAAAGACTTGTATATTGCGGAAGTTCGGGCACTCAGAGCATTTTTTATGTTCGATTTATATAGGCTTTATGGTCCTATGCCGATGATTCTGGAAGCCGACCAGGCGATTAATCCGGACCCGGATTATAAACCTTATAGACCGACGGCAGAGGAAGTCGGGACTTTTATAACAACAGAACTACGGGCTGCCGCCGACGCGCTTCCGATAGAACAAGCTGAATACGGACGTATCACAAAAGGAGCTGCGCTTCATTATTTGCTGAAATATTACATGCACGAAAAACTGTGGCAGAATGCTTTGGAAACAGCCAATGAAATAATCGGTTTGAATTATTATGAACTGGAAAAGGATTATGCAAGCATATTTTCTGCCCAGAATGAAGGCAATAAGGAATTGATGTTTGTCGTGAGGGCGGAACCGCTTGCCGATTATGGTAATCATACTTATGCCAATATCTTGCCGGGAGACTATGCTTCACCTCATGGAAACATTGTGGAAGGATGGTCCGGACACCGGATGCCATGGGAGTTCTATGATACGTTTGATGAAAATGATCGCAGAAGAGCTCTGGCACAAGCCGAATATACTTCAAAATCCGGTGCTACCATTGATTTGAGGGCAAGCGGTGATGTAGGAGCTCTGCCTTTGAAATATGGGATTGATCCTGAAGCCACCGGTACTTGGGCAGGCAATGACAAAGTGCTCGATCGGTATGCGGAAGTGTTGTTGTTTAAGGCAGAAGCATTGAATGAACTGAATGGTCCTAATCAGGAGAGCGTTAACTTGATTAATGATATCCGGAAACGTGCATTTGGTTTCGGCACTTCTCTGCCTGCGACTCCCGTTTTCAAAGAGAGTTTTGACGGGGAATTTGCCGATGATGTAATAGGTATATTCTCAATGAATAATTATGATCAGGCCGGTGGATCTGCCTGGAAGTATAATGTGGATAAAAACAACACGTTGAACAATGGAAATTGCTTGCATGTGGAGGTGGAATCTTCTGGTACGGAATTCTGGACTTTGCAAATGCGGACAGAGCCTTTGGTGGCAAAAGGACGCAAGTATTCGATAAAGATGAAGCTGAAAGCCTCGAAAGACGTTCAGTTTGAAATTCGTATTGAAGGACCATTGAGCCATATGGAAACTATATCTTTGAAGGCTGGCGAAGTTAAGGAATTCTCAACGCAGACAGGCAAGGCTACGGAAGATAAAAACTGTGCCCTGTTCCTTGCCTTGGGAAATTCAGGCAGCGGCTATGATCTTTGGATTGATGAGATAGAGTTTACAGCGATGGAACAGGCTGCTGAAGGAGGAGAGGATGTAATGAAGCAATTGTCCGATTTTCCGGATAAGGAGTCATTGCGAGACTGGATCCTGAAAGAGAGAGGCTGGGAGTTCTGGTATGAAGGAAAACGGAGGGAAGATTTGATTCGAATGGGGAAATACGTAGAAACCGGTAAGCAATACAGCAGTAATTTCTCAGAGAAGAATCTCCTGTTCCCGATACCTACTTCGGTCATTATTGAAAATTCTCATATTGAGCAGAATCCTCATTATTGATTATGAATTTATTTATCAGTATTCAATAGGTAAGTAGATAGGGAGTTGTAGCAGGTAGCTTTTCTGCAAAGCGATGAAGCATACAGGCTTCAGCTCCCGGTTTATCCGGTATAGGATTGTAAATAAGAATTTTACTAACTAATCATTGAGATATGAAAAAATTAAAGCATTCTATTCTTTCGCTCTTGCTGTTGATGGGAGCATGTATTGTCAGTTGTAGTAATGATGATGGGGAGACTTCCTCTGCCGGTCCGGGTGAAGCGGAGGAAGAAAGTTTCACTATTCCTATATCGAGTCTGCGTTTGAGAGACCCGTTTATTCTGGTCGACAAGCAAACTTCGATGTATTACCTTCATTTTAATAATAACTTGAAAATCAGGGTTTATAAAAGTAAAGACTTGTCAACGTGGAAAGATGAGGGCTATTCTTTTATAGCGAAAAGTGACTTTTGGGGACAACAGGATTTCTGGGCACCGGATGTGTATGAATATGAAGGACGCTATTATTTATTTACCACTTTCAGCAATACAGGAGTGAAGCGGGGTACTTCTATTTTGGTTTCCGATAGCCCGAAGGGGCCATTTACCCCGCTTGTAAATAAGGCGATAACTCCTTCCGGCTGGATGTGTCTGGATGGCTCTTTGTATATCGATAAAGAAGGAAATCCCTGGTTGCTGTTCTGCCGTGAGTGGCTGGAGGCTGTAGATGGTGAGATTTATGCTCAACGGCTGGCGAAAGATCTGAAGACGACCGAAGGTGATCCGCATTTGTTGTTCAAAGCTTCAGAAGCTCCCTGGGCAGGTACTATTACAAGTTCCGGAGTGACGGGCTATGTTACGGATGCTCCTTTTATTCATCGCCTGGATGACGGCAAACTAATTATGTTGTGGTCCAGTTTCCGGAAGCAAGATGGAAAATATGCTATCGGACAAGCGATATCAGCGTCCGGTGACATTCTGGGACCTTGGGTACAGGAACCCGAAACATTAAATAGCGATGATGGCGGACACGCGATGGTGTTCAAAGACCTGAAAGGCAGGTTGATGATTTCTTACCATGCACCGAATTCACAAACGGAACATCCGGTGATAACACCAATTTATATTAAAGATGGAAAATTTGTAGCTCTGAATTAATGTGGCTTTTTCTTTCTGAACCGTCTATAGTATAGAATCAGTTGGCAGAGATAAATAATCTATTTTGTGAATATATGTCTCATTATTTAGAAGGAAGTGTTAACTTTGGCGAAATAGATGCTGCTGACAGGTACAGTCATTATTATACAGAAGGTTAAGTCAGAAAAGTAAATAAATAATTTGAAGAGCTTATGAAAATAAGAAATCTGGTGTTGGGTGCCCTTTGTGGCATAACATTCTTTTCCTGTTCGGCGTCCGGTGGAGGAAAAGATGCGGAAATGGATCGTTTTATAACGGATCTGATGGGTAAAATGACTATTCGTGAGAAGTTGGGACAGTTGAACCTTCCTTCCGGTGGCGATTTGGTGACAGGCTCTGTGATGAATACCGAGCTTGGCGATATGATTCGCAAAGAGGAAATAGGTGGCTTCTTCAATGTGAAAGGGGTTAAAAAGATTTATGACCTGCAACGGCTGGCTGTAGAAGAAACCCGGTTGAAGATTCCTTTGATAGTCGGAGCGGACGTCATACATGGTTATGAAACGATTTTTCCGATACCGTTGGCACTCTCATGCAGTTGGGACACGTTGGCTGTTCAGCAGATGGCGCGAATTTCTGCTATTGAAGCCAGTGCGGATGGCATTTGCTGGACATTCAGCCCGATGGTAGATATCTGCCGGGATGCTCGTTGGGGACGTATTGCCGAAGGAAGCGGTGAGGACCCTTATCTGGGATCACTGTTGGCAAAGGCTTATGTGCGTGGTTATCAAGGGAATAATATGCAGGGAAGAGATGAAATTCTTTCGTGTGTGAAACATTTCGCTCTTTATGGAGCTTCAGAAGCCGGTAAAGATTATAATACGGTCGATATGAGCCATCTGCGCATGTATAATGAATATTTTGCTCCTTACCGGGCTGCTGTTGAGGCAGGTGTCGGTAGTGTGATGAGTTCCTTTAATATAGTAGATGGTATTCCGGCTACGGCAAATAAATGGTTGCTGACAGATGTACTCCGTGACGAATGGGGATTTCAGGGACTTTTGGTTACAGACTACAATTCCATTGCTGAAATGGCCGTTCATGGGGTAGCTCCTTTGGAGGAAGCTTCTGTCCGCGCTTTGCAGGCGGGAACGGATATGGACATGGTTTCCTGCGGCTTTCTGAATACATTGGAAGAATCACTGAAAGAAGGAAAAGTCACTGAAGCACAAATTAATACAGCTTGCCGCCGTGTGTTGGAAGCCAAGTATAAGCTGGGCTTATTTGCCGATCCGTATAAATATTGCGATACACTGCGTGTAGAAAAAGAACTTTATACGGCTGATCATCGTGCTGCTGCACGTGAGATTGCAGCAAAGACGTTTGTCCTTCTGAAAAATGAAAAGAATCTTCTTCCACTGGAGGAAAAAGGAAAAATAGCTTTAATAGGTCCGATGGCAGATGCACGTAATAATATGTGTGGTATGTGGAGCATGACCTGCACTCCGTCCGGACATGGCACATTGCTGGAAGGAATCCGGTCGGCTGCAGGAGACAAGGCAGAAATTCTTTATGCCAAAGGCAGCAATGTGTATTATGATGAGGAAATGGAAAAAGGAGCTGTCGGCATCCGTCCGTTGGAACGTGGCAACGATCGGCAATTGTTGGCCGAAGCATTGCGTACGGCTGCCCGTGCAGATGTGATTGTGGCTGCTGTGGGCGAATGTGCCGAAATGAGCGGGGAGTCCCCTTCCCGCACTAATCTGGAGATTCCCGATGCTCAGCAGGACTTGTTGAAAGCACTGGTGAAAACAGGCAAGCCTGTGGTGCTGCTTCTGTTTACCGGTCGTCCTTTGGTGTTGAACTGGGAGAATGAACATGTTCCTGCTATTCTGAATGTATGGTTCGGAGGCAGTGAGACAGGAGATGCCGTTGCCGATGTTTTGTTTGGTAAAGTCGTTCCGAGTGGTAAGTTGACCACTACGTTCCCTCGTTCGGTGGGACAACTTCCTCTGTTTTACAATCATCTGAATACGGGACGCCCGGACCCGGACAATCGTGTTTTCAACCGATATGCCAGCAATTATCTGGATGAGAGTAACGAACCTCTTTATCCTTTCGGCTACGGTTTGAGCTATACCGATTTTGTATATGGTGACCTGCAACTCAGTTCGGAAACCTTGCCCAAAAACGGGACTCTGACAGCTTCTGTTACCGTAACCAACCGAGGAGATTGTGACGGCTATGAAACAGTACAAATCTATTTGCGTGACATTTATGCGGAGGTAGCGCGTCCGGTGAAGGAACTGAAAGGTTTCGAACGCATCTTCCTGAAGAAAGGAGAGAGCCGCGAAGTGAAATTTGTGATTACGGAGGATGATCTGAAATTCTATAACTCCGGATTGCAATATATCTACGAACCGGGTGAGTTTGACGTGATGATCGGTACGAATAGTCGTGATGTACAGACGAAGCGCTTTAGTGCGGAATAATTATTTTGAAATCTAATATATAGTTACAACCATGAAGAAACTTACAATTCTATTGTTATTATGCGTATTGTGTACGCTTTCACTGCAAGCTCAAAAGCAGTTTACCCTGGTCTCACCCGATGGAAATCTGAAAACGACGATTAGCATAGGTGACCGGCTGACTTATGATATCACTTGCAACAACAGGCAGATTCTTGCTCCTTCTCCCATATCCATGACATTGGATAACGGGAATGTCTGGGGAGAAAAAGCGAAATTATCCGGAACCTCCAGAAAGAGTGTGGACGAGATGATACCTTCTCCTTTCTACCGTGCCAACGAATTGAGAGATCATTATAACGAACTGACATTGCGTTTCAAAAAAGACTGGAATGTAGAGTTTCGTGCATACAATGATGGTATTGCCTACCGGTTTGTCAATCGGGGTAAAAAGCCTTTCCACGTTATAGATGAAGTATCCGATTATTGTTTCCCGTCGGATATGGTTGCCTCCGTGCCTTATGTAAGAAGCGGCAAAGATGGTGATTATAACTCACAGTTTTTTAATTCTTTCGAGAATACGTATACAACAGACAAACTGTCGAAACTGAATAAACAACGCCTGATGTTTTTGCCGTTGGTGGTGGATGCAGGCGAAGGTGTGAAGATTTGTATCACGGAGTCTGATCTGGAGAATTATCCGGGACTTTATCTTTCTGCCGAGAAAGGTGGAAACTGTTTGAGCAGTAAACACGCTCCTTATCCGAAACGTACAGTGCAGGGTGGACACAATCAGCTTCAGATGTTGGTAAAGGAGCATGAAGACTACATTGCAAAAGTGGACCAGCCAAGAAACTTCCCCTGGCGTATAGCTGTGGTTACGACAACCGATAAAGATCTTGCCGCAACCAATCTTAGTTACCTGCTGGGTGCCCCTTCCCGTCTGAGTGATCTTTCGTGGGTTAAACCGGGAAAGGTGGCATGGGACTGGTGGAATGACTGGAATCTGGATGGCGTTGATTTTGTTACCGGAGTAAATAATCCGACTTATAAAGCATATATAGACTTTGCTTCTGCAAACGGAATTGAGTATGTGATACTTGACGAGGGATGGGCAGTGAATTTGCAGGCGGATTTGATGCAGGTCGTAAAGGAGATCGATCTGAAAGAATTAGTGGATTACGCGGCGTCCAAAAATGTGGGTATTATTCTTTGGGCCGGTTATCATGCGTTCGAGCGGGATATGGAAAATGTTTGCCGTCATTATGCTGAAATGGGAGTAAAGGGCTTCAAAGTAGACTTTATGGACCGCGATGATCAGGAAATGACCGCATTCAATTATCGTGCTGCTGAAATGTGTGCTAAATATAAATTGATTCTCGATCTTCACGGCACTCATAAACCGGCTGGTTTGAATCGTACTTATCCGAATGTGCTCAATTTCGAAGGAGTAAATGGGCTGGAGCAGATGAAATGGAGTGCTCCTTCGGTAGATCAAGTAAAGTATGATGTGATGCTTCCTTTTATTCGTCAGGTTTCCGGACCGATGGATTATACACAGGGAGCGATGAGAAATGCTTCCAAAGGTAATTATTATCCTTGTTATTCGGAGCCGATGAGTCAGGGAACGCGTTGCCGTCAACTTGCTCTGTATATGATATTTGAATCTCCTTTTAATATGTTGTGTGATACTCCGAGCAACTACATGCGTGAACCGGAATCAACAGCGTTTATTGCTGAAATACCAACCGTGTGGGATGAAAGTATCGTTCTTGACGGTAAAATGGGAGAGTATGTTGTGACAGCACGACGGAAAGGAGATGTCTGGTATGTAGGTGGAATTACAGACTGGACTGCACGTGATATTGAAGTTGACTGCTCTTTCCTGGGCGATAAATCTTATAATGCTACTTTGTTTAAAGATGGTGTGAATGCCCATCGGAATGGTCGTGACTATAAGTGTGAGTCTTTCCCGGTAAAGAAGGGTGGTAAGTTGAAAGTCCATTTAGCTCCGGGAGGAGGCTTTGCCCTTAAGATAAAATAATATTGTTATTTCATATAGTTCTATTACTATCTGAAAGCTTGAGATAGATTCGATGCTGCTTCGGAATATTCTGGTGCAGCATCGTTTTTTTGTATTAAGTTTTGAGTGGTTTGTTTCTTTGTGTTCATAAGATACCAAGCAGCTTTAAAATATGATAGAATGTGCAAAACAGTGCGGCATTGCGTAAATCTTACATGCTTTATCTGCAATTATGTGTATAAAGTATTCTTATGAAGATACTGATATTCGGAAAAGCTGATTTTGATGTCGTTCAACTCAAAGAGAAACTCAAAGTGGAACTCAAAGAGAGCCGCTTTGCAGAACTTGAAGTAAAGTATCGGATTCTCCCTCTGGATTTCTTAGATAGTAACTTTTCTATAAACTTCTCTCTTTTATTTTCAAGTTAGCGATTCTATCTGACTGAGATGTTTTATTTATAACTAGAATTTAGCAGTTTTTTCTCTCCAAGTGAATTTAGTATATGTTTTGCTCCCATGCTCTCACTTTTTGCTTGTATCGTCTTATTCATCGTTGTTACAGCTGTGATAGCAAGTGTGGTAGCAGTGTGGTAGCAGGCATTTGCTCTCACTCTATATTCATGCTTTAATACACATTTTTCTTGATGTTATAGTTTTATATTCAGTATGTTAACCTCTTATCTGTCAACTATTAATAATTGACGTTCCATCTGTTAATAATTGATATATCAGGTATTAAGATCTGATACTCCCTCTATTATTGTGTGATAAATGCTTTTTTCGCTTATGTCCATACTCCTGTTCTTCCTAAGAGAACAGGTTAATCGGGACATTGTTATGGTCGGGTTGGTTGAATCGTGCGGTACTTTTACTCCACTCGTGCGTTCATTTCACTTCAATCATGCGTTCCTCCTTATCCACTCATGCGGTCCTCTGCTCCCGTCTCCGGTTGTTTCCTGAGGTTTCTTGCCTCTTGAAACTCCAGTTCCAGATGGTTTGAAACTTTAGTTTCCCCTGCTTGAAAC
>NZ_FNNN01000013.1 GCF_900106755.1 Bacteroides faecis MAJ27
ACAAAAACTTTGGGTAATAACAAAGCCCGGGCTTGTGAAAGTCTGGGCTTTGTGCATAAAAAAAGGTTGTGCCAGCGTTTTGACACAACCTCTTTATTTTATGATGAGCCTAAAAGTGTTTTTTAGAATGTTTATTCTGTCCGCTTGCAGGCATTTGCCATGAAGAACTCATTCAATGTATCTTCATAGTTACCATGAATCATGATGTGATGGTTGCCCAACGGATTTTTCAAGAAATATTCTGCCGGGGTATTCATCCGGATACGTACCTGTGTACGGCACATATTAATATAATTGGTATTTTCGGTCAGTGTTCCTGTAGACAGATAATATTCATCCAGACATTCACCACCACATTTAATGACCGTTACATCTCCGGTGGGAAGTAGTCCTTGTATGGCTATTCCTTTTTCCGTCTCAAAATGATTACGGATGATATATCTTTCCGTTTGTTGCAGTCCTACGGTGCAATGTGCTAATATCAGTTCGTTTGTCCGGGTATTGATCATAGAAGGATTTGCCATGAAACCTTCTTTGGTTGTAAGTGCTTTGACAGCCAGAAGGGTGAAGATGGATTGAAGGTCTCCTTCACATCCTGCCATTATTCCGTCGTCATTCAATAAGGATAATGCCAGGCAACCGGTAGTGTCTATCTGCTCGATCAACTTGAAGCAACTTAAAGTCAGTGCTTCCAGCTTTTCTTCTTTACATATCTTCTTTATCGCCCGGTATAATCGCATAGCCTTGATTAAATCTTCAGGACTTCCCTCGCGACAAGCAAGAGCTTGCGAAGCAACGGCAGCACACGATGCACCTACTTCTTCATCTGTAATTTGTTGAAAATGTTCATAGACTCGTTCCAGTGGAATATCTATGTATTCGATGCCCCAGCGGCGCTTAGCCAAAAGATAGTCAACATTACTGGCAACCAACCAGGAAGAAGGAGTACCGATGACGCCTATACGTTTACCAAACAAAGAACGCTGTGCCCGGAAATTGTTATAAAGTATATGTACCCTTTGAACGATAGACGGGAGTTCACCATGAAGAATTTCGCTCTTCATTCCCCTTCCCCGCAACCAAGTTGATATTTCCAGTGCTGCAGCAAGTGAGTTCTGCATGCCGTCTGCTAACAAAATGGCAGGTCGGGGCAGACGTTCGAAATGCTGGATAACCAGTCTTTCCACTCCTCCGGTAGCGACAAAAATGATCTTGAAATCATCACTGTTCAGCTTATCCATATCTTGATAATCGATGAGCCTTACAGTATAATATTTTTCAAGCTCACTCAAAATAGCTTCGTGTGAACTACGCAACGAGGCTTGTTTATGTAGTATTGAAGCGAATGCGATAAGGTGTATGGTCATTATGATATTGTTTTAAGTTTTCTGTATTACAAATGTATAGCTTTCTTTTCAAATTACCATAAGGTTTTTAACCTTGCTAAGGTTTTTAAAGTTTTTATGTCTCTGTATTCAAATAATTGCGTACATTTGCAGCTCCAAGTTAAATAGTAAATAGTAAATTGTAAAATAGTCAATAAAATTATGCCGACCATATCCATTCGCGGAAACGAGATGCCTGCATCTCCTATCAGAAAGCTGGCTCCATTGGCAGACGCTGCCAAGCAACGGGGAGTCCATGTGTTTCACCTGAATATCGGACAGCCTGATCTGCCCACTCCTCAGGCCGCGATTGACGCGATACGCAATATTGATCGTAAAGTACTGGAATATAGCCCCAGTGCCGGAAACCGTAGCTATCGCGAGAAACTAGTAGGATATTATGCAAAGTTCAACATCAACCTGACGGCTGACGATATAATTATTACATCAGGAGGTTCGGAAGCGGTACTTTTCTCCTTCCTTTCCTGTTTGAATCCGGGTGATGAAATCATAGTTCCGGAACCTGCATACGCCAATTATATGGCATTTGCCATTTCTGCTGGAGCAAAGATCCGTACGATTGCCACGACCATTGAAGAAGGGTTTTCTCTGCCGAAAGTGGAGAAATTCGAAGAATTGATCAACGAACGTACCAAAGCGATTCTGATTTGCAACCCGAATAATCCGACAGGATATCTGTATACCCGTCGTGAAATGAATCAGATTCGGGATTTGGTGAAGAAGTATGACCTCTTCCTCTTTTCGGATGAAGTATATCGTGAATTTATTTATACCGGTTCCCCTTATATCTCTGCCTGCCATTTGGAAGGTATTGAGAATAATGTCGTACTGATCGATTCTGTTTCAAAACGTTATTCCGAATGTGGTATTCGCATCGGTGCTTTGATTACCAAGAACAAAGAGATACGTGATGCTGTTATGAAGTTCTGTCAGGCTCGTTTGAGTCCTCCTTTAATCGGACAGATAGCTGCTGAGGCCTCTCTGGATGCTCCGGAAGAATATTCACGGGAGACGTATGATGAATACGTGGAACGTCGTAAATGCCTGATTGACGGATTGAACCGTATTCCGGGTGTTTATTCTCCAATTCCGATGGGGGCTTTCTATACTGTAGCCAAACTTCCTGTAGATGATTCGGATAAGTTCTGTGCCTGGTGTCTTTCTGATTTTGAATATGAAGGGCAAACTGTATTTATGGCTCCGGCTTCTGGTTTTTATACTACCCCGGGCTCAGGTATCAATGAAGTCCGTATCGCCTACGTATTGAAGAAAGAAGATTTGAACCGTGCGCTTTTTATTTTGCAGAAGGCTTTGGAAGCGTATCCGGGAAGAACGGAATAAGGAATAGATTAATAAGTATTAAGTATTAACCGTAGACGCTGATTGGCGTATGATGTATTATAAGGTAATGTCTTAATGCTTAATAAATACTTAATCCCTAATCTCTAAATAAGCTGCGGCTAATACTTAATACCTATTACTTAATATTTAAAAGAATTGTCGTTATCTCTTTTTATAGCTCGTCGTATTTATCGCGAAAGCGATGGTGGAAAGCAGGTTTCACGTCCTGCGGTCCTCATTGCTATGGCCGGTATTGCTATCGGGCTGGCTGTTATGATTATTGCGGTGGCAGTAGTTATAGGGTTTAAAAGTGAGGTAAGGAATAAAGTGATCGGATTCGGGTCACACATTCAGATAGCGAACCTGGATGCGGTTAATTCTTATGAGACTCATCCGATAGCGGTAGGCGACAGCATGATGACTGCTCTTTCCAGCTATCCCGAAGTAAGCCATGTGCAACGTTATTCCACAAAGCCGGGGATGATAAAAACGGATGATGCTTTTCAAGGAATGGTCTTGAAAGGTGTCGGACCGGAGTTTGATCCTGGTTTTATGCAAGAGTATCTGGTGGAAGGAGAGATTCCTGTGTTCAGCGATTCGGTTTCCAGTAATCAGGTACTTATCTCCAAGGCATTGGCTACCAAAATGAAGTTGAAGCTGGGGGATAAGATATATACCTATTATATCCAGGATAATATTCGTGCCCGACGTTTGACGATTGCAGGTATTTATCAGACCAATTTTTCCGAATATGATAACCTCTTTTTATTGACGGACCTTTATTTAGTAAATCGCCTGAATGGCTGGCAGCCGGAGCAGGTGAGTGGAGTAGAGTTGCAGGTGCATAACTATGATAAGCTGGAAGATATAACTTATGAAATAGCAGTTGACACTGACAACCAGCGGGATGAGTTTGGCGGTATATATTATGTACGCAACATAGAACAACTGAATCCTCAAATATTTGAATGGTTGAATTTGCTTGATCTTAATGTATGGGTAATCCTTTTTCTGATGATTGGAGTTGCTGGCTTTACCATGATTTCCGGTTTGCTGATTATTATCATAGAACGAACTAATATGATCGGAATATTAAAGGCTCTGGGAGCTGATAATTTTACGATTCGCAAGACTTTTCTTTGGTTTGCAGTCTTTCTTATTGGTAAAGGAATGCTTTGGGGAAATGTAATTGGACTGGCATTCTGCTTTATTCAATCTCAATTTGGAATATTCAAACTTGATCCGGAGAATTATTATGTGGATACAGTATCGGTTTCTTTCAATATTTGGTTCTTCCTTTTGATTAATGCAGGTACTTTGCTGGCATCCGTCCTGATGCTGATTGGCCCTTCTTTCCTAATAACAAAGATCAATCCTGCAAGTTCCATGCGATACGAGTAATCCCTTCTTTTTCTTTTCTTTTTTTGCTGCAAAAATAATTTAGACTCTTACGTGATGTAGAGTGAATAATATGTCTATATTTGCGCCCAATTTACTTAATATCCTCTTGTAGGTTTAATTTTTAACCATTATGAATAATGTGTTAATTCTGTTGGATAATCCGGATGACTGGAAACCGTATTGTGAGACAAAAAGTATCCTGACTGTTTCCGACTATCTGAAGAACAAGCCGGTTGAAAAAGACCGGAAGTTAGTTATTAATCTTAGCAATGATTACAGCTATAATTCCGAAGGGTATTATTGTTCGTTGCTTGCCCAAACGAGAGGACAACGGGTGATTCCCGATGTTGATATCATCAATAAACTGGAGACAGGGACAGGGATCCGTATGGATCGTAGCCTGCAGGCATTGTGTTATCAGTGGATTCAGAAGAATGGGATCAAAAGTGATATCTGGTATCTGAATATCTATTTCGGGAAATGCCGTGAGAAAGGGTTGGAAAGAGTAGCCCGTTTTATTTTCGAGAATTATCCCTGTCCATTACTGAAAGTTGCCCTGAATACTCATCCTAAGAATCAGATTGAAAGTGTTCAGTTTTTGCCTTTGAACCGGTTGGATGATGAGGAACAGGACTTCTTTGCTAATACACTCGATAATTTTAATAAGAAGATATGGCGTGCGCCTAAGTCGACAAAAGTTCCCAGATATAGTTTGGCAGTACTCATTGATCCGAAAGAAAAATTTCCGCCTAGTAACAAAGGGGCTTTGCATAAGCTGTCCGAAGTAGCCAAGAAGATGAATATTCATGTTGAAATGATTACGGAAGATGATGCTATGCGCTTGCTGGAGTTTGATGCGCTGTTTATCCGTACGACGACATCACTGAATCACTATACATTCCATTTGTCGCAGTTGGCTGCACAAAATGGAATGGTAGTTATTGATGATCCGTTGTCTATTATCCGGTGTACGAATAAGGTTTATCTGAAAGAACTTTTTGAGAAAGAAAAGATTTCGGCACCGAAGTCTACATTGATTTTCCAGTCCAATAAAAATTCGTTCGAACAGATAAGCGAGCAGGTAGGTGCTCCTTTCATTTTGAAGATACCGGACGGTTCTTATTCCATTGGGATGAAAAAAGTATCCAATGAAGAAGAGCTGAAAACCAGCCTTGAAGTCCTTTTCGAGAAGTCGGCTATCTTATTGGCACAGGCGTTTACGCCTACGGAGTTTGATTGGCGTGTTGGTTTGTTGAATGGAGTACCTTTGTATGCCTGCAAGTACTACATGGCAAAAGGACATTGGCAGATTTATTGCCATTATGATTCGGGAAGGAGCCGCTGTGGATTAGTGGATACGATTCCTATCTATCAAGTACCACGTGTGGTATTGGATACAGCGATAAAAGCTGCCAATCTCATAGGAAAAGGTTTGTATGGAGTAGACTTGAAAATGGTGGATGATAAGGCTTACGTTATTGAAATCAATGATAATCCGAGTATTGACCATGAATTGGAAGATGCGATTATCGGTGACGAAATGTATTATCGTCTGCTGAATCACTTTGAGCAGGCTTTGGATATGAAACATTATTAGTGATGGAACAGACCGTACACCTTCGCAAAGCAAATTTGAGGGATATTCCTGCTATTCTGGAAATAGAGCAGGAATGTTTCCGGGAAGATAGTTTCTCGCGGGAACAGTTTGCCTATCTGATCGGTCGTTCAAAAGGAACCTTTTATGTGGTGGTAGAGCAAGAGCAGATTATAGCTTATATCTCGTTGTTGCTTCATGCGGGAACTCGCTATCTGAGAATATATTCGATAGCTGTCCATCCGGATTTCAGAGGTCGGAAACTGGGGCAGTTACTGATGGAACAGACGATTGCTACAGCTCATGACTGTAAGGCGGCAAAGATTACACTCGAAGTGAAAGTTACAAATACTCCTGCTATCAGGCTATATATGAAAAATGGCTTTATTCCCGTGGGAGTAAAGCCAGCCTATTATCATGATGGTTCGGATGCGATTTATATGCAGCGAACCCTGTAATCTATATGATTGCTTATCTTCTCATAAAATCTCCTTTTCTCCGGAAAGAACGGTAGAGTTTAAATCTAAGTGACTGGATGGGTTGGAGAATATCGAATACCGGCAGAGAGAAATAATATTTTCTGCCTCCGCCCATTTCTTTGGCTGTTTGATTGATGACGACTGCCTGTACAATATAACGGAATATCCATATCAATAATGCAATTCCGGCAGACAGCCAGTGTAAATGGAGGATACCGATTACAATACCCGCTATACAGACAGCGTAAAACAGTAAACGGGAGAAAGTTTCAAATCCTGATAAATAGCGTTGTATGCCGCGATAATAGCGTGCGGTAGCCATGTAGCTAATCTTTTCTTCCTTCCATTCTTTGTAGTTATATACAGGTTGTATCCGCATGGTTGCATTGATATCCGTTTCTACCCGTGTGTTTGATGGAGTCGCTATCTGGTTGATGAACAGATCATCTTCTCCGCGTTGCAGATTCAGGTAAGTGGAGTAACCTTTTCTTTGGAAGAATAATTCTTTCCGATAAGCCATGTTACGTCCGATACCCATATATGGCTTTCCTGCCAGTGCAAAACACAAATAACGCAGGGATTGGAATAAAGTGTCAAAAGCCACCCGTTTGTGTAGCCATCCTTTGGTCCGGTCGTAACCGCTATATCCCAGCACTATTTGAGTCTGTGAAGTGAAATTGCGTGCCATTAGTTTAAGCCATTGTCGACTGGCAGGCATACAATTTGTTTCTGTAAATACTAACCAGTCATGTTTACTGGCTTTGATACCTAGCGTTAAGGCTAGTTTCTTGTGGCTGATATAGCGTGCACTGTCAGGAGTAAAGCTATGGTAGAGATGAGGGTATTTCTCTTCCATAAATCCCAATACATCCTCTGTTTCATCTGTAGAAGCATCGTTGATAACAATCACTTCGAACTGCGGATAGTCTTGTTCGAGAATGGAAGGTAAGATTTTACGTAAGTTATCAGCTTCATTTCGTGCACAAAGTATTACGGAAAGTGGAGGCATTTCCTGTGTGAAATGCACTTCTTCTTTGCGTACAGCTTTATTGCGGATATGTATTCGATTATACAAGCCGAAATAATAAATGAGCTGAATGATAAAAAGAATACCTGCCGCTGATAAAAGAATCAGTTCAACAGTGTTGAATGTAAATGCTTCCATTGAATTAAAGTGTCGTTTTTACGACTGCAAAAGTACGCATTTTTTTGGTAGCTCCGTCATCTCGAAGGAAGGTTATTTCGTAAATCCAGATATTCTTTCTTGAACATGTCAACAAAGAGAAAGAATAGTGAGAGTAGTAACGGACCAAAGATAACTCCCATAAAACCGAATAGCGGCAAGCCAATTACAACTCCGAATATGGTAATCAGTGGATGGGTATCGGCCATTTTCTTTTGCAGAATAAATCGGATCAGGTTATCAGATTGTGATACGACTATTGCTCCGTAGGCAGCGAGTCCGATAGCATTGAACCAGTCTCCGGTTACAGCAAGATAAGCGGCTACGGGAAACCATATCAGGGCAGTTCCTACCATCGGAATGATGGTGGCAAAGCAGGTAAGAAATCCCAGAATTAATATGTTCGGTGCTCCGAAGATGAGATATCCTATCATGGCTACTCCTCCTTGGATGATTGCTAATAGCGGGATGCCGATAGCGTTGGAACGTACAATCATGTTAATCTCATGAATAACTTCCTGTGTGTTTGCTTCATTAAATGGCAAAATATCATTCACATAAGCCTCCATTTTTTTTCCTCCTATCAGCATAAAGTATAGTACGAATACCATGACAAACAGATTGATGGCAAGGCTGCTGATGCTTTCCATAATGATCTGTCCGATGCGGGGAAGGATGGAGACAATGAATGATATGGTATCTTTCCCTAATACATCGTAACCGGTTTTTTCTTTGATAAACTCTGCCACTTGCTGCATAGGAGCGATGAATGTTTGAGGGTCCAGATTGATATCTTGAAGTTTGCTTACCAATAGCCAGACGGTTAATCCAAGTGGTACCAAAAATACCATAACCGTTTCTGCTGTGATCAGTAATGCGGCAACACTGCGTTTTATTTTCCATCTTTCTGTCAGGTGTGCCATTTGTTTACGTACTAGAATATAAATAGTGAGTGCTCCCAACAATCCCCCTAGAAAAGGGGTGATTTGACGGAAGATGATGATTCCCATAAATAGTATGATGACGATGAGGGAATATTTCCAGTATTGTTCTTTGATGCTCATATCGTGTATTTAGTTATTCTACTTTATAAACAAAAGAACTATGAAAAAGGTTTGGATATCCGGTG
Organism: Bacteroides faecis MAJ27; assembly: GCF_900106755.1. GTDB lineage: Bacteria > Bacteroidota > Bacteroidia > Bacteroidales > Bacteroidaceae > Bacteroides > Bacteroides faecis. The sequence continues at coordinate 8,534 of NZ_FNNN01000013.1, forward strand.
TGAGGTTTAAGATAGACAAGTGTTCTTTGGGCTGACGGTATTTCAGATTCTGTCAGGCATTAGTTAATATCCAAATGAATTATGTTAAATGTTAACGAATCTGCTGCTTTTATTAAACCATGTTATAAGATGCTCCGCTCTGCTCCGGAAATTTGGAGATATGCGGAAAGTCCGTATCTTTGTAGTGTGTTTTTCATAGTATTAGATTTAAGGTTAACAAAAAGATTGGCTGTCTGGGATAGATAGCCTTTTTTTATGCCTTTTTTTGTATATTTGAGGGACTTAAAACTTGAATGAATATAATGAGAACAATCCTATTAACTCTGTTACTCTCTGTTGTGGCAATATCAGCCTTTGCACAGACAAATACTTATCCGGAATGTACAAGTCAAGTTGAAGCTATTAATAAGATGCCGTTACGGATAGCGTATCTTGTACCTGTCGATAGTTTAGGTAAATATATGTATCTGGAGTTTGCTGCTCCGAGTATGTGTGATCACTCAGATGTGGTAGCTGATATAGACTATAGGCAGGTCACAAGTTTTGCGACTTTATATTATGATGAAAAAGGAAGGGTACGCAAGACTATCAAATGGTACTCGGATGGGGGTGACCTTAATAATGTCGTTTATTATGATGAACAGGGTAATATCTTATATGCTGTTTATGCGAGCACTTCTGAAAAATATGGGAAACTGTATTCATGCAATTCACAAATTCATATAAATCATTCTTTTTCGGAACTTGACTTCAGAGAAGGATTTCATATTTGGATTAATATGACTACGGAAAACTTGGCGAATGTATATAAGTCTGATTTGAAAATGCCTGAAAATTGTAAATCTGTTACCTTTTTGCCTATAAAGATTGGTGATCGGGCTTTTCTTTGTACCAATCGTGCTTATATTTCACCCAATGGGAGATTGATAAATAAAGATGATAATATGGCAGGTGCATACTTTGGCAGACGCGTTGTTATTGATGATATTAAAGGTGATTGGTGCAAAGTGAGATATACTCTTATAACAGAATCTGACGAAACTGTTGGATATGTACGGGTTGAAGACTTAGAGATTATAAAGTAATCTAGTCTTTTCGGTTTATTTCTATGAAATCTGTTATTGTTTCTATCTGATTATTTTAGAATGATTTCATATACACGAGAACTTTCTCCCCAAGGATGCCAACAATCTCCGATATAGGTGAAGCCTAATCGTTCGTAATACGAAGTATGACTGGTACTTAAGTATAATTTTGAAAAACCGATTTTTTGTGTATCTTTCTTTGCCCGTTCTATTAAAAGACTGGCATAGTTATTTCCTCTGTACTTTTCCTCAATGAATAAGGAAACGAACCAAGGATATAAATCCATACGAGAATTAAAATCATTGCTAACAAGTCCTGCACACCCTACAATTTCATCACCATTCATAAGAAGATACCATTGAGGTATGGGATTTTCGGCTTTTAGAGAATGTCTGAAACAATCGTCATACACCATTTTCGTGTTTTCATTAGCCCATTTACTTTGGAAATAGGCAATAGCTTTTTCTAAATATTGAGGTGAGTCTTTAAGAGAAATGATATTCATGCTTTATATAAAATTACAAGGATTCAATATCGCCAAAGTTATAAAATTATTTTTGAAAATCAACTGCTGTTTCTTTAATCCGGCTAATTCCATATATTTGCAATACATACTGCATTAAAAAATATCGTGATATATGGAAAATAAAGAATTGTGTGAAAGAATGCATTCAGGGGAAATGTATAATGACTTGTCTATAGAATTGGTTCAAAGAAGAGAACGGGCTGTCTTTTTGACTAATGATTATAATTCCACTTATGGAAGACCTAAAGAAGTTCGGGAGGCATTATTACGTAAACTATTGAAACATGTCGGTAATGGTGTTCATTTTGAGCCGCATTTCCGGTGCGAGTTCGGATTCAATATCAGTATTGGAAACAATTTCTTTGCCAACTTTGATTGTATTATGTTGGATGGAAATCTCATTACGATAGGTGATAATGTATTATTAGGACCACGCGTTGGTCTATATACGGCAAATCATGCGCTCGATCCGCAAGAACGTGTTATGGGGGGATGCTATGCTTATCCGATTGTAATTGAAGATAATGTATGGATAGGTGCCGGAGTTCATATTATGGGTGGTGTTACGATCGGGAAAAATTCTGTAATCGGTGCAGGTAGTGTAATCACAAAGAATATTCCGGAGAATGTAATCGCTGCAGGAGTTCCCTGTAAAGTAATCCGGGAAATAACCGAGAAAGATAAAACGGGTTTTTTACCTTGATGTTGATTGCCATTATTTACAATCAATCCGTTCCCATTTGTCGAATAGCCACACCTCAAATCAAAAAAAAGAACAGAACAAGTAGAATATTATGGGTAAAGTGAGGATTGCTCCGCAGCTACTGAAAAAATGACCTTTCTTAAAAAGTGGATATTTACACGAGTTCTAAAGACCATGATTCCATTACGTTCACTAAGGGGAATAGAATATCTCAATGATTTGTAAGTGTGGATTTTCTTCTTTATGTCATTGGAAGAGATAATTGAATAAATAGTAATCATTTTCTGTTGATGCCTGTTATTTGGAAAGATTAATCATTCGATTTTGTTTCTTATGTCACGTTTTGATTTCTCGATATCTATGACAAACTAGAGAAAAAATAAGCTAAAATAGCCTTTTTATAACTTTCTCATCAAGAAAAAATAGGTTCCTCGGTGAGGAACGAAGTGTTGGTTTTAAAGGAACAAGGTGTTCCTTTAAAACCAACGAGTGTTATATGAACAAGAATAGATGCATATTTCACGTAGTATTATGCAGTGTGGGCTCGCTTTTCTGTATATTATTACATTAATTTATGCAGCATATCCTGTAGTTCATTATTTTTAGAGTAACCTCCTGTTGTTATTATATTAAATTTAGAACATTTAGAGGGGAAGGCATATTTATCTTATCAATCCTATATCTTGTCTACAAACGAGGCGTGTTCGTCTCATTTGAAAAACAGGCAATACTGTATCCCTTATCTTCGTGTCGAAATAAAAAACAAAATAAGTCATGAAGATGAATAAAACTATGTTATTGGGGGAAATAGCAACCCGTTCAGGTATTCCGGCAGATGAATGTGGGATAGTACTTAAAACTTTTGAAAAAGTTCTTTGCGAAGAACTCACACGGAAACTGTATCGCTATGGGGGATGGATATTATTATTGATTGCCTTATTTGTATCAGTTACTGTTTTGGGGCAAACATCGGAACGGAAAGGCCGTCCGGTACAGACCATTCGTGGAATGGTAGTGGATGGAGACTCAAAATACCCTATACCGTATGCGACAGTGAGATTGTCTGATAAAGCAGGGATGGGGACGACAACCGATAGTTTGGGACGTTTCATTATTCCGCAGGTTCCTGTCGGGAGACATACGATAGAAGCAGCATTTATGGGGTATGAACCGGGACTTTTTAGAGAAATACTGGTAACTTCCGCCAAAGAAGTCTATCTGGAAATCCCTCTGAAGGAAAGTGTAAACGAACTGAGTGAAGTCGTAGTTCGTGCCCGAACGAACAAAGAGGAAGCGATGAATAAGATGGCGACCACTGGGGCACGTATGTTAAGTGTGGAAGAAGCGAGCCGTTATGCAGGTGGTTTTGATGATCCGGCACGCTTAGTTTCTGCTTTTGCCGGAGTAGCACCCAGTGTTTCTTCCAATGGCATCTCTATTCATGGTAATGCACCCCATCTTTTACAATGGCGACTGGAAGATGTAGAAATCCCGAATCCGAATCATTTCGCGGATATTGCCACATTGGGTGGAGGAATTCTTTCTTCTCTTAGTTCACAGGTACTCGGTAATTCTGATTTCTTTACCGGAGCTTTTCCGGCGGAATATGGAAATGCTGTGTCCGGTGTATTTGATATGAAGCTACGAAATGGTAATAATCAAAAGAATGAAAACACGATTCAAGTAGGGATTATGGGAATTGATGTTGCTTCTGAGGGTCCTTTGAGTAAGAAACATAAAGCATCGTATATCTTCAATTACCGTTACTCTACCACAGGGCTACTGAATCTTGACGGTGGAACGATGGATTATCAGGATTTGAATTTCAAACTAACTTTCCTACGCAGAAAGCCGGAACTTTCTCAGTATGGGGAACCAGCTTGATAGACAAATTTAAGAGTGACATGGAAAGAAATCCGGAGAAATGGGAATATTTGGGTGACCGTAGTGAGTCGCGTGACAAACAGTATATGGCGGCTGGGGGTATCAGCCACCGTTATTTCTTCAATAGTGACGCATCGCTGAAAACCACCGTTGCCGCTACCTATTCACAACTGGACGGAGGCGCTTCCATGTTCAATCACGCTTTGGAATCGACTCCTTACATGGATCTTGAATCGAAGCACACCAACCTCATAGTAACCAGTACCTATAATCGTAAGTTCAGCAACCGGTTTACTAATAAAACAGGCTTTACATATACCGCTATGTTCTATGATATGAATCTTTCTATAGCGCCTTACGAAGCCCAGGTACTGGAAACCGTATCTCAGGGGGACGGCAATACAAGTCTGCTTTCTGTCTACAATAGTTCTTCTGTCGGTTTGAGTGACCGTTGGACTCTCAATGCCGGCATCTACGGGCAATATTTGACATTGAATAATAAATGGTCGGTTGAACCCCGTGCCGGTTTGAAATGGCAAGCTAGCCCGAAAGCTACTTTTGCCTTAGCTTACGGAATGTACAGTCGGATGGAGAAAATGGACGTCTACTTTGTAAAAACAAAAAATACAGGAAGTCAATCTGTTAACAAGAATCTGGATTTTACCAAAGCACAGCATATCATGTTATCTTTCAGCTACAAAATTACAGACCGCATGAATCTGAAAATAGAACCCTATGTACAGTTTCTGCATGATGTACCTTTGATGGCGGACAGTTCCTATTCTGTGCTCAATCGCTCTGATTTTTACGTAGAGGATGCCCTTATCAATAAGGGGAGAGGCCGCAATATTGGAATTGACATTACTCTCGAACGTTTTCTGGAGAAAGGACTCTATTATATGGTTTCCGGTTCGTTGTTTGACTCTCGTTACCGTGGTGGAGACGGTGTGTGGTATGATACGAAGTTTAACCGGAACTACGTCATCAATGGACTTATCGGCAAGGAATGGATGTTGGGGCGAAACAGGGAGAATATCCTTAGTGTCAATCTGAAACTGACATTACAGGGAGGGGACCGGTATTCCCCGATTGATGTAGAAGCGACCCTGAAACACCCGGACAAGGAAGTGCAATATGACGAAACGAGAGCATTCTCCAAACAATATTCACCCATGTTTATCGGTAATTATACTGTCAGCTACCGTATCAATAAGAAGAAAGTATCTCATGAATTTGCTGTAAAAGGATTGAATTTCATGGCTACGAAAGAGCACTACGGACATGAATATAATGTGAAAACCGGAAAAATAGATGCAACTGACGGTTCCACGGTTCTGACGAATGTGAGCTATAAACTTGAATTTTAGATATCCGGATAGAAATCTTGAAGGAAAAAGTTTTATCTTCGTACCCAATGAAGCATATGGCAACTGAAACAGCTACAGCAGGCAACAAATCTGCGATTTTATATAGATTACTTGTTAGTCCTGAATTTCGATGGATACGGTATCTGATACTTGTCATGGTGCTGGGCACTATCTCTTTCAATCAGGTGTTCATCATTTTTATGGACTACCGGGATATATTGGGGGGATGGATTTATGTGTTCACTTTTATATACTTGCTTACTTATGTGGGTGTTATCTGCCTGAATCTTTTTTGGTTATTCCCAAGATATTTGTTGAAAAGGCATTATATGGTGTATTTATCATTATTGTCTGTGGCAATGATCGTTGCACTGTTGATACAGATGATTATAGAATATCTGGCTTATTCCTATTGGCCACAGCTTCACGCACGGGGATCGTATTTCTCGGTTCCCATGCTGATGGACTACATATCTTCTTTTATGCTGTCAACGCTTTGTATGATAGGGGGAACGATGACTGTGCTCCTGAAAGAATGGATGATAGAAAACCGACGTGTTTCACAGATGGAAAAGGCACATGTACTTTCTGAAGTAGAGCAGCTGAAAGAGCAGGTCAGTCCCGAACTTCTTTTCAAAACTTTGCATCATTCGGGAGAACTGACATTGACTGAACCGGAAAAGGCTTCGAAGATGTTGATGAAATTGAGCCAGTTACTACGTTATCAGTTATACGATTGCAGCAGGCACAAAGTATTACTTAGCGGTGAAGTTGCTTTCCTTACAAATTATCTGACATTGGAACAGAGTTCCCAGCCGCAATTCAGCTATCAATTTATTTCGGAAGGGGAGGTAAACCGGATGTTGGTTCCACCTTTGCTTTTTATTCCTTTCGTACAGCATATTATGAAGCTGATGCACGAACAGCAGATCGTTCTTCCTGTTTCTCTGAGTATTCATCTGAAAGTTGAAAAAGGCATGATTGTATTCATTTGCATGTGTCCGCAACTTAATCTCTCTGAAGACAGAGGGCTGGAACGAATCAGGCAAAGGCTGGACTTATTGTATGGTGACCGTTACGGATTGTTGTTAACTACTGAATGTATAAGACTGGAATTGAATGGAGGTGAACAATGATAATAAATATAGAAGATAGAAGTACGGTTGATAGAAATCCGTATGATGGAACTATGGATGACAGAGGTGTGACCGCTTTTCTGATAAGCTCTCATTACAGAATATACAGGCATATCCTGTTGCAACTGGTTGTTTTGCTGATTACCATCAATGTCTTTTGGTACGAGCCTTTGCAGACTGTCTCTTTTTGGCGACGCTTGGGAGGGTGTCTGGCATATTTCTTGTCTATGGATGCGGTGATTTATACGAACCTGCACGTGCTGGTTCCCCGTTTTCTATTAAAGAATCGTTTGGGTAGTTATGTTTTGGCAGCTATCATCACCAATCTGGTGGTAATCACTTTTCTTTCAGTTACGCAAGGATTGCTTTTTGAGGTTATTTTGCCTGTCAGGAACCCCGATGGATTTGCTACTTTCATCAATGCCTTTTCGGGCATACTTACTATGGGGTTTGTTACCGCAGGTTCGGCGGCAATTTCATTGTTCACTCATTGGCTGCGTTATAATCTGCGTATTGATAAACTTGAATCTACCACTTTGCAATCTGAACTGAAGTTCCTTAAAAATCAGATAAACCCGCATTTCCTGTTCAATATGCTGAATAATGCCAATGTGCTGATTAAGAGGAATCCGGAAGAGGCTTCCAAAGTTCTTTTTAAGCTGGAAGATTTACTGCGGTATCAGATTAATGACAGTTCGCGCGAAAGGGTCTCTTTAGCTTCGGATATTCGTTTTCTGAATGACTATCTGAATCTGGAAAAAATACGTAGGGATCATTTTCAGTTTACAGTGGAGCAGGAGGGAGACATTGACTCCATTTGGATTCAGCCGTTATTGTTTATTCCGTTTGTGGAGAATGCGGTGAAACATAGTTTTGATAGTGAGCATCCTTCGTCCGTACATCTTTCTTTTAAGGTAGAAGAAAACCGGTTGGAATTTCGTTGTGAAAATTCCACGCCGGCGGTTGCTGTCAGTAACAAGGTAGGAGGTATTGGGCTGGCAAATATTCAGCGTAGATTGGGGCTGTTATATCCCGATCGTTATGAACTGGAACAGATAGAGAATGAAAATCGGTATATTGTAATTTTATGTATAACGCTATGAATTGTATTATTGTAGATGATGAACCATTGGCACGTGAGGCAATGAAATTACTGATAGAGGAGGCGGAATGTCTTCAGTTGGTGGGAAGCTTTAATAGTGCTGCCACAGCTTCTGACTTTATGGAGCAGCATGTAGTAGACCTTGTATTTCTGGATATTCAGATGCCGGGTATTACGGGAATTGAGTTTGCCCGAACTATCTCCAAACGAACATTGGTAATCTTCACTACCGCTTATACAGAATACGCATTAGATAGTTATGAGGTGGATGCGATTGATTATCTGATAAAGCCGGTGGAGGCGGAACGCTTTCAGAAAGCGATTGAGAAAGCGCAGTCTTATCATTCCTTATTGTTGCAAGAGGAAAAGGAAGCGATTGAAACGATTGCGGCTGCCGAATATTTCTTTGTAAAGGCGGAACGCAGGTATTTCAAAGTCAACTTCTCTGATATCCTCTTTGTCGAAGGATTGAAAGATTATGTGATCTTGCAATTAGGCGAACAACGTATCATTACCCGTATGAGTCTGAAAGCCGTTTTTGATTTATTACCGAAGGAGTCTTTTTTACGGGTCAATAAGTCGTATATAGTCAATACAGCCCATATCAATTCGTTTGATAACAATGATATATTTATCAAATCGTACGAGATTGCAATTGGAAATAGTTATCGGGATGATTTCTTTGAAGGCTTCGTGATGAAGCAACAAAGATGGTGATATTTCATGTGATGTTTTACACTGCAACCAGGTATCCTAATCACAATGGGACTGTTTTACATACCCCTTCAATTGTTTACCCATTTGAAAATAACGGATGAAGCCCAGAATGAACAAGATAACTCCGGTTGCGACACATACCCATGCGAGACCGTCCAGACGGGATATACTTTCGATCTGAAATATTCCGATTCCGGCAGTAAGAAGATAGAGTGAAGTACGGATATAAGAGAACAAGGTTCGTACATTGGCCAACTTTGTTCTTTCAATAGCCAGATAATCGCGGAGTATTAACTCCTCATTCTTGAATTTGTCGGTAGATTCCTGCATAAAATGATACTGTTTTTTTATTTTCCTTCGGATATTTCCGAGAATAGCAACTCTTTTATTATTATAACGGAAAATAGGTATAAATAGTTTGTGAAGCATTTTTTTTACCGGCTATTGATTTTCAGACACTATTGATTCTATAAAGTCACAAAAATTGTCTGTAGATTGTTCGGAACGAATCTTTTCGCCTAACTCTCCTGCATTCTTTTTATATACAGGATTAGCCACTAAATCGTATATCTTTTCTTTTAATTCCCTGTCGGAATCTTTACCTATTTTAATTCGTTCCGGTCCTATCTTTAATTGCTGTACACGATAGGTCCAATAAGGCTGGTCGATGATAAGCGGCATGATCACCTGTGGTTTGCCGGTGCGAGCTACACTATGTGTTGTGCCTGCCCCTCCGTGATGCATCACCGCATCGCAGTGGGGAAATCTCAGACTATGGGGAATCGTATGTGTCAGTAGGAAAACGTCTTTCTCGTTTGCTAACGTGTGTATCTTCGAACTCATCGAACGAAAGGAACTTCTTGTGCGTTTGGTTTTCATTTTATGATTAGCTTAAATTTTGGGTATATCATTTTTTATTCTTCTGACAATGTCCTCATATCATCAAGTGCTCTCGGCAGATATTTTATTTCACTAAAATCCCCGGTAAATCCGTTCCCACGCGATCCGTGTACAGCAAACCCTACTTTAATCTTACCAGTAGTATTGAGGTTGAAGTTTCGTACCATAGACCAGTTTTTATTGTCCGGGGAATAAAAAAATGAGTACTCAGAGCCTCTCTTTACGATTGCCATATACGCATAGTCACCGGTTGGCATTGAATTACAGTCATCTGAAAACGTACGAGTCACAACAGATACAATTGTCGGCATAAGATTGACAGAGTTCTCGTAACAGAACTTGGCCCAAGTCTCGTCATCCTGATAGACAACAAGTGCCGCCACATCATAAACAGCTTTTAGTTTGCCTGTTACTTTGGCACTAATAGTGAAATTCGCTTCCGGTTCAAAGAGTATAAGCGGAGCATTTACCACTTTGGGCTTGCCGGAAGGACTATTGAAAAGGTTAGTCTTCCTGCTGGCGGTCATACTGATTGAGTTTCCTTTTATTTTGTAATCAACAGGCTGATTGTGTATTAGTAAGTTATGTGGAATAGTGGAAATCTGCTCTGTTGGAAGCGGTTTCTGTGCTGATGTGGAAACAGCTAAAAGCAAGACAAAGATGGAGGTAATAATCGATTTCATAAATGTATTATATTGATTCCTGAACAAATGTATGTAAAATATTCGAATCTTGTATCGCTTTGATAGACACAATATTACCTTTTTTCTGTCAGATATATCTGTTGTTCTTCAATCTGATACCATATCGGAAAACATAAGAGTGGTTTATATACAATTAGCCCTCTATTAACCTTAAAGTACTAATAGAGGGCAACTACTTATCAAGAAAAAAGTTGAAGTTAGTTTATTTAGCTTCGTTGTTCTGTTTTAAAAGAAATTCGTCAATTGCTTTTTTTAGTTGGTCTTTCGGCAGCGCTCCTTGTGAAATTCTCGGCTCTTCCTTCATAGGGATCATCAGCAGGGTTGGAATACTGCGGATGCCGAATGCGGCAGCCAATTCCTTTTCTTTATCTACATCGATCTGATAGATATCTACTTTACCACTGTACTCCTTGCTAAGTTCTTCGAGAACGGGGTGAAGTGCTTTACACGGACCGCACCAGGTTGCGTAAAAATCAACGATTGCAGGTCTGCTTCCTTCAAACTTCCACTCTTTCGGGTTGGCTTCATAGTTATATACTTTCTTCAAGAAATCGGCTTTATTTAATGATACTACTTCCATTTTATTTTCCTCCTTTGTTGGTTCGTTACTCTTTTTATTTTCTCCGCTGTTTCCTGCGCAAGCTGTGCTTGCCAGTACAATAGCGAAAGCACTCATTAAGTTTTTTATTAGTTTCATATTCTTTTTCTTTCTATTTGTTATTTCTGATGCAAAGATAGGGTGATTGTAGCACTTGAGAAATGGCAATTTGGCTGGAACACTTGGCTAAATTTCCCACAGACAGTTACTGAACGCTAAAATTTGTCTTTTATTCTTTGGAAGGGATGAAAATTAGCATTGTTTTGGTCGCTCTAAAATAGGGCATTCAAACATGGTGACGCTATCCTGTTGTTATAGCGTCACTATGTATATAGGATAGCGTCACTATATCAACAGGATAGCGTCACTATAATTCTGTTCTCATTTTCAGGAGATTAACTGAAGATATAAACGATAATTCCGGTAATTACCACATAAGCCAGTGCATACGGGATAGCGGCTTTTAGAATTTCTCCTTCCTTTCCTTGTTGGTTTCCGGCAGAAGTTGCGATAGCAATACTTTGCGGAGAAATAATTTTACCACCTGTAGCACCTACTGTATTTGCAGCTGATAACCAGTCCGGACTGACATGGATCTGTCCGGCGACACTGGCCTGTAATTTTCCGAAAAGGATGTTGGATGATGTATCACTTCCCGTGATAAAGGTTCCTAAACATCCGATGACCGGAGCAAACAGCGGATACAAACTTCCGGTGGCGGTAGCCAACGCTGAAGCAATAATAGCAATCATTCCCGAAGCATCCATAATGGTGGATAACCCGACGAGACAAATTACTGTAATGAAGGTTTTCTTCAATTGTTTTACGGTATTCCAAAGTACAATGAACAGTTCTTTAACTTTCGCTCCCTGTATTAAGCCGCCGATAAAAGTACCAAGGAAAAGTAGTACACCTGCATGAGTCAGCCAAGAGATAGTATAGTTCACAGTGGAAGCATTGATAGGCAAGCTGATTCTTGTAATCCAGTTATTTTCTAATGTACTTCTCAATTCCGGGAAAAGCGGACTGGTGAGGATAATCAGGAATAAAATCAGTAAATAGATGCTCCATGCATTGAGTATGTCTTTGGTTCTCAGCGTACTTTTTCGTTCTTTTTCTTCTTTGGACGCAGTCAGCTTCCCATAGAGGACAATGACAATGATCGAAAGAATACTTCCGATGATGGCAGGTGACTCTGCTCCCATGTATCTGGCAGCCAGATATTGTCCGGCCAGAGAAACACCTCCGACTAATAAAGCCAGAAATATATTCTTAGGAAGAGCCTTTAATTTAGGATTAGTGAGGAAAAGCAAAACTAAAGGAATAAGGAACATAAGTACTGATAATTGCAATACGACATTGGTACTAAGATGCAGTACGTCCAGATTTGTTTCCTTTGCCAATACTAATACCGGAGTTCCGATTGCTCCGAAAGCTGTTGCTACGCTGTTGGCTATCAGGCTGACTGTAGCCGAGAATATCGGCTTAAATCCCAGACTGATAAGAATCGCTGCCGGGATGGCAACCGCCGTTCCGAATCCTGCCATCGCCTCCAGTAATCCTCCGAATCCCCATGTCAGTAATAACACCTGAATGCTTTTGTCTGTAGAGATAGAAGTGAACTGCTGTTTGATGATCTCCATTTTTTCTGTTTTCAGCAATACGTTGTAACTGAAAATAGCCATCAGGATAATGATTAAAATAGGAGAGACTGCTTTTAGCGCTCCATATAAAAAGGAATAAAACAGGTTATCTACGGAAAAAGCAAAGCCGAAAAGAGCGATTAACATAGTTACAATTAACGAGATAATACTACTTTTGTCTCCGGACATTTTGAAGAACGCCATCAATACAATCAATAGCAATACCGGAATAATAGCAAGGATTAGTGTCATAATTCTAAATTTTAAATAGTCAACTCCTGGTGAATATCTATATAACAAAACAAAATGCGGTTTTGATGGATGAATGACTAATCATTTTATACAAAAAACGGATTGTCGACCAGACAACCCGTTTTTTATTTGTTTTTAATGCGAACTCTTTTGCTACTTGCTCATTTTCATATTCATGATTTGTTGCAACTGCTTTAAATTGGCTAGGGCAGCTTCATTTCCTAGTTTGGCAGCTTGTTCGAATGCTGCCATAGCACGTTGGATGTCTCCATTTAAGAAATTATACACTCCCGTATTGTTGAGGAACTCAGCAGTGGTATGGTCTGCTTTTTCCATATATTTTAATGCGGTATTGATATCTTTCTGTGAAAGGGCGACAGCTGCTGCATTCAGATTGGCTACTGCATCGGTCGGATACATGCGTACAGCAATATCAAATACATCTACAAAGTCTTTGCTGCCTTTCGGATAACTATTGGCGACCTGGTACATCTCATTCAGACTCAGATATTTCGGATTTTCCCGGATGATGATACGTCCTTGTTCTACATCGAAGTTAACTACTGTATAGTCAATCTTGCAATTCACTTTACGCAATCCCGGATAAATTTCTTTCAGCATGGTGCGATAAGGAGCTCCCCCGCCTACTTTCATGATTTCCTGTTTGCGTTTCACATCGTTCGTAGTATTTTTGATAATATTCAGGAATGTTTCTTTATCCTTCATAGAAGAAGATTCGAGTGCTTTCACCAGTCCATCCCAGTTTTCACCGCCAAAAGTCACCTTATACAGTTTGGCGGGTGCCTTTTCCTTCTTAACGAGATAATCTTTCAGAGCTTCCGCACGTTTTTTGGATAGCTGTTCGTTGAAGGCCAGTGGTCCTTCGGGAGAAGCAAATCCTTCAATGCTGATACTTTGTACAGTCAGATTCTTGTCATTCTGAATTTTGTCAAACATAGAATGAATGTTCACCAGTTCGGAGTGGTTGTTCATGAAGTCAGTAAGGATAACAGATTTATTGACAGGGAAATCCAGATGCGCTTCATATTGTTCGCTACGGTTTTTTACCACCTCTATTGTAGGCTGAATATAAGCCACAATAGGCGACATGGCACTCAATCGTTTGGCTTCGGTTGATACGTCATTGGTTATCAGTTCCTGTGCATTCATTTCCTGATAATTGCCGCATCCGCATAGATTCTCAACAAGTTGTAAAGAAGCGTTTGCCATCCACGGTTGGTAAGGTATGACTTGCGTATAATTAAATGTTTCTCTTTTGTTATAAGGAACAATGATAGCGGTAGGTTCCTCTTTGCTGATTGCCAATCCACGGATGTATGCTTTTTCACGTCTTTTCCCATTGACAATAATTTCTTGAAGCGGAACATTATGCTGTCCGTCCGTCAGTAGAGGGATAAGGCTTAAACTGCGTGCCGAGCCTATAGTCAGGTCTTTCATATCAACCGTCATGCCGACATAAAGAGAGTTTCCTTGTTGCCATAAAGATACATTCGAAAGCGTGAGCGCATCATTCAGAAATTTCTGTGCATGAGCCGGAAGTATGGTGGCTGCAAGAGCTATAAATAGATAGATAAATTTTCTTTTCATCATTGTAAGTTTTATAAAGTTCGATTATTTGATGACATAAATGAAACTGAGGCCGATTTTGGTCGGACCGAAATAATTGCGGCTATTGTGCCCGAGTTTTTCACCTCCGTCTCCACGGGCATATTTATCATATTTCAGGCGGGCGTAGCCAACGCCGATGGTTGCTTCCATGCTCCAGCGTTTACTGATAATCCATTGGTATCCGTAAGAGATACCGACTCCATACAGACTGCCGTCATAACGGTCATGTCCCATTCCGAATATATTCAGATTGCTGACATTCATTTCTCCATAATGTCCGTGCAGGCCGAAGAAGCTTCCGTTGAAACGTTCGCAGAGCCAGTAGCGCAATTCCGGTTGAACGAGCCAGTGTTTGATCTGGCGGTCGTCGCCAAATTTCCACGGATTATAGTTACCGGATACATCAAGAGTGATTTTCTTTGCCAGCCCGACTTCGAATCCCAGATTAGGAGTGGTGGTTGCCCAATAAAGGGCATTAGTCTTGATGGCGAATTTGGGTAGATAGGTTTCATTCCGTTGTACTTGGGCATGCACGCTTGTACCCAATACGAGCAGGAAACCGGCTGCTAATAAAAATTTAATTGTTCTCATTTTTGTTAGGGTCTAGGTTTTATTAAAATGATATGCGATAAACACATGATTGTGTGACTTTGTTGTGGAAACCCGAAAAAAATAATAATAAGCCGCATCCGCCATAAAGATGTTTAAGGGCATAAATGCTAACAAATTCAGCAAATGATACGTTTACTATATAAAAAGACCTTTGTGTAATCAATATGACAACAATTTAATTTATTACTGCTTATTTTTACACATAACATTTATACAAACAGCCTATGAAAGAGCTTATCAAGAACCTGGAAGAACTGAACAGGAAAGCTGAAAAGGGTGGTGGAGACGCCCGGATCGAAAAACAGCACTCTGTGGGCAAGCTGACCGCCCGTGAACGCATTGATTTACTTTTGGAGAAAGGATCGTTTATCGAACTTGATAAACTGGTAACTCATCGGTGTACCGATTTCGGTATGGAGAAACAGAAATTTTCCGGTGACGGGGTGGTGACCGGTTACGGAATGATCGGCAAACGGCTGGTCTATGTTTTTGCACAGGATTTCACTGTGTTTGGCGGAGCTCTCTCGGAGACACATGCCAAGAAAATCTGTAAAGTGATGGATATGGCAATGCAAATGGGGGCTCCCATTATCGGACTGAATGACTCCGGCGGTGCCCGTATTCAGGAAGGAGTCCGTTCATTGGCAGGATATGCAGAGATTTTCCTGCGCAATTCCATGGCTTCGGGAGTAATTCCCCAGATCAGTGCTATTATGGGGCCGTGTGCCGGTGGCGCTGTTTATTCTCCCGCGTTGACCGATTTTATTCTGATGGTAAAAAATTCCGGTTATATGTTTATCACCGGTCCCGATGTAGTAAAGAGTGTGACACAGGAAGAAGTAAGTAAAGAAGAGTTAGGCGGGGTAGGTATCCACATGACAAAATCGGGTGTGGCGCATCTGTCTGCTGAGAATGATATCGAATGTATCAATTACATCCGTGAACTTATTTCCTATCTGCCGGGAAACAATATGGAAGAGCCACCTTTCGTTGTTACTAATGATTCGCTGACTCGCCTGATACCGGAACTTTCTGACTTGGTGCCTGCCAATCCAAATCAGCCCTATAATATAAAGGAGATGATAGAAGCAATTGCCGACGATAACAACTTCTTTGAACTTCAGTCTGAATTTGCTGCGAATATCGTTACCGGATATATCCGTCTGAACGGAAAGACGATTGGTGTAGTGGCCAATCAGCCGCTGGTGCTGGCAGGGACACTGGATATCAACGCTTCTATAAAAGCCGCCCGTTTTGTCCGTTTCTGTGATGCTTTTAATATACCTCTTCTGACTCTGGTCGATGTGCCGGGATTCCTTCCGGGAGTTGATCAGGAATATGGCGGTATCATTCGTAATGGTGCGAAACTGCTTTATGCTTATTGCGAAGCCACCGTACCGAAAGTAACTGTTATCACTCGTAAGGCCTATGGAGGTGCTTATGATGTCATGAGTTCCAAGCATATTCGTGGTGATGTCAATCTGGCTTTCCCGACTGCCGAAATCGCTGTGATGGGACCGGATGGAGCAGTGAATATTCTTTTCAAGAAAGACATCGAGAAGTCACAAACTCCCGAAGAAAGGCGAAAAGAACTTCAGAGTGATTATCGTGAAAAGTTTGCGAATCCTTACCGTGCAGCGGAATTGGGATATGTGGATGAAGTGATTGATCCTGCCGTGACCCGTTTACGTCTGATACGTAGCTTCGAAATGCTGGCCAACAAACGTCAGTCAAATCCACCTAAGAAACACTCGAATATTCCACTTTAAGAAAAACAAGTTATGATAAAGAAAATATTAGTTGCCAATCGTGGAGAAATAGCCATGCGCATCTTCCGTACATGCCGGGTGATGAATATTTCGACAGTGGCTGTTTACACACATGTAGATCGGGGAGCCTTGCATGTCCGCTATGCAGAAGAGGCTTATTGCATCTCCGGTTCGCCCGAGGATACTTCTTATCTGAAACCGGAGTTGATACTTTCCATTGCCAAGAAGACCGGTGCGGCTATTCACCCGGGATATGGGTTCTTATCAGAGAATGCCGACTTTGCCCGCCGTTGTGAAGAAGAAGGAGTAATATTTATCGGTCCCGGTGCCGACATTATTGCTAAGATGGGAATCAAGACTGAAGCACGCAAAATAATGCGTGAAGCAGGACTGCCTATTGTACCCGGAACCGAAGCTCCTGTGCAAGGCATTGAAGAAGTGAAAAAAGTAGCCAAGGAAGTGGGCTATCCCATCATGCTGAAAGCGCTTGCCGGAGGAGGTGGAAAAGGAATGCGCCTGGTCCGCACCGAAGAAGAAGTAGAAACAGCCCTTCGTTTGTCCCAATCCGAAGCAGGTACTTCGTTTGGTAATGATGCGGTTTATATAGAGAAATATATAGAGAATCCGCACCATATTGAGGTGCAGATTATGGGAGATAAATACGGTAATGTGGTCCATCTGGGCGAACGCGAATGTTCCATTCAACGGCGTAACCAGAAAGTGATTGAAGAATCTCCGTCTCCGTTTGTGAAAGAAGAAACCCGTAAGAAAATGCTGAAGGTAGCTGTGGAGGCGTGTAAGCGAATCGGTTATTATAGTGCCGGAACATTAGAATTTATGATGGACAAGGATCAGAATTTCTATTTTCTGGAGATGAATACCCGTTTGCAGGTAGAACATCCTGTGACGGAGGAATGTACAGGTGTCGATTTGGTACGTGACATGATAATGGTAGCTGCGGGCAATCCATTACCATATAAACAAGAAGATATTAAATTCAGCGGAGCTGCTATCGAATGTCGTATTTATGCGGAAGACCCGGAGAATAATTTTATGCCTTCTCCCGGGGTGATTACTGTTCGTGAAGCTCCCGAAGGCCGTAATCTCCGTTTGGATAGCGCTGCCTATGCCGGATTTGAAGTCTCCCTGCATTATGACCCGATGATCGCCAAGCTCTGTTGCTGGGGACGTACCCGCGAATCTGCTATCTCCAACATGGCGCGTGCCTTGCGTGAGTATAAGATTCTGGGCATTAAGACAACGATTCCTTTCCACCAGCGTGTGTTGAAGAATGCAGCCTTTCTGGAAGGAAAATATGATACGACATTCATTGACACCCGTTTTGATAAAGAAGATTTGAAACGCCGTCAGAATACCGATCCGACAGTTGCCGTGATTGCTGCCGCTGTGAGACATTATGAGAGGGAGAAGGAGGCTGCATCCCGTGCAACCACGCTTCCTGTTGTAGGTGAATCTCTCTGGAAATATTACGGCAAGTTGCAGATGACTGCGAATAACTATTAAAATATAAATATATGAGTACATCATTAGCGACTTATTATGCCAAACTTCTGGATATGCCGGATAGTGAATATAAGGTAGAGATTCTGGAAGACGGACCGATCAAGAAGATAGCGGTCAACGGTAAGATATACGAGGTCGATTACAATATGGGAGGCGACTCTATTCATTCGATTATCATCGATCATCACTCTCATGGAGTGCAGATATCTCCTTCTTCCAATAATTCCTATACGATTATGAATAAGGGAGAACTTTATCAGATAGAGTTACAGGGAGAGATGGAGAAAATACATAATGCCCGTGCCGGTGCGGAAGCTGTGGGACGACAAGTGGTACAGGCTCCGATGCCGGGAGTCATCCTGAAGATATATGTAAAGAAGGGGGATACAGTGAAACGTGGAGATCCGCTTTGTGTATTGGTAGCAATGAAAATGGAAAACGAAATTCGTTCGACCACAGACGGAGTAGTGAAAGAAGTCTTTGTAGAAGATAATATGAAGGTCGCTTTGAATGACCGGGTTATGGTGATTGAATGATTCTTTTAAAAATAAAGGTGTTTTACGTACTTATCTCAAAACTTTTCTTTACTTTTGGCAGATAAGTACGTATTTACATCTTGATGTCTTATGGATAGCGAACAAACAAAAGAAGCATTAAAAGAAGAATTAGAGTTACTCAGAAAAGAAAATGAGCAACTGAAGCGACAACTTCTGTCTCTTGAACAGAAAAAACAGACAGAAGAAAGTACTGCCAGTTTTCAGGAAAGGTATGCTGTCAGAATCTTGAATTCTTTACCGGATATGTTAACCGTTTTCAACAACGACGAAGTAGGAATTGAAGTGGTTTCCAATGAAGAAACCAATCATGTCGGAATATCCAACAAGGACTTTGAAGGAATGCGTATGTGTGACATGGTACCTCCGGAGGCCTATCAGAATATCCACTCGAATATGCAGAAAGTGATTGCTACAAGAACTGTTTCGGCAGCGCATCACGATCTGGATTTCAATGGCTCCCATCATTATTACGAGAACCGTATCTTTCCGTTGGATGAAGAACATGTACTGATCATGTGTCGTGATATCACAGAGCGGGTGGCTACCCAGCGACAGCTGGAGGTGTTTAAGAGTGTACTCGACAAGGTTAGTGATAGTATTCTTGCCGTATCGAGTGATGGAACTTTAGTATATGCCAATAAACAATTTATAGAAGAATATGGTGTCACCCAGCAAATGGGCACACAAAAGATATATGACCTGCCTGTCTCCATGCGTACACCGGAGCTTTGGGAAGCCAAGCTGAAAGATATACGCGATAATGGTGGCAGTTTTTCGTATCGCGCGGCGTATGTGCGTAAAGGTGAAGAGAAAGAAAGGGTGCATCAGGTTTCTACCTATTTGACCAAAGAAGACGATATGGAACTTATTTGGTTTTTTACTCAGGACATTACAGATGTCATCAAGAAACGGGATGACCTTCGGGAATTAAATCTATTGTTGGACGGCATTCTGAATAATATCCCGGTTTATCTGTTTGTGAAAGATCCCGAAGATGACTTCAAGTATCTGTATTGGAATAAAGCTTTTGCCGAACATTCCAAGATTCCGACATCCCGGGCCATCGGGCATACGGACTTTGAAATCTTTCCTGAACGTGCGGATGCCGAAAGATTTCGCAGAGACGATCTGGAACTGATTCGCACGCATGAACGAATCGAAATGCAGGAGACCTATGTGGCAGCTACCGGAGAGACTCGTATCGTGCAGACTTTGAAAGCACTCGTACCTATGGAAGGGCGTGAACCGCTTTTGATAGGCATATCCTGGGATATCACTAATTTCCAGAATATCGAGCAGGAATTGATTAAGGCACGTATCAAGGCTGAGCAGTCCGACAGGCTGAAAACTGCTTTTCTGGCAAATATGAGTCATGAAATCCGGACACCTCTGAATGCGATTGTAGGTTTCTCTAATCTGTTGCCTTCTGCCGAAAATGTGGAGGAGGAGAAGCTTTATTCCCGTATCATCAATCAGAATTCAGAGATATTGTTGCAGCTAATCAATGATATTCTGGACTTGTCGAAAATAGAAGCGGGCACGCTGGAATATGTCAAACAGCCCATGAATCTGGGGGAAGTATGCCGCAATATTTATGAGATTCATAAAGGACGTGTACAAGAAGGAGTTACCCTTATTCTGGATAATAAAGAAGATGATCTGATTATTGAAGAAGATCGGAATCGTATTATGCAGGTTATTACTAATTTTATAACCAATGCCACTAAATTTACTTATGCAGGTGAAATCCGCTTCGGCTTTAAAATAGAGAATCATTGTATTCATGTTTATGTGAAGGATACAGGCATCGGGATAGAGGCGAGTAAAGTGGATCATATCTTTGACCGTTTTGTCAAATTGAATTCTTTTGCACAGGGTACGGGCTTGGGTCTCGCCATTTGCCGGATGATAATAGAAAAAATAGGAGGGGAGATTGGAGTCACTTCGGAAACAGGGAAAGGGTCGACTTTCTTCTTCACCATACCGTATAAGGAGAATTCGGATGAGCATATAACTTTTTCCGATGCTTTTGAAACGAAATATATCAGCCATACTATAAAGAGAATGCAGAAAATCAAAAAGATTCTGGTGGCTGAAGATGTGGACAGTAATTTTGTATTAGTCAAAAACATGATTGGGAAAGAGTATACTTTGCTGTGGGCCAAAGATGGTTTTGAAGCTGTAGAAATGTATAAACGATATCAGCCGGATTTGATTCTGATGGATATCAAAATGCCTCGTATGGATGGTTTGGAGGCTACCCGTATCATTCGTTCGTATTCAAAGGAAATCCCTGTCATAGCACTGACTGCTTATGCCTTTGAGACCGATAAGGAGCAGGCTTTTGAGGCCGGTTGCACTGATTTTGTTACGAAACCGGTATCACGGGAGGCATTGGAAAAAGCGCTGGGAAAATATTCAAATTTAACCATGTAGAATACGGAGACAGAAAACTTTAAAAAGAAACTGCTATTCTATAAAGAAGAATGAATCAGCCTTCTTAAAAAATACCAGTTTCTTTTTCTCAAAACAATATCTATTCTTTTATTTCAGGAACTAATAAAAACTTCGTATCCGGAAAGTATTTTTCCAGCCAAGTCCGGATAAAGTTCATTGTATCATTTTGAATCGTTTTATCTTCCACTGTTGGATAGAGATTATAAAGTACTGTATCCAGAACAATCCCCCGTTTCTGTATGGCTTCAAGGCTCAAAAGTGTATGATTGATGCTTCCCAGTTTGCCGGAAGTAACGAAAATGAGTGGATATTTCTCCTGTGCGATATAATCAATCGTTAAAAGTTTCGTAGTCAGAGGGACCATAAGACCTCCTGCCCCTTCAAGTAAGACATAATCATATCGTTCGCTCAGTATTTCAGTAGATCGTTTGATTTTATCAAAGTTGATAGGTCGATTATCTAATTCGGAAGCCAGATGGGGTGAAGCTGGGTAAGAATATATCTCCGGCATGGTAAGCCCTTCCCGGTCTTCTTCAGTGAAGGGGATTCCCATGATATGACGATGGAGGTCTATGTCTTCGGAGTGACCCACATTCCCGGTTTGGATGAACTTTTGGGTAATTGTCCTTTTGCCATGTTGGTTCCATTCACGTGCCAAGTAGCCGGTCGCATAACTTTTTCCTGCATCAGTATCGATGCCGCTTACAAAATATACATTCTGTTTCATACTTTTTTCTTTTTTGCTATGATATAAATAGGGTGATATGTCAAAGACACAGAAGTGCCTTGTGTAAATTCTTGCGTGTAACGTTCGCAAAAATACTGTAGATCACGACGGGTCCAAGCCTGTCTCTTTTGCTTTGGATAGAAAGAAGAATGTGCTGATAAACTATTTACACCTGTCTGTTTCAGATGATACAATACCTTCATCGGATTTTCGAAAGAGAGGAGAATCAGCTCTTCTTCTGAGTACAGTATATCAAAATGAGGAGACAGGGCAGCTTCAAGTTCTTCTTTTGAACGATAGGGAAGACCTGTTCCGGTAAGCTCACGTATTTCCTTCATATTCTTCTTCCCGAAAGTGCTGAAAGCAAAATAACCTTGACTATGAAGTAGTGTATTGCATCTTTTGAAAAAGTTCTCCGGCGACTCAAACCATTGCAAAGCAGAACAGGAAGTAATTAAAGTACTTTTATCCGGAAAAGGAATCGTTTCTGCATCTCCGGAAAGAAAAGAGACTTGCTTCTCCTTTAATAAATCTTCGCAGCAATATCTCATTTCCGGACACAGATCGTTCAGCAATAACTCTTCCGGACGAAGGGTACGGAGCAGCATTCGGGAATAAACACCTGTGCCGCATCCAAACTCAATCACTTTCGGGCAGGGAGAGAGGATATATTTTTTAAGCAGACGGATCATTTTGTCTGCTATCTGCCGTTGTACGTTTGCTTCACGGGGGTAGGTGGCGATGGCTTTTGAGAAACGTTCCGCAATAATTGTCTTATTCATGATCGATGGTTACTTGATGTTCATAATTACCTCATAAAAAAGTTCCTGCTGATAGTGAGCGGCTTCGACATTTACAAGGGAATCTACTTTATTTCTCCATGCTGTCTCTTGATACTCCGGAAGGAAAATCCGGTCATTTTTCCCTACGATGGCTTTATGCCAGATGAAGTCTGAAGATACCGATGACAGGCATTGTTGCCGGATGGCAGCAAGTTCTTCTTTTAACTCTTCAACCGGACGCTTGGGAGCTATTGTTTGAAAAGCTTTGTAATCGGTGGAAGAGTTACACATTCTTCGCTGGAACTTCTGTAGCGTTTGTTCATTCAATCCTTGCAGGGTACCTTCAAAGACAGATGGCATAATTCCTTTCGTTGCATGTATGGGATAAAGTGTTCCGTTGATGGCGATACTTTGGGAAACAGGCAGGGAAGGATGCTGCTTCATTATCTGCGAGGCAGCCCAAACTCCCATCGACCATGCAATCAGAGTTATTTCGGAATATGCTTGCATCAAAGTAGTATCGAACTCTAACGAGCGATAGTCATAACAAATCATCCAATCACATCCTGCAGGCTGGATGTGAAGAAATGGTGTTTCATCCATTCCCCAGCCGGCAAAGAATAATAGTAGCTGTTTTTGACTGTTATTGATGATAAAATGCTGTTTCATTGGTTTATTATTTCTATTAGTCTGTCGATTTCATTTTCTGTGATGTCCGCTGTCAATGAGAAACGGATACGGGAAGTCCCTTCGGGCACTGTAGGCGGGCGTACAGGCAAAGCGTAGAACCCTTTGCGTTGCAATTCTTCTGCTTTCTTTATGGTATCTTCGCTTGCTCCGACCACCATCGGTACAATGTGGCTGACAGAAGGACACTGATACCCTTTATCGGACAGTGCTTCTTTCAGTTGCCGACTGATTTGCAGCAGATGTTCTCTTTTCTTCCGGAAATCGGTGAGGTGCTTCAGTACCCATGAAGTCCATTGAATCTGGATAGGAGGAAGTGCTGTTGTGAAGATAAATGTACGCATCTTATTGATCAGATACTCCCGGATGATTTGTCGGCAGATGATATATGCTCCGGCAGATGCCGCTGCTTTTCCGAAAGTTCCTATCAGAAAGTCTATGTCGTTGATGCAATTTTGTTCTTCGGCACATCCTAAGCCTTTTTTGCCTCGTGCTCCGAAAGCGTGGGCTTCGTCTACATAAAGAAGAACGTTAGAGTAATTGTGTTTCAATCGTACCAATGCTTGTAAATCGGCTTCATCTCCGTCCATACTGAAGATACTTTCGGTAACGATTATGATCTTCTCATACATACTGTGGTTTTCTTCAAGAAGACGTTGGAGCTGGGGTAAATCATTATGGCGATACCGGATACATTTGGCAGATGATAATCTGATTCCGTCTATCAGGCTTGCATGTACAAGTTTATCCGCAAGTATTAATGTCCGGGCATCGCTGACTGCCGGAAGAATACCTGTATTGGCATGGT
Organism: Bacteroides faecis MAJ27; assembly: GCF_900106755.1. Lineage (GTDB taxonomy): Bacteria > Bacteroidota > Bacteroidia > Bacteroidales > Bacteroidaceae > Bacteroides > Bacteroides faecis. The sequence goes on from NZ_FNNN01000013.1 coordinate 32,704, forward strand.
ATCCACTATTGAATACGAGGGCGCTTTCTGCTCCGAACATAGTGCTTAATTGTTGTTCCAGCTCCTCATAGACAGTGTAGTTGCCTGTCAATAGGCGGGAAGAAGAGGAAGTGGGCAGAAATGATTCAGGGGTGAGGTTCTTTAAGAATTCCTCTCTTAAAGACAAATCATTGGCTAACCCCAGATAATCATTGGATGAAAGGTTCAGCATTCGTTGTCCGTTTACTATCACATCTCTTCCCTCATGAGTCAACTGCGGAAGGGAACGGTAATTCTTCTTTTCTTTTAAAATCAGAAGTTCTTGATTTATGTTGTCTAAAATCATACTTTATACAATGATAAAAAATAAGTTACATCTCGCTTACTATCTTGAGCACTCTGGTAGTTAGTTTACTTAACTGCTCCGGAGCAATGATGAACGGAGGCATCAGATAAACCAATTTTCCAAAAGGGCGTACCCAGATACCTTCTTCTACAAAGCGGCGTTGCATATATGCCATGTTTACTGAGCGTTTTGTTTCGATGACTCCTATGGCTCCTAATATCCGTACATCCGCTACTTGCGCTAACTTGCGGGCAGGAGCCAGTTCCTCCTTTAGCTGAGTTTCAATTCGTTTCACGTTCTCTGCCCAGCAGGAATCGAGCAAGAGCCGGACGGAAGCGCATGCTACTGCGCAAGCGAGCGGATTACCCATAAAAGTGGGACCGTGCATAAAAGCTCCCGGTGCATGATTGGAGATCGTATCTGCTATCCGGTTGCTTGCCAGTACAGCAGACAGCGTCATGTATCCTCCGGTCAGTGCTTTTCCTATACACATGATATCCGGTTCTACTCCGGCATGTTCCCAGGCAAAGAGTTTGCCGGTACGTCCGAATCCTGTTGCTATTTCGTCAAATATCAGGAGAATATCATATTCTTTGCAGAGTTTTTCCGCTTCACGCAGATATTGCGGATGATAAAACCACATACCGCCTGCCCCTTGAACAATAGGTTCGAGGATAAGTGCCGCCAGTTCTTTAGAGTGTTTCTCTATGGTCTCCTGCAAGGGGATGATATCTTCCGGATGCCATTCTCCGTCAAATCGGGAAGAGGGTGCCGGAACAAAATAACGGACAGGAAGCGATGAACCGAAAAGGCTGTGCATTCCTGTTACGGGATCGCATACGGACATTGCATTCCAAGTGTCACCGTGATAACCGGAGCGGATGGTTACGAAATTATTTTTTTCAGGTTTTCCGGCTGCATACCAGTATTGTACGGCCATTTTTAAGGCAACCTCTACTGCTACCGAACCGGAATCCGCATAAAAAATCTTTTGCATGGACGGGGGAACCAATGGCAATAGTAGCTTACCTAATTCGATGGCCGGATCATGCGTCAGTCCTCCAAACATGATATGTGACATCTTATCTAGCTGGTCTTTTGCTGCCTGATTCAGTGTCGGGTGGTTGTATCCGTGCACTGCACACCACCAGGATGACATTCCTTCAATCAATGTCCGTCCATCTTCGAGGGTAATTGTTGCTCCGTCTGCCCGTTTCACTTTATAAACAGGTAATGGATCGGTCGTAGAGGTATAAGGATGCCACAAATGTTCACGATCAAATTGAGAATCCGCGAAATGGTATCCTTCTTCCAGAATCATCTTTTTGTCATCTGAAACCTTCGAACCGAGCGTTGTCAGCAGATCGCCCACAATAGCGGAATTGATGCCGATGAATAGTGCTTTGTGCATGGCTTCGGGAGTGAGTTGTGAACGACCTCCGGCGAAACGTAGGAAAGCGGTGGGATTGATAAAGCGGAACAGGGCAACAGTTCTCAGAATTTCTTCTTCACTCAAGGGCTTTTCACCTTCTAATGGGGTTCCGGGTATCGGACTTAACAAGTTGATGGGAATAGACTGTACATTCAGTTCTGCCAGTGTGAAAGCAAATTCGATACGTTGTTCCATCGTTTCTCCCATACCGATAATTCCACCGCAGCAGATATCCATACCTACCCGGCGGGCAGCATCGAGAGTTGCCAGTTTCTGCTCTTGTGTATGTGTGGAGCAGAGTTTGGGAAAAAAGGAAGGGGCTGTTTCGAGGTTACAGTGGTAGCGGGTGATTCCGGCATCGTGTAGTGAGCGGAGTTCTTCTTCGTTGAGTAATCCCAATGATGCGCAAAGCTGAATTGACGAATGATTCCGCATGAGGCGGACTGTGTCGCAAAGTTGTGTTATCTGTCTGGAAGAAGGTTTTCGTCCGCTGGTGACGAGGGAGAAACGGTTGACGTCTTGACTTTCGTTGTATTTTGCCTGTCGGAGGCACTCTTCAGCGGGCAGGAGATCGTAAATCTCGGCTTGGGTCTTGTAGTGAGAGGATTGTGCACACCATTTGCAATTCTCCGGACACCGGCCGGACTTGGCGTTAATGATGGAACACATGTCGAATTCGTGCGAAGCACATGCGATGGTAATCTCGTGCGCGGCGGCATATAGCGCCTCGCTGTCGGCCATGTTGGCCAGCCAAGCGGCTTGGTCGGGCGATATGTCAATGCCTGCCAATACTTGGTCTTTGATTTCTTGAAGTGTCATAAATGTATGATAAGGGATAGTTTGTGCAGCATTCTGCTTGCGAAGAGCCACATCTACCACATTCGTATGCAGGTGACCGATTTGGAATTCACGTCCCATACTCGCAAAAGCGGCATAGTTCTTTCTGCCCCAATAGCGGAAGCGGGAAAGAAGGGAACGTGTAGTCTGTATGTGGCGTTGTTTCTTCATCAGGTTCTTGTTTTTGAAGTAAAGAACGGGGCAAATGTACAAAGATTCTTTGGATAAGCAAGCAAGTTAATGATTTCTGCTGTATCTGCTTCTACTTCTTTTTTCTGTATTCCTTGCGTAAATTGAAATTGAATCCGACATATACCTGAAGCGTTCCGAACCCGTTGTCCAGTGAGAAATTATTCCGGTGGTAATTGTAGTTTTTGCCGACAAATGAGGTACCGACGAAATATTTTCCGTTATTATAGACTACTCCCGCACGAATCAGAAAGTCGAGATTAAAATTGCCGTACCATGTCTTTCCTTCGTGGGTTTCTGCATCTACATCGGAAGCTTTATAGGCTATGGCGGGAGTGAGAGACAGGCATGCCAGGCAGTTACGGGCAAATACCCAGTTATAGGCATAGCCAAAACTGATATTGGCATTGGTGTATTTTATATTGTTGACTTTCATGCCGGGATTCATTGTTTCCAGTATGAAATCGGGAAGTTCTGTATAATCAAACTCAAGATTATGTTTTGAAATGGAAAAACCTGCGATAAACGAACCTGCATTCCGGTGTTGATTGGTTGACTGGCTGAAAGCGGCGGGGTAGGAGAATTTGCGGTTGTTAAAGATATAGTATAGGTTCAGTCCTCTGATATCGACCTTTATTCCGTTGAAGTTCTCGGAGTAATTGGCGGGGATGTCTTCCGGGAAACCGTTGATCTTATGAATTTTGTAGTTATTACCCGTACGACGATAGAAAATGTCTACTCCTAGTTTGGAACTGTATAAGCTTAAGTCAAATTCTGTTCCTTTGTTCCTCCGGTTCGTTTTCCGGTAAATATCGTCCACGTCTACGGACCATCCCAGAAAAATCCATCGCCAGCCAAAGTACAATCCTATTTTGTTATGTGGATTGGGGGAGAAACTCAGCTTTTGTGGTTGTGGCAGATTGCTGGTAACAGAATAATATTCAAAGTTGCTGAAATGTGTCGTCATTAATGCGTAGTTATACCGGTTGGGACTGATGTAAAGTGTGTCGAAGTCACTGAAATTCATGAATTTCTTAATGGCTCTTTTGAAAGCGCTCGGTTGGGCCGGCACCACAGAATCAGCTTGCAGACTATCGTTCATTAGGGTATCTCTCCCTTCAGTTTGAGCCTGTAAGGAGAGTGACAGAAACAGAAAAAGAGATAGAACAATTTGTTTCATCCTGTGATTTTTCGTTGCTATGATTGATACTGTTCGTTTCACGAATGTACTACCTTTCGTTGATTTATACTAATAATCGTCTAAAAAAATGTTTCGTTTCCTAAACAAATGAGATATGTATTCTGTTAGTTAGAACAAGCAAATAAATCCTAAGCCACAAAATTATGAGAATCTATTTACGTTTATTAGTGGCGTTTCTATTGCTTTCTGCCGGCAATATAGTGTATGCAGAAGCACAACAAGAGAAACGCGTGACGGGTACTGTGACTTCTGAAGGAGAGCCTTTACCCGGTGTTTCCGTACAAGTGAAAGGCGCCTCTTCCGGCACCATTACAGATATTGATGGAAACTATTCAATTGAAGCTCCCGCCAATGGGACTATCGTTTTCCGCTTTGTAGGAATGCGGACGGTGGAACAATCGGTGAATAACCGCAATGTAATCAATGTTACTTTAGAATCGGAGAGCAAAGAGCTGGACGAAGTGATGGTAGTTGCTTATGCCACTGCCAAGAAATATAGTTTTACCGGAGCTGCTTCGACAATGAAAGCCGGAGAAATAGAGAAGTTGCAGACTTCCAGCGTATCACGTGTGCTCGAAGGCACGGTATCCGGGGTACAGGCTAGTGCTGCCAGCGGTCAGCCGGGTACGGATGCGGAAATTCGTATTCGTGGTATCGGTTCTATTAATGCTTCCAGTGCACCGTTATATGTTGTAGACGGTGTTCCGTTTGATGGTAGTGTAAACTCTATCAATCCGGATGATATTTCTTCGATGACTGTATTGAAAGATGCTGCATCTGCCGCCTTATACGGTTCTCGTGGTGCCAATGGGGTTATTATCATTACGACGAAACAAGGGGAACAGGACTCAAAGGCGACAGTCAAAGTAAAAGCCTCTTTAGGAGGTTCCAATCGTGCAGTACGTGATTATGACCGGGTAAGTACCAATCAATATTTTGAACTTTATTGGGAAGCACTCCGGAACCAGTATGCTAAAAGTTCGGATTATACTCCGGAAACTGCTGCGGCACAGGCTTCCAAAGATCTGGTTACTAAATTGATGGGCAGCGGTCCGAATCCATATGGAACGCAGTATCCGCAGCCTGTTGGTACGGATGGAAAATTGCTGGATGGTGTCCGCCCTTTATGGAACTCCGACTGGAGCGATGCTATGGAACAGCAAGCACTCCGCACGGAACTGAACCTGAGTGTTTCCGGTGGTGGCAAGTCCAACCAGTATTTCTTTTCTGCCGGATATTTGAATGATAAAGGGATCGCACTGGAATCCGGTTACCAGCGTTTTAATCTTCGCTCGAATGTGACGAGTGAAATGACTTCCTGGCTGAAAGGAAGCATTAACCTGAGTTTTGCGCATTCCATGCAGAATTATCCGGTGTCTTCTGACTCTAAAACCAGCAATGTAATTACGGCTGGCCGTACTATGCCCGGCTTTTATCCTATTTATGAAATGAATACGGATGGCAGCTATAAACTGAATGAAGATGGTAGCCGTATCTATGATTTCGGTTCTTATCGTCCCTCCGGTTCTATGGCAAACTGGAACTTGCCTGCTACATTGCCTTTAGATAAATCGGAACGAATGAAAGATGAGTTTTCCGGTCGTACTTATCTTGAAGCTACGATCATCGAAGGACTGAAGTTTAAGACAAGTTTCAATTTCGACTTGATCAACTATAACACGCTGGATTATACCAATCCCAAAATAGGTCCGGCTCTGGAAAACGGAGGTGGTTCCAGTCGTTTGAACTCGCGTACTTTCTCCTGGACATGGAATAATATCGCATCGTACGATAAAACCATCGGCGATCATCACTTCAATGTGCTGGCCGGAATGGAGGCTTATTCTTACCGTTATGATGAACTGACTGCTTCGCGCACCAAAATGGCTCAGCCTGACATGCCCGAACTGGTAGTCGGCTCACAATTGACAGGTGGCTCAGGCTATCGTATCGATTATGCTTTGGTGGGTTATCTGACCCAATTGTTATATGATTATCAGGATAAATACTTCTTCTCCGCATCGTATCGCCGTGACGGTTCTTCCCGTTTTGCACCGGAGACTCGCTGGGGTAACTTCTGGTCTTTGGGAACTTCCTGGCGTATTGACCGTGAAGAGTTTATGGCAAGTACTTCCGACTGGCTATCTGCCTTAACTTTGAAAATGAGTTATGGTGCACAGGGAAATGATAATCTGGGAACCTATTATGCAAGCAAGGGACTTTATACGATTGTTTCCAATTTGGGAGAGAATGCTTTGGTTTCCGACCGTATGGCTACTCCCAACCTGAAATGGGAGACGAACCTGAACTTTAACGTTGGTGTTGACTTCTCACTGTTTAATAACCGTTTTTCCGGTTCGTTCGACTTCTTTACACGTCGTTCGAAAGACTTGCTTTATTCCCGTCCGATAGCTCCTTCCTTAGGATATGGTTCTATTGATGAGAATGTAGGTGCACTGAAAAATACAGGTATTGAAATGGTGTTGAACGGGACAATAATTAACCAGAATGGATGGGTATGGAAACTAGGTATGAACCTGACACATTATAAGAATAAGGTAACGGAACTTCCATTGAAAGATATGCCGCAAAGTGGCGTGAATAAACTACAGGTGGGACGGTCTGTTTATGACTTCTACATGAAAGAATGGGCAGGTGTAGACCCCGACAATGGAAATCCGTTGTGGTATATGGACGAGGTAGACGCCAATGATAACCCGACAGGGAAACGCGTTACTACAAGTGATTATGCTTCGGCAAATTATTATTACGTCAACAAATCTTCCCTTCCCAAAGTGTATGGTGGTTTTAACACTTCGCTTTCATGGAAAGGATTCGATCTTTCCGCAATCTTTGCTTATAGCATTGGCGGATATATCTACAACCGTGATATTACGATGATTTTGCACAACGGTAGTCTGGAAGGTCGTGACTGGTCGACAGAGATACTGAGAAGATGGACACCGGAAAACCGTTATACGGATGTGCCGGCTTTGAGTACTACTTCTAATAACTGGAACTCTGCTTCCACCCGTTTTTTGCAGAACAACTCGTATATGCGACTGAAAAATCTGACTCTTTCTTACAATTTGCCGAAACAGTTGATCAGTAAATTGGCATTGAGCAGCGTGCAGGTGTTTGTACAAGGTGATAATCTTTTCACTATTCACAGGAATCAGGGACTTGACCCGGAACAGGGAATTACAGGCATCACTTATTATCGTTATCCGGCTATGCGAACCATTTCCGGAGGTATTAATCTATCTTTCTAAAATTACACGATATATATATGAAAAAGATAAAAATACAATCTATACTGACTGCTGTTGCCGGATTACTATTGGCGACAAGTTGTAGCAGTAGCTTTCTGGATACAGAGCCCACGGATGCAGTAAGCTCCGATCAGGTGGCAGTAGCCGGAAACGCGGAACGTCTCTTCAACGGAGCTTGGTATAACCTGTTCGAGTACGGAACAACTTATGCCAATATTGGCTATCGGGCACTTCAATGTCAGGATGATATGATGGCAAGCGATGTGGTTTCCCGTCCGAAATATGGTTTCAATTCTTCGTATCAGTTCAATGACATAGCGATTCCATCTGACGGAAGAACTTCATTTGCCTGGTATCTGATATATAAAACAATAGATAACTGTAATACTGCGATTTCCATTAAAGGGGACTCCGAGGCACTTCGGCAGGCACAGGGGCAGGCATTGGCTTTGCGTGCTTTTTGTTATTTACATCTGGTACAGCATTATCAGTTTACCTATCTGAAAGATAAGGATGCCCCTTGTGTACCTATTTATACAGAACCGACTACGAGCACTACCGAGCCAAAAGGAAAATCAACGGTAGCACAAGTTTATCAGCGTATTTTTGATGATTTGAATCTTGCACAAGAGTATTTGGAAGGCTATGTCCGCAAAGGAGACGGCCAGAAATTCAAACCGAATGCAGATGTTATCAACGGTCTTTTGGCACGTGCGTACTTATTGACCGGACAATGGGGAGAGGCTGCAAAAGCTGCCGAAGCTGCCCGCAAAGGATACTCACTGATGACTACCACTGCCGAATATGAAGGCTTTAATAATATTTCCAACAAGGAATGGATTTGGGGATCTCCTCAAACACTTTCCCAGTCGGATGCAAGTTACAACTTCTATTATCTGGATGCGACTTATGTCGGAGCTTATAGTAGTTTCATGGCAGATCCTCATTTGAAAGATACTTTTATAGAAGGAGACATCCGCTTGCCTCTGTTCCAATGGATGCGCGAAGGATATCTGGGGTATAAAAAGTTTCACATGCGCTCAGATGATACAGCCGACCTGGTGTTGATGCGTTCTTCAGAAATGTATCTGATAGAAGCGGAAGCGAAAGTTCGTGACGGTGTAGCGTTAGATCAGGCTGTAATCCCTTTGAATACTTTACGCAATGCTCGTGGGATAGGAAATTATGATGTGACAGGAAAGACAAACGAAGCGGTCATTGATGAAATACTGATGGAGCGTCGTCGTGAACTTTGGGGAGAAGGCTTTGGTATCACTGATATTCTCCGTACCCAGAAAACGGTAGAACGTACGGCTTTATCCGAAGAAGTGCAGAAAACGGAAGTAGACTGCTGGCAGGAGGGAGGTAGCTTTGCAAAGAGAAATCCATTGGGACATTGGTTCCTCAGCTTCCCGAATGGCAAAGCGTTTAGTGAAAACAGTAGCTATTACCTGTATGCGATCCCTGAGAAGGAAATGAATGCAAATCCTAACTTATAATAAATAGCTCTCTTAATTTTTTGACTTTGACCTTAACTTGTGAGCCGGTATACGTCGTGACGACGCATACCGGCTGTTTTTATGCTGTTTTTTGCTTTTTCAAATTAGGTAAAAAGAAAGTGACTAATCCCAGCAACGGCATATATGCACAGACATTATATACATATTCAATACTGGTTTTATCAGCCAAATTGCCAAGAACGGCAGAAGCGACACCCGCAACTCCGAAAGCGAATCCGAAGAAAAGCCCTGATACTAATCCTAATTTGGTGGGCAGCAGTTCTTGCGCATAGAGCAGTATGGCAGGAAAGGCGGAGGAAAGCATTAACCCTACACAGAAGCTAAGCACAATGGTCCAGGTAAGATTAGCATGAGGCATAAGTAAAGCGAAAGGCGCTGCTCCCAGAATGGAAGCCCAGATAACATATTTCCGTCCGACGCGGTCGCCTATCGGACCGCCGATCAATGTTCCGATAGCAGTGGCAACTAAGAAAATAAATAAATATAGCTGCGATTCTTGTACGGTTACATTAAATTTATGAATCAGATAGAAAGTATAATAGCTGGTAAGACTTGCCATATAGATATATTTAGAGAAAATCAATATCAATAATATACCGATAGTGATAGCCGTCTTATCCATAGGCAGTGGGAGATGCACTGGCTTTCTGAGACTTACCGTTTGCGCTTTCATCCGGTTTAGATAAGATTTGTACCATTTGCATATCGGATACATCACCCCAATAGCCGCTAAAGCGACAAATGAGAAAATGAAAAGATGGTCTCTGCCATAAGGAGCTACCAGTAAGGCTACTAATAATGGGCCTAATGAACCTCCGAAATTACCGCCAACCTGAAACAAGGATTGTGCGAGTCCACGTTTTCCACCCGAAGCGAGGAAAGTGATTCGGGACGCTTCCGGATGCAGTACGGAAGAACCGATACCAATTAAAAATACGGATAACAATATCCAGGGAAGATTGTCGGAGAATGCCAGACTGGTAAGTCCGACCATTGTAAAGCTCATTCCGATAGGCAAAGACCATGCAATGGGATACTTGTCAAAGATAATTCCGGTAATCGGCTGAAAAACAGATGCGGAAAGTTGATAAACTAATGTGATCAGTCCGATTTGCGCGAAGCTTAATCCCAAATCATCCTTGAACAATGGGTAAGCTGCCGAAACTACAGACTGCAAAAGGTCGTTGAGGCAGTGTGAAAGACTTAATGCAATTAAGATAGAGAATGTAATTTTCCCTACAGGCTGTTCTTGATTCTGTACCATAATACCTATTTCTATTGAAGTGTTCCTGAAAAAATTGCCTGCAAAGGTACGTAAACTTCCCGTTTCTCAATATATTTGCTACGATTAATTCTGTACGATATGAAGAAAGTGGTAGTAGCGATGGATTCTTTCAAAGGTTGTCTTTCCTCCACAGAGGCAGAAAAGGCTGCCGAAGAAGGCGTAAAACAAGTTTGTCCGGACTGTGAGGTCGTTTGTTTTCCGATAGCCGACGGAGGTGAAGGGATGCTCGATGTTTTGGTGGAAGCAACCGAAGGTGCATATCAAAAGGTAATTGCCAGTGATCCTTTGATGCGTCCGATAGAAACAGGTTATGGAGTTTCGGGCGATAAGCGTATTGCCTTTATCGAAATGGCTGCAGTGAACGGGCTGCCATTATTATCGGCAACGGAACGGAATCCGATGCTGACTACTACTTATGGAACCGGTGAATTGATATTGCACGCCATTGAACATGGATACCGGGAATTTATAATTGGTATCGGAGGGAGTGCGACAAACGATGCCGGACTGGGCATGTTACAGGCATTAGGTTTCCGTTTTTACGATCAGGATGGAGAAATTTTGGGGAAGGGAGGTCAAATCTTGGATCAGATTGTCGCTATTGATTTTTCTTCTGTCCATCCGGCATTGAAAGATGCCCGTTTTACGATAGCATGTGATGTGCGAAATCCCTTTAGTGGTCCGGAAGGTGCCGCATACGTTTTTGCCCGTCAAAAAGGAGCTGACGATGCTATGATTGAAAAACTGAATGCAGGTATGAAAAGGTTTTCCCGATTGATTCATTCAACTACCGGAAGAGAAATTACAGAGGTTGCCGGAGCGGGAGCTGCCGGTGGTTTGGGAGGAGCATTTCTGGCTTTTCTGAATGCCGAGTTGAAGCCGGGAATCGAATTATTGCTCCGGACATTGAAGTTTGATGAGAAAATAAAAGATGCCGATCTGATAATAACCGGAGAGGGAAGGGTAGACCGCCAATCTGTGATGGGAAAAGTTCCGTTCGGAATATTAGAAGAAGCGAACAAACAAGGCATACCGGTCATTGTTGTAGCAGGTAGCATAGCAGATACGGAAGTTTTGAATAAGGCCGGTTTTCGAGGTATCTTTTCCATTGTTCCTTCGCCTATGTCTTTGGAAGTAGCGATGAAACCGGAAACCGCTAAGAATAATATTAGCCGGACTGTTGCTCAGATTATTTCTTTAGCAACCTTATAACTGTTCATATCTGTGTTATGCCATAAATAACCTCCTGCCTTTAATCAATTACTGTCTCGCTATGTTATTCTTGTTTCGTTCTACGTGGGTTATCTTTTAGTTCCACCTAGGTGGAACGAAACGGAAAGCTAGGTGGAACTAAAAGATAACCTAGGTGGAACGAAAAAGAATAAGTATAAAAAAAGAATCGAAGATACTGTTCAGCGGAATAACGTATGAAAGCCCCTTTATAGAAAAGAGAACGATCTAAGAAACAAGTTCCTGTCTGGATAGAAGGGGAACTTCGGTCGTAAAAGTTCCTTTGAATAAAGTCTTAAAACTAAGGATTGTAAATTGTAGTTAATTCATTTTTGCCCTACCGAACTATTCTCTACACCTACTGTTGTTAAATAAAAAAGGAGGATAAAATGGGCTTTATTTGGTATATTATTATTGGTATTGTGGCTGGGTTCCTCGCAGGTAAAATAATGCGCGGCGGAGGTTTTGGCCTTATTATAAATTTGTTACTTGGTATTCTCGGAGGAGTGCTGGGTGGTTGGGTATTTGCCCTTTTCGGACTGGCAGCTTCGGGGTTGATCGGGAGTTTGATTACTTCTACTGTGGGAGCTATTCTGGTATTATGGATTGCTTCTTTATTCTCGAAATCTAAATAATAATTTTATATAATTTATTTTTAATCTAAAAACAGAACTTAATTATGGAATGTAGACATGGAAATTTCTGGATTGGACTTGGAATTGGTTCAATTCTTGGTGCAGTAGCTTATCGTCTTTCACGTACAGCTAAAGCTAAACAGTTGGAAAGTGATATTTATAACGCTATTCACCGTATCGGTCGTGACGCTGAAATAGCAGCAGCCGAAGCAGAAAGAAAAGCAATGAATCTGGGCCTGAAAGCTGTTGAAACAGGAGCTAAAGTTGCAGATAAAGTAGCTGAAGAAGCTGACAAGGTAGTTGGAAAGGCAAAAGACAAATGGGAAAAATAATAGCCCTTGAAAGTGGTAATCGATTTTAATAGAACCGGTTACCACTTTCGATTTGTTCTGCTCTTCCTATTATTAAAGGTCTTTTTTCACTTATTAAGAGTGATGTGTGCCCGTACACATTTTGCTTCTCATATACCTCTTTTCCATTCCTTCTGTAGATAAAAAGCTCTTCTTGCATGATACTTATTACTTTTCTAATAGATGTTTTATAGCTTTTCTGCTTAATATCTTATGTTTAACAACATGTGTGCACTTTGTGGTATTGCTTTAAATCGTTGATTTATAGTGTGATATTAATAGTGTGTTATAATGTGTGTGCGCACACACTTTTGCTTAATTCAATAATTCATTTTACTTTTGTCGTTGAAAAATAAGATACTTATCAGTAAATGGATAAAGAATTCTCAAATATTCGTATTGTGGACATCGCCAAGATGGCGGGAGTCTCTGTCGGTACAGTAGACAGGGTAATTCATAATCGTGGACGGGTATCGGAAGAAAACAAGAAGAAAGTGCAGGCCATTCTGGAAATGGTTCATTATCAGCCGAACTTGATGGCACGTTCGTTGGCATCTAAAAAACAATACCATTTTGTTGCTATCATTCCTTCGTTCGCTCACGGTGAATATTGGGAGGCTATTTCCGAAGGAATTGATAAAGCGGCTTCGGAGATGGAGTCGTATAATATAACTGTAACCAAGCTTTTTTTCGATCAATATAATAATAAAGCTTTTGATGATACTGTCCGTAATCTGCTGGACGGAAAAGTGGATGGAGTATTGATTGCTACGCTGTTTGCCGATTCTGTAATTCGTCTTTCTCAGGAGCTCGATAATAATGAGATCCCCTATGTGTATGTTGACTCTAATATTAAGGGGCAACATCAGCTTGCATATTTTGGAACGGAATCTTATGATGCCGGAGTGATTGCGGCCAGATTATTGACGGACAGACTCTCTTCCTCTTCTGACATTCTGATGGCACGAATTATCCATAGCGGAAAGAATGATTCCAATCAAGGAAAAAACAGGCGTGAAGGTTTCTGTCATTATCTGAAAGAAATAGGATTTGGTGGGAAGTTACACGAAGTAGAGTTGAAAATCAATGATTCTGTATATAACTTCATTAAACTTGACGAGCTTTTTGAAGCTAACCCTTCTATAAAAGGTGGTATTATTTTCAATTCAACCTGTTATATCTTGGGAAATTATCTGAAGGCACGGGGGATGAAGTCTGTTAAGCTGGTCGGCTACGACCTGATCGAAAGGAACACACAACTGCTTTCCGAAGGCGTCATTACCGCATTAGTAGCACAACGCCCCGAACGACAAGGATATGATGGCATCAAGTCATTGTGCAATCATCTGTTATTTAAGCAGAATCCCGAAAAAGTGAACCTGATGCCGATTGATATTCTTTTGAAAGAGAATCTGAAATATTATCTGAACAATAAATTATAAACCATATAAATAAAAAAGAACCATGAACGAATTATTTAACGTAAAAGACAAAGTCGTTGTTATCACCGGTGGAGCCGGAATCTTGGGTAAAGGTATTGCTGCATATCTTGCAAAAGAAGGCGCGAAAGTTGTTGTGCTCGATAGAAGCGAAGAGGCTGGTAAAGCATTGGTAGAAAGTATCAAGGCAGAAGGCAATGAAGCGATGTTCCTGTACACTGACGTGATGGACAAAGAAGTGCTGGAAGGCAATAAAGTGGAAATAATGAAAGACTATGGACGTATCGATGTATTGCTGAACGCCGCCGGAGGTAATATGGCAGGTGCAACCATCGCTCCGGACAAAACTTTCTTTGACTTACAGATCGATGCCTTTAAAAAGGTGGTAGACCTGAACCTGTTTGGTACAGTATTGCCTACAATGGTATTTGCTGAAATCATGGTAGAGCAAAAGAAAGGTTCTATCGTAAACTTCTGTTCAGAATCTGCTCTTCGTCCGTTGACCCGTGTAGTGGGCTACGGTGCTGCAAAAGCTGCTATCGCTAACTTTACTAAATATATGGCCGGTGAACTGGCTTTGAAATTCGGAAATGGTCTGCGCGTAAATGCCATTGCTCCGGGATTCTTCCTGACTGACCAGAACCGTACTTTATTGACGAATCCGGATGGCTCTCTGACCGATCGTTCTAAGACAATTCTGGCTCATACTCCATTTAACCGTTTCGGCGAACCGGAAGATCTTTATGGAACTATCCATTACCTGATCAGTGATGCTTCTAACTTCGTAACAGGCACAGTAGCTGTTATTGATGGCGGTTTCGATGCATTTTCTATCTAATACTTAATACTTATCATTATGTATTTATGTGAACAAACTTGGCGCTGGTATGGTCCGAATGACCCTGTAAGCTTGTGGGATATCAAACAGGCAGGCGCTACCGGTATAGTAAACGCTCTTCATCATATTCCGAATGGCGAAGTGTGGACAGTAGAAGAAATCATGAAGCGTAAGCAAATGATTGAAGAAGTGGGATTGACCTGGTCGGTGGTAGAAAGTGTACCTGTACACGAACATATTAAAACACAGACCGGTGATTTCATGAGATATATCGAAAATTATAAGGAAAGTATCCGCAATCTGGCTAAATGTGGTGTAATGGTAGTTACTTACAACTTTATGCCTGTATTGGACTGGACCCGTACAGACCTTGCCTATACAATGCCTGATGGCTCTAAAGCTCTTCGTTTTGAAAAAGCGGCTTTCGTTGCTTTCGATCTTTTCATCCTGAAACGTCCGAATGCGGAAAAAGACTATACTCCGGAAGAGATAGCTAAAGCAAAAGCTCGTTTCGAACAAATGAGTGAAGACGATAAGAATTTGTTGGTTCGTAATATGATTGCCGGACTTCCGGGATCAGAAGAAAGTTTCACTGTAGCGCAGTTCCAGGAAGCACTAGACCGCTATAACGATATTGATGCAGAGAAACTTCGTGCGAATCTGATTTTCTTCTTGAAAGAGATAGCTCCTGTAGCTGATGAAGTAGGGGTGAAGCTGGTGATTCATCCGGACGATCCTCCTTATACAATCTTAGGCTTACCGCGTATCTTGAGTACGGAAGAAGACTTTAGAAAACTGATTGAAGCCGTTCCTAACGAGTCTAACGGCCTCTGCTTGTGTACCGGTTCTTTCGGTGTACGTGCTGACAATGACCTTGCAGGTATGATGGAGCGTTTTGGCGACCGTGTGAATTTTGTACACTTACGTAGCACGCAGCGTGACGAAGAAGGCAACTTCTACGAAGCAAACCATCTGGAAGGAAATGTGGATATGTACAATGTGATGAAGAGTTTGATTCTTCTGCAACAACGTCGTAAATGTTCTATTGCTATGCGTCCTGACCATGGCCATCAGATGATCGACGATTTGAAGAAGAAAACGAATCCGGGATATTCCTGCTTAGGTCGTCTTCGTGGACTGGCGGAACTTCGTGGTTTGGAAATGGGTATAGCCAAGTCTATACTTTAATCAGGATTTATAATTAGCACTGTATTATAAAGGCACTGCGGCTGTTATTGATTGTAATAAGGGCTGTAGTGTCTTTTATTTTGTTTACCTGATATCATTTATAGATTAAAACAGGTTTCCGGTGTGCAGGTCAACTTTAACCTTTTTCGGTTCGGGAATGATAAGAAGCGCTATCTGTGCACAAGCTTCGGCATCAGCCAGGGCGTGGTGGTGATTGGTCAAATCATATCTGCACCGTGCTGCTACCGTGTGCAACTGATGATTGGGAAGTTCTTTCCCAAATACTTTTCGTGAAGTACGGCAGGTACAGTAAAACTTATAATTGGGATAAGTCATCTCGTATAACTCATGAACTGCTTTGAGGCAGCCTTCATCAAAAGGACTGTTGTGGGCAACAAGTGGCAAACCGTCTATGAGCGGCTTAATTTCAGCCCATACTTCCGGAAAGTCTTCCGCTTCTTCTGTATCACTGTAAGTCAGTCCATGAACAGCTGTGGTCCATTGAGTATAGTAATTGGGGCGGGGACGGATCAGACGATAGATTTTGTTTATAATTTTTCCATTCCTTACAATAACAATTCCTACACTACATACACTGGTGCGTTTATCGTTGGCTGTTTCAAAGTCGATAGCTGCGAAGTTTTTCATTATTAACGATAAAAAAGGACGAGTTTCCCCGCCCTAAATGTTTTCACAACGGAATAATCCTTATTGCGATTTGCTTCAAATTAGTTTTGCAAAACTAACTAAATATATTTAGAAAACCAATAGTTTTATACAAAAAAAATAGTAGCTTTGGGAAAAATAATAATACGATGAAAAAAATATTAGGATTAGATTTGGGAACCAATAGTATAGGTTGGGCTGTGTTAAATGCTGCAGATGATAACTCTTTAAAATATATAGAAGCAGCTGGCAGTAGAATTATTCCGATGGATGCAGCTATATTAGGTGATTTTGATAGAGGTAATTCAATTTCTCAAACGGCAGAGCGAACAAGAATTCGTGGAATGCGTCATTTACGAGAACGATATTTGCTTCGTCGAGCAAGATTACATAGAATTCTGAATTTGTTAGGCTTCTTACCCTTTCATTATGCGCAAGACATAGATCGATATGGTAACTTTTCAGCTGATATGGAACCTAAAATAGCTTGGTGTAAAAATCTAGAAGGAGAATTAGAGTTTATTTTTATAGAATCATTTAATGAAATGCTGGAAGACTTTAGGAAAAATCAGCCCGAATTAGTCGCAGATAATAAGAAAGTACCTTATGATTGGGTGATTTATTATCTTCGTAAAAAGGCATTAGAAAAGAAAATATCTAAAGAAGAATTAGCTTGGATTCTTTTAAACTTTAATCAAAAGCGTGGATACTATCAATTACGTGGTGAAGATGACGATGAATCTATGAAAACTGCCAAGACACGGCAGTACTTTGATAAGCAAATTATTAAAAATATAATTGATACTAATCAGACTTATAAAGGGCAAAGAATACTTATTGTTGAGCTACAAAATGGAGATAAAGGTAAAATCTTTAAAAAAGAAATTCCAGACTGGATAGGGCAAGAAAAAAATATTATCGTTACTGTAGATATTGATAAAGATGGGAATGATAAATATGAGGAATCTGGGAGCTTGTCGTGTCGATTTAAAATTCCAACAGACGCAGAATGGGAATCCGAGTGGAAACTTATAAAGATGAAAACCCAAAAAGATTTGGATGAATCTAATAAAACAGTTGGTACTTATATATATGATTCGATTTTGCAAAATCCGACGCAGAAAGTACGTGGAAAATTAGTGCGTACAATTGAACGGAAATACTATAAAGCAGAACTTAAGCAAATATTGGAAAAACAAACCGAATTTCATTCGGAATTGCAGGATAAGGATTTATATATTGAGTGCTTGAACGAATTGTATTCTAATAATGATACCCATCGGAACGCGATTACTGACCGAGACTTTGTTTATTTGTTTATGAATGATATATTATTCTATCAGCGTCCACTTAAGAGTAAAAAGTCTTTAATTGATAACTGTCCATATGAAAGAAATATATATATAGATAAGGAGACGGGAGAGATAAAATATTCACCTATTAAATGTATTGCTAAATCACATCCGTTGTTTCAAGAGTTTCGTTTATGGAAATTTATATCTAGTATTAGAATTTATCAAAGAGAAAGTGTTGTTGAAGTTGTTGATAAACAGTTAGATTTATTTTCTTCACAATCAACTTCTGTTCAGAAATTAGTCACAGATGTAGATGTTACTGATAAATTTTTAACATGTGAGAATGATTATGTGGCTCTTTTTGAATGGCTGAATAAGAAGAAGATTATAGATCAAAAAGAATTTTTGAAATATCGTCCGTTTGGTCTAAAGGGAGATATAGATAATTATCGGTGGAATTATGTGGAAGATAAATCATATCCTTGTAATGAAACACATGCAATGATTTTGACTTATTTTGCAAAAGCAGGTATTTCAGAAGATATTCTAACTAAGGAAATGGAAGAAGCGCTATGGCATATTTTGTATTCTGTAGAAGACAGACAAGAAATTACGAAAGCTTTAAGAACCTTTGCTTCCAAGTATCATTTAAGTGATTCTTTTGTGAAGGTATTTAGCAATATTCCTCCTTTTAAAAAAGAGTATGGTTCTTATTCTGCTAAAGCGATAAAGAAATTACTTTCTTTAATGCGAATGGGAAAATATTGGAGTGAAGATGCTATTGATGTGAATACAAGAGAGCGCATAGATAAGATTGTAACGGGTGAATATGATGAGAAAATTAGAGATAGAGTAAGGGAGAAAACTATCCGATTGAATGATATCAGGCATTTCCGTGCATTACCGGATTGGTTGGCATGCTATGTTGTATACGACCGTCATTCGGAAACTAGAGAAATAACTGAATGGAAATCTCCAGAAGAAATAGATGAATATATACGGAATTTTAAACAGCATTCACTAAGAAATCCGATAGTAGAGCAGGTGATCACAGAAACATTGCGTACTGTGCGTGACATCTGGAAACAGGTAGGTTGTATTGACGAAATTCACGTGGAATTAGGCCGTGAAATGAAGAACCCTGCTGATAAAAGAAAGAGAATTACATCACAGATAATCGAAAATGAGAATGCAAATTTACGAGTGAAAGCTTTGCTTACAGAGTTTGTGAATTCTGAGTTTGAGATAGAAAATGTACGCCCTTATTCGTTGAGCCAGCAGGATATTTTACGTATTTATGAGGATGGAGTATTAAACAGTGTAGCGGAAGTACCTGGCGATATAGCGGGAATATTGAAAAAGTTCAATGAGAATGATGCAAAGAAGCGTCCTACAACAAGTGAAATTCTTCGCTATAAACTATGGCTTGAGCAAAAATATCGTTCGCCTTATACTGGTGAAATGATTCCTCTCAGTAAATTGTTTACATCAGCTTACGAGATTGAGCACGTTATTCCACAATCGCGATATTTCGACGATTCTTTTAGTAATAAGGTAATTTGTGAAGCGGAGGTAAATAAACTTAAAGACAATGCGTTGGGTTATGAGTTTATAAAGAAACATCATGGGGAAAAAGTAGAATTGGGATTTGGTAAGATAGTAGAAATATTTTCAGTTAGTGTATATGAACAATTTGTGAAGGATAATTATTCGCGAAATCGTGGGAAAATGAAAAAACTATTGATGGATGAAATACCGGAGCAATTTATAGAACGTCAATTGAACGACAGTCGTTATATTAGTAAAGTTGTTAAGACATTATTATCCAATGTTGTTCGTGAAAAGGCGGAGCAGGAAGCTGTTTCGAAGAATGTTATTGTTTGTACAGGAGGTGTAACTGATCGCTTAAAGAAAGATTGGGGAATAAATGATGTTTGGAATAAAATAGTGTTACCTCGTTTCCTGCGTTTGAATGAGTTGACAAATTCGACTAATTTTACAGCGAAAAATGCTGCCGGTAATGAGATTCCTGCGATGCCGCTTGAATTACAAAAAGGATTTAATAAAAAAAGAATAGATCATCGACATCATGCGATGGATGCTATTGTGATTGCATGTGCTAATCGTAATATTGTTAATTATTTGAATAATGAATCTGCAAGTAGAAAGGCTAAGATAAGCCGTCATGACTTACAAGCTATTCTATGTGATAAGGTGAGGACAGATGATAAAGGAAATTATCAATGGAGGGTTAAAAAGCCATGGGATACATTTACACAGGATGTATATGTTGCATTGGAAAATATAATTGTTAGTTTTAAACAAAATCTACGTGTTATAAATAAAACGAGTAATTATTATTGGCATTATGAGAACGGAAAGAAAGTTCTAGTAAAACAAGTAAAAGGTGATAGTTGGGCTATTCGTAAACCAATGCATAAAGACACTGTATTTGGAGAGGTGAATTTGCGTAAAGTGAAATCGGTATCTTTAAATGAGGCGCTTAAGAATCCACAGTTTATTGTGGAAAAGGACTTAAAAAGACAATTGTTATCTTTACTTCAACAGAATTTTGATATAAAGAAAATAAAAAAATACTTTGAGGAGCATAAAGATATATGGAGTGATATATCTTTGTCTAAGATGAATATATACTATTTTACAAAAGAAACTAAGGACCGGTATTTTGCAACTCGCAAACCTTTGGATGCAAGTTTTGATAAAAAGAAAATAGAAAGTTGCATCACAGATACTGGAATCCAGCAAATATTACTTCGTCATTTAGAATTAAAAGAAAATGATCCGGAGCGAGCTTTTTCACCAGATGGCATTGACGAAATGAATCGCAATATTATTCAACTGAATAAAGGTAAAGGTCATCATCCCATAGCTAAAGTTCGCGTTTATGAAAAGGCTGATAAGTTTGAGGTAGGACAGCGAGGCAACAAATCTTCTAAATTTGTGGAAGCAGCAAAAGGGACAAATTTATTCTTTGCTGTGTATGAAACTGAATATCCGGATGAAAAAACGAATTCTATTGTACGTAAAAGAAATTATGCAACAATACCTTTGAATATTGCTATTGAAAGACAGAAAAGAGGATTATCTACAGCTCCAGAAGATGAGAAAGGAAATGTCCCCTCTTTTGTCTTATCACCTAATGATTTAGTTTATCTTCCTACTTCTGAAGATATCGTGAATGGTCATATTACTCAACCGATAGATAAAAGTAGGATTTATAAAATGGTCTCTTCTTCTGGAAGTCAATGTTTTTTTATAAAGCATAATATAGCTAATATAATTGTTGATAAATACGAATTTTCACCTCTTAATAAAATGGAAAGGGCAATCTCCAATGAGATGATTAAGGAGATTTGTATTCCTGTTAAAGTTGATAGGTTGGGAAATATTGTCAAATTAGGTAAATCTGAATAGTGTTAGTTCTTAATTTTGAAATGATCTAAATAGTAAGCTTATATTCAATGGAAGAAAACAAGAAAGGTGAGATACTTTTATATCAAACAATAGATGGAGTTTCTAAAATAGAAGTGACTGTATATAATGATATAGTATGGTTGCTAGATCAGGTGGCAGAGCTATTTCAACGTAATAAGTCAACAATATCGCTTCATATTAAAAATATATTTGATTGTGGTGAACTACAGATAGATTCAACTGTTGCAAAATTTGCAACAGTTCAAAAAGAAGGTTTGTATAAAGTAGCATTTGTTTTAGGTAGAAATTCATTTTATTGAAAATTAAAAAAAGAGCGAAAAAAAATGAAGATATAGGATACGTTATAATTATTATACTATTTAACACCTTAAAACTAATACAATGATAAAAAAAACTCTTTATTTTGGAAATCCGGTTTATCTGTCATTGAGGAATGCGCAGTTAGTAATAAAATTACCGGAAATAGAGAAAAATGATATATTGCCAGAGAATTTTAAGCAACAATCTGAAATAACAAAACCTGTTGAAGATATAGGAATAGTGGTTTTAGATAATAAACAGATTACTATTACATCAGGAGTACTTGAAGCATTGCTTGAGAACAATAGTGCTGTTATAACCTGTGATAGCAAAAGCATGCCCGTGGGATTGATGCTTCCTTTATATGGAAATACAACTCAAAATGAACGCTTTCGTCAACAGTTGGATGCTTCAGTACCATTGAAAAAACAGCTTTGGCAGCAAACTATTAAGTCGAAAATAGATAATCAAGCCTCTGTTTTGGAGAAGTGTACTGCGGAAGAAGTGAAGTGTATGCGTATTTGGGCGAATGATGTGAAAAGTGGTGATCCTGATAATTTAGAAGCACGTGCTGCTGCCTATTATTGGAAGGGACTATTTGCTAATGTTAAGGGGTTCACTCGTGAACGCGAAGGCATTTCTCCCAATAATCTACTAAATTATGGATATGCTATACTTCGTGCAATTGTAGCCCGTGGATTAGTGACAAGCGGATTACTTCCAACTTTGGGTATTCATCATCATAATCGTTACAATGCCTATTGTTTGGCTGACGATATAATGGAACCTTATCGTCCTTATGTGGATGAGTTGGTTTTTGGGTTGGTTCAGTTGCATGGGAGTAATTTGGAATTAACTAAAGAAATAAAAGCTTGTTTATTGACTATCCCTACATTGGAAGTGAAAATAGGTGGAAAGCGTAGTCCTTTGATGGTTGCTGTTGGACAAACAACTGCATCATTGTATAAGTGTTTTGATGGAGAATTACGTCGTATAAGTTATCCCGAACGTTAATGGATCGTTTTAGTGAATATCGTATTATGTGGGTACTTGTTCTTTTTGATTTACCAACGGAGACGAAGAAAGATAAAAGAGCCTATGCTGATTTTAGAAAGAATTTACAGAAAGACGGCTTTACTATGTTTCAATTTTCTATTTATGTACGACATTGTGCTAGTAGTGAAAATGCAGCAGTACATATAAAAAGGGTTAAATCCTTTCTTCCTGAATATGGGCAGATTGGAATTATGTGCATAACTGATAAACAATTTGGGGATATTGAACTTTTTTATGGGAAAAAGATACAGATGGTGAATACGCCAGGACAACAGTTAGAACTATTTTAAAATAAAAAATCCCGTAGAAAAAACGGGATTTTTTGTTAAATACAGCTTCTTTTTTATTTCCTATATTAGGCTTTAGTATGTTGTGCTACAGTTAGATATGTAGATTCTGCTGTATTCAATGGCTCAAAGATACTAATTTGAAAGCAAATCACAACAATTTCCAGCCGTGCATTGATAAACTGCAGCTGTATTCAATGGCTCAAAGATACTAATTTGAAAGCAAATCACAACTACAAGCCTGTTCTCCAAGTTTGCTGAAGGCTGTATTCAATGGCTCAAAGATACTAATTTGAAAGCAAATCACAACCTGTCGACCTGCGGTAGACCTTCTGCATCGCTGTATTCAATGGCTCAAAGATACTAATTTGAAAGCAAATCACAACGGATCTTTCTTGCGGTGTTGTAGTTGACGTGCTGTATTCAATGGCTCAAAGATACTAATTTGAAAGCAAATCACAACACTACCGCCCTTTTCGCATGTAGTGTTCGTGCTGTATTCAATGGCTCAAAGATACTAATTTGAAAGCAAATCACAACGGTATTCTGATAGTTTGTATTCGTTCACCCGCTGTATTCAATGGCTCAAAGATACTAATTTGAAAGCAAATCACAACGTGATTATCTCATTGTCTTGGCTTCCGTCAGCTGTATTCAATGGCTCAAAGATACTAATTTGAAAGCAAATCACAACTCCTAGACCCTTACTGCACAGTACTATACGCTGTATTCAATGGCTCAAAGATACTAATTTGAAAGCAAATCACAACTTGCTCTTTACGTCATATCTTCTGTTCAGGCTGTATTCAATGGCTCAAAGATACTAATTTGAAAGCAAATCACAACAAACAACTATGTATTGCGGTACTTTGTTATGCTGTATTCAATGGCTCAAAGATACTAATTTGAAAGCAAATCACAACATGGCATCATGTACTTACTGGGAGCTGTAAGCTGTATTCAATGGCTCAAAGATACTAATTTGAAAGCAAATCACAACGTTGATGAGCTTCGGGGTAAACTTGCAAGGCTGTATTCAATGGCTCAAAGATACTAATTTGAAAGCAAATCACAACGAGAATAGGGATGCTTTTAATAAAACAGGAGCTGTATTCAATGGCTCAAAGATACTAATTTGAAAGCAAATCACAACTTATTTCGGCTTCTTTCAATCTAAGCTCAAGCTGTATTCAATGGCTCAAAGATACTAATTTGAAAGCAAATCACAACTAGCGAAAGCGTGCGAGAAATACGGAATCAGCTGTATTCAATGGCTCAAATTTAGATATAAATTGCGATTTATATGCCAGTGTAATAAGAAAAAGTCAAGCCCACCCCTATCTTTATGGCGTGAGAGGTATCGATGGACGAGCCTCAAAATAAATGTTTGACGAGCTCATAGTCTCAAAAATGTTATCTCCAATGAGAATAGTATGTGGTCTTGACGTTCACAAAGATAGTGTATTTGCCTGTATCTTGAATGATAATGGCGACAAACTAGAATTCAAATATGGTGTTTTGACGCCTGAGTTGGAAGAGTTACATCAAGTTAGTGAACTCTTATTTCATCAAGTAGTTGCCTGGTAGGAAGAGTGATGTCCGTGATGCGGCTTGGATTGCGGAATGTACCATGAAGGATTTGATCCGTGGAAGTTTTGTTTCCGGCACTATTGTTCAGCGTATGCGGCAATATAACCGTCGTATATTTTACTTAAATAAAGAAATCGTTTACAAGCTTACTAAATTGGTCGCTGTTCTTCAATATTGTAACATTCGCATAAGTAACTATGTTTCCTCGACCGATAGCAAAACTACAAAGAAGTAGTCCGTCTTATTTCAGAAGCTATCAACGATGCCAATTATCTTTCCTGTGTTATTCATGGGCGCACAGTAAACCGTGTGGGTAAAGATGTTATTATCAACTAATTGACGTGCGCCATATCGGAAGTTGACATTGATTTAATTGGTCAGTATCTGGAAGAAATAGATCTTTTTCAGAGGCATAAGCAAGAGAAGCTGACTCAAATGTGCCAGAATGAATTTCCCAAAGAGTTTGAAAATCTCCAGACTATCCCGGGAGTCAAGGAACGTTCCGCCGCCTCCATATTAGCAGAAATAGGAGCGGACATGAAAATGTTTACCGCATCATCCCTAGTGTCATGGTGCGGCTTCAAACCTCGAAATGAAGAGAGTGTAGGAGAAATCAAATCGCGTAGAATCCGCATGGTAATAAATATATTCGAAAGATAATGATTGAATGTGCATGGGGTGCAGCAAAACCCAGAACTGTTTCTTCTCGAAATTTAGTTATACACAAACTGTTATCAGAAAGAAAAATGCTATGAAAGTCAAAGTGGCTGTCGCTAGAAAAATGTAAATGGCTATTTGGTATGTATTATCAGAAAGCAAGCCTTATATCGATTATAAGAAGCCTGATACAATAGGCTACTCATAATATACCGCTTATTGTAAGGCCAGTATCTTTGTGGTAGTTTTTTGACACCGTCTTGTAAATAGACTGATGCTTTGCGGCTTAGGATGCCAGTGCTGGGACGTGAGAGCCCGAAGAGGAAAACGAAGAATAAAAAGCAACAAGACTACCCTGCTAAAGGTGCCCAAGAAACTCCATGTGCCTCAAAGAAGAAGAAAAGACAAGCGGGAGGCATAAAGACAGGCGTGATCTTGACTTAAATTCGTTTTCTTAGAGAAAAGATACTAATTTTGAAAGTAAATCACAACATGCTCTATATCTATTTGGGTATGTTTTAATAGATTGAAAACTCTGTTTCCATCGAATCTTTTTTATATGTCAATCCATGGATTTTTGTCATCCACTGAATATAATAATTGGGAGCCGGACGAATCATTCGGTATATCTTATCTACAATTTTCCCTCCTCTGACAATGACTACCCCAATGCTATATACACTGGTAAGTTTACCGTTGGCCGTTTCAAAGTTGATAGCTGCGAAGTTTTCCATTATTTCCGATGTTTTTAATTGTAAATATACAAATTAGCATTTATTCTCTTTATATTTGCGTATAAAATATACCGATGTACACAGAATATCAGCCCTCTTACTTACTTGCTCCCTATATCGATAATTATTGGGAATTTAAGGGAAAACCGGAATATGGTATGCGTATCCATATTTTGCCGGATGGTTGTACCGATTTTATTTTTACGTTGGGAGATGTGGTGAGTACGGTCAAAGAAGAAACGCTGGTCATGCAGCCTTATAGTGCTTACTTTGTAGGTCCGATGACGAAGTATTCGGAACTTGTTACTTATGCCGAATCTGTACATCAGTTCGGTGTCCGTTTTCTGCCTTGCGGATTATCCTGTTTTACAAAGTTACCTTTGCATGAATTTGCGAACCACAGAATCAGTACGAATGAGATGCAGGCAGTTTTCGATATTACCTTTATTGAAAGGTTGTGTGAGCAAAACCACGTGCAAGGCAGGATTCAGGTCGTTGAAGAATATCTCTTGACGTATCTTGCACATAATTACCAGCCTGTTGACTCTCAGGTTGCTGTAGCGGTGGATATGATCAATCAATCCGGTGGAAAACGTACGGTTCGCAGTCTGATGAATGAGGTATGCTTGTGCCAACGTCATTTTGAACGGAAATTTAAGTACTACACCGGGTTTACCCCTAAAGAATATAGCCGCATTGTTAAGTTCAGAAATGCAGTGGAATTACTGAGGAATACGACATCAGTCAATTTACTGACTACTGCTATTGATGCCGGGTATTATGATTTGGCGCATTTCTCAAAAGAGATCAAGTCATTGTCGGGCAATACACCTTCATCGTTTCTCTCGCTTACGGTTCCGGAAGATAGAACGCTGACATATATCGAGCCGTAGATCCCAATGAGTGAAAGTCGATTTTTTACAACAGAACGGTCTCATGTACTCTTATCTTTGTAGCGAAATAATATAAATACAATAAGAGTATGTCAACAAAAACGATGAAAGAGAAAGCTGCGGAATTATTGCAGAAATGTGAAATTGTAGTGCTGTCTTCTGTGAATAAAGAAGGTTATCCGCGTCCTGTACCAATGAGTAAAATCGCAGCGGAAGGGATTTCTGCTATCTGGATGTCTACCGGAGCAAATTCATTAAAGACGATTGATTTCTTGTCAAATCCGAAAGCCGGATTATGCTTTCAGGAAAAGGGGGACAGTGTGGCATTGATGGGAGAGGTGGAAGTCGTAACGGACGAGAAGTTAAAGAAGGAACTCTGGCAGGACTGGTTTATCGAACATTTTCTCGGTGGTCCTACAGATCCGGGGTATGTATTGCTGAAATTCACAGCCAATCACGCGACTTACTGGATTGAAGGTACTTTTATTCATAAAAAGCTTAATTAATCTTGTTGTAGAGTGATTGTGAAATACCGGACTTGATGAGTATCGGTACACTTGTATGAGAAAAAAGAGAAAAACAGATCCTCTTACAGACGGATTGTTCTTCTCTTTTATGTTTGGACTGAATGATTTATTTCGTCAGCCTGAAACTCATTTAGAATTCAAACTTTTCCAGCTTCATTTCAGCTAATTCCTGAATGATACCTACGTATTGGGCAAAATGAGCGGATTTCTCATGAGCTGCCAATACTTCGGCATTCTGCCATGTTTCGCAAATCATGAAAACATCACGGCGGGTACTACTTTCAAAAGTATCATAAGCAATACATCCTTCTTCTTTCAAAGAACAAGCTGTCAGTTCTTTTGCTGCTTCAATCGCTTTTTCGCGGTTTGTTTCGTTTACACGAACAAAAACATTTAATCTGATCATAGTCTTTTTGTTATTTATATGATTAAAAAGAACGGTTTCATCACTGTGTCTATGAAGAACCGAAGGCAAAGATACAATTTTTCTGTAGCTTCCAACAGGCTGTTTTCAAAATTTCATATAAACTTCACATAATCAAAAAAAACGGTTATATTTGCATCTAAATTCTAAAAGCAGCTATTTTGGGCACAATTCTTAAATTTGTTATAGCTTAATATTAGCCTCATAAACCACAGGCTAATTTCTTTTGTTTGAGTAGTTCTACTTGAACCGGTTTTTCATTTTATCAATTTTATTATTCACTGTATCGGTTTTTACAACGGATGCAATTGGGTATTCAGGCTTTTAGTCAGATTCCTTTTGACGGTCAGAAAGCTGCGGATACATGGAGAATGAATGGAAAATTTCGTAAGAAATACTAAGCTGAACATAGAAGAAGAAATAAAAAGGATAGAGCAACAGCCGATTGAAACTCTTGATAAGATAAAGAAGATCATCGATGTCATACAGGTTTCGCTTGCTTTGCTGAAAACGGCCGTTATCGGATATCAATTTCAAAATCCTGAAGAAGAGATTCTTTTCTTTAAGGTCTGGAAACCGCAGATTTCCGGGCTGCTGATGTTTTATGTCCGTTTATATCAGATTGAAAAGAATCGTGCTGACAAGTCCCTGTCAGTCCAATGCAGATATTTGAAGATGGAACTGGAGAATATACAGAAGTCTTTTTTGAATAATAGCTTTTATGATTATTACCGTGCCGGTCAGACTGTACTTGACAACCAATATTTTATCCGTGCGAATTATGATATTCTTTCTGACATTCATTATCATTTGCTGGACAGGGATTCCTTTTTTACCACTTTGCACGATTCAAGTGTCGCGATGATTCTGGCAAATCAGCATTTGATAGAATATATATCGGGTGAAATAGATTCGCTATCGGAAAAATTACAGTTTAAATTCATCTCCATAGTAGACAGTAAGTTGCTGCAATGGACGGATAGTAAAGTGGCTTTGGTGGAATTTATTTATGCACTGTATGCAGGGAAATGCTTTAATAATGGAAATACCAGTCTGAAGGACATTGCTTTCTGTTGTGAGGCTCTTTTCAATATTGAGATTGGCGACTTTTATCGTATCTTCCTGGAAATCAGAAACCGGAAGAAGAGCCGAACACAATTTCTGGATAAGTTGAAGGATAAAATACAAAAGATGATGGACGAACTTGACGGATAAATTTCATGGTATCTTGTGACATCTTGTGAATTTTACAAATGGCTTATATCCAACTTTGCGGAGACAAATAATTGATTCACAAAGAAAGATAACAGATTTGTATATTTATGGATGCAACATTTACCTGGGAGATAAAAGCAAAGAACTCTCCTTTATTAATTAAGAAATGCAGTCATTGTGATAGTGACCGATTCTATTGTAGTGATAAATTTAGAATGAATGCGCAGAAGAAGAACATTGATGTCTGGCTGATATATAGATGTGTGAAATGTGATCATACGTGCAATATTACTTTGCTGTCGCGTACCAAACCGGATCTGATAGATAAAACTCTGTTTCACAGCTTTTCCATGAATGATTGGAAAGCGGCCTGGAAATATGCTTTTTCAACCGAACTTGCCGGCAGGAATAATCTGAAACCAGATTATGATAGTGTGGAGTATGAGGTTGCAGGGCATTTTTCAAAAGAAGATATAGCTCATGTATCTGATGAGACAATAAAGATTCAGGTCAGATGTGAGTTTGAGTTTAATCTGAAACTGTCCTCCTTATTAAAAAGGAATTTTCTTCTCTCCAGTACTCGGTTAAAGCGCTTGTTCGAACAGGGAGCGATTTCGCTTCTTTCCGGTAAAGTACCACAGAAATATAAAGTAAAGGATGGGGATATCATATTGATAGACAAAGAATATTTGCTTGGTATGATGGATTTTGTTGATAGCTTTATTGCAAAATAGGGCATTGATTAATTTATTATTACTAC
Organism: Bacteroides faecis MAJ27; assembly: GCF_900106755.1. Taxonomy (GTDB): domain Bacteria; phylum Bacteroidota; class Bacteroidia; order Bacteroidales; family Bacteroidaceae; genus Bacteroides; species Bacteroides faecis. The sequence continues at coordinate 62,305 of NZ_FNNN01000013.1, forward strand.
TTTTGTTTTATGAGGAATAGATGAGTTCATAAACTAAGTAATATTATAAATTCAGAAGTATGAGAAAGTTATTTTTATTAGTTTTTGCTTTATGTGTATGGAGTGTCTTTGCCGATGCTCAGGAGGGTGCGGGAAGATATATTGAGGTGACCGGTTCTTCTGAAATTGAAGTTGTTCCGGATGAAATTCATTTTTTGATTCAGATAAAAGAATATTGGCAAGAGGAGTTCGTTCCGAAATCCAAGCCGGAGGATTATAAAACAAAGGTTCCATTGGAATGGATTGAGAAGGATTTACGGCGGGTTTTGAGTAGAGCCGGAATCTCGGATGAGGCTATTCGTGTACAGGAAATAGGAGATTATTGGCGTCAGAAAGGAAAAGAGTTTCTGATAGGTAAGCAACTGGATATCCGGCTCACAGATTTTGAACAGATCAATACTATCATTAAGAAAGTTGATACGAGAGGCATTGAGTCTATGCGTATTGGAGAGTTGAAGCACAAGGATTTGCCGAATTATCGGAAGCAAGGTAAAATAGAAGCATTGAAAGCGGCTCGTGAAAAGGCCTCTTATCTTGTGGAAGCGATGGGACAAAAACTGGGTGAGGTCATTCGTATCGTCGAACCTGCTTCGAGCTATGTAAGTCCTTATACTCTTTTTCAGGCACAAAGTAATGTCAGTATGGGATCGGCTGCCACCGAGCAATATCGTGTTATCAAACTACGATACGAGATGACGGCCCGTTTTGCTATTGAATAATAATGAATGAGGCGAAAATACCCACAAGAAAGTATTTTCGCCTTTATGATTACTCATAAGAGAGTACTACAAAAAATACTGTCACAATCTTATTTATGGTAGTTTTAGCAGATAGACGTCATCAGGAGAAACGACTTGTCCGTCAGTATACAGTTTCCAGTCTGTGATTAGTCGGGTGGGGTAAGTACCGACAGAGCCTTCGTGCATATTTTTAATATAATATGGTTCCTGAATAAGCACTCCCGTAATAGAGTCTTCGGTTACTTTTTCGACTTTAAACCAAATATGTTCCAGGTTGGAATTGCCTTCTTCTTTAAATTCTTCGTCAACGGTTAAACTGATTTTTACGAGGGCTGAACTTCCTTCTTTTTGCAATCCTTCTATTAGATAAGAAAGTTGTTCATGAGCCATGGCATTTAATCTTTCTGTTTCTTTGTCTGTGAAAAACAAAAGGGGATTCTCCATCGCAGATTCTTTAATACTCGTGATAAGCGAGTATTTTTGTTTCTCATAGGCTTTCTCTGAATGATAGATAAAGATAATACTTGTATTTTGATTATGTGCTTCATCCCTGTCTTCTGCTCCACCCAATATGTTTTTCTTGTAGCTTTTAAGACCTTCTTCCCAAGAAACCCAAGTTATCATTATGGGCTGGTGATTGTCCAGCCATCCAAAGTGCAGATTTTCTTTTGTAGGAGGGAGAGAGCCTTCGCTAATCACGTAATTTACTAAATGGCTTAAAAGGTTGGTATAAAAATCATAGTTCTTTTTAGAAATTTCACCTATCAGTTCTAGTTCCGGGATACCGCAGCAGTTGAGTCCGTGAGTATGTAGCCAATAGCTGGATTTACTGAAAGGTAACCATTTATTTTTATCTTCGTAAACAGCATGAATAGTGTACAGGCAGTTTGGAGATGGAGGGGTGGTAGTAGCAGCGGCACACTTTGCCCATACAGGAGACAAAAGGGAGTAACTGTTGCAATTGAATATTCCGATTTGTTTGGGTACGAGCAGGCATATAATTTTCAATAGCAGGTGAACGGATGTTTGTGCATCTGTTGTATAGAGCATTGAGAATTTTATTCCATTTGTAGCCTGTTGCAACGTAGCTATATTTTCTGTAGAAAATTGTTGGACCATAGTGTCTTCCACAAAATGGTATTCATACCAGTCAACATCTATCGGATAAACTTCTTTTTTATATTCAATGTATAATGTTGGACAATCAATGATATCATTGTGACGTATGTCAACGACATTGAAGTCCGTAGCATTGGCTAATGGCTCCAATAGTTTTTCCCAATTCTTTGTATTACCGGCTTCCTGAGGAAGAATGGCTATGAGTTCGGCCATACTTTTCCGGAAATAATCTTTTGATGATCCTTCGCTTTCCATAAACAGATTTGTTTGTTACTATTCAATGAAGCAAATGTAATGAATTAAAATTAAAGTTTCGTTTATTGCAGATTCTTTTAATAACACATATTAAGTCAGATAATTTGCATCTTCTATCTCATACAATTATCTTTGCCCCACTATTCTGTTAAAAAACGATAGGGGAGAATGTATCATAAGAGAAAAATAAGAGCATACATAGCATGGATGTTATTCATAACATTCATTCCCTTCTTTGTAGTGAAAACCTTTCACTATCATGGAAGTGAAGATGAAACGTCATGCTCTCATACCGACCATTCCCGGAGTCATGCTGAGGATTGTGCGATATGTAAATACTCTCTTTCCCTATTTACAGAACCTCAATCAGTAGAATATCATTGCACATTAACGCTCGTTCCTTACGAGCCGATTATTTATCAGGATAAGGTTGTCTGCAAACGAACTTATTCGCATCATTTACGCGCGCCTCCCGCTACATAATTACATATTCAGATTTTCAAAGAAGACAAGTGCGCGGTAACTTGTCCTCACATTCATTTTACACATTATATAAAAGATTGTAATTGATGCGTATCGGAATTATTTCGGGCGTAATAGGGCTGTTTGTAACCTTATCCGTCCATGCACAAAAGTCCGATTCAATCAAGAGCATGCTTTTGCCTGATGTTGTTGTGACGGAGTCGTATCAGCAACGTCAAGCCAAAAAGTCTGCACTCACGGTTGAAGTGGTAGAACAGGAATTTTTGCGCAAACATTTTACGGGAAACTTCATGCAGGCAATGGAGAACATTCCCGGAGTACAAGCCATGGACATAGGTTCCGGCTTCTCTAAACCAATGATCAGGGGAATGGGATTCAACCGGATCGCCGTGCTGGAAAATGGAATCAAGCAGGAAGGGCAACAGTGGGGAGCCGATCACGGGCTAGAACTGGACGCCTTTAATATTGGGGCGGTCAATGTCTTGAAAGGTCCTTCCTCGTTACTTTACGGTAGTGATGCTATGGGCGGGGTGATTGATATAACCCCTCCTTTGATTCCTTCTGTGGATATGCTGTTTGGTGATGTTACTCTGTTGGGGAAGTCCGTCAACGGAACGCTTGCGGGTTCGTTGATGCTGGGTCTTAAAAAGAATGCCTGGTATGCGCAAATCCGTTATTCCGAACAACATTTCGGTGATTATCGTATTCCTGCGGATACCATTGTCTACCTGACTCAGAAGATGCCCGTTTATGGGCGTAAGCTGAAAAATACGGCAGGAATAGAACGTAACATCGGACTTTTCGCCCAATATCAGCGAAAGGGATATAGAGCGGACTATTCCGTAAGTAATGTCTATCAGAAGACAGGCTTCTTTCCGGGTGCACATGGTGTCCCCGACGCGTCGCGGGTAGAAGATGATGGGAACAGCAGGAATATTGAGCTGCCTTACAGCAAGGTCAATCATCTGAAAGTAACCACTCACCAGCAATATGCATGGGAGAAGTTAATCCTGTCGGGTGATTTGGGATTTCAGAATAATCATCGGGAAGAATGGAGTGCTTTTCATACCCATTACGGCTCGCAGCCTGTACCGGAGAAGAACCCTGACAAAGAACTGGCTTTTGATCTTAACACTTATAGTGCTTCGGTAAAAGCTCGTATTATAGGTTCTTCTTCATGGGAACATACGCTGGGGTGGGATGGCCAGCATCAGCAGAACGATATTTCCGGCTATTCATTCCTGTTGCCGGAATACCATCGTTCTACTACCGGATTGCTTTGGCTTACGACATATAGACCTGATAATGTTTGGTCTGTCAGTGGAGGTATGCGATATGATTATGGTTATATTGACATTTCCTCTCATGAGGACGTTTATCTGGCCGATTATCTTCGGAAACAAGGATATGATGAAGAACAGATAAACTTCTACAAGTGGAACAGCCATCCGGTAAAAAAGCATTTCGGCGACTATTCCTTTTCTTTGGGACTGGTATGGACACCCTCCGAACAACATATGGTAAAAGTGAACATCGGACGTAGCTTTCGACTACCGGGGGCCAATGAATTGGCTGCTAATGGAGTACATCACGGTACTTTTCGTCATGAGCAGGGAGATGCTTCTCTGAAATCCGAACAAGGATGGCAGATGGATGCTTCTTATAACCTGCGATATCACGGACTTTCTGTTTCCGTTTCTCCTTTTGTCAGTTGGTTCAGCAACTATATCTTTCTGCGTCCTACGGGCGAATGGTCAGTTCTGCCGCATGCAGGACAGATTTACCGCTATACAGGTGCCGAAGCACTGTTTGCCGGAACAGAAGCTACGATAGACATTGATCTTCCGTATCATTTCAATTACCGTATCTCCGGTGAATATGTTTATACCTACAACTGTGACGAGCATATACCGTTAAGTTTTTCTCCTCCGTTCGGGATGCGGAATACTCTGACATGGCAGAAGAAACGCTATATGTTTTATGCGGAATGGCAATCGATTGCCCGTCAGAATCGTGTAGACCGTAATGAAGACCGTACACCGAGCGCCAACCTGTTTCATTTGGGCGGCTCGCTGAATATTCCGGTAGGTGGGAATAACAAAATAGAAATAACCCTGACCGCCCGCAATATTTTCAATACGCGATATTACAATCATCTTAGTTTTTACAGGAAAGTAGAAATCCCGGAACCGGGACGCAATTTCCAATTATTAATCAAAATCCCATTTAAAAAATTACTGTAATGAAAACAAAACTTTACCTCCCGATAATCAGCCTTTTGGCTATGTCAGTGTTTGCATTTATATCTTGTGACGATTCAGATAGCGATACTACCAAACCGGTGATTGAATTGCACGAACCGGAAGAAGGACAGGAACTAAAAATAGGTGGCGAGAACGGAGTACATTTTGAAATGGACTTGTCGGATGACGTTATGTTAAAGTCTTACATGATAGAGATACATAGTAATTTCGATCACCATTCGCATGGGAAGAGCAGGGCCGTCGGTACGGGCGAAGCAACTGTTGATTTCAGTTTCAACAGGTCTTATGATATTTCCGGAAAGAAAACGGCGCATATTCATCACCACGATATTGTGATTCCGGTAAATGCTACTCCGGGTGATTATCATCTGATGGTTTATTGTACGGATGCCGCAGGAAATGAAGCTTATATTGCACGCAATATTGTTTTGAGCACTACCGCCGAAGAGGATGATCATCATCACGATGAGTAAATAAATACTTTCTTTATTCGTATAATTTTCTTTAAAAGGTGTAATAGTTATTACACCTTTTGTGTTTTCAAAGCTTTACTTTTGTGAAAAATACTTTTTCACTATGATGAAGTTACCATTTATAAACCGAATTTTTCCTTCGTACAGGTCAAAGATTATAGCCGTCATGATTGGCGGTGTTATAGTGGGCGGAGGAGCTTTATTTATGTACATGCTTCGTGCGCATACATATCTGGGCGATGATCCGGCGGCATGTGTGAATTGTCACATCATGTCTCCTTATTATGCTACATGGTTTCACAGTTCACATGCACGGGATGCTACCTGTAACGACTGCCATGTTCCTCATGAGAACATAGTAAAGAAATGGACATTCAAGGGAATGGATGGGATGAAGCACGTTGCAGCCTTCCTCACCAAAAGCGAGCCACAAGTGATACAAGCTCATGAAGCCAGTTCACAGGTGATTATGAACAATTGTATACGTTGCCATACCCAGCTGAATACGGAATTCGTAAAGACAGGGAAGATAGATTATATGATGTCCATGGCAGGAGATGGAAAGGCTTGTTGGGATTGTCATCGGGATGTGCCTCATGGTGGTAAGAATTCACTGTCCGCTACTCCGGGAGCCATTGTTCCTCTTCCCGAATCGCCCGTACCGGAGTGGCTTCGGAAGATGATCGATCATAAAGAATGAGTATCTACATTAACTACGTAATAAAATAATAAAACCGATATACAATGGAAAAGAAATTAAAATCATGGCAAGGATGGCTATTGTTCGGAGGTTCAATGGTCGTTGTTTTTGTTTTAGGATTATGTGTTTCTGCGTTGATGGAACGGAGGGCGGAAGTCGCCAGTATCTTTAATAACCGTAAAACTGTCATCAAAGGAATTGAAGCACGCAACGAACTGTTTAAAGATGATTTTCCCCGTGAATATCAGACTTGGACAGAAACGGCTAAGACTGATTTTGAAAGTGAATTCAATGGAAATATAGCTGTCGACGCTTTGGAAAAACGTCCGGAGATGGTTATTCTGTGGGCAGGATATGCATTCTCAAAAGACTATTCTACTCCGCGCGGGCACATGCATGCTATCGAAGATATCACCGCATCACTTCGTACCGGTTCGCCCGCCGGTCCGCACGATGGACCTCAGCCGTCTACCTGTTGGACCTGTAAGAGCCCGGATGTCCCTCGCATGATGGAAGCATTGGGAGTAGATTCTTTCTATAATAATAAATGGGCTGCTTTTGGTGATGAAATCGTGAACCCGATTGGTTGTTCCGACTGTCACGATCCTGAGACAATGAATCTTCATATCAGCCGTCCGGCATTGATCGAAGCCTTCCAACGTCAGGGAAGGGATATCACTAAAGCTACTCCACAGGAAATGCGTTCATTGGTTTGTGCGCAGTGCCACGTAGAATATTACTTCAAGGGTGATGGCAAATATTTGACTTTCCCGTGGGATAAAGGTTTCACTGTGGAAGATATGGAAGCATATTATGATGAAGCTGGTTTCTATGATTATATTCATAAGCTGAGCCGCACTCCGATTCTGAAAGCGCAGCATCCTGATTATGAAATAGCACAGATGGGCATTCATGGTCAAAGAGGTGTTTCTTGTGCCGACTGTCACATGCCTTATAAGAGTGAGGGTGGCGTGAAGTTCAGTGACCATCATATTCAGAGTCCGTTGGCAATGATTGACCGTACTTGTCAAACTTGCCACCGTGAGAGTGAAGAAACCTTACGTAATAATGTTTACGAACGTCAGCGCAAAGCAAATGAAATCCGTAACCGTCTGGAACAGGAACTGGCGAAAGCGCATATCGAAGCAAAATTTGCTTGGGATAAGGGAGCTACGGAAGATCAGATGAAAGATGTACTTGCATTGATTCGTCAGGCACAATGGCGTTGGGATTTCGGTGTGGCATCTCATGGAGGTTCTTTTCATGCACCGCAGGAGATTCAGCGGATTCTTTCCCACGGTCTGGACCGCGCTATGCAGGCTCGTCTGGCTGTATCTAAGGTTTTAGCAAAACATGGATATACGGAAGACGTTCCGATGCCGGATATTTCGACAAAGGCAAAAGCACAGGAATATATCGGTCTTGATATGGACGCTGAAAGGGCGGCTAAGGAGAAATTCCTGAAAACGACTGTTCCGGCATGGTTGGAGAAAGCAAAGGCTAACGGACGTCTGGCACAAAAATAAAAAAGGTGATATATGTGGAGCAAACCGTGGAGTTATAAAGAAGGACTGGTGATTGGTGCAGGATTGCTGGTGATAGGTGCTTTGCTGCAAATGTCAGTGGGAACTATCAATTGGAGTCTGTTTGCTTGTCCGGTTAATGTAATTGTGTTGGTGGTTTACCTCATTGCCTTGATAGCCATGCACCTCCTTCGTAAACGTATCTATCTGTTTGGATGGTTGAGCCATTATTCTGCCGCTGTTTCTTCCTTGGTATGGGTAGTCGGTATGACAGTGATAATGGGACTGATCCGGCAGGCTCCTTCCGGCCATGCTTCGAATGATATGCTGGGATTTTCACAAATGATTTCGTCCTGGCCTTTTGTCTTGCTTTACTTCTGGATGGTTACAGCATTGGGATTAACGATACTTCGTGCCGGTTTCCCTTTCAGAATTGGCAGACTTTCGTTTCTTCTCAATCATACCGGATTGTTTGTCGCATTGATTACGGCTACTTTGGGAAATGCCGATATGCAACGGTTGAAGATGACCACCCGGATGGGAAATGCAGAATGGCGGGCTACGGATGATAAAGGGAAGTTAATAGAACTTCCGCTGGCTATCGAACTGAAAGATTTCACGATTGACGAATATCCTCCGAAACTGATGTTGATTGATAATGAAACCGGTGGAGTACTTCCCGCAAAGTCTCCTGTGCATTTATTGCTTGAGGAAGGAGTTTCCGATGGTCATTTGCTCGATTGGGAACTGTCTGTCGAACAGTCTATTCCAATGGCTGCTTCCGTGACTACTGAAGACACACTGAAGTTTACGGATTTTCATTCGATGGGAGCAACATATGCAGTATATCTGAAAGCTGTCAACCGGAAAAATCAACAGACGAAGGAAGGCTGGGTGAGTTGTGGGAGTTTTCTCTTTCCTTATAAGGCATTGCGTCTTGACTCTTTGACGAGTCTGGTGATGCCGGAACGGGAACCGCAGCGCTTTGCGTCGGAAGTAAAAGTCTATACACAGGAAGGAACGATAACAGAAGGTACGATTGAAGTGAACCGTCCGATGGAGATAGAAGGATGGAAAATCTATCAACTTAGTTATGATGAGTCGAAAGGGCGATGGAGTGATATCAGTGTCTTTGAACTGGTTCGTGACCCATGGTTACCTGTTGTTTATGCGGGAATTATCATGATGATGCTCGGAGCTGTCTGTTTGTTTGTCAATGCACAAAAGAGAAAAGGGGAGGATAAGGAATGAGCTGGGAACATTTTATACTGTTTGCGATAGCCGCATTGATTTGCTGGGGCTTGGGAGCTTTTACTGCATGGAAAGGCAAGAAGCCGGCATGGACTTATGGTTTTACTTTGTTGGGACTGGCTATCTTCTTCAGTTTTATACTTGGCATGTGGATTTCGTTGGAACGTCCTCCGATGCGGACGATGGGAGAGACGCGGTTATGGTATTCCTTCTTTCTTCCGTTGGCAGGATTGATAACGTATGTGCGTTGGAAATATAAATGGATTCTTAGTTTCAGTTGCATTCTCTCTTTGGTATTTATTTGCATCAATCTTTTTAAACCGGAGATTCACAATAAAACATTGATGCCTGCATTGCAGAGCCCGTGGTTTGCTCCTCACGTCATTGTGTATATGTTTGCTTATGCGATGCTGGGAGCTGCGGTGGTAATGGCTGTTTATCTGCTTTGGTTCAAAAAGAAAGAGATTGAACGGAAAGAAATGGATTTATGTGATAACCTCACTTATGTAGGTTTGGCGTTTATGACATTGGGAATGCTGACAGGGGCTATTTGGGCGAAAGAGGCTTGGGGACATTACTGGGCCTGGGACCCCAAAGAAACATGGGCGGCAGCTACCTGGTTCTCTTATCTGGTGTATATCCATTTCAGATTGGGCAGACCGTTGAAGAGTCGTCCGGCATTAATCATTCTGTTAGTATCATTTGTCTTATTACAAATGTGCTGGTATGGAATCAATTATCTTCCATCAGCACAGGGAGTTAGTGTACATACTTATAACTTAAATTGAAATATCAATGAAAACATTTTATTGGTCACTCGTTCTTATGCTATTGCCAAGCATGGCATACACACAAACTACAGAGAAGGAAAACGAATTTTCGATGTCTATGCAAATCAGACCTCGTGCGGAGTATCGGAATGGTGCCTTGTTTCCTCGTCTTGAAGGGCAGGAAGCTGCATCATTTATTAATAACCGTGCCCGGCTGTCGATGGATTACAAACGTTCGGATTTAGAAATAAAGATGTCGGCGCAACATGTCGGAGTCTGGGGACAAGACCCGCAGATTGATAAAAATGGGCGATTTATATTGAATGAGGCATGGGCAAAACTGGATTTTGGAAAAGGTTTCTTCGCTCAGTTAGGTCGTCAGACCTTATCTTATGATGACGAACGAATCTTGGGTGGGCTGGATTGGAATGTAGCCGGACGTTATCATGATGCGTTGAAGTTGGGGTATGCCAATAAGAAGAATGAATTACATGTTATTCTTGCTTTCAATCAGAATGATGAGAAAACGGCAGGTGGTACTTATTATTATTCAGATGCCGCTACAGGTCAGCCTTATAAGAATATGCAGACGGTCTGGTATCACTATAAAGCAGACAATGTTCCTTTCGGAGCTTCTTTGTTGTTTATGAATTTGGGATTGGAGACAGGAGACAAGTCCACGCAAGACTCTCACACCCGTTATTTGCAAACAATGGGAACTTACTTTACTTATAAGAATAGCAGTTGGAATTTCGATGGTGCTTTTTATTATCAGATGGGTAAGAATAAGAATGCTCAGAAAGTTTCAGCCTTCATGGTTAGTGCTACGGCTGCTTATGCGTTCAATAATACTTGGGGTGCAGTGGTTGGTTTTGATTATCTGAGTGGTGATAAAGGTGGTGGTGACAAATTTAAGGCGTTTGACCCTCTTTATGGTACGCATCATAAGTTCTATGGAGCAATGGACTATTTTTATGCTTCTGCTTTCAAATATGGAGCTCCCGGATTGATAGACGGTCGTCTTGGCATTCGTTTACGTCCCTCTTCCAAAGTGGATATGGAACTCAATTACCACTATTTTGCTACGGCTGCCGATATGGACATTAATGAGGATTTGAAGATGGTATTAGGTTCGGAAGTCGATTACCAGATCAATTGGACAATAATGAAAGATGTGAAACTTTCTGCAGGATACTCTTTCATGCTCGGTACGAAGATGATGGATTTTGTGAAAGGGGGCAATCATAATAGTTGGCAAGATTGGGGATGGGTATCTATAAATATCAATCCGAAAGTATTCTTTGCAAAATGGTAATTGAAAGTTAGTCAGGGTTCTGATTAAACCATTGGTAGAAATAAGGAAGTGGCACCGCTTTGAAGTTGAGGCTGTGTCACTTTCTTTTTATTATAAGTATTTCTCCAGAGCCATTTTATTCAGAATCTCGATTTTTTTTCCTTCCATTGTGATAAGTCCTTCCTTGATTATTTTATTAATTTCTTTAGATAAAGCAGGACGTGACACATTCAGATATTCGGCAAGTTGAGATTGAGTATGCATGATTTCCACTGTCAGAGAGTCTGTCTTTTTGTGCTCGAATAAGTAAACAATAAACCTTTCACGTACAGTCTTGCGTGACAGAGGCTTCAGACGTGACACGGTGCATATATTACAATTTCCAGCGATACAAAGAAAGTTGTGTAATACCTGAGGGTCCTGACTGATGACTTTAAAAGTGGAATCTTTGGTTGCCATAAGTACTACACTGTCTTCCAAAGCTGTGAAAGTAGCAGGTAAAGTATTGTTAGAACTGAAAAGGTGGGGAGTGGCAAAGGTACGAGGTGCAATGATATACTCAATCATCACTTCATTTCCTAGTCCGTCAATGATATCAGTACGTAGTTTTCCTTCCAATAACACATATAGTTTGTTACAAGGTGTGCCTTGTGTAACAACTATTTCTTTTTTATCCGCTGCATAGATGACGAATTCCAGTTTATCTAACAGAGATTCCTTAATATTCAGAGGTAAATCCCGAAATAAAGGGATTTGAAATAGCTTTTCTTTATGTGAGTTGGTCAGCTGTATTTTTTTCATTGTACTATGTTGTTCGTATCATGGACAAAGATATAAATTATAAATTAGTAGAAAAAAAATACAGGAAGTATTGTTTGTAAGGTGGATAAGATAATGAAGAAAGTAAAATCAGTAATTAGGGTACATATCTCTGTAATTTATCTACATTCATTATATTATTATTTGTCTATTTTTGCAGAGTTAAAAAACTGACTAATAAAATACTAAAGATAAAAGTAATAAAGTTATGTCTAAAAAAGTTCTGATTATTTCGTCCAGTCCGCGAAAGGGCGGTAATTCTGATTTGCTTTGTGACGGATTTGAGAAAGGCGCCCTCGAAGCTGGTAATGAAGTGGAAAAGATTTTTCTGAAAGACAAAACGGTTCATCCTTGTACGGGATGCAGTGTTTGTAGTATGTATGGTAAGCCATGTCCGCAGAAGGATGATGCAGCCGAAATTGTAGAGAAAATGATTGTGGCTGATGTCATTGTAATGGCAACTCCGGTTTATTTCTATACGATGTGCGGACAGATGAAGATTATGATTGACCGCTGCTGTGCACGTTATACAGAAATTACGAATAAGGAGTTCTATTTTATTATTGCAGCAGCAGAGAATGATAAGTCGATGATGGAACGTACTATTGATGGTTTTCGCGGTTTCCTTGATTGTCTGGAGAATCCACAGGAGAAAGGAGTGATCTATGGAATAGGTGCATGGAAGGTGGGAGAAATAAAAGATACTCCCTATCTACAGGAAGCTTATGAAATGGGGAAATTGGTGTAAACGTTAGTTTTAGATACGCATTTTCTGTATCATATAACAGACTTTCGGGATGGTGTCACTATACTGATCATATAGTGACGCTATACCTGTAGGATAGTGACACTATAGTAATGGGATAGCGACACTATCTTTTTGATATATATTTGTATAAAAAAATCAGTTTAATTACCCTGATTATAATAATCTTCTTTCGTTCGATTCCAGCTCCAATAATGTCTTTTTGGCTGTAAGACCACCTGCATATCCGGTCAATTTATGGTCACTGCCGATCACTCTGTGACAAGGAATAAGTATTGAAATCGAATTTGCTCCATTAGAAGAGGCTACTGCACGGATAGCTTTCGGATTGTTCAGCCTTTGTGATAATTGAGTATACGATATCGTTGTTCCATAGGGGATATTTTGCAGTTCATTCCACACACTTTTCTGAAATTCCGTCCCGACAAGAAGCAGAGGAACATCGAATGCTATTCTTTGGCGGGAAAAATATTCATCTAACTGGCTAATCGTTTTTGCGATTACTTCAGAGTTTTCTGTTACATATTGAGCGTTTAGGGCTTTTTGTATCCGTTTGTCAATTGCAGCTCTGCGTTTTTCACTCACCACCCAGTCACACATACAGAGTTTGTCTTCAAAAGAACCGAGTATCAATTTCCCGCATGGAGATTGATAGTACTGTATCTGAACTGCTTTTGCTTTACCTTTTTCTTCTTTCTCCATTTTAATTCTTTATTTGAAGGGTTAAATATGGATGTAAAAGTAATTATTTACATTCAAACTACAAAATGAATCATTCGGCAGTGAAAGCCTGAAACAATAGATTTTACCCCTACAATGGATTTAAATCGGTTGATTGCTTGTTCTGCCATAGAATTATTCTAATTTTGTAGCAGAACTTTTTATTTCGTATTATTTGATTAATAACCAAGCTACATGAACTATAAAATAACGACTCTTGTAGAAAATTGTGTCTATGGACGTAAATTGCAGGCAGAACATGGGCTTTCACTCTATATTGAGACTCCGGAAAATAGATTACTTTTTGATACGGGAGCTTCCGATTTATTTATCCGTAATGCCCGTTTATTACATATTGATCTGCAAAAGGTGGATTATCTGGTATTATCTCATGGTCACAGTGACCATACAGGCGGATTGCGTTATTTTATGGAATTGAATACGAAAGCGACAGTTGCCTGCAAACGCGAAGTGTTTTTACCTAAGTTTAAAGATGAACGTGAAAATGGAATAAAGCATACCCATTCGTTTGATCTTTCCCGATTCCATTTTATTGATGATTTGACTGAGCTAGTTCCCGGAGTATTTCTTTTCCCTTCTGTGGATATTATAGACCGGAGAGATACCCATTTTGAACGGTTTTGGATTCAGAAAGAAGAAGGTTCTAAAGTGCCGGATACTTTTTCTGACGAATTAGCTATGACATTGGTTGCGCCTGAAGGACTTTCTGTTTTAAGTGCTTGTTCTCATCGTGGTATTACCAATATATTGCGGACTGTACGAACCGTATTTCCGGGACTACCCTGCAATTTACTTTTAGGTGGTTTTCATATTCATAAAGCAGAAGAATTTAAATATAAAATTATTGCTGATTATCTGCATGAATATTTACCTCAAAAGATGGGTGTCTGCCATTGTACGGGAGTAGATAAATATGCTTTCTTTTATAAGGAGTTTGGTGATAGAGTATTTTATAATCACACAGGGAACTTGATTCAGACGAATTCTTTGATATAATTATCTAAGATGACTTGACAGAATGTAAAAAATGAACTGGATGAACTTTAAAGACTGCATAGATTCTTATCCCTTTATACTGATGGAAGGTGCTTTAGGAGAGCGACTAAAGAGGGAGTTTGATTTGGATATCAGTGGTACCGTTGCAATGGCTGACCTAATTTATCAGCAAAAAGGCAGAATGGCATTAAAAACGCTATGGAATGAATATATGGATATTGCACATAGATATCAGTTGCCATTTCTTGCAATAACTCCAACAAGAAGGGCCAACAAAGAGCGGGTTTATATGGCTGGATACAATGAATCCATCATCACAGACAATGTGGATTTTCTTCGTACAATAAAAGAAACGGTGAATGTGAACATGTATATCGGTGGTTTGATGGGATGTAAGGGAGATGCATATACAAGTGAAAGAGCTCTAAACCAAGAAGAGGCAATAGCCTTTCACAGTTGGCAAGCCAGTCTGTTCAAATCCGTTGGAGTTGATTTTTTATATGCGGGTATAATGCCTGTATTGTCGGAGGCTATCGGAATGGCAGTCGCTATGTCTGATACAGATATTCCATATATTATCAGTTTTACCATTCAAAGAAACGGAAAATTGATAGACGGCCATACAATTAATGATGCTATATATTACATTAATAATCATGTATCAAACAAGCCAGTGTGCTATATGACAAATTGCGTTCATCCTGATATCGTTTACGAAGCACTTTCTCATAAGTTCAATCAAACACAGATGGTAAAAAATCGCTTTTGGGGTATACAGGCAAATACTTCCAGACTTTCATATAAGGAATTGGATGGAGCAAAGAATTTGCGTACTTCTTCGGCAGTCGATTTAGGTAAGGCTATTTTAAGGTTAAAATCAGATTATCATCTTAAAATATTTGGTGGGTGTTGTGGAACAGACAGCAGGCACATGGAAGAAATCGCTGGAATATCAAAAGTGGTTTAAAGCAGCTTTAAATATAGTCTTCTTGTGAAATTTAGAATATAAATTAAATATATAAACATACAATAATATGAAGAAACTTATAACTTCTTTAGCATTGGTACTGGTTGCATTATCCAGCCATGCTATTACCCCTCTGTGGATGCGTGATGCACGTATTTCACCGGATGGATCGGAAATCGTCTTTTGTTATAAAGGGGATATCTACAAAGTTCCTGCACAGGGAGGAGCTGCTGTTCAGTTAACGACACAAGCCTCTTATGAGGCTAATCCTGTTTGGTCGCCTGACGGAAAACAAATAGCCTTTGCCAGCGACCGAAATGGTAATTTCGATCTCTTTATTATGCCGGCTGACGGTGGAATAGCACGTAGATTGACCTTTCATTCCGCTTCGGAGATTCCTTCAGCTTTTACTCCTGACGGTAAATTTGTACTTTTTTCTGCATCTATTCAGGACCCGGCGAACAGTGCCCTGTTTCCTACCGGAGCAATGACGGAGTTGTATAAAGTTCCGGTTTCCGGAGGACGTACCGAACAGGTGCTGGCTACTCCTGCCGAATGGGTGTGCTTTGATAAATCGGGGAAAAATTTCCTTTATCAGGATCGTAAAGGTTTTGAAGATGAATGGAGGAAACATCACACATCTTCTATAACAAGAGATATCTGGTTATATGATACCCAAACCGGGAAACATACCAATCTGACCAACCGGGGAGGGGAGGATCGTAACCCGGTATATGCACCGGACGGCACTTCTGTTTATTTTTTAAGTGAGCGTAACAACGGTTCATTCAATGTATATAACTTTGATTTGAACGCTCCGCAAGAAGTGAAAGCTATTACTACTTTCCGCACGCATCCGGTACGTTTCTTGTCCATCAGTGACAAAGGAACATTGTGTTATACGTATGACGGAGAGCTTTATACGCAGGAGCCCAACGCCCGTCCGAAGAAAGTGAGCGTTGACCTTGTACGTGATGATGAAAAAGAGATGGCTGCTCTTCGATTTTCTCAGGGGGCAACTTCCGCTTCTGTGTCTCCGGATGGTAAACAGGTGGCTTTTATTGTACGTGGTGATGTTTTTGTGACTTCAACTGATTATGCTACAACCAAGCAAATAACGAATACTCCGGCAAAGGAAGCCAGTGTATCTTTTGCTCCCGACAATCGTACACTTGTATATGCAAGCGAACGGACTGGTAACTGGCAACTTTATACCGCTAAGATAGCTCGTAAAGAGGAGGCAAACTTTCCCAATGCAACTCTTATTGAGGAAGAGGTGCTGCTTCCTTCTAAGACCGTAGAGCGCGCTTATCCGCAATATTCTCCGGATGGTAAGGAACTGGCTTTTATTGAAGACCGTAACCGGTTGATGGTACTTGACCTGAAAACAAAGAAAGTGCGTCAGGTGACAGACGGTTCTACTTGGTACAACACCGGTGGCGGATTCGACTACGAATGGTCACCCGATGGCAAGTGGTTTACGCTTGAATTTATCGGCAATCGTCACGATCCTTATTCTGATATCGGTATTGTCAGCGCGCAGGGAGGTACTATCATTAATTTGACTAATAGTGGTTATATTAGCGGTTCTCCACGTTGGGTGCTGGATGGAAATGCCATTCTGTTCCAGACGGAGCGTTATGGTATGCGTGCGCATGCTTCCTGGGGTTCTCAGCAGGATGTGATGATGGTGTTTTTGAATCAGGATGCTTACGACCGTTACCGTTTGAGCAAAGAGGATTTTGAACTGCTCAAAGAATTTGAAAAGGAACAGAAGAAAGCAAAGAAGAAAGACGATGATAAGAAAAAAGACGGAAACAAGTCTAAAAAGGAAAAGGCAGATAAAGAAAAAGATAAGGCAGACAAAGCGGGAGATGAAGAGGAGTTGGAGGATAAGAATGACATTATTGTAGAACTCAATGGCATTGAAGACCGTATTGTACGCTTGACTCCCAACTCTTCTGATCTGGGTAGTGCCATCCTCTCAAAGGATGGGGAGAATCTGTATTATTTCTCTGCCTTTGAGGAAGGCTATGACCTTTGGAAAATGAATCTTCGTGAAAAGGATACGAAGCGTCTCCATAAACTTAATTCCGGCTGGGCATCGCTGATGCTGGACAAAAAAGGAGATATCTTTTTACTGGGAAGCAGAAATATGCAGAAAATGGATGCTAAATCGGATGCTCTGAAATCTATCAGTTATCAGGCTGAAATGAAAATGGATTTAGCTGCTGAACGTGAGGCGATGTTCGACCATGTGTATAAACAGCATCAAAAGCGTTTTTATAATCTTAATATGCATGGAATAGACTGGGATGCTATGACGGCTGCCTATCGCAAATTTTTGCCGCATATAGATAATAACTACGACTTTGCAGAGCTGTTAAGCGAATGGTTGGGTGAACTGAATGTTTCGCATACCGGAGGTCGCTATTCTCCAAGAAGCAATGGAGATGTGACTTCTAATCTGGGATTACTGTTTGACTGGAATTATCAGGGAAAGGGCATGCAGATTGCTGAAATGATAGAGAAAGGTCCGTTCGACCATTCTCGCACCAAGGTAAAGGCAGGATGCATTATCGAGAAAATCAACGGAGACGAAATAGCTCCGGATAAAGACATCACTGCTCTCTTGAATAATAAGGCAGGAAAGAAAACGCTGATTTCGCTGTACGACCCACAGAACAAGGAGCGCTGGGAAGAAGTGGTTAAGCCTATCACAAGCGGACAGCTCAATGGCCTGCTGTATAAACGTTGGGTAAAGCAACGTGCTGCAGATGTGGAGAAATGGTCTGGCGGTCGTTTAGGATACGTTCATATTCAATCGATGGGAGATGGAAGTTTTCGTACTGTTTATTCGGATATTCTGGGAAAATATAATAACTGTGATGGAATTGTGATCGACACTCGCTTTAATGGGGGTGGTCGCCTGCATGAAGATATTGAAATACTTTTTAGTGGTCAGAAATATTTTACTCAGGTGGTACGCGGACGTGAAGCCTGCGATATGCCAAGCCGCCGCTGGAATAAACCTTCTATTATGTTGCAGTGTGAAGCCAATTATTCGAATGCTCATGGTACTCCGTGGGTGTATAAGCATCGGAATATTGGAAAGCTTGTGGGAATGCCTGTTCCGGGAACAATGACAAGTGTGTCTTGGGAAACATTACAAGACCCTTCATTGGTATTCGGAATTCCTATCATCGGTTATCGTTTGCCTGACGGCAGCTATCTGGAAAATACTCAACTGGAACCTGATATTAAAGTTGCCAATAGCCCGGAAACAGTGGTGAAAGGTGAGGATACACAACTGAAAATGGCTGTGGATGAATTGCTTAAAGAGATAGACAGCCAGAAGAAGTAGATATCTTCGTTTGTGTTAAAAGAATCGAAAAGAACACTCCTGTTGAAATGATGTATCAAAGTTATTTCTACTTTTATGTTTGACAATAGTGTCAAGCTAAGGGGACATAGTGTAGAACATGATTAAAATAGGAATTGACGTAGGTTCAACAACTGTGAAGTTAGTTGCTATCGATGAAAATGATAATTTATTATTTTCGAAGTACGAGAGACACAATGCGAAAGCAAAAGAGACAATTTTATCATTCCTGAAAGAGCTGTTATCCGAAATTGGAGATAAAGATATCTCCTTAAGAATAACGGGCTCTATCGGAATGGGAATTTCCGAGAAATGTTCATTGCCATTTGTACAGGAAGTTGTTGCAGCGGCGAAAGCGATACAAAAAGATTATTCTCATGTGACTTCTATGATAGACATCGGAGGGGAAGATGCGAAAGTTGTCTTCTTCAAAGATGGCGAAGCGACTGATTTGCGCATGAACGGAAATTGCGCAGGAGGAACAGGTGCTTTTATTGATCAGATGTCGATCATACTGGGGGGAATATTGATGAATTGAATCATCTTGCCATGAATGCGAAACAGGTGTATCCGATTGCCTCCCGTTGCGGTGTTTTCTGTAAAACAGATATTCAGAATCTGATTGCTAAAAATGTAAGTCGTGAGAATATTGCGGCTTCTATCTTTCGTGCAGTAGCTGTTCAGACAGTCGTGACACTGGCACATGGCTGTGATATAACAACTCCCGTATTGTTTTGCGGTGGTCCGTTGACTTTCATTCCGGCACTGAGAAAAGCCTTTATTGATTATTTATCTTTTGATGAACAAGAGATAATACTGCCTGCCAACGGTACTTTACTTCCTGCATTGGGGGCTGCTTTATTTCATATCGAGGGTGAGGATTATTATAAACTGTCTCATTTGATCGATAAGATCGACACTACTTTAAACTGTGCAGGAAATCTTACTGCAACAGGGCTGAACCCCATTTTTACGAGTAGTGAGGAATATGAAATATGGAAAGAGAGAATATCTCGTCATAAGATGATGTCTTCCGGTTTGAAAGCCGGAAAACAAGATGTTTTTATTGGCATTGATTCCGGTTCTACCACGACAAAGATTGTTGTATTGGATGGAGATTCAAGAGTATTGTATTCTTACTATAATATGAATGGAGGAAATCCGATAAAGGCCGTAGAGGATGGTTTGAATCGGTTGGGCGAAGAATGTTTGAAGCAGGGCGCTGTACTCGATATAAAAGGAAGTTGCTCTACCGGATATGGTGAAGACCTTATAAAATCGGCCTTTCAGCTTCATTCGGGAATTATCGAAACGATTGCTCATTATATGGCAGCACACTATCTGAATAAGAATGTGTCTTTCATCCTCGATATCGGAGGACAGGATATGAAAGCCATTTTTGTGAATAATGGAGTGATTGACCGGATGGAGATTAATGAAGCGTGCTCATCCGGATGTGGTTCATTTCTTGAAACATTTGCTAAGTCTTTGGGGTATTCAGCGCAAGAATTTTCATTGGCAGCCTGCCGCTCGGAAGCACCGTGCGATTTGGGAACAAGGTGCACTGTTTTCATGAACTCAAAAGTGAAACAGGTGCTCAGGGAGGGAGCAACTATCAATGATATTGCCGCCGGACTGGCATATTCTGTTGTTAAGAATTGCTTGTATAAGGTACTAAAACTGAAAGATATATCTGTTTTGGGGAACGATATTGTTGTACAGGGGGGGGACCATGCGCAATGATGCGGTGGTCCGTGCTATTGAACTTCTCACAGGAGCAGAAGTTGCAAGATGTGATACTCCTGAGTTGATGGGAGCCTTCGGATGTGCATTATATGCGATGAAGCATCAGGGGGAATCCGTATCATTGAATGAGATTATAAATAAAGCTCAATATTCGGCACGTTCTCTGTATTGTAAAGGTTGTGATAACCGCTGTCTGGTCATTCGTTATCAGTTCGAAAGCGGTAAAAGTTACTATTCGGGAAACAGATGTGAGAAAGTTTTCACGAATGGGGAGAGCAGTAATCGAAAAGGTCTGAATGTTTATCGACAAAAAGAAGAACTTTTGTTTCACCGCAGTGTGGAGATTGCAGTTCCTAAACAGATCATCGGTATCCCCCGATGCCTGAATATGTACGAGGAATATCCTTTCTGGCATACTCTCTTCACTTCCTGTGATATACAAGTCTGCTTGTCTGATCCATCCAATTTCAGGAGGTATGAGCATAGTGCACGGATGGTGATGTCGGACAATATCTGTTTTCCGGCTAAGTTGGTACATAGCCATGTACAGAACCTGATAGAAAAGAAGGTGGACCGGATATTTATGCCTTTTGTCATCTTTGAAAGAAAAGGGAAGGAACAAAACAGTTATAATTGTCCTATTGTAATAGGGTATTCGGAGGTTATCAAGAGTGTACAGTCCGAAGGTATACCCATTGACTCTCCTGCAATAACTTTCAAAGACCGGAGGCTGCTATTTAAGCAATGCCGTGAATATCTGAGCAGTTTGAATGTGGATGATAAAATGATTCAGCAGGCATTCAATAAGGCGGAAAGCGAACAGATTTCTTTTATTAATACATTGGTTGAGTATAATAAAAATATATTGAAGCATGCAGGGGGAGGGGAGACGCTGACTGTCATGCTTGCCGGACGCCCTTATCATACCGATTCTCTGATACAGCATAAAGTATCGGACATGCTTTCGGATATGGGAGTGAATGTGATAATGGATGATTGGGTGCGTCATTTGGATATTCCGGTGGATGATGCGCATTTTGTTGCTCAATGGGCCTATACGAATCGTATTTTAAAAGCAGCGAAATGGTGCGCAACACAAGGACAGAATGTTCAGTTTGTAGAAATGACGTCATTCGGGTGTGGTCCGGATGCCTTTCTGGTAGATGAAGTGAGAGATTTGCTGATGCGTCATAATAAATCGCTGACCTTATTGAAGCTGGATGATATCAATAATATCGGTTCAATGAAGTTGAGGGTACGTTCAATGATCGAAAGCCTCAAACTTGCGAATATGAATGAAACAGAAGATATCGGTGTAAAAGACTTTGCGACTGTCCCTGTTTATGATGAGTTTTACCGTGACCGTAAAATATTAGTTCCTTACTTTACTCCATTTATTTCACCTTTGATTCCTGCTATAATGAAAGTAGCCGGTTATGATGCGGAAAATCTTCCTCTCAGTGATAGTGATTCAAGTGAATGGGGATTGAAGTATGCCAATAATGAGGTCTGTTATCCGGCTACTTTGATAGTTGGTGATATCCTGAAAGCGCTTAAAAGTGGAAAATATGATGTAGCCAAAATAGCAGTGGCAATCACTCAAACGGGAGGGCAGTGCCGTGCTAGTAACTATATTTCTTTGATAAAAAAGGCACTGATGGATGCCGGATATACGGATATTCCTGTAATCTCTATTTCTGTGGGCAGTGAAATAGATAATAATCAACCTGCCTTCAAGGTCAACTGGATGAAAGTAATTCCGATTACTTTTCATGCTGTTTTGTATAGTGACTGCATTGCAAAGTTTTATTATGCGTCGGTAGTACGTGAGAAAGAGGCAGGTGTATCGGCTAGGTTACGTGATAAATATTTGCAGCTTGCATCTGAAGTGATACTGAGAAGAGATATAAAAGGACTTCATTCTTTGTTGCAATCGGCTATCGCTGAATTTAATAGTATATGTAAGGCTGTTGATACCCCTAAAGTTGGAATTGTAGGAGAAATTTTTTTGAAATTCAATCCTTTTGCTCAAAAAGAGATCATTGATTGGCTGATAGACCGGAAGATAGAAGTGGTTCCACCGATTTTAGTTGACTTTTTTATGCAGGGATTTGTGAATAGGAAGATCAATACGGACTCTTATGTAAAAAACAGGCAATTGCCTGAGTTTATTTACGATTGGATTTACAGGTTTGTAAAAAAACAGATTGATAAAATAAACAAGACTGCAAATCAGTTCCGTTACTTTGTCCCCTTCAATGATATTTTTGAAGAGGCGGAGGGAGCTAAAAATATTATTTCCTTGAATGCTCAATTCGGTGAAGGTTGGTTATTACCGGCTGAAATCGTGTCTTACGCCCGGCAAGGAGTGAAAAATGTCGTGAGTTTGCAACCTTTTGGCTGCATAGCAAATCACATCGTATCCAGAGGAGTCGAAAAACGTATAAAAAGTTTCTATCCGGATATAAATTTACTATCTTTAGACTTTGATAGTGGTGTGAGCGACGTAAACATAACAAACCGTATGCTTTTATTTATTGATAATCTGAAAAATGCGACAATGAATTATGACAACAACTAATAACAATGAAGATGTGGAGAAAAAGATAGTTGAGGCTGCCAAGGAACTATTTATAGAGAATGGTTTTGCGGAAACCAGTATGAGTGATATTGCTGCTAAAGTTGGTATCAACAGACCGGTGCTTCATTATTATTTCAGAACGAAGGATAAGATGTTCCAGGCCGTTTTTGGCAACATCATACTTTCTTTTATTCCCCGAATACATGATATCATCATTCAGCAGGACAAATCTGTTTCCGAGAGTATTGGTGAAATTGTAGATGCTTATTATAAAGTATTTACTGAAAACCCATGTTTACCATTGTTTATGGTGAGAGAAATGCATCGTGATATGGACCATTTAAGTACTACGATCAAAGAGTTACGTTTGGAACAATATCTCCATAAGATTATGGATGTTTTGCAGGAAGAAATGAATGGTGGGAGACTTAAAACAGTTCCTCTGCCATTTGTGTTTTATACTTTTTATAGCGCATTGACAGTACCCTTTCTGACAAAAAATCTTAGTGCTTCTTTCTTTTTGGAGAAGGAGGATACTTTTGAGGATATACTTGTTCAGTGGAAACCTTATATAGTCAGGCAGATGGAAGCGTTACTGGTAGTAGGTTAGAGAAATAAAAACTTATTTCTCTAACAGTTTACTCTTATGCAATTTACTTCAATGCGGGTAATAACTTGTAGAGAGTCTTCCTTGTCATTATTTTCTGATTCAGGAAACTGACGATATATCCTGTGATACAGGCGGCGATAAGAGAGCCCTCGCGAACACCTTCGATACATTGAGAAAGCAGGAGAGAGAGTATGACTGCCAGAGTGACCAGCGTAACATCAAAACAGACTTTGAACTTTCCAAACTCTTTGTTGTAGCGTCGGGAGGCATACTTCACAAAAGCCTCTGCGCTCATCATAGCTACTTTAGGTTTGAGTTCGAGTACTACTCCTATGGATTGTATCATACATCCTGTGAGTAATAAGGCTATTGACATCCCGTAATTGTCGGGATGTAGATCACTGGTGAGTGCCATATTGAAATCAATGAATGCTGAAAAGATAAGGGAGAACGGCAATTGAAGAAGTATTTCAATGGTATCCTGTTTGGTATTATTTTTTCTGATTAACCAAAACTGTCCCATAATAAGCAGCATATTGATGAGAAATGTACAAGTCCCTAATGACAAGGGACTGTTCAGACTTAATACATAATTGACGCTGGATATAGGTGTCGTTCCCAACGCGGAACGCACGATCAATACTATTCCGGCAGCCAGAAAATACAATCCGATAACAAATACTAAATACCTTTTAAAAACGTCCTTCATTTCCATGTCTTTATACTCTATATGATTGGTTTCTTTTCCATTCTGTAAAGAAGAGTATGCAAAGGTCCCGTTTTTTTGCCTGAAATGAGTTATCCAATTCCACACAGTTTTTGTCATATCCGAAACAAATTGTATTTTTACGTCGAAAAGGAGGAGGCATAAATGGTAAAATCCCGTATTTTTGATAATAGGCAGTTGCTAAAGGAACATCCGGAAATTCCTCATTATAAAGAGGAGGTAGTCTGCTTTATGAGTGAATATAAAGATAGAAGTTATCCGGAAAATGAACGTTACTTTAACCGTGAACTTTATATGATCCTCGTTCTTGAAGGTCGTTCCGAGATTTTGCTGAATGGTGAGTTTATTGCGATAGAGCCTGATATGCTACTTGTTCATGGAGCGAATTATCTCACTGATCATCTTTATTCGAGTCCGGATATAAAGTTTATCACCCTCTCTATTTCCGAATCCATGCGGACAGACGATTCTTATCTTACCCAGATAACAGCCATCCTGTTGGCTACGATGAGGCAGAATAGGCAATACACCATACAACTAACCGCCTACGAAGCTCAAATTATCCGCAATGAATTGGAAGTGCTGATGCATCTGCTGAATATAGAACATCAGTTTCTTTTCCGGAGAATACAGGCGGCATGTAATGCTTTGTTTCTGGATATAGCCGATTTTCTTTCCCGGAAAACCATTATCAGAAAGCAGGTCAGCCATAAAGACCACGTTTTACAGGAGTTTCATGCGCTTGTTACCCGAAATTTCAGAGAGGAACATTTTGTCAGTTTCTATGCGGATAAGCTGGCTATCAGTGAACAATATCTTGCACGTATCGTTCGTGCCGGAACAGGAAAAAGTGTGAATACTATTATTAATGAATTGTTGGTAATGGAAGCCCGTACCTTGTTAAGTTCCACTAAACTCACGGTAGGGGATATTGCCTCCCGGCTAGGTTTTAGTGATGCTGCCGGTTTCTGTAAATTTTTCAAGAGAAATACAGGACGGACTCCACTCAGCTATCGGAAAGGATTATTGATTTTGATTGAAAAAAGTAGGTTGATGTAGCCTCATAACGAGCGGATACATCAACCTGCATGAAATTATATAGTGAACCGGTTTTGACTCATTAGCCAACCAAGGATATGATATCTTCTACAATCTGTTTATCTGTCAGGTGATTGGAGCGGAGCAATTCTTGTACGTCGTAACGGTCTACAAATTCCTTTTTGGCTCCGTAGTTGAGAACTTTCATATCCGTCGCTCCATAATAACGGGCAATCTTTTCACCAAAACCGCCATCCAGCACTCCGTCTTCCAGTGTAATTACTAATTCGTGGTCAGCTTTCAGTTCATCCATTAATTCGCTGTCTACGCCTGTGATATAACGAGGATTGATAAGGGTGGCATCAATATTGGCTTTATTTTTCAGCAATGACAGAACTGACTGACCTAATCCAAAGAAGGAACCTAATGCAACGATAGCTACTTTGGAACCGCGGTGGACAACTTTATAACGATTGAGATTGCTATAGTCAGACTCTGCCGGTTCGCCGTAACTGATAACCTCTGTGGCAGGTACACGGATAGCAACCGGATGTTCATTCTGGCGGATACTCCATTCCAGCATGGCAAGATATTCCTCTTTGCAGGTGGGTGCCAAGTAAACCATATTGGGGATATTGCTGATCAGTGGAATATCGAAGAAGCAGAGGTGAGTAACATCATTCATGCCGGATAATGTTCCCCAAAATACCAACAGAACTGCCGGATTGTTATTGATGCAAAGATCTTGCGAGAGTTGGTCGTATGAACGTTGTATAAATGTACTGTATACTCCGTAAACCGGTTTTCCACCATTGGCTGCAATGCCAGAAGCAAGAGCTACTGCGTGTTCTTCGGCAATGCCGACATCTACAAACTGCTTGCCTGCTTCCTGGCGACGGGCAGGAGTAAATCCCAAAACAGCAGGAGTACCGGAAGTAATAGTAACCACCCTTTTATCTTCTTTCATCTTTTTCAGCAGATATTGAGCGGTCACTTCACTATAGTCTTCTGCATCATCGTTTACTTTCGATTCTCCAGTTACTATATCAAACGGTGTACGCCAGTGATATTTTTCCTTATTTTGTTCCGCAGGCTCGTAACCTTTGCCTTTTAATGTATTAATGTGGATTACGATCGGATGCAGGATGTCTTTTACTTTAGAGAAAGCTTCAATCAGTGCTTCTACATTATTGCCGTCATTCACATACATATAGTCCAGTCCCATCGCTTTGAAAAAGTTACATTCACATTGGCCGTTGCTGTCGCGTAAGTCTTTTAAATTCTTATATAAGCCTCCATGATTTTCGGCAATAGACATCTGATTGTCATTGACAATAATAATCATGTTAGTACCCATTTCTGCAACATAATCCAATCCTTCGAATGCTTCGCCTCCGCTTAATGAGCCGTCGCCTATTACAGCGATGATGTTTTCGTTGCCACCTGTCAGATCACGTCCTTTAGCTAATCCACTTGCCAGACTGACAGAAGTAGAAGTATGACCGATCACAAAGAAATCATGTTCACTTTCCTGTGGTTCCGAGTAGCCGGATACATTGTCATATTCAGCCGGATGCAGGAAAGCATCTTTACGACCGGTCAGCATTTTATGTACGTAACTCTGATGTGATACATCATATACAATTTTATCTTTCGGTGAATTGAAGACATAGTGCAAAGCAATAGTTGCCTCCACCATTCCGAAGTTAGGACCGAAGTGTCCGCCGTGTTCACTCAACTTTTGTAAAAGTGATGTGCGGATTTCATGACTTAAGTCATTTAGTTCCTGAAACGATAATTTCTTTACGTCTGCAGGAGAGTCGATATTTTCCAGATACATATCAATTTGTTTTTTATGTTTATACCTATATTTTTATTTCACTGCAAAGATACTGCCCGATTTGAAATCAGTTTGTATATGAATTACAGATTCTTTTACCCATATTACAGTTCTGCATAGAATAGGGATTGATCAAAGCATTAATAGGGGGAGAGGATATAGAAAGAAGTTAGTTTTGGGATATCTGATATTCGTTGGGAGTTATTCCTGTCATCTTTCTGAATAGGCGGCTAAAAAACTGTACGCTGGGGAATCCTAACTGATCAGCGATCAGACTGGTTGTGAGTTTTCCTGTCAATAACATCTTTTTGGCTGTCTCTATTCGTTTAAATTGAAAATACTCATCAGAGTTTTTTCCTGTTTCAATCTTTAACAGGTCATTAAAATAATGAGGTGACAAATGAAGTTTTTCCCCACAATATTCTATTGAAGGTAAACCTTTACTTTTTAATAGTCCCATTTCGATATACTCAACCAGAAAATTATCAGTCTGCTTTAATATCATTTTATTCGCCTCATTTCTCGTAATGAACTGGCGTTCGTAAAAGCGGGAACAATAGTCTAACAATAGTTCAATGTAACGTGAAATCAAGGTTTTACTATGGCAGTCTATCGCATGTTTTAATTCTTGTTCTATGTTACAGATGCATTCTATGGCCTTCGTCTTTTCGCGCAGAGAGAGATGAAGGGATTCATTCAGTTGATAGAAAAGAAATGTATACCTATCTATATGTTCATCTAAGGAAGTACCGCAAAGCAGCGTAGGATGGAATGCCAATAACCATCCTTTTTGTGGGAAGATTTTATCCTCACTCATGTTAATAGATTGTCCCGGAGTAAGAAATATCATCGTTGCATTGGAGTAGTCATAATATTTGCGTCCGCATATAAAGTCCTCCGCTTGTCCTTCCATCAGCAAGATAGTGTAAAAGTCAAACTTGAGGGTACGTTCCGTCAGGTTTGCTTTAGACAAGTCGATGGCGCTAACCAATGGATGCAAGGTTTTATTTCCCATGCAATGGTTACATTGATGTACAGTCTTTAAGTTTAATATTTTTTCTTTCATGTAAATGCTTGATTTCTATATTCGTTCGGAGTACATCCGACACGCTTTTTGAATAGTCGGCAAAGATGTTGCGGATACTGGAATCCGAGTGAGTAGGCTATCTGGCTGACGGTTTCCTCTGTGTCAACAATACGTTCTTTTGCAAGTTCGATCACCTTTGTCTGAATATGTTCTTGTGGAGTTTTTCCTGTTTCCTTTTTCACCATATCTCCGAAATAGTTGGAAGAAAGGCAGATCTTGTCTGCGAAGTACTTCACGGAAGGCAGACCGTCCTGCATGGGAAGTTGACTCTGAAAGTATTCATCCAGAAGTTGTTCGAATTTGGTGAGAGCATCTTTATTAATGTTGCTTCGTGTGATGAACTGCCGTTCGTAGAAACGCATACAGTAATTTAGCAGCAATTCAATATTCATAGCAATTAATGCTTTGCTGTGTTTGTCTATGGCATGTTCCAATTCTATGCTGATTTTCTTCAGGCAATCCATCACTATTTCCTTTTCCTGATCTGACAGGTGCAATGCTTCGTTCACTGCGTAAGAAAAGAAAGTATATTTTTTTATTTCTTTTCCCAGAGAAGTACCGCGAATCAAGTCGGGGTGAAAAACAATGCCATAGACAGGTGGACTTACCTCGTCTTCAAAGGTTTCTACACTTGCTGTCTGACCGGGACCAAAACAAACGATAGTGCCTTCCTGATAATCATAATATTGGCGGCCATATTTGATATCGCAACTTTTAGTCTCTTTCAGAAAAAGTGCATAAAGACCATAATTCATTTGGATGTGGTTAACGGATTTAGTAGCTTTAGTCAAGTCGACGATGCTAACCAAAGGGTGCAAGGTTTCAAGTCCGTATAAGCTATTATACAGGTCTACATTCTCTAATTTTATAACTTTATCCATACCTGTTGATAGTTGAATTGTAACAAAGATACACATAAAAAAACGATCTTCATAGAGGTGGAACTGCGAATCTGTAATTGAGGTTATGATATCCGTAATCTGTATACACAAAGCAGGTGATACGTGTGCGTAATCATTTATATAATAGCAGAATGTGATTCTATCATAATTTCTAATCTTGTGTGGAAAAAGACAAAAAACGCTAATCTGTAATTGGGGTAATTATACCCGTAATTTGTCTACAATCCTTTCATCTTATTCTTCCGACCTTTGTACCGTCGAACGAAACTCTATACTTTTTGGGTATATGAGATTAATTATAAAGAATATGGATAGAAAAGGCTTTTTAAAAAATACGATGATAGCAACCGGAAGTTTACTATTAGGAGGGGCGGGCATCTATCGGTTGCTGAATGATAAAGGACCGGCAGATAATCCGCTTCCCCGAACAATAGAAAAAATACATCATGGAAATATGAAAAAGGTACTTGTCATTATGAGTGCGGGGACAAAACTAGGTAATACAGATCGGTTGACCGATGCTTATATAAAAGGATTGGTTGAACGGGGACATTCGGTGACAAAAGTCTATCTGGGCAGTATGCGGATAGAAGGATGCAGAGGATGCGGGGTATGTCAGCGGCTCGCTCATCAATGTGCGGTGAAGGACGGTATGCACGACATATATCCTTTGTTTGCAGAATGTGATACTGTAGTAATGGCTTCGCCTCTGTACTTCTGGACGATCACATCGCAGTTGAAAGCTTTTATAGAGAGGCTTTACGCCATCTCTGCCGACGACAAATATCCGCAGAAGGATTCAGTATTGCTGATGACAGCCGGTGATGATAATGAGAGCACCTTTGAGCAGCCCAAACGCTATTTTCGGTTTCTGAATCAGGCGTTGGGCTGGAATGAAGTCGGAGTATATTGTGCCGGTGGTTGTACCGGATGTGAGAAGTTGGTACGGCAAATAGATAAAGAACATCTTGAAAATGCCTATAAAATGGGATTGGAGTTGTAAATAGCAGATTAAATATGGAACAAAAGAATAAATTAAAACTTAATTCGGGCGGTTTGCTCGTATTTATCCTCACAGTCGGTGTTTTTGGAATTATAAATACCGAAATGGGAGTGGTGGGCATACTGCCTTTAATAGCTGAAACTTTTAAGGTCTCCGTACCGCAGGCAGGCTGGACGGTGAGTGTTTTTGCATTGGTGGTAGCGGCATCGGCTCCTATCACTCCGTTGTTGTTTTCGGGAGTAAACCGGAAGAAAGTCATGCTATTGGCACTGGGATTGTTTACGCTGAGTAATATCATATCCATGCTTACTACCAATTTTACAGTATTATTAATTGCACGGATACTTCCCGCTTTCCTTCATCCGGTATATGTATCCATGGCTTTTACGGTAGCTGCAGCATCAGTAAGCAAGGAAAAAGCTCCAAAGGCGGTCTCAAAGGTCTTTGTCGGTGTATCTGCCGGTATGGTGCTGGGGGTTCCGGTGACCAGCTTTATAGCCAGTGAGGTTTCGTTCTCTATGGCAATGTTGTTTTTTACAGTTGTAAATGCATTGGTTCTTATAGCTACTATTTTGTTTATTCCCTCCATGCCTGTAAAGGAAAAAGTATCTTATGGTGCACAACTCAGTGTATTGAGAAAAAAGGTGATGTGGCATTCTATTATTGCCGTTACTTTAATCAATGGGGCTATGTTCGGGTTCTTCAGCTATATGTCGGACTATTTGAAAACAGTGACGGAAGTATCATATAGTGTAATTAGCGTCGTGTTGCTTGTCTATGGTTTGGCGAACATTGTAGGTAATGTACTTGCCGGAAAACTATTATCTATCAATGCGCGGCGTTCAATCATTATCATGCCCTTTGCGTTGTTGGTTTCCTATATATGTCTTTTTATGACGGGAGAATGGATTACAGCTGTGGTAATTATTATTCTTATTTTGGGTGTATTGGCGGGTATAGCCAGCAATAATATGCAATATATGATTGCGGAAGCTGCTCCCGAAGCTCCGGACTTTGCTAACGGGATGTTCCTGACCTCTGCCAATCTGGGAACAACAATCGGCACAGCCATATGTGGAGCTTTCATCACAGAAATGGGTACACAATATTCTGTATTCGGTGCATTGCTCTTCCTGATTGTCAGTATGGTGTTTGTTTATTTGAGGATTCGTGTGCCGCATTCACCGAAACAAGTTAAAATGAATATGGCAACAGAATGATGAAATCTACTAATATAGAAAACTCAGCCTCGATTCAGTCTAAAGAACATTATATTCTGCTGGATGCTTTATGCGTTAGTCGGACTCTTTTTGCCTTTGTTTCGTAAAGTTTCCAATAAGGGATTATTGATAACTTCCGCCTTTTTTTATTATTGCCGGCTGGATTGGCGAGTGGATATGGCGTATGCTCACTTACAAGAAAAGAATAAAAATATATAATCCGTAATTGGGGTAATAATGTCAGTAATTCATCTACAAACACTCTTTTTATTTCACCGTATTTTTGCAATGTAGAAAGTAGACAATCAATTCATTAATAATTAAATGTAAGAGATATGAAACGAATATTATTATTAACCGCTGTATTTATTATGATGCTTGGAACCAGTTTTTCTTTCGCACAGGCTGATGCGGATAACTTTTATAAAAGTGATTGGGTAAAGGTAGAAAAGGTTTCTTTTTCTAACCAGTATAAAATGAAAGTAGCCGGCAATCTGTTTTTGCCGAAGACCATGAAAGAGGGAGAGAAATATCCTGCCATCATTGTCGGACATCCGATGGGAGCGGTCAAGGAACAGAGTGCGAATCTGTATGCTACTAAAATGGCGGAACGTGGTTTTGTAACGTTGTCCATCGACTTGTCTTTTTGGGGTGGAAGTGAAGGTGAGCCGCGCAATGCTGTTTTGCCAGAGCTATATGCGGAGGATTTCGGTGTCGCAGTAGATTTTTTGGGTACACGTCCGTTTATCGACCGGAATAATATTGGTGTAATCGGAATTTGTGGCAGCGGAAGTTTCGCTATCAGTGCGGCCAAGATAGACCCTCGTCTGAAAGCGATTGCAACCATCAGCATGTACAATATGGGTACAGCCAGCCGCAACGGACTGAAACATGCGCTGACTTTAGAACAACGGAAACAAATCATGGCTGAGGCAGCAGAACAGCGCTATGCAGAGTTTCTGGGCGGAGAAACTAAATATACCGGTGGCACTGTACACGAAGTGACAGAAAGCTCTGGTCCGATAGAACGCGAATTTTATGAGTTCTACCGCACTCAGAGAGGAGAGTTTACTCCCGAAGGAGCAACTCCGATGACTACCACACACCCTACACTTTCAAGTAACGTGAAATTCATGAATTTCTATCCTTTTGCTGATATTGAGACTATTTCACCTCGTCCTATGCTTTTCATAGCAGGGGAGAATGCCCACTCACGCGAATTTAGTGAAGATGCCTACCGACTGGCTGCCGAGCCCAAAGAACTGTACATTGTACCCGGTGCGGGGCATGTAGACCTTTACGACCGTGTGGGTCTTATACCATTTGATAAATTGGAATCCTTTTTTAAGGAATATCTGAAGAAATAAGTATGAACAGGAGAACCGGAAAAACAGAAACAGTTATGAAGCGCTTATTTATGACAACTTTGGTAATGTTGACGTTGTCCGTCAGTTTCGCCTCGTGTGGCACGGATGATACGGAGTTTGCTCCGAATACAGGAGTGCCGGCTCCACCGGCAAACAATGACGATAATAGTTCCAGTGGTGGAGGCAGTGATAATCCGGGTGGTGGGAACGATAATCCCGGAGGAAATAATGACGACAGTGACGATGAAATAATGAGTAATAAACTTCGGATTACAATAGGTTCTTCCTCGTTCGATGCTACGCTGGAAGACAATGAAACGGTAAAAGCATTCAAAAAGTTACTGCCTATGACAGTGAATATGCCGGACTTGAATAGAAATGAGAAATATTATTATTTATCAGGTAGTCTGCCAACGGCTGCATCCAATCCGGGCACTATCCTTACAGGCGACCTGATGCTCTATGGTTCTAATTGCGTCGTACTTTTCTACGAGAGTTTTTCCACCTCATACAGCTATACCCGGCTGGGACGTGTGAATAACTCTTCCGGACTTGCTTCGGCATTAGGTTCAGGAAGCGTGACAGTAACTTTCGAACTGCAAAAAGAATAATTGCATCACGATCATTTTAGAATAATCATCAAGAAAAACAGATAACTATTTAAATAAAAGACAATCGAATCATGAAACAAATTAAAAATACACATTACGAAGGCGAACGTCCTTTGTTCGCATCCCACGGGCTTTATTTGGAAGAAGTAACCATTCATGCCGGTGAATCGGCACTGAAAGAGTGCAGTGATATAGAAGCGGTAAACTGTCGTTTCGAGGGAAAATATCCGTTTTGGCATAATGATGGTTTTGTAGTTAAAAATTGCCTCTTTACCGAAGGAGCACGTGCCGCACTTTGGTATTCCAAAAATCTGAAGATGAAGGATACCTTAGTGGAAGCACCGAAGATGTTTCGCGAAATGGACGGAATCGAACTCGAAAATGTACAGTTGCCCAATGCTTTGGAAACACTCTGGTATTGCCGGAATGTAGAACTGAACAATGTGAAGATAAATAAAGGAGACTATCTCTTTATACACGGAGAAGATATCCGCATCAAGAATTTTGTATTGAATGGCAATTACTCCTTCCAATATTGCAAGAACGTAGAAATCCGCCATGCTGAAATCCATTCGAAGGATGCATTTTGGAATACGGAGAATGTGACAGTCTACGATTCTGTGCTGGACGGTGAATATCTGGGCTGGCATTCTCAAAACTTACGTTTGGTGAATTGTAAAATCTCGGGTACACAACCGCTTTGCTACGCACACGACCTGATAATGGAAAATTGTACGATGGCAGATAATGCTGACCTTGCTTTCGAACATAGCAGTGTACAAGCAACGATTAAAAGTCCTGTTCATAGCGTGAAGAATCCGCGTACGGGACGTATTGTTGCTGAAAGTTTCGGAACGATTATTCTGGATGAGAATTTGAAATCTCCGGGAGATTGTGAACTGAAACTTTGGGATGGCCTGACCTGTTTTGATTGAGATATGAAGTATAATTTCGATGAAGTTGTTCCACGCAGAGGTACGAACTCCTATAAATGGGATTCTGCCGGAGATGCGGATGTGTTGCCGATGTGGGTGGCTGATATGGATTTCCGTACAGCTCCCCCTGTTGTGGAAGCGTTGAAGAAACGGGTAGAACATGGCATTTTCGGATATGTGCGTGTACCCGATGTTTATTATGGGACGGTGGCAGGATGGTTTGCCGGACGTCATAACTGGCAGATCGAAAAAGAATGGATTATTTATACTACCGGAGTAGTACCGGCCCTGTCGGCTGTAATCAAGGCACTGACCACTTCCGGTGATAAGGTAGTGGTGCAGACCCCCGTATATAACTGCTTTTTTTCTTCTATCCGCAACAACGGATGTGAGGTGATTACCAGTCCTTTGATTTATGAGAATGGAACTTATCAGATGGACTTTATAGATTTAGAACAGAAAGTGGCTGATCCGGGTGTAAAAGTGTTGTTATTGTGCAATCCGCATAATCCTGCCGGAAGAGTCTGGACAAAGCAGGAACTAACTCGTTTGGGCGAAATATGTCTCCGAAATGATGTGTGGGTAGTATCAGATGAAATTCATTGTGAACTTGTTTTTCCGGGACATACGTATATTCCTTTTGCTTCTGTCTCGGAAGAGTTTCAGATGCATTCCATAACTTGCACTTCGCCCAGTAAAGCTTTTAATCTCGCGGGGATTCAGATTGCCAATATTGTTTCTGCCGACGCTGATATCCGTATGAAAATAGATAAGGCAATTAATATAAATGAAGTCTGCGATGTAAATCCGTTCGGTATAGAGGCGTTGATGGCTGCCTACACTGACGGTGTGGAATGGCTGGAAGAACTCAATCGATATCTATTTGCCAATTACCATTGTTTGAGAGCTTATTTTGATGAATATCTTCCCGAATTTTCAGTAGTGTCGTTGGAAGGTACGTATTTGGTATGGGTCGATTGTTCGGTGTTGAAACAGCCGTCAGAAGCTATAATGAAAACTCTGCTGGATAAGGAGAAGCTTTGGGTAAACGAAGGAAGCTTATATGGAGAGGCTGGTGAAGGTTTTATCCGCATCAATATCGCTTGTCCGCGGCAGCAGTTGATAGAAGGATTGAAAAGATTGAGGCGGGCGTTGAAACAATAAAATAATTGTCAATTTATTGAGAGGTCCCCCTTCTCACTCCCTGTAAATACTGGTTGAATGAAGTAACATGGAAAGATTGAATTGCTTGAATAGGAAGGTGGTAGGTGTTATCGTCGCTTATTTCCTTATTTATGTAGTCTGGGGTTCCACCTACTTTTTCATAGGTGTGGCTTTGAAAGACTTTTCACCTTTCCTGCTCGGAGCATTGCGGTTTACAGCTGCCGGGTTGATACTTCTTGGAATCTGTTATTTACGGGGAGAACAGATATTTAAGAAAAGCTTAGTGAAGAGTTCTGCCATTAGTGGTATTGTATTGTTGTTTGTAGATATGGCTGTTGTAATGCTGGCACAACGTTATCTCACAAGCAGCCTTGTGGCTATTATTGCTTCCTCCACAGCCCTTTGGATTTTACTGCTGGATATCCCGATGTGGCGCACTAACTTTTGTAATCCTTTCACAATCATAGGTGGCATGATTGGTTTTTGGGGAGTAGTAATGCTTTATGCCGAACAGTTCCATGCTGAATGGTTGCATCCATATAGTGAACGTGGTGTTTTGCTTCTTATTTTCGGATGTATCTCTTGGGCATTAGGAACGTTGTATGCCAAATATCGATCATCCCGTGAAGAAGAAGTGAACGCTTTTGCCGGTTCTGCGTGGCAGATGCTTTTTGCCAGTGGAATGTTTTGGATTTGTGCCGCTATGAGCGGAGATGTTCAGGAAGCGGATTGGGGTAAAATATCGGCAGGAAGCTGGTTCTCCTTGTTATATTTGATTTCTTTTGGTTCTTTGCTGGCATATTCGGCATATGTCTGGTTGTTGAAAGTGCGTCCGGCTGCAGAAGTAGGGACACATGCTTATGTCAATCCTTTTATAGCTGTTCTTTTAGGAGTCTTTTTAGGAAATGAGCAAGTTACTTTTATTCAGATATTCGGTTTATTAGTGATTCTCTTGGGGGTGATGCTGATTAGCAGGAAATATAACAGGAGAAAACCATCTTTGTAGCTATTACTTTCAGGATTACAAACGAAATTTGTTAGGAGTTATTTTTGCTCTATCCTCAAAATCCATGATTGTGGTATAAATATCTGTAAATCGTATACATTCGGGTCGGACCATTTCCCGTAATTTTGTAACTGGTAATTTAATATTAAAAAGGTATAGTAATATGAAAAAGATTTTATTAATTCCATTGATGCTGCTGACGATGATACCGATGGCGGCATGTAGCGGATCAAATGCAGATCTGATTCTTCCGGAACAACAACCTGAGAATTCCGGTAGTGGAGATGAGGACGATTCTACAGATCCGGCAGACCCCACTCCCGGGGGTAACGGACGATATCTGGTGCTTTATTGCTCGCGCACAGGCAGTACAGAGCGTATGGCACAGCAGATTCAAAAAATACTTGATTGTGATATTCTGGAAGTGGAACCCCAAGTGGCTTACGACAGTGATTACGATGGAATGCTCAGTCGTGCGCAGGAGGAACTGTCTGCTATCCGTCAGGGAAATTATCCGGTGATTAAGACTTCGGTTGAAGATTTTGACGACTATGATATTGTGTTTGTCGGCTATCCGATCTGGTACAGTAGTATTGCCACACCGATGCAGACGTTCCTGCACAATCATGCTTCGAAGCTCTCAGGTAAACGTATTGCCCTTTTTGCCACCAGTGGTAGTAGCAGTATCTCTACATCGGTTGATGAGGCACGGGTGCTTTGCTCCGGTGCCACTTTCACCGAAACGCTGCTTCTGACTTCTTCGACGCTTTCACAGATGGAAAGTCGGGTGTCAGCGTGGCTCGAAACACTTGGTGTCAGTCGTGAAAACAATTATCCATCTACTTCTATGAATTTAAAGATTACAGTCGGAAACCGTACAATTACCGCCACAATGGAAGACAATGCTGCTGCGAAGGACTTCCTTTCGCGTTTGCCACTGGAGGTAACGCTGAATGATTATAATAATATCACTGAGAAAATCTTTTATCCGTCGCCTGCGCTGACTACGACAGGAGTGACACGTGGCTGTGCACCTGTGCCCGGTGATATAACGATTTATGTGCCATGGAATAATGTGGCGATCTTTTGTAAAAGCTGGTCGCAAAGTAACGACTTGATAAAGATTGGCCACATTGACGCTGACGGAATGGCGGCATTGAACGTTACGGGTAATATTGCTGTGAAATTCGAGCGACAGTAGCTCAGTGAGATGCGGAAGTTTCTGAATCATAAAACAATATATATCACTATGAGAAGATTATTTTTTATTTTTGTAACAGTCATCGGAGTTTTGCAGATTCCGATGCAATCTATAAATGCACAGAATATGAAAAAGGAAGAAGTACCTCAAAACCTCAGCGCATTTCCGGTAGGAAAGGAAAATGCAGGATTCGAACAATACTTTACGGGAAAATCCTGGCTGGCGCCGCTGACCGGTAACAAAGACTTGAATGTCCCTATGTTCAATGTTACTTTTGAACCTGGTTGCCGAAACAATTGGCACAGCCATACAGGCGGACAAATCCTGATAGCCGTTGGAGGCGTAGGATATTATCAGGAACGGGGTAAGGCAGCACGTCGTTTGCTTCCCGGTGACGTCGTTGAAATAGCACCTGATGTAGAACATTGGCACGGTGCCGCTCCTGATAGTTGGTTTTCGCATTTGGCTATTGAATGCAATCCGCAGACCAACAAGAATACTTGGCTGGAACGGGTGGACGATGAACAGTATGCTGAAGCTACGAAAGATGACAGAGGAGGCGGACTAAGTGATACTGACCCCGAACTGGACGCGATATGGGGTCATTTTGCCAAAGAAGTGCAGGAATACGGTGACTTGAATACTAAAACCCGCCTGATGGTGACATTGGCATCCAATATTGCCTCGCAGGCCCGGACTGAATACCGGATGATGCTTGAAAGCGCTCTTAATGCAGGTATTACTCCGATAGAAATAAAGGAGATCCTTTATCAGGCAGTAGCCTACGCAGGTATGGCTAAAGTGATGGATTTTATCGGTATCACTAATGATGTATTATTGGCCCGTGGTGTTCGTCTTCCCTTAGAGGGACAGTCGGTTGTTTCTTCCGAAACCCGTTTCGACAAAGGACTGGGGTTGCAGAAATCCATTTTTGGTGAGCGGATAGATCAGATGCATAAAAACGCTCCCGAAAACCAAAAGCATATTCAGCGTTATCTTTCTGCCAACTGTTTCGGAGACTATCAGACACGTAACGGACTGGATGTGAAGATGCGCGAACTGTTAACGTTCTCAATCCTTGTTTCTTTGGGAGGTTGTGAATCGCAGGTGAAAGGGCATATACAGGGGAATGTCAATGTAGGTAACGATAAAGATACTCTGCTGGCTGTTGTAACCCATCTATTGCCTTATATCGGTTATCCGCGCACACTCAATGCGATAGCTTGTCTGAATGAGGTGATTCCGGAAAAATAATCAAAAAATAACACTCAAACGATAAACAGTATAATCTGTTTGAGCGTATCTTTTTAAGAATTCTTTTTGGAGTGATGCGGAAGGAAACGATAGGTAATGTCCTCCATTGTCCCATTTACGATATGGTACAGACGCTGATTGGTTGTTTCAGACTTTAATCCGCCCAGAGTTTCTATGTAAGGTCCTAACTTTATATATTGGAAATAAGACACATTAAAATGATCCGGTAATTTCGATTTCCCGGAATACCAGCCGACTTTTACCGGAGCGATAGTCTGCCTGCTTAGATATTCAGCCAGCCGTTCTACTTCCGCAGGTGAAGCATCGCCACCCATAAAGCAGACGCACGTGACAGCCTTTCCGTACTTGTCGAGCAGTACGGAAAGGCTGTTTTCATTCAAGGGCTCTCCAACGTTCTCCATCAGGTAAGGACTATGGCAGCCTTTGCAGTGATTGGGGCAGTTGGAGAGATTGATAGCCAGCGTTACTTCGTCCGGTATCTCTTGAAATACAATATCGTAATCAGCGTACCGAAGCATAATATCTGAGGTCTGCCTCCTTTTGACGTGCCTGGGAGAAATTGCTGATACGTTTCATGTAGCCGATAACGCGGGTCAGA
The DNA here is from genome assembly GCF_900106755.1 of Bacteroides faecis MAJ27. Classification (GTDB taxonomy): domain Bacteria; phylum Bacteroidota; class Bacteroidia; order Bacteroidales; family Bacteroidaceae; genus Bacteroides; species Bacteroides faecis. The sequence continues at coordinate 101,798 of NZ_FNNN01000013.1, forward strand.
TAGTCCACATCCTCGCTATGACATTCGGGACACTCGTGCAGATACCGTTTGTCGATGTGATGACATTTATTACATACGGTGTTCGGAATGTTGAATGTAAAGTAATTGCAGCCTTCGGTAGCAGCCACACGGAGTAATTGCCGGTATTGTTCTTTGCTAAGATGTTCTTCCAGGTTCATGTGCAGAGCAGAACCACCTGTCAGATGTTCGATATAGCGATGGCCATGCAGACGGAATTTATCGACGATGTTCAGCGATTGATCTTCTACGATATAGAAGTAACTGTTATAGCATTCGCGGTAAGTCTGGAATCCTGCTTCCTTGTCCCATTTCGCATGCTTCACTCCGACATTTTCGGCAGGAATCATTTCACAGTTGAACAGAATGTCTTTTGTACGGTATTTCTTGTTATATTTTTCAATCATGCCGAGAATTTCCTGTACAAAAGCTTCATATTTAGGATTATCATTAATGTCGATTCCCATGAACTGCGCGGCTTCCACCAGTCCGTTTACACCGATAGTAAGATACTGACGACTCATATTGATGTAACCGGCATCAAACAGCGGCAACATTCCTTTTGCCTGCAGTTGCTTCAGATTCTCATTATAGGCCAGTTGTACTTTATGAACCAGATCGACTACTTCTTCCAGAAAGAAAGGATAAAGCATGCCGGATTTTACAGCGTGCTGGATACAGCGGTTCAGATTGATGGTGAGCACACTTTTAGAACCGGTAGAAACTCCTCCGGCTCCCAGCGTATAACTGAAACCGTTGTCTTGTATCTCATTACGCAAGCGGCAGCAACTGCTCAAAGAATCGGCCTTGTCGCTCATATAAGTAAAGAAGGAATGCCCCTCTGCATACATCTCGGCAGTGAAGTCACCGTATTCTTTATCCAGCACGTCACCGTCTTTTGTCAAGAGTGCCATTGTCTCGACAGGGAATGTCAGTACGGTGCGGGTGCGTTCTTTATTAAACCATTTCATAAAACGCTTCTGCAACCAGCTGAGTGAATCCCAGTCGGGCTTGCTTCCATCCGGGAAAACGAAGTGCTCGAAAAGGCTGTTGAAATAATACTTGTCATAATAAGCTACATTCCAGAAGACAGCCTGGAAGTTGCGTGCTCCTGTAGGCTGGTTGATGGAATAGACGATTTGTTCGAAACAGTCCGTTATGACTTTGTCAATCGATCTTTGTTTCAGGGATAGGTCTGCGAGTTTATCGGGGTTCTTATAATAATCCTGTCCGTATTCCAGTCCTATGAAATAGTTCATATACATCAGAAACTCGGGCGTAGCGCATGCCCCGCTCAACATACTCGATACGATGAATACCATATTGACGAATCCGCCACAGAAAGATTTCAGATTGGTGGGGGCAGTGGAATTGCCTCCTACGGCTGTTGTGCCTGCTATCAACCAGGGATACATCGTAATACTTGCACAGTAGTTGGCAAGATTGGTTTCATCATTCTTGTAGATGAAGTGATGATTCAGCAGGTCCAGATAACGGTCGGATATTTCTTTGCCGTACATATCTTTCAGGCGGTCTATCAACAGGCGGCGGTTGAGGCGGATAAAATTCGATTTGGGGAGTTCGCCTATCAGTGTGGCGATATTCTTGTTCTCCACATTGGCGTTGGAATCGTATTTGCTGCCGGTAGCCGGATTGGAAGCGTCGCAATAATCGAGAAGAAATTTGAGCTTGTCCCTTACTTCCCGGTCTTCCAGATGTTTCTGGCGATACAGCATATATGCCTTGGCAACGCTGTAATAATGCTCTGCCATCAGGGCGACTTCCACCTGATTCTGGATTTCTTCTACATTTGTCCCGTCACTGATACTGACACGACTCAACACGTTGGTGATAACATCCTGTGTTGCAAAACTTCCTACTGACAAGAATGCCTTGGATATTGCATTCTTAATTTTGTCGAGGGAAAAAAGTTCTTTCTTCCCGTCCCTTTTGATAATAAATATCTCCGAACTGATCATACCTATATTTTAAGAATTAACAAATATAATTTGTGCTTACATAGTTATTCGTGCACGACAATTTCCGGAGCTTGTAATAAAATGGATCTGTGTAGGATTCGTTCTATTGCCTTTCACCCGAAAGCCTGGAATAACGGCTATCATATCGGCAGGTCTTCTGACTTGTTTCTGTTGTGACGCCTTCCCGGTTTGTTCAGCAAACCAGTGGCGGATGAATGCCACAACATTTCTCTCATTCTGATGGAGGGATAAAACTTACAGCTACGGGGATAGTTCCTGATTTTCACGGGATTCCCTTTTAATTCCGTTTCATGTTGATGATGATTCGGAAACCGATGTTACCGGCAAAGTTAGAAATTAAATCAATAATCTAACTGAAAAGGGGATAAAATTATTCGGCTATTATTAGCATATATCTGAAAGCCGTTATGCTGATTCCACTGTGCATAATAAAAAGAAAAAAATCTTTTTCGAAACAGGATACACAAACCTGGATACTGTCGCAAAGTGAAAATAAAGTGTTAATCTCATCGATTTGTGTCTTTTATCAATGTTCTGTTTTTAATATTTAGAATGAATGTTTTCGGTATGATTTTCTTCAGATAGAGAAAATTATGCATATAAAGATGAAATAATATACACTTTCTGAAGGTTTTATTGCATCAATATAACTGTTATATGTATCATAACAATGCATGAAACAGGTTGTTCCTTTAAATGAAACGGTCCGTTGGTTTTAAAGGAACGGGGCATTGGTCGGTGAGGAAGGTTTGTTTTCTTTGCAAGGAAGGGGAAAATCTCTTTTTCAACCAGCTTTTTACGCTGGTTGTTTTCATTTTCCATCACTATATATTGTGTTAACTTGGAGTAATATTCTTACAGTTGACATTATTTTGGGTGTAACGGCTATAGAATTGTATCATATCGCAATATAATAATCGATATTCCTGTTCATTGGATATTTTTAGATTGGAAATCCAGCCGTTTTTTCGATCTTCCTTCTGATCCCTCTGTATATTTCGTATCCAGTTTTTGCATAATAGTCGTTCTTTCATATTTGTTCTCTAACAGGGAATGCCGGAACATACATGTATCGTTTCTCCTGGATGGATTGAGTAAATAGATGTTAATTCAGCTAGAGACCTGCGAACTAATATTTGATATGGAATGTTGTTTAATCTAAATAACGAGCTTTAATTATGAACTAAAAAGTTAGACATGAGCAAATAAAACATTTCTAATAATTTAGCAAATGAAACATTACAATTTAAAAAAGAATGATTATGAGAAAATCTATTATTTTATTAGCTATGGTATTGGGCGCTTTTACAGCGAATGCCCAGACTGTTGTGGAAGGTACAAAGTTTGCAGATAATTGGTCTGTAGAAGTAAACGCCGGTGTGATTACTCCTCTTACTCACAGCGCTTTCTTTAAGAATGCACGTCCCGGTTTCGGAATCGGAGTCTCCAAACAATTAACTCCTATATTTGGTTTAGGATTGCAAGGCATGGGATATATCAATACTACCCAAAGCAAAACAGCTTTTGACGCATCTGACGTTAGCCTGTTGGGTAAAGTAAACCTGATGAACCTGTTTGCAGGTTACAAGGGTGTTCCTCGTTTGTTTGAGGTTGAGGCAGTAGCCGGTGCGGGTTGGCTGCACTATTATGTGAATGGCGATGGCGATCAGAATTCATGGTCTACCCGCTTCGGATTGAATCTGAACTTTAACCTTGGTGAAAGCAAAGCCTGGACTTTAGGAGTGAAACCAGCCATTGTATATGATATGCAAGGTGACTTCAATCAGGCAAAAAGCCGTTTCAATGCCAACAATGCGGCATTTGAATTGACTGCCGGACTGACTTATCACTTTAAGACCAGTTCAGGAAACCGTTACTTCACTGAAGTGAGAGTTTACAACCAAGGCGAAATTGACGATCTGAACGCTTCTGTCAATGCTCTTCGTGGACAGGTGAATAATAAGGATGGTGAGTTGAACAGCGCTAACCAGAAAATCAGCGGATTGCAGCAGGAACTTGAAGCATGTCGCACTAAGGTTGTTCCGGTTGAAACTGTGGTAAAGACTGCCCGTGTTCCCGAATCTATCATTACTTTCAGACAAGGCAAATCATCGGTTGATGCTTCACAGCTCCCGAATGTAGAACGTGTAGCTTCTTATATGAAGAAATATGCCGACTCAAAAGTAGTGATCAAAGGATATGCTTCTCCGGAAGGTAGTGTGGAAGTCAATGCCCGAATAGCTGCGGCTCGTGCAGAGGCTGTAAAAACGATCTTGGTCAACAAATATAAGATTAATCCGGCACGTATCACTGCCGAAGGTCAGGGAGTAGGTGACATGTTTACCGAACCGGACTGGAACCGTGTAAGTATATGTACTATTGAAGATTAATAGGATATGTAAATAGAATAGGTGAGGGCTGTCCTTGTATGGGGCAGCCCTTATTTTGTTTTAAAACAAAATACGAATGGACGAAGTACAGAAAAATGGGTAAAGTCATTGTTTGTTTATTTAAAGTGACTATTTTTGGCAAACCATCCGTTTTATGCTGAAAAGAGTGGCAAAGCAATTGAAATAAAACTATTTATGGATATACATGATATCATTGACAACATATATAAACTGCCGGATGTTTCGAAAGAAGCATTATTGAGTGATGCTTCCGAAGTGGTATATCCTAAAGGTTTCCATCTGTTTTGGGCAAACCGTAAAAGCACTAAATTTTATCTGATGAAGAAAGGGATGCTGCATGCCTACACCCATAAGTCGGATAAGAAAGTTACATTCTGGTTCGGGAAGGAGGGAGATGCTATTTTCCCGTTGCAAACTCTCTATGATAATCAGGCGGGATATGAGAATATTGAACTTTTGGAAGACAGCGCCCTGTATGAACTGAGTGTTGATAAATTGCATAATCTCTATCTGGAAGATATACACATAGCCAACTGGGGAAGGAAATTTGCCGAAAGAGAATGTATCAAATCAGAGAAACTTTTTATTTCCCGACAATTCAAAACTTCATTGGAGAGATATCAGGAACTGATATCCGACTATCCTGATATACTTCAACGCGTACCGCTGGGTATTATAGCGTCATATTTAGGTATCTCGCAGGTCAATCTAAGTAGAATCCGGGCAAAGATCAGGTGATTTTTTATCAAATGTAAAATTCCTTTTTTACAAATGTAAAATAGAGGTGGACGGAAATTCATGACCTTTGCAACTAAAAACAATAAGTGTTATGAACTGGATTCTTTTGATTTTGGCAGGATGTCTCGAACTGGTATTTACCTTCTGTCTGGGAAAAATAAACAGGGTTATAGGAGTAGAGAAATATCTGTGGTCATTGGGGTTGCTGATATCTTTATGTGTCAGTATGCTTCTCCTGATAAGAGTAACAAAGGCATTGCCCGTTGGCACAGCTTATGCTATATGGACCGGTATCGGTGCGGCAGGCACTGTGTTGATCGGTATCTTTTTCTTTAAAGAACCGGCAAGCTGGAGCAGAATGTTCTTTATCTTCACATTGATTTGCTCCATCGTTGGTTTGAAATTGGTATCACATTGATACCTTATGGTATCATAAAAAAATAATTATCGATTATAATTTGGTAGTTATGAAAACAAAGCCCATATTTGCAGCCCAAAAATAAGGACAGGCATAGAAAATCCTCATCGGAGGGTGCTATAATAATAATTATGGTGCTGGATAAGATGAATGGTGCGAATCATTCAGCTTGTCCGGCACTATTTTATTTTGTAACAAATAGAGATTAGAGGAATAAGTAGCGAAGAAACTATGAAGGAGTTAAATTTGACACAAGGGAGCGTTCCGAAGGTATTACTGCAATTTGCGGTTCCTTTTCTGATTGCGAATGTGCTTCAGGCGCTTTATGGCGGGGCTGACCTCTTTGTTGTGGGACAATACGATGATTCTGCAAGTGTAGCGGCTGTGGCTATCGGCAGCCAGGTGATGCAGACAATTACAGGTATTATTCTTGGTATTACGACGGGAACAACCGTGCTGATTGCTATTGCTACCGGAGCCAAGGATGACAAGAAGGTGGCTTTTACCATCGGTTCTTCCGTGTGGCTGTTTTCAATGATCGGGGTACTGCTTACTTTGGTCATGGTGGCCTTTCATGGTCAGATAGCGGAGTTGATGCATACGCCGATGGAAGCAATGGCAGATACGAAAAGTTATATTCTGGTGTGTTCGGTCGGCATCTTGTTTATAGTAGGATATAACGTCGTATGTGGTATTCTGCGTGGGTTGGGAGACTCTAAGACACCGCTCTGTTTTGTAGCGCTGGCATGTGTGATTAATATTGTACTTGATTTTATACTGGTAGGATATTTCCATTTGGGAGCTACAGGAGCAGCAGTTGCCACCATAACGGCGCAGGGAGTCAGCTTTGTGATATCTCTTTGGTTCTTATATCGGCATGGATTCCATTTTGGGTTTACACGAAAAGATATCCGGCTGAACCGGAATCTGGCTAAAAGAATCATGACATTGGGGGCACCTATTGCGTTGCAGGATGCGTTGGTTAATATCTCCTTTTTGATTATAACCGTTATAGTCAATCAGATGGGAGTGATCGCATCGGCCTCTTTAGGTGTTGTAGAGAAAATCATAGTGTTTGCCATGTTGCCTCCGATGGCGATTTCATCGGCAGTGGCAACGATGACAGCACAAAACTACGGAGCCGGACTCATACAGCGGATGAACAGATGTCTGGCTTCCGGGATAGGTCTTGCACTTGTTTTCGGTATATCGGTTTGTGTCTATTCGCAATTCCTGCCGGAAACGCTTACCGCATTCTTTACGAAAGATGCTGCGGTTGTGGCAATGGCGGCGGAGTATCTGCGAGGATATAGCATCGACTGTATTATAGTAAGTTTTGTGTTCTGCATAAATTCTTACTTCAGCGGACAGGGAAATTCACTATTCCCGATGATTCACAGTTTGATAGCGACTTTCCTGTTTAGGATTCCGTTGTCGTACTGGTTCAGCCAGATAGATAGTTCTTCCCTGTTTATCATGGGGTTTGCTCCGCCTGTTTCAACAGTGGTTTCATTGTTGATATGCATTTGGTATTTAAGGTATACACGGAAGAAAGTTTATTTGAAAGGCACAATGATGCCTGCTATGTCGAATTAGGTGTTTTTAAGTGGATATATTAACTAAAATCAATTTGTATGGAAGCTTATTTGAAGAAACTCTGTTTTGAGTATCAGGTTGAAGAAAAGGAAGTGAAAGAGCTGTTGGCTCGCATGGAAATGGTGTATCTGGATAAAGGAGAAACGATTGCTTCTGCTACAATGCCCGAGCAGAGCTTGTATATTATCGTTTCCGGCATCCTGCATACATTTACTACCCGGCAGGGAGAGGACAAAACTGTCAGATTCCTGTCCGAAGGTGATGCTATCTTGTGCTACAATACAAGTAAGCATTCTATAAAAACACTGACAAGGTGTGTTGCCTATTACATCAGTGAAGATGAGATTGAAGAGTTATGCGCAACATCCATAACGTTTGCCAATCTGATGCGTCAGCTGATGGAATATCAGTTTTATTTGAAAGAGGAAATGAATGTAAATACCCGTAAACTGACAATCAGAGAAAGATATCTTTCTTTATTGACAGAGATACCCGATATCCTGTACAGGGTCCCTTTGAAATACATTACTTATTATTTAGGGGCTGACGTGACAAGTCTGGGATACTTGGCTGGCAGTCATAAATAAGAAACATTTTCTTGTGATCCGTCTCTTTAATATATTCCTTATTAAATAGTCTGTGGGCTTCCTGTTTTTTTAGTTGGAGAGGCTTTGGATTATTTGATAAGGAATATTATTTTTGTATCTCAAATGAAGAACTCGATCCCCCGATATACTTTCTATAAGAATAAGTATGGGAGTGAACTTTTAGTAGATGTCGTCGAACTGAAGTATGTAAAGAAGTTCCTCGCCCTAAGTTCTGTCCATACGCTGACTTACTATGATATCACGTTTGTCACAGAAGGAGAGGGCATGTTCTCGATAGATAATCAGACTTGTGAAGCGGTTTCCCGTGATGTGTTTTTCTCTAAACCGGGAGAGATTCGGAATTGGGATACCCATCGTATAGTCAATGGCTATGCCTTGATCTTTGAAGATGAGTTTTTATCTTCTCTTTTTAAAGATTCTCTTTTTGTGCAGCACCTCTCATTCTTCAAATCGGGGAAGACATCATCCAAATTACAGTTGTCGGATGAACTTTATATGCGTATCCTTCAGATATTGTATAACATTAAAGCGGAGATTGATTCGTACAAACAGAATGATGTACATGTATTGAGGGCATTACTCTATGAAGTACTGATGTTGTTGAACCGGGCCTATCAAAAAGCGGATATCGGGGGAGAGAGTACAAGTAAAGAAACCAACAATATCCATATAAACAAATTTATTAAGTTAGTTGACGCCCATTTGAAAGAACAGCATTCTGTTCAATATTATGCAGATAAACTTTGCATTACTCCGAATTACCTGAATGAGATTGTAACTTCAATAATGGGACTCAGTGCGAAGCAATATATACAGAATAAAGTAATGGATGAGTCTAAGAGACTACTTGCCTATACAGATTCCTCTATATCGGATATTGCATTTGAACTTCACTTCTCAACCGTTTCTTATTTTATCCGTTGCTTCCGACAACATACGGGAGAAACGCCTCTACTTTATCGAAAAACGCATAAACCGTAAAAAGTGCTATTTCTCCCTTTCTTTTTATTGCACTGATTGTGTTCTATATTCCTACTTTCGCATCAGATAATAACCATTTAAAATAATTGAATAATGAGAGATGCAGAAAAGACAGTAGGGAACATGATTGATAAGTTGAAAACGGCTTTTATCGGTTCCATAGATAATGAAGGATTTCCTAATATCAAGGCCATGTTGCAACCCCGAAAGCGGGAAGGGATAAAAACAGTTTATCTGACGACAAACACTTCATCAATGCGTGTCGCGCAGTATAGGGAAAACAATCATGCCTGTATTTACTTTTGTGATGCGAGGTTTTTTAGAGGTGTGATGCTGCGTGGCACTATGGAAGTGCTGACTGATAGTGCCAGTAAAGAGATGATCTGGCAGGAGGGTGACACCATGTATTATCCGGAAGGCGTGACAGATCCCGACTATTGCGTGCTGAAATTTACGGCAACTTCCGGAAGGTTTTACAGCGGTTTTAAGTCTGAGAGTTTCATGGTTGAATAAAGCTTGGAAACAGGAAGCGTATGGGATAACTTGCTTTGTGTATTTCCGTACAGGCACGTTATCCCATCATATCCTTCTACTTCATTTTATCCTTTCGGACAGAACCCATTCTTATAAAACAGATAACTTTCTTCTATCGCTTCAGCCGTATCAGCTTCTAATGCATATAGTACTTCCCTGCAAAATTCCAGTTGTCCGATGCCATTGGCAGTTACAATATTTCCATCTCTTACAGCCTGTTTATTCATATAATTGGATTCGCCTGTATATTGATCTCCGGCGTATTGTTTCAAGTAATCGAGTGTATTGCTGGTATGCTTTACCTCATTAAGGAACCCATGCATACCAAGAAAGACAGAAGCGTTGCAAATACCAGCAACCAGTTTCTTATCTTTGAGTGCTTTCTTTACAAGCGGAACAATTAATTCGGCTTCCGGTGAAAACCATCTCATGCCGCCGATTAATATCAGGCCCGCATAGTCTTCCGGCATATCTTTTAGATCATAATCGGGTAATACTCTGAGTCCTCCTATTGAAGTGACAGGCTCTTTGGTTATTGAGAGGTATTTTACTTTATAATTGATGGGGTTTCCGGGTTTAACACCCTGATTCAAACAGATGGCTGTAAATGCACCCTCCCAATCGGCAAAACCATTTAATAATACAAATATTACTTCTTTCATACGTTATTCTATTTTTTTGTATGCACAAAGATGCTATATTTAATTGAATTATGAGTCCATAGCCGGACGAATAAATTTATGTACTTGAAGATTTTGTGTAACGGAGAGTGTTTCAGTTTCGGGAAAACGTTCCGTCTGACTAATTTGAGAATGTAAAATAGGTGCAAGTGGCATTAAAAAGAAGTTGGGCATAGAAGAAGAGGACTTAAATGAGAAAAACAAGTAAGATGTTTGTTATTATGGAGTAGAAACATTATTTTTGTATTCTATAATAATTGAAATATGGAATTCGTAGATCGGATAGAAGAACAAAAACGGCTCCAAAAAGCGTTGAACGGTGAGAAATCTGCATTTGTCGTTGTATATGGCAGGCGCAGGTTAGGAAAATCCACCCTGATAAAAAAAGTGCTGACTTCAAATGATGTGTACTATATGGCTGACCAAACCGAGCGTGCGCATCAAATCAGCCTGCTTGCCAAAGAAATCGGTATGGTAATACCGGATTTTGATAAAGTAGTATATCCTGATTGGGAAGCAATACTGACAGCTCTTAACCATCGGACTCAAGAGCGTTTTTCACTCTGTTTGGACGAGTTCCCGTATTTGGTCAAGAGTTCTCCTGAACTCCCTGCCCTATTGCAAAGGTTGATAGATTCCCGTAGCCTTAAGTATAACCTGATTATTTGTGGGTCTTCCCAACAATTGATGCAGGGATTGATATTGGATGGTAGTGCCCCGTTATACGGACGTGCAGACCAGATGCTGAAACTATCTCCTATACATATTAAGTATTTACAGGAAGTATTGCATTCGGATGCTGTGAGTACGGTGGAAGAATATGCTATATGGGGAGGTGTGCCCCGTTATTGGGAGCTTCGGTTACAAGATGACGGCTTGCAGGAGTCAATAGCTTATAATATACTCAATCCGTTAGGTACACTGTACGAGGAGCCGATCCGTCTGTTTATGGACGATATGCGGGATGTGATTCAGGCATCGACGCTTCTCTCTGTGATTGGGAGCGGTGTCAACCGATTATCGGAAATTGCCGCACGTCTGGAAAAGCCGGCTACCCATTTATCCGGTCCATTAGAGAAACTACGCCAACTGGATTTTATCGAACGGGAGATTCCTTTCGGTGAGAATCCGAAGAGCAGCAAGAAGAGCCTGTATAAGGTAAGTGACCCATTTATGGATTTCTATTTTCACTTTGTAGTTCCCAACCGCTCGCTGATAGAACTCGGACGTTCCGGTTTTGTGACGGATGCTATCTGCTCACAGTTTTCTCGATATGTATCTGCTTGGTGGGAAAAACTATGCCGTCAGGCCGTCAGTGGTGGAGTAATCGGCGGAGATATGTACAATCTTGCTGGACGTTGGTGGGGCAATGTATCAAGGGATGAAGCTATCGAACTGGACGTAGTGGCACAGAGTATAGACGGTAAGAAACTGCTTGTCGGGGAATGTAAATGGACAGAAGGTGAAGATGCAGGCAGGCTAATTTATGAACTGACTGCCAAAGCTCGGAAACTCCCTTTCCTGAAAGGGCAGGAAATCGTTCCGGTATTATTCCTGAAACAAAAGCCGCTTCGTGAGAGTGATGCTCTGGTGATAACACCTCAGGAAATTATTGATGCTATCGGCTAATTAAAGTAAAGAACCCGCTATTTTTGCTAAAGTGAAGAAAAAGAAAAAGCTCTGAAATCCTTGAATTTCAGAGCTTTACTATTTGCTTTCGCGGTGCGTACGGAAGATGAACCTTAGTTTTATTCTTCACATACTCAATATCTTAGCAATCTCTAAAATCTTTCTCCCACTAATAACCCCACGTGTGCAATTCTTTGGATTGCTTGGTGTTGCGGTGGTTGTTTGAGTTGGTGCAAAAATACGAAATAGTTCATATAATAACCATCAATAGCCTATAATTTTTACAAAAAAATATTGTATCTTTACTGCAAATAAAGAAACTTAGTATGTTTGAACAGATAAAGTTATACATATCCAACAAATGGGAGAAATTATATCCATTACTATTTTCTTCGATGATATGTTTGCTATTGTACTTTTTCAAAGATAATGAAATAATAGATAAGTGTTATTATAAATGTTTTGATAAAACATTTATATCGGCTTTAGTTACAGCGGAAAGTATTGTTTTTGGGTTTTTATTGACAACGATGGTAACTTTGATGCAGTTAAACAATTCCGCTATTAAAAATTTAATTGATACTAATAGATTTCCAGAGTTAATACAATACAATAAGACAGCGGTAATATATTCTTTTTTATCTGTTATCTTAACCTGTGTGTTTTTATTAACATTAGAAATTCAAATACCTTATTACAATATATTTGTTGCAATATGGATATTTGTTATGAATATGGTCATATTCCTAAGTTATAGATTTTTGAATATATTTTACTCCTTTCTTAAACGCTGAATACTATCTACCACAGTAGAAACTTCTTTATAAAGTTTCATATAAACCGTATTAATACCATTTTTTCTATCCATAAATTGAAGGTTTGAAGCTATAATAGGTTCTTCTATTGAAAAACGAAAATCAATTTTGTTTAGTAAAAAATCTACAACATCCTCTATTTCAGTTCCATCTTCATCTAAGATATTTCCTTTAATTATAAGTTTATTACCTTTTTCTCGTCCTAATTCTGTTGCCTCTGAATGAATACGTCCAAAACTATCTATAATATTTAAGATTTCCCCTTTCTTTAAGCTTTTTACTTTATCCGCAGTAAAAGAACATTGCATGTATTTATCTGCATTAAGCTGATCGGATATACTTGCCAATCCTCTTAATGACCCTTTAGACAAATTATTTCTAAGAAGCCCGGTTGGTTTAGCTAATTTCAAATTTACATATTTTATTCTCACCATGTTTTCAACTCTTTCATACGCCTCTTTTTTTAAAAGAGGACTGATTTCAATCCAAAAAGTAGGAATAGAGTCCCTAATAGCCCTCGCCTCAAAATATGCACATATTTTTGACGGACTAACTCCCATTCTATTTGTCTCTAAATATAGTACTTTAAATTGGGGATCATATAAAAATACATTAGGATAGGCTAAGCCTTGTCCATCATCTAAGGGCAATGCTGTATAATCGTCTCCATTTCCAGGTTTATGAGCCGGTGGAATATTTTTTCGACTTGTAGTTACAAATAGACCAACAATACTTCCATTTTTCTGTATTTGAGTATATTTAAGTTCGATTGTTCTATATTGATCAAGAACAAAGGGTTTTAACGAAGATTCTTCGTTATCTAAAAGGAGTTGTACAAAATCCATGCTTTCTGGAATATTCACTGAATAGCATGTTACTTTTTTATTAACCATAGTATTATCGTCTTTTGTTACTTACAAAAGTATTACGTTACAACGAATTAAGCAAATTTTTAAATAGAAAATATTAATAATATACACAATCAAACTTGACCTTTATTCATTTTTTGGTATGGCTAATAAGAACGCAAATTTATAAACGCCATTATATTGTTGGTTAATTTTCTAAAGTTCAAATGATTACAAAAATATTTTTTTGATAAAGTAGGGCACTACCCTTTTATTTACTCCTAATTTGCTTTGTACTCTTTCAATAATTCTATGGCAAACGGAGATTAAAAATCAATTCTGATACATTTTTCTATTAGCATTTAGGGCTTTTTTGTTAGAATGTCCCTTTTTTACACCTATTATCAATCTAAGAAATCTTACTTTTGTCTGATAGTTAAGGCAAAATGGAGAACATTCAAGTAATACAACCTACCAAATTGCTCGCTCCTTATATAAAGCAATATTGGTTTTTAAGGATAGATGATGTAAAGCAAGGCTTTCAGCGTTCTATCCCGGCGGGTTGTGTAGCACTTGTTTTTCATAAAGGAAATAAAATTATTTCTTCTTTTCATAAGGGAACGCAGCCACAATCCTATATAAGTGGGCAAATCAGTACTTATTCAGACATAGAGTTTTCTTTCTTGGATATGGTCATTATTTTATTCCAGCCTATCGGATGCAGGATATTTTTTCCATATCCTATGGAAGAGTTTACTAATCAGAATATAGGCATTGATTTGTTAGATAACACCTGTTTAGTAGAATTGGAAGAGAAAATAAATGAAGCATCAGATAATTATCAAATAGTCAGATTGATAGAAGAATATTTATTAAATAGACTATGCGAAAATATATCATGCAACGCCAATAGGATGATGGCTACTATACACAATATCAATGAAGGTGAAGGAAATATATCCGTTTTATCTCAAACGGCTTGTTTAGGATATAAGCAATTTAAACGGATATTCGCTGAATATGTAGGACTAAATCCAAAAGATTTTATCCAAATCACACGATTTAGAAAGGCATTCAATATTTTGCAACCAACTCCACAAATCAGTATAAGTAAGGTTGCCTATGATTGTGGATATTATGATAAATCACATTTAATAAAAGAGTTTAAAATGTTCACGGGCTATACCCCTAAACAACTACTTGAAATTTGTGATACTTATACCGAAAATCTATCGGTATTCAACTCTGTATTTATCAACGACAACAAAGAACTTAATAATATCGCTTTATGAAAATATTGATATACGGTGCTGGCGTAGTGGGTTGTACTTATGGCTGGCAATTATCCAAAGCTGGATGTGACGTTACTGTATTGGTGCGTAATGGACAAAAAGAATTTGTACAAAAAAATGGTATTCACATTATTTGTTCTGACTTTAGAGAGAAAGTAAGAAAAGATACAGATATAATCTTTAAGCCTACAGTAATAGACGAACTTTCGTCAAATAATGATTTTGAATACATTATTGTCTCCACCAATAAATTGCAATTATCAACTATATTGCCAAGTCTTTCAAAGTCAGCAGGAAAAGCAAATGTTGTATTTTTCCAAAATAATTGGGATGTTTTTACTGAAATAGATAAATATTTAAAACCTGAACAATACTTTTTTGCTTTCCCCTTTATGGTCGGAGGTGGAAAAGAAGATAAAAGCATACATTGTGCCATTTCAGGTCTAAAATATTCCAATACCCCGTTAGGGGAAAAAGACGGGCGGACAACTCCACGAGTAGAAAAACTTTCTATAGTACTGGATAAAGCAAACTTAAAGCCTACCATTTCTAATCAAATATTAGTATGGCTAATCACACATTATGCTGTCGCTGCCGGTCTTTCAGCGGGAATAATGAGTGCCGGAAGTGCCTCTAAATTTATAGAGAATACAGCTATTATTAAAACCACTATGAAAGCTATTCGGGAAGGCTTAGCTATTTGCAAAAGAATGGGTATCAATCCTAAAACAGAAAAAGCAAACAGATTATATCTTTTACCTTTATTTATCAGTGTGCCAATAGCAAAGAAAATTTATAGTAATGATGCTCTGCAACTTATGTTTGAAGGACATATAAATCACTCCCCTGCTGAAATACGGCAAATGATAGATGATATAATAGATAGTGGTGTAAAATATGGTGTTACAACTCCTAATCTAGCACAATTAAAAAGTTATATATCTTCTAATCAAACTAATAAAAGTAATTGAATAAGACTATCAATTCGATAGCCATTAAATATAAGCGTATGAAAGATATATTACAAGAGAGATTTTTCCGATTATTATTGGAATGCTCACAGCGTAAAGTTTCTGTAACAGAGTTTACAGAGGCTATTGAAGAATTGGCTACACATTTAGCTGATTTCAGTTTCAACGAACAGGATTATAGCGTTTTACTTCGCTATTTCTCCTTTGGTTTGCATCGACTTAAATCGTATCGTGTGCGGTTTGAGCAAGAAAAAAATGCCCTACTTGCATTTAATTGATGAAGCAATAGGATTACTAAATAATGAAATGCGTATTATCAAACTGCGCATAAAATATCCTGAACAGTTCCAGCAACATGCAAATAAGCTCTTTATTTCCCCTCTCCATTTAGCTGACAAAACAAGCCTTATCAATATCATGGAAATAGTCAGCGGCTTATTCCTTTCAAAACGTGTAATATATCAGAATGGAAAACCTATTCACTTGACGGACTTAGGCAAAACCTTTGAATGGCTTTTCAATATCAAGTTAGGTGATTATCACCAAAAGTACATGGATGTCATCAAGCGAAAGCCAGCCAAACTAACGGAGTTTCTTAATGAACTGGCAAACCTTATTCACAAAGAACACGAAAATAAAGGGTATAGATAATCAAGCATTTAGCATCAATTTATACGGGGTAGCGTATGCTACCTTGTAATTTGTTTGCTTCCCTTTGCCGAACTTTGCTTCATCAATCGATTGGTAATCATATAAGTATAACCTGAAAAATGAAGCAAATATGTATGTAGATAATTATGAGTTTAAAGACTGGATGCAAAAACTACTTGATAAACTGGAAGAAGTAGGAAAAGATGTAAAGAGCTTGCAAACCAATCCCGAAGTAATGCCGGGTGACAAGCTATTGGATAATCAGGATTTATGCCTATTGTTCAAAGTGAGTACCCGAACATTACAGCGATTGCGAAGCAAGAAACTACTGCCCTTTATGATGATTAGCGGAAAAGCCTATTATCGGGCTTCCGATGTGCGTGAGTTTATAAAGGAACGGTTTGATGTGGGAACGCTCCGAAAATTCGAGAAAGAACACGGAGCAAATAAGTAACAGTGAAATTCATCCCGAAGCTGTACACGTGGCAGCTTCGGGATGTTTTTCTTTTGGCAAGTACATCTACTTCTCTGCCGATATTATTCCCTCCTCTTTATAAGATGCTTCAAACTGTTTGGTAAGCGCAATAATCTGCTGGTTCGTCTTTACCAGTTCAACAGTGTATTGTTCCAGTTTGTAAAGCTGGGCAAGTGCTTTCTTTTCCGCAAAATTGGAATGAAGTTCTTTCACTACCTGATTATAGTTATTGCCTATGCTCCTGAATTGGGTAAATAACTGGGAGAGTTGAATATAATAATCAACCTTGCTTTTATCAATTCTAAGCACCTTAAACGACTTCCCGAAAATACAGTTCTTAATGAAATGTGCCTTTACCTTGTAACCTGACTGGTCGTAAAAAGCTAAGAACTTGGCGTTCTCCACATCGTCCAAATTCAGGGAATAACGGTGCGTTCGTGGGTCAAGTTTAGGCTTGCGCCCACCTTTGTTAAATGGCTTCTTTTTCTGTTCCATAATTGCAATTATTTACTGGTTTTACGACTTCGGAGTAAAACCAACCACCTTTTAAGGTGGCAAGGTTTTGAGGCACAAAAAACGAAGTGCGGGCCTCAAAACACAACTTGCTGTTATCATGTGATAACAAAAATCTTCCCTATGGTCAGATTACAAAAGCAAGCGGTTCGGCTTCCTCCTATGTCTATTTATCGGTTACAAAATTACAGACAGCAGTTTGCCCCTGAAAGATGGGCTATTACGCCAAACTGCGACACAAACGGACAAAGTACCCCCATTTTAAAAAGCATCTGTTTTTACCCTTTTCTTTGCTGAAAATTGATTGAATGGTGGTAATCTATAAGACAGTCTAACAAGGTTTGAATATGGCTTTAAAACATGTTTGAAAGGCGTTTAACGATTTGGCAATACTGCCATGAAACTGGCTTACCACTTTTAAATCATTATCAAAAATCAATCTATTCATAAACCATTAAAAATTGAAAGTATGGCAGAAGTAAAACAATCATTACAGGAAACAGCAAGTAAGGAACGGGAAAGCTATAAATCGGTATTCCTTAAAAAGCGGTCGGTTTGCAACCGTCAAAGCGTGTACATAAGTGGAGAGATACAGAAACGTATCATGCAGATTGTAGGCGTGATTACAAACAAACAGGTAAGCATCGGAAGTTTCATTGATAACGTACTGGAAGAGCATTTGAATACGTACAATGATGTCCTTTCGGTTCTCTACCGGGAAGAAATGCAAAAAGGAATATTCAACCAGCCAAAAGAGAATAAAGAATGAATATAATAACTATTGAGGAACAGACCTTTAAACAGTTATGCAGTCGGTTCGCCAACTTTGCTAATCAGGTGGAACGCATTTGCAGGTTGAACAATCATCAGTCCGATAAATGGTTGTCAGGTCGTGAAGTGTGTGCCCTGCTCGGCATCAGCATCCGAAGTTTGCAGAACTACCGGGACAGTGGTAAACTGGGTTACTCCCAAATCGGGAATAAGCTGTACTATAAATCTGTCGATATTGAAACACTGGTTGCTGAATGTACAGTTAACCATCTTTCAGGAAAGAAAAACAACTATATACCAACCAATAAATAAGTATCGCCTTATGACAAGAAAACAAGATGACAATTCAGAAGCAAACCAATCTTTTACCCTCCCGGCTATTGTGGGTACATGGGAAAGTTTAAATCTTCATCCTACGGTGATGATATATCCAAGTAAGAAAAAGTATCTCCTTTCGATGCTTCATGTATCGGATAACGGACAGGCGCAACCCGCTACTTACGAGATACAGAAAGAAGATAGCCGTTACTTTATTGTTTCAGCCTTTAAGCGGCTTTATATCGGCTATGACAAGGCAAAAGACAGCCTTTCCATTTCTTACTATGGCAATTATCTGCGTAATTGAAAATGTATATACTAATCATTCAAGCTAACTATAAATCAATATGGAACTAATAAACAGCAACAGTGAAATGATAAAAGAGTTCTTTCAATCTATGGATAGAATGTTAGACGGTATCAGCCGACTGGCAAAGGAGAGCAGACCGCATTTGAACGGCGAGAAGTTTCTAAGCAACCGGGAAGCAGCCAAATATCTGAAAGTAAGCATCCGCACGCTGCAAGAATGGCGAGATACGGGCGTTATCCCTTACATTCAGATAAAAGGCAAAATAATCTACCGTCAAAGCGATATAGAACGGCTTTTGCAGACCTACTACAACAAGGAACGGCAGGAATAACCCACCGTCCTAAAAAACACATTTTTTTCCTAAACTGACTAAGAACATTAACTCTATCAGTGTAGTATTCCGTCTGTGCAAGCCTTTGGAAGAAAATACTACCCGGAGCGTAGCGCAGGCGTGGAGATTTTCTTTCAAACCCGTAGGGCTTGGGCTTGAACGGACGGAATACGAAGCTTACCTTTGTTAATGTTTTATTCAGCTTTGGAAGAATCTTCGCTAATCAGTCTGTATTTACTCAAACTTCTTCTCTTGCTTATTGTCATTTTTCATGCCACTTTCACTCAATGATTGTGATATAGAAGATGTAATTGTTAATTGGGCATTTTTAAAATTAGCTTCTTGTTGATATTGAATGCTTAGCCATTGAGGGAAATAGAATGACTTTACATTTTCCCATTTTATGTTTGTATAATGTAAATCTTGCGCCATTGCTTCTATTAATAACAACTCTTTATCAAAAATCAAATTGGAATTTGGAGTAGGATTTTGCAATACAGAATAATAGTCACTCCATGCTTTTCGCACTTTCTTACTATCATAAAAAACAACATCAATAGAATTAAGCGCACGAACATATTCTATTGTACACCTATTATAACGTGTTGCCATTAATATCTTAAAAATTTCCATTTTATCTTTTTTCTTATCAGTTCTGATTGATAAATACCTTGTTATAAGAACTGCTATAATGGGTGATAAAACAATTGCTATTATATTTATAATATTCTGTATATCCATTTTTTACTTATTTTGAGACGAAAATAGAAATTATTTATCAAAAAAGCAATAAAATTCAGCTTATTGAAAAATTCTTTTCCACATTCACCATATCACGCATAATGGAGCTATCTAAAACCTTTGCATAATGCTGTGTCATTCTGATATTGGAATGTCCCAAAATCTTAGATACATTTTCCATTGATACATCATTAGCGAGAAAAACAACTGTAGCCGCAGTATGTCTTGCAACATGAGTAGTTAGGCGTTTGGTAATGCTGCACAAATCAGCGATTTCCTTTAGATAGGCATTCATGCGCTGATTACTAATTACAGGCAAAAGCACACCTTTCTTTATGCACTCTGCATTATCTTCATATTTCCTTAATATCCTTTGAGGAATAGATAAAACAGGAATATTGCACATTTGATTAGTTTTCTGTCTTGGCTTGCGTATCCATAAAGTACCGTTATTGTCTTTTATCAAGTGCTCACGGCTTAACTGCTGCACATCGACAAAAGCAAGTGCGGTAAAACAGCAAAAGACAAAAATATCCCTTACCTGCTCCAAACGTTTGATAGTAAATCCTTTGTTCATCAAAACATCCAATTCTTCACGTGAAAGGAACTCTACATTAACTTCTTCCTGCTTGAAGTGGATGCCGTAAAACGGGTCTTTCTTTATCCAGTCGTTAGCCAAAGCAATACGAACAACTTTTTTCAAGTTCTTCAAATGCTTCAATGCGGAATTGTTTTGGCAATGCTTATCCGTTTTCAGCCAAAAATCAAAATCACGGATAAATTGCCCGTCCAGTTCTGCCAGCATTATATCATCACGGTGGTAACAACTACGGATATATTCTTTCAAGCGGTTTATGGAAGTATCAAACTTGGTAACTGTGCTTTCCGTATATTCCTTACCAATCAGGGCACGGCATTTCTCGTTATGCTCCGCATACACTTCTAGCAAACTGCGCTGCACCTTGTCCCGTCCGTAGAAACAATCCTTTATTGTATCGGCTGTTATCGGTTTGTTGTCTATTTCCAGTTCACGGTGTATCTGCAATACTTTGGCACGAATCGTATTGATATAGTGGTTCAGTTCTGTAGCTACACGGTCTTTTCCTTTGGAACATTCCTTTTTCTGATTCCATAAATCTACGGGAATGCTCCGTTTAATCATAACTTCGACTACTCGTTTGTTTACGGTGATGCGCATACAAATAGGAGCTTCACCGTTTTTCAAAAGTTTCGCTTTCTTGATAATGAACAATACGCTTAGTGTGTTTCTTTTCACTGCTCCCATAATTCTTTGTTTTTTAAGTGGTACAAAATTAGTTTGCTACACTCAAAAACCAGCTACGCAAAAAGCTGACAATCAAAGACAAAAGCGTCAATTCGTGGGAGCAAAAACAGTTTTCAAAAAGTCCCACGAATAAGCCACGTGAGAACTGCTTTAAACCGCTATTTTTTGCCTAAGCGGGGAAAAAGAAAAAGCTCTGAAATCCTTGAATTTCAGAGCTTTGCTTTAATTTGCTATTTGCTTTCGCGGTGCGTACGGGACTCGAACCCGTGACCCCATGCGTGACAGGCATGTATTCTAACCAACTGAACTAACGCACCAAATTTTAATTAAACTAACTCATCTTATTCTTCCTGCTTCTCTATTACTTAAGAAGCGGTCCGGACGGGACTCGAACCCGCGACCCCATGCGTGACAGGCATGTATTCTAACCAACTGAACTACCGAACCAGAATGTCAATTTGTTAATCTGCATCTCTCTTGATTGCGGGTGCAAAGGTAGATGTTTTTTGTAAATCTGCAAATGTTTTGATGAAATTTTTTTTCAATAAAAAGCAAGAAAAATGCTTAGTGTCTCATTTTGAGTACTTTTATAAAGAAAAAAAAGTTGTTTTTCCTTCTGTCAGGATGGTGACGCTATCCGGTCGTCATAGTGACGGTATCCCATCAAGATAGCGTCACTATCCGAAGGTGATAGCGTCACCATCCTGAAACTTGTCATCCTCATCATAGGAAATAACTTTGGATATCTTTCTATCTGTAAGAAATCACCGTTTTTATATCAACTTTCTGCTTGAATAATTCGTAGTTTTGCAATAAATCGTTATTTTTGCACCCTAAAATAGGAGAGGTAGAACATTTTCTGCCCGGAATAGTAAATTAGTAAAAAGAATGATGACTACAGCCAAACTGTTATTGCACTGTCCCGATAAACCGGGAATCCTTGCGGAAGTGACAGATTTTATTACGGTAAACAAAGGAAATATTATTTATTTGGATCAGTATGTAGACCATGTGGAAAACATATTCTTCATGCGTATAGAATGGGAGTTAAAAGACTTTCTGGTGCCGCAGGAGAAGATTGAAGATTATTTCAGAACGCTTTATGGGCAGAAATATGAAATGGATTTCCGTCTTTATTTCTCGGATGTGAAACCGCGTATGGCTATATTTGTCTCTAAAATGTCCCACTGTCTTTTTGATATGCTGGCTCGTTATACGGCAGGCGAATGGAATGTAGAAATACCTCTTATTATAAGTAACCATCCGGATTTGCAGCATGTGGCTGAACGTTTCGGTATTCCTTTCTACTTGTTTCCTATCACCAAAGAGACAAAAGAAGAACAGGAACGTAAAGAAATGGAATTGCTTGCCAAACATAACATTACCTTTATCGTATTGGCACGTTATATGCAGGTGATCTCCGAACAAATGATTAATGCGTATCCGAATAAGATTATTAATATCCACCACTCTTTCCTTCCGGCATTTGTGGGAGCAAAGCCTTATCATGCCGCATTTCAGAGAGGTGTGAAGATTATCGGTGCAACCAGTCATTATGTGACTACGGAACTGGATGCCGGTCCGATTATCGAACAGGATGTAGTGCGTATTACACACAAAGATTCTATAGAAGATCTTGTAAATAAAGGAAAGGATCTGGAAAAAATCGTTCTTTCGCGTGCGGTACAAAAACATATCGAACGTAAGATTCTGGCTTATAAAAATAAAACAGTAATATTTAGTTGATGAAAGTAGCAGTCGTAAAATACAATGCCGGAAATATCCGTTCTGTGGATTACGCCTTGAAGAGGTTAGGGATAGAAGCAGTGATTACTGCTGATAAGGAAATTCTTCAATCTGCCGATAAGGTGATTTTCCCCGGAGTAGGAGAGGCGGAAACTACCATGAATCATTTAAAGGCAACAGGACTTGATGAACTGATTAAGAATCTGCGTCAGCCTGTGTTCGGAATTTGTCTCGGTATGCAGTTGATGTGCCGGTATTCCGAAGAAGGAGGGGTAGATTGCCTGAATATCTTTGATGTGGACGTGAAACGTTTTGTTCCGCAGAAGCATGAAGACAAAGTTCCGCACATGGGTTGGAATACAATCGGGAAAACAAATAGCAAACTGTTCGAGGGATTCACCGAACCGGAATTTGTCTATTTTGTGCATAGCTTTTATGTGCCGGTTTGTGACTTTACTGCTGCTGAAACCGATTATATTCATCCGTTTAGTGCGGCTTTGCATAAGGATAACTTTTATGCCACCCAATTCCATCCGGAGAAAAGTGGAAAGACGGGAGAGAAGATTCTGAAGAACTTTCTGGATCTCTAATAAACGTTGCAGCAGTTTATAATAAACTCCGCTATCGTTTATAATAAACTCGGTTGTCGTTTATAATAAACTAAATAGTAAATCGTAAATTATCAAATTGTAAATAGACAGATGATAGAAATTATTCCAGCCATTGATATTATTGACGGGAAATGTGTACGCCTTTCTCAGGGAGATTACGACAGTAAGAAGGTATATAACGAGAGTCCGGTGGAAGTTGCCAAGGAGTTCGAAGCGAATGGAATTCGCAGGCTTCATGTGGTAGATCTGGACGGAGCTGCTTCTCACCATGTAATCAACCATCGGGTATTGGAGCAGATTGCTACGCGTACCTCTTTAATAGTAGATTTCGGTGGTGGAGTAAAGAGTGATGAAGATTTGAAGATAGCTTTCGAAAGCGGTGCTCAGATGGTGACGGGTGGAAGTATTGCCGTGAAAGATCCGGAACTGTTCTGTCATTGGCTGGAAGTATATGGCAGTGAGAAGATCATCCTCGGAGCAGACGTCAAAGAACATAAGATTGCTGTAAACGGCTGGAAAGACGAAAGTGCCTGTGAGCTTTTCCCCTTTCTCGAAGATTATATGAATAAAGGTATCCGGAAAGTTATTTGTACGGATATTAGTTGCGACGGGATGCTGAAAGGGCCATCTATTGACTTATATAAAGAGATGCTGGAGAAATTTTCGGACCTCTACCTGATGGCTAGCGGCGGGGTGAGTAATGTGGATGATATCATTGCCTTGAACGAAGCCGGAGTCCCCGGAGTTATCTTTGGTAAAGCATTGTACGAAGGACATATCACGTTGAAAGACCTGAGAATCTTTTTATAATCGGGCTTTCGGATAGGAAAATTACAAATTGTCAAATAGTAAATAAGATAGTATTGTGTTAGCAAAAAGAATTATACCTTGTCTGGATATAAAAGACGGACAGACCGTAAAAGGAACGAACTTTGTCAATTTGCGTCAGGCCGGTGATCCGGTGGAACTGGGGCGGGCTTACAGTGAACAAGGAGCTGATGAACTTGTTTTTCTGGATATCACTGCGAGTCATGAGGGGCGTAAGACTTTCACGGAACTGGTAAAGCGGATTGCTGCCAATATCAACATCCCGTTTACCGTAGGGGGAGGGATCAACGAATTGAATGATGTCGACCGCCTGCTGAATGCCGGTGCAGATAAGATTTCAATTAACTCTTCCGCTATTCGCAATCCTCAGCTGATTAATGATATTGCCAAGAATTTCGGGTCTCAGGTTTGTGTGCTGGCGGTAGATGCCAGACAAACGGAAAACGGATGGAAATGTTATCTGAATGGCGGACGTATTGAAACCGATAAAGAATTACTTTCGTGGACCAAAGAAGCGCAGGAGCGTGGAGCCGGTGAAATCTTGTTTACGAGCATGAACCATGACGGTGTAAAGACCGGCTACGCAAACGAAGCGCTTGCCTCTTTGGCGGAGCAACTTTCGATTCCTGTGATCGCTTCGGGTGGTGCGGGACTGAAAGAACACTTCCGTGATGCCTTTTTGGTGGGAAAAGCAGATGCGGCATTGGCTGCCAGCGTTTTTCATTTCGGAGAAATTAAAATTCCCGAATTAAAATCGTATCTTTGCGGCGAAGGAATAACCATCAGAGGGTGAGGTACCCCGGGCAGGCTTCCATGCAGATAGGAAGCATAATAGGACGTGGACTGTGAACAACGGTATGATGTCACACAAACGGCATAGTAATTTGAAATAGTAATTAGAACTTAAAATAAGATGGAATTGGATTTCGATAAGATGAACGGACTTGTTCCGGCTATCATACAGGACAACGAGACACGTAAAGTCTTGATGCTGGGTTTCATGAATAAAGAGGCCTATGACAAAACGGTGGAAACCGGAAAAGTAACTTTCTTCAGCCGTACCAAGAATCGTCTGTGGACGAAAGGAGAAGAAAGCGGTAACTTCCTTCACGTTGTTTCTATCAAAGCAGATTGTGATAACGATACCCTGTTGATTCAGGCAGATCCGGCAGGTCCTGTTTGTCATACGGGCACAGATACTTGCTGGGGGGAGAAAAATGAAGAACCTGTCATGTTCCTGAAAGCATTGCAGGATTTCATCGACAAACGTCACGAAGAAATGCCCGAAGGATCTTATACCACCAGCTTGTTCGAATCCGGAATCAACAAGATTGCACAGAAGGTGGGAGAAGAAGCTGTGGAAACAGTGATCGAAGCGACCAATGGAACAAACGAACGTTTGATCTATGAAGGAGCCGACTTGATTTATCATATGATTGTGTTATTAACTTCAAAAGGCTATCGTATCGAAGACCTTGCACGTGAATTGCAGGAAAGACATAGCAGTACATGGAAGAAGCATTAATTCAATATAGGAACGTAGAAATCCATCAACAGGAACTCTGTGTGCTGAGCGATGTAAATCTGGAATTGCGCAAAGGAGAGTTCGTCTATCTGATCGGGAAGGTAGGTTCGGGAAAAACGAGCCTGCTCAAAACACTGTATGGCGAACTGGACGTGATCGACGGTGAAGCGGAAGTATTGGGCTATAATATGCGTTCAATCAAACGCAAGCATATCCCTCAGCTGAGAAGAAAGCTGGGAATCGTATTTCAGGACTTTCAGCTGCTGACGGATCGTACCGTATACAACAACCTGGAATTTGTACTTCGTGCCACCGGCTGGAAGAACAAGCGGGAAATTCAGGAAAGGATAGAGGAAGTGCTCGATTTGGTGGGAATGTCTAACAAAGGCTACAAACTCCCCAATGAACTTTCCGGTGGCGAACAGCAGCGCATCGTAATAGCACGTGCCGTACTCAATTCTCCGGCTATTATTCTGGCGGACGAACCGACCGGAAATCTGGATGTGGAGACAGGTAAGTCCATTGTTGAATTGTTGCACAACATCTGTGAATCGGGTTCTTCCGTGGTGATGACGACGCACAATCTGCAATTGCTGAAAGAATATCCCGGCAGCGTATATCGTTGCTCCGAGCATCGCATAACGGATGTGACCGACGAATACATGCCCAGGCAGAGAACAATAGAAATAGATTTAAATATAGATAACTAAAACAGTAACGAAAATGAAAGTTTTAAAGTTTGGAGGAACTTCCGTAGGTTCTGCTCAGCGGATGAAGGAAGTAGCCAAATTGATTACCGATGGTGAACAAAAGATTGTTGTCCTTTCTGCTATGTCAGGAACAACAAATACATTGGTGGAAATTTCGGACTATCTGTATAAGAAGAATCCGGAGGGTGCCAACGAGATTATCAATAAGCTGGAATCAAAATATAAACAGCACGTTGATGAACTTTATGCAACTCAGGAATATAAACAGAAAGGGCTGGAAGTCATCAAGTCTCACTTTGACTACATCCGCTCCTATACTAAAGACCTTTTCACTTTGTTCGAAGAGAAAGTGGTTTTGGCACAGGGAGAGCTTATTTCTACGGCTATGGTGAACTTCTACCTGCAGGAATGTGGTGTGAAGTCCGTGTTGCTCCCGGCTTTGGAATTCATGCGTACTGACAAGAACGCGGAGCCGGACCCCGTATATATTAAGGAGAAACTGCAGACACAACTGGAACTTTATCCGGATATGGAGATTTACATCACACAAGGTTTTATCTGCCGCAATGCTTACGGTGAGATCGATAACCTGCAGCGTGGTGGCAGCGATTACACCGCTTCTTTGATCGGTGCTGCCGTGAATGCTTCTGAAATCCAGATATGGACAGATATCGACGGTATGCACAACAACGACCCGCGCATTGTTGACAAGACAGCTCCGGTTCGCCAGTTGCATTTTGAAGAAGCTGCCGAGTTGGCTTACTTCGGTGCAAAAATCCTGCATCCGACTTGCATCCAGCCTGCTAAATATGCCAACATCCCTGTACGTCTGTTGAATACAATGGACCCGGATGCGCCCGGAACGTTGATTTCCAATGACACGGAGAAAGGCAAGATCAAAGCTGTAGCTGCTAAGAATAACATTACGGCTATCAAGATCAAGTCAAGCCGTATGTTGCTGGCTCACGGTTTCCTGCGTAAAGTCTTCGAAATTTTTGAAAGCTACCAGACTTCCATCGACATGATCTGTACTTCTGAGGTAGGTGTATCTGTTACGATAGACAACACCAAGCACCTGAATGAGATTCTGGACGACCTGAAAAAATACGGTACGGTCACTGTAGACAAAGATATGTGTATTATCTGTGTAGTAGGCGACTTGGAATGGGAGAATGTAGGTTTTGAAGCAAAAGCACTTGATGCGATGCGTGATATACCGGTACGAATGATTTCATTCGGAGGAAGTAACTACAACATCTCTTTCCTTATCCGGGAATGTGATAAGAAGATAGCGTTACAGTCGCTGAGTGACATGCTTTTCAACAACAAATAATTCCACAAATAATACTGAGCGCTTTTACCGATACTGATAAAAGCGCTCTTTTTAACTAACTAAACAAGTTTCTTGAATGATGAAAGGAATATTTCCAATCGATAAATTCCGTACTTTGCAGACACCTTTCTATTATTATGATACGAAAGTGCTGCGTGATACATTGTCGGCTATTAACCAAGAGGTTGCCAAATATCCTAGCTATTCCGTACACTATGCTGTCAAGGCAAATGCCAATCCGAAAGTAATGACCATTATCCGTGAAAGCGGAATGGGAGCCGACTGCGTGAGCGGTGGAGAAATACGTGCCGCTATCCGTGCCGGGTTTCCGGCCAATAAGGTTGTTTTTGCCGGAGTCGGTAAAGCAGACTGGGAGATCAACCTCGGACTGGAGTATGGCATCTTCTGTTTCAATGTAGAGTCTATTCCCGAACTGGAAGTCATCAATGAACTGGCTGCGGCACAGAATAAGATTGCTAATGTCGCTTTCCGCATCAATCCGGATGTAGGAGCACATACGCATGCTAATATCACTACCGGTCTGGCTGAAAACAAATTCGGTATCAGTATGCAGGATATGGACAAGGTGATCGATGTCGCCTTGGAGATGAAGAACGTGAAATTCATCGGCCTGCACTTCCATATCGGTTCTCAGATATTGGATATGGGCGATTTTATCGCGCTCTGCAACCGTGTGAATGAATTGCAGGATAAACTGGAAGCGCGTCATATTCTGGTAGAACACATCAATGTCGGCGGTGGCTTGGGTATTGACTACGGACATCCGAACCGTCAGTCCATTCCCGATTTCAAGAGCTACTTTGCTACCTATGCCGGACAACTGAAACTGCGCCCTTATCAGACACTGCACTTCGAACTGGGACGTGCGGTGGTAGGACAATGCGGTTCTCTGATATCCAAAGTACTGTATGTAAAGCAGGGAACCAAGAAGAAATTCGCCATCCTCGATGCAGGTATGACAGACTTGATTCGTCCGGCTTTGTATCAGGCTTACCACAAGATGGAAAACATTACTTCGGAAGACCCCGTAGAGGCATATGATGTAGTAGGCCCCATCTGTGAATCATCAGACGTTTTCGGTAAAGCGATTGATTTGAATAAGGTAAAGCGCGGAGACTTGATTGCACTTCGTTCTGCAGGGGCTTACGGCGAGATTATGGCATCCGGATATAACTGCCGTGAACTGCCGAAAGGATACACTTCTGACGAATTGGTGTAAATAAAATGTGAATGTAGTTTAAAAATACAGGGAGGATGGAACAATTTTAACTGAAATCTTGTTATTTTTGTAATGAGTTCAAAAGAAAACTACATTAACAACTTAATAAAAATATACGATTATGATTTCAGAAAAATTACAGAAAGCAATCAATGAGCAGATCACTGCGGAAATGTGGTCTTCTAACCTGTATTTAGCAATGTCTTTCTATTTTGAGAAAGAAGGTTTCAGTGGATTTGCACATTGGATGAAGAAGCAGTCTCATGAAGAACTGGAACATGCTTACGCAATGGCCGATTATATCATTAAACGTGGTGGAATGGCCAAAGTCGACAAGATCGATGTGGTTCCTAACGGCTGGGGTACTCCGCTGGAAGTGTTTGAGCATGTTTACAAACATGAATGCCATGTATCGGAAATGGTAGACAAGCTGGTAGATGTGGCTGCTGCTGAAAAAGATAAAGCTACTCAGGATTTCTTGTGGGGATTTGTTCGCGAACAAGTAGAAGAAGAAGCTACCGCACAGGGAATTGTGGATAAGATCAAGAAAGCCGGTGATACTGGTATTTTCTTTGTTGATTCACAGCTGGGACAACGTTGATGGCAATCTGAAAAATAGAAAATAAGATAGGAGAAGCTGTTTGGATTTATATTCAGACAGCTTCTTTTTTTTAACTTACTTTGCTCATATTTAAAAATCTGTTATCTTTGCCCACTGCAATGAGTTATTCTGCACACAAAGGATCATTCATTTGCTACAGTCTAATTTGGAGTATATGATCAGATTTTTATGGCTCCTGATGATGTTTAGCTGTTTGGCAGCCGCATCTTTTGGACAAGCAACTACTTCCTCTATGAGCGGAAGAGTTGAGGACGAACAAAACGAACCGTTACCGGGTACTACTGTAATTGCAATACACGAACCGTCCGGAACACGCTATGGTACAGTGACTAACCTGCAGGGAACTTACCATTTGGAAGGTATGCGCACCGGCGGGCCATATCGGATTGAATTTTCGTATGTCGGCTATCGGACAGCTATTTTTACCGGCATATCTCTGAAACTTGCCGAAACCTATGTCTGTGATGCCAAATTGAAAGAATCTGCCGAACTGGATGAAGTATTCGTTATAGGCACGGCTTCTAAATTTGCCGGAGAAAAAACCGGAGCATCTACCCATATTACATCAAAAGATATTTCTCGTCTCCCTAATATTTCTCGTGGTCTGACGGCCATCACCAAGATGTCTCCTTACGCTACTAAAAATGGCTTTGGGGGGCGTGACCAACGTATGAACAACTACACGATTGACGGAGCGAACTTCAATTACAGTGCGGGACTGGATGGTGCTGTTTTGCCCGGAGGCGGAAATCCGATTTCAATTGATGCGCTGGAAGAGATACAGGTGAGTATCGCTCCTTTTGATATACGTCAGAGCAATTTTGTCGGAGGTTCGGTAAACGCGGTGACAAAGAGCGGAACAAATCGGTTTCGTGGTTCCGCCTATATGTACACAAAGAATGAATATCTGCGTGGGAACAAGGTAGACGGTTATGACCTCGGCGACCGGGAGGAAGAGCGGCGTAATGTATATGGATTTACTTTCGGCGGACCGGTTATAAAGAATAAGCTATTCTTTTTTGTGAATGGAGAATATGAATATAGTCCGCAGCCCATCCATAAATGGAAACTGTCCGATGACGGTAAGGACGATAGCCAGAATATGATTTCACGTGTGACGGCGGAAGACATGAGCCGTTTTTCGCAGGATCTGAAGAACTTGTATGGATATGATACCGGTTCGTGGACAGATTTTGCCGGACGTACGGATGTGTATCGTGTCATGGCACGTATGGACTGGAACATAACTGACAAACACCGTTTCATGCTACGTTATAACTATACCGGACAGAAAAAAGATAATAATCTGGTAGGATCGGCGTTGAGCATTAATGGCGGACCGGTCAGCCGCTATTCGATGTCTTTCCGTAATTCCACCTGGCAGCAATTGGATAATGTGAATTCGCTGACTGCAGAGTTGAATAGCCGTTTGAGTGCTGCTTTGACCCATCAGCTTTTGGTGAGTCTGACTTTTAATGATGGAAACAAAAGAGAATGTAAGGGCGATTTTCCTACGGTCGATATCATGAAACCCGATGAAACGGGGACAAACCGTGCATTTATGAATGCAGGATACGAGCAGCATGCGTGGAAAAACGGAATCCGTGAAAAGGTTTGGAGCATTACAGATAACTTTTCCGTTCATTGGGGAAACCATAGTCTGACATTAGGGGCAAGTTTTGAATCGCAGAACGTTTCAAATAGCTATATGCGCTACGGAGCAGGGTATTACCGTTACAACAGTTACGAGGACTTCGTGAATAAGGCGGCTCCTGTAGCCTTTGCTCTCTGTTATTCTTTAACGGGAGACGCAGAAGCTCCGGCTTCCGTTCATTATGATCAGTTTTCGCTGTATGCGCAAGATCAATATAACGTGAATGAACGGCTTAAACTGCTTTATGGTATCCGCATGGATATTCCGCTTTATGTCAACAAGCGATATGAGAATCCTTCCATCACCTCTTACGAATTTTATGGTACGAAGCTGAGTACCGCTTACTGGCCGAAGGCGACTCCGCTGTTTTCGCCGCGTATTGGCTTCAATTACGATTTATCAGGTGATCAGACACTGAAACTTCGAGGAGGAACGGGAATCTTTACCGGACGCTTCCCATTAATTTTCCTGTCGAAGATGCAGGAAGGAAGCGGTATGCTGAAGACGACCGTCTCGGTACTTCAGAATACAAACGATCCTCGTGAGAAAGAGCTGTTGGCGGCTTTGGCAGGCGGTATTCGTAATCCTCAGCAGATCTTGTCGGAGATTGCCCCTCAGTATCCGGATTGTTTCCCCACAGAACCGGGAGCAGTAAATGAGATCATAACGATTGACCGCCACTTTAAGACTCCGCAGGTATGGACAACTTCTCTGGCACTGGACTATCGTTTGCCATTTCCTTTCCGGTCCGATTTGACGTTGGAGGCTATGTATATCAAGGATATCAATGCCATTCTGCAACAGAACGTGAACATGATTGCTCTGGATGACTCCAAGATGTCCCGCCTGTCCGGTGCTGACGATCGCTATATTTATCCGGGAAATAAGGACAACCGCATCAATGCGGATATCACCCGTGCCATGCTGATGACGAATACAAGCAAAGGACATAGCTATACGCTGAACGCCACTATGAATATGGAGCCGGTCCGAAATCTGAATCTGATGGTATCCTATACTTATACCCGTTCCCGCACGTTGTCGAATAACGCGAGCAACCAGATCGAAAATGCGTGGCAACAGGAACCTTCCGTGCAGGGAGCCAACTATCTGTCCATGCACAATGCTTCTTATCTGGACTCCCCCCACCGTGTCATTGCATCTGCATCCTATACCATCGAATACGCCCGAAACTTTGCCACCGGCATTTCTCTGTTTTATACCGGGCAGTATAATGGTTCTTATACCTATCTGATTGATGGAGACCTGAATAACGACGGCTCTCAATATGACCTGATGTATATACCGGCTACCCGTGATGAACTGAATTTTACCGACTTGAAGAAAACAGACGGAACCGTGCTGTTTCCGGCGGCTGAGCAGAGAGAGGCTTTCTGGGCTTTTGTGGAGCAAGATCCGTATCTGAGAAAACGAAAGGGAAAATATGCGGAGACAAACGGAGCGTTTCGACCTTGGTATCACCGTTTTGATTTGCGTGTGGTAC
The DNA here is from genome assembly GCF_900106755.1 of Bacteroides faecis MAJ27. Lineage (GTDB taxonomy): Bacteria > Bacteroidota > Bacteroidia > Bacteroidales > Bacteroidaceae > Bacteroides > Bacteroides faecis. Next base: position 134,505 of record NZ_FNNN01000013.1, read on the forward strand.
AGGACTTTAAGGTGAAGGCGGGAAAGACTACAAATACCCTTCAACTGAGTGTGGATATAATGAATATCGGAAATTTGCTGAATGATGCCTGGGGAGTACCCAAAGGTTCTACTATCAACAAACCGCTGCAATATAAGGGCTTGAATGAAAAGAATGAACCGATATATACCATGGGTACATTGACAGAAGACGGAGAGACAATATTGCCTTACCGTAGTTTTGCTCCCGTTCGTTCCTCTGTCAATTGTTGGCAGTTGCAATTTGGAATCCGTTACATCTTTAATTGAAAGGATAATCTTTAGATGAATAATGAAAATAGAAAAATAATCTTCCTGTTTCCTTTACTGATCTATTTAATTTCAGCACTGGTCGGTTGTACCTCTTCCCAAGAGCGGCGTATACTGGTTGTTCATTCTTATGAAGAAACGTACACTGCTTATCCCGAGTTTAATCGTCTGATAGCTAAACAATTCAAGAAAGAAGGAGTCAATGCTGATATTCGGACGCTCTATCTGGATTGTGAATCCTATAAGGAAGAGACGGAACTGAAGCGAATGAGATATTTGCTTGATTCTGTATCCGGAGACTGGCGACCGGAAGTGATTCTGGTGAATGAAGATCAGGCGACTTACTCTCTTCTGAAGTGTGGTGATCCGCTAGTGAAAGAGGTGCCGGTGGTCTTTGCCGGAGTCAATTATCCGAATTGGGAGTTGTTGAAGCAATATCCCAATGCGACGGGCTTTCATGATAAGATCGGCTTTGTTCAAAATGCTGAAATGGCCAGAAAACTCTTTGGGGATAGTGTCCGTCTGTTTACACTTCTGGATTCTACTTTTCTGGATGTGCAGATAAGAAAGGACGCGAGGAAGCAATTGGCAGGACATAGAGTAACAGGTTTCATGGATTATCCCGACATTCCTTCTGTGGAACAGTATCGGCTGGTAAGGGAAGAGGGATATATTCGTTTTCTTTCCATTTCTATACGTAGCAACCGGGACAAGTCTGAAGCCAATCTGATGTGGGCGTTGAATAAGAACTATCGGGGGCAATGCTATATTCAGTTGAAGCGGGATTTTACGACCATCAATATTGGGGCCATCTGTGTGAGTCCCAGTCTGACTGTGATCAATGAGGGTTTTGAATGTGGAGAGAAACTGCTTGGAGGATATCTGACTTCGTTGCCGGTTCAGGTAGAAGAGGAGGTAAGAGCTGCTGTACATATATTGAATGGAGCTTCATCGTCGGATATGCCGGTGACTGAGAGCAAGAAGGAATACCTGGTTGACTGGAATGTGATGAAACAGTTGGGGATAAAGAAGGAGAAGATTCCTGCTAATTATAAGATTGTCAATATTCCCTTTAGTAAGGAATATCCATATTTTTATATTTCTTCCATCGTGTCTTTGGCTGGATTGTTGTTTGCCATTGTTACCTGTTTGTTGTGGCTCTATCTTCGTGAGCAGAAAAGGAAAAAGCAGGCACTTTATGCATTGGCAGACGAAAAGGAAACTCTGGCATTGGCTATTGAGGGAGGAACCACTTACGCATGGAAATTGGAAGACGAGTTCTTTGTCTTTGAAGATGCCTTTTGGAGATCACAAGGTATGTCTCCCCGCAAATTGCCTTTTACGGACTTGGGGAAGTTTGTACACCCCGGCCATTGGGACAGTGTAAAGCTTAGCCGGAGAAACCTGAAAGAAGCAAGTAAAAAGATAGTTCAGCTACGCTGCGATTTTAGCGGAAGAGGATATCAGTGGTGGGAGTTTCGCTATACGACTAATCTGCTGGAAGGAGGGGGATACAAGACCGCCGGACTTTTGCTCAACATACAAGAGATGAAGGATCGGGAAGAAGAACTGGACGCTGCCCGTTTGCTGGCAGAAAAGGCGGAACTGAAACAATCCTTTCTGGCGAATATGAGCCATGAGATACGTACACCGCTAAATTCAATCGTAGGTTTTTCCAATATTCTGGCTAGCGATGAAGAATTAAGTTCGGAAGATAAACAGGAGTATATTGACACCATTAATAAGAATAGCGATTTGCTGCTCAAACTGGTTAATGACATTCTGGAACTTTCCCGCATCGAGTCCGGATATATGTCTTTCTGCTATAAGAAATGTATAGTGAAGGAACTGCTTAATGACGTCTATATGACTCACCAAGTGTTGATTGCACCCCGTCTTGATTTTCAGAAAGAGGAAGAAGATATATGTCTGGAAATTGATGTTGACAGAGAGCGGCTGATACAGGTCCTTACGAACTTTCTGAATAATGCGACCAAGTTTACGGAAAGTGGATTTATCAAAATCGGCTACTACTATATGGAGGAAGAAGAGGCAGTGCACATTTATGTAGAAGATACCGGCAGAGGCATTCCCCGTGAAGAACAGCAGATGATTTTCAGCCGCTTCTACAAGCAGAATGAATTTTCGCAGGGAGCCGGACTGGGACTGTCTATTTGCAAAGTGATTGTGGAAAAGCTGGGTGGCAAGATAACCCTTCAATCGGAAGCGGGCAAAGGAAGCCGATTCACGGTCATTATACCTTGCCGGGTCATATCATGACGTATCGCGTAAAATGAGTCGTACCGACGTATAATAAATATGTAATATTCAAAACATAGCTCTCCGGAAATGGGCAGAGCTATTTCTTTTTCCCTTTCTCCATAGTTCCCAGATAGATTTCCAGTGAACGGGTAGAAATCTGTATTTCACGGAAAGATACTCCTAAAGAAGCGATCAACAGAATCAAAGCCAGCCCGAACACATACGCCGACAGTAATTGCAGTCCGATGTAGATGAGGAACATGCTGACTACACAGAAAAAAAGACTTGCAATGCCCAGCCCCTGCATCGTTCGTGTCAGGTTTAAGCGTTTTCTTAAATTCTCGATTTGTGCTACCGTGATATCCGTAGGATTTTCCATGTAACGGTCCCGCAACTGTCGTACCAATTGTGCATACGATAAAAAACGGTTGGTATAAGCCAGTAAAATCAGCGAAACAGCCGAGAAAAGCAGGGCAGGAGTAGTGAGAGTCAATTCTTCCATCTTGAAAACAAATTAGTAAGTATTAGGTATTAAAGTATTAAGTATCAAGTATTAGGTATTATGCTATGCAGATAAACGATCGGCAGCTACGGTAATACCTAATACTTAATACCTGATACTTATTATTTAAGCACTCCGAGTTCTTTGCCGACTTTGATGAAGGCAGCGATACATTTGTCGAGGTGTGCTTTCTCGTGTCCGGCGGAGATCTGTACGCGGATACGAGCCTGTTCTTTCGGAACGACCGGATAATAGAATCCAGTCACATAAATCCCTTCTTCCTGCATGCGTGCAGCATAAATCTGCGACAGTTTGGCATCATACAACATAACGGCGCAGATTGCACTCTGTGTCGGTTTGATGTCGAATCCGGCGGCTGTCATCTGGTCGCGGAAGTAGTTTACATTCTCTACAAGCTTGTCATGCAGCGCATTGCTTTCTTTCAGCATCTTGAATACTTCGAGACTTGCACCGATGATACCCGGAGCCAATGAGTTGGAGAACAGGTAAGGACGGCTGCGCTGACGCAGTAAGTCGATAATCTCCTTGCGACCGGTAGTGAATCCGCCCAATGCACCTCCGAAAGCTTTGCCCAGTGTGCCTGTATAGATGTCCACACGTCCGTGAGTTTTGTACAGTTCGCTGACGCCGTGGCCTGTAGCGCCAACCACACCGGCAGAGTGCGATTCGTCTACCATAACCAGCGCATCGTACTTCTCGGCAAGATCACAAATCTGATCCATCGGCGCTACGTTGCCGTCCATAGAAAATACACCGTCGGTGACAACGATACGGAAACGTTGCGCCTGAGCCTCTTGCAGGCATCTTTCCAGGTCCTTCATATCCGCATTGGCATAACGATAACGTTTCGCCTTGCAAAGACGTACACCGTCGATGATAGAAGCGTGGTTCAGAGAATCGGAGATAATGGCATCCTCTTCGCTGAAAAGCGGTTCGAATACACCCCCGTTGGCATCGAAGCAAGCTGCGTACAGAATCGTATCTTCTGTCTGGAAATAATCCGAGATGGCAGCTTCCAGTTCCTTATGTATATCTTGCGTTCCGCAGATGAAGCGGACAGATGACATACCATATCCGCGGCGGTCCATCATTTCCTGAGAAGCTTTGATCAGGCGGGGGTGGTTGGACAGTCCCAGATAGTTGTTGGCGCAGAAGTTCAGCACTTCTTTGCCTTTTACAGTGATGGCAGCTTGCTGCGCACTTTCGATAAGTCGTTCTTCTTTGTAAAGTCCGGCTTCCTTAATTTCAGCCAGTGTCTGGCTGAGATATTCCTGCATTTTACCGTACATAGTGTTTGAGTGATTAAGTTATACTGCAAAGGACACGATTTTTCTTGGAATAAACAATATCTTTTTGATTTAAATCTGAAAAAAAAGTGCTTACTTTGCGCACTATTTAGCTTAACACTTTTATTTAAAAGGAAAAATGAAACACATTTTGATTATTGGAGCCACCGGACAAATAGGGTCCGAGTTGACGATGGAGTTGCGCAGGCGTTATGGAAACACAAACGTAGTAGCGGGTTATATTCAGGGCGCAGAGCCCAAAGGCGAGTTAAAGGAGTCGGGACCGTCGGCTGTTGTCGATGTAACGAATGGTGAAATGATTGAATCGGTGGTGAAAGAACACCACATAGATACAATATATAATTTGGCTGCACTGCTTTCGGTGGTAGCCGAGTCCAAGCCGAAGCTGGCCTGGAAGATTGGTATTGACGGATTGTGGAATGTTTTGGAAGTGGCGCGTGAGCAGGGATGTGCGGTATTTACCCCCAGTTCTATCGGATCGTTCGGTGCAAGCACGCCTCATACACTGACACCACAGGATACCGTTCAGCGTCCTCGCACCATGTATGGTGTCACCAAGGTGACGACAGAGCTGCTGAGTGACTACTATTTTAACAAATACGGTGTCGATACCCGTGCTGTCCGTTTCCCGGGCATCATTTCGAATGTGACCCCTCCGGGAGGAGGAACTACCGATTATGCCGTAGATATTTATTATTCGGCAGTGAAAGGAGAAAAATTTGTGTGCCCGATCAAAGAAGGCACTTTAATGGATATGATGTATATGCCGGACGCGCTGAACGCAGCAATCATGCTGATGGAAGCAGATCCGACCAGGCTGATACACCGCAACGCTTTCAATATCGCCTCTATGAGTTTCGACCCTGAGACGATATACCATGCCATCAAGAAGCATGTGCCTGCGTTCGAAATGGTCTATGACATAGATCCTTTGAAACAGCGCATAGCCGACAGCTGGCCCGATAGTCTGGACGATACCTGCGCCCGTGAGGAGTGGGGATGGAAGCCGGCTTACGATTTGGAGAGCATGACGGTGGATATGCTTGAAAAGCTAAGAGAGAAACTGAAAAAATGAAAAAACTTATTGCGGGGGTACTGGTGCTCAGTGTTCTGGGTTCCTGTGGAAACAAGAAAACGAGCATCGACCCCTTTGCATCTATCACACATGAGGTGGATTCTATCCGGCATAAAGCCGATTCAATCCATCAGGAGGAGTTGCCGGAAGAACCTAAACCGACAGAAGCGGACGAATCTTTCGACGATTTCATCTACAATTTTGCTTCCGATGATGCTTTGCAGCGTCAGCGTGTGAAATTCCCGTTGCCCTATTACAAGGGAGACGAGAAGACCAATATCGAAGAGCGCAACTGGAAGCATGATGACTTATTTACCAAACAGCATTATTATACGCTCCTGTTTGATAAGGAAGAAGATATGGATCTGGTGGGGGATACCTCGCTGACCTCCGTTCAGGTAGAATGGATATTCGTGAAAACCCGAATGGTGAAAAAGTATTATTTTGAGCGTATCAAGGGGGCATGGATTTTAGAGGCTATCAATCTGCGTCCTATTGAGCGGAATGAGAATGAGGACTTTGTGGAGTTCTTCAGCCATTTTGCTGCCGACAGCCTTTTTCAGAGCCAACGTGTGCAGGACCCTTTGGCTTTTGTCACCTCAGATCCGGATGATGACTTCTCTATTCTGGAGACCTCTCTGGATTTGAACCAGTGGTTCGCCTTCAAACCGGCACTGCCTGCAGACCGTCTCTCGAATATCAATTACGGACAGCGGAATGATGATAACTCGCCGACAAAGATTCTCGCATTGAAAGGAATTGGAAACGGCTTCTCTAATATTCTCTACTTCAAGCGGAAGGCAGGCGAATGGCAGCTGTATAAGTTTGAAGATACCAGTATTTAGCAACCAAAAAAACAGAAGAAATGTATTCTCTTTTATCACACAATACGTTTGGCATTGACGTCAGTGCCGAACGGTTTCAGGAATATGCTTCGGTAGAAGAACTGAAGACATTGATAGCTCAAGGTGCCCTTACGACACCTTTTTTACATATAGGCGGTGGGAGCAATCTGCTTTTCGCCAAAGATTATGACGGGCTGGTTCTGCATTCCCGTATCGAAGGAATCGAGGTGATGGAGGAGGACGACCGTAGTGTGTCCGTACGGGTAGGAGCAGGCGTGGTCTGGGATGACTTCGTAGGTTATTGTGTAGAGCACGGCTGGTATGGAACGGAAAACCTTTCCCTGATTCCCGGTGAAGTGGGAGCAAGTGCCGTGCAGAATATCGGTGCTTACGGGGTAGAGGTGAAAGACCTGATCATCTCCGTAGAGACGGTGAACATTCACGGTGAGGAGCGCGTTTATGCTGTAGAAGAATGCGGCTATGCCTATCGCGACAGCATTTTCAAACGTCCGGAGAATAAATCCGTATTTGTGACCTATGTTTGCTTCCGGCTCAGTAAGGAAGAACATTATACGTTGGATTACGGCACCATCCGTCAGGAACTCGAAAAGTATCCCGCACTGACATTGCCGGTGCTCCGGAAAGTGATCATCGATATCCGTGAAAGTAAACTGCCCGACCCGAAAGTGATGGGAAATGCCGGCAGTTTCTTTATGAATCCTATCGTTCCGCGCGAAAAGCTGGAAGCTTTGCAGCAGGAATTTCCCCGAATCCCTTTCTACGAACTGAATGACGGACGAGTGAAAATTCCGGCAGGATGGATGATCGACCAGTGCGGCTGGAAAGGAAAATCCCTGGGACCGGCAGCAGTGCATGACAAACAGGCATTAGTACTGGTGAACCGGGGCGGTGCAAAGGGGAGTGACATTATAGCACTTTCGGATGCGGTACGGGCTTCTGTTCGTGAGAAATTCGGCATAGACATCCATCCGGAAGTAAACTTGGTTAATGGATAATGGAGAATGATCAATTATCCATTAAAGAGTTATCCATTAGAGAAATTGTTGATTAAAGAAATGAAAGTAAGAATACTTGGAAGCGGAACATCGACGGGAGTTCCCCAGATAGGGTGTAGTTGTCCGGTCTGCACTTCTCCCGATCCCAAAGATAACCGTTTGCGTGCGTCTGCTATCGTTGAAACGGAAGACGCCCGGATACTGATCGATTGCGGACCCGATTTTCGGGCGCAGGTGTTGCATCTTCCTTTTGAGAAGATAGACGGGGTACTTATCACGCACGAGCATTATGATCATGTGGGCGGACTGGATGATTTGCGTCCGTTCTGCCGTTTCGGGGCGGTTCCTATTTATGCTGAAGAATATGTGGCACAGGCACTGCGTCTGCGGATGCCCTACTGTTTTGTCGATCATCGTTATCCCGGTGTTCCTGATATTCCTTTGCAGGAAGTGGTTGCCGGGCAAGCCTTTTCCATTCATCGTGCGGAGGTGGTTCCTTTGCGGGTGATGCATGGGCGGTTGCCGATTCTGGGCTATCGTATCGGTCGGCTGGGCTATATCACGGATATGCTCACCATGCCCGAAGAATCTTATGAACAATTGGAGGGGATAGATGTTCTGATAATGAATGCGCTTCGCATCGCTCCTCATCCCACCCACCAGAGTCTGGAGGAGGCATTGAAGGCGGCAGAACGTATTCGGGCAAAGGAGACATACTTCATCCACATGAGTCATGATATGGGGCTGCATGAGAAGGTAGAGAAGGGACTTCCTGAAAATGTTCACCTTACATACGACGGAATGGAAATCATTTTCTGATTATCGGTGACTTTTTTTAGCAAAAGTTTTGTTTTCTTTGTAGAAATTATTATTTTTGCCCCTAGCCGATAAACAGCAAATATTATGAAACTTCGTACGATAGTGAAAATAGCGATCACTTCTTCTGTTGTACTTTTGTGCTCAGGTTTTGCGTTGTACTCTTTTTTCAGGTTATCGGCTGCCGAAGATCAGAAGGATTTCGATCTCTACACCTTGGTTCCTTCCTCCGCTTCAGCAGTGTTTGTGACAGAAGACGTGGCGGAATTTGTAATGGAAGTAGATGAGCTGACTTGTAGCAGAGACCATCAGTATCTTTATGTATCCAAACTGTTTTCTTATCTGAAACAATACCTTTACTCTCTTCTGGAAGATGCGCCTCACGGTTTGAGCAGGCAGATGAATCAGATGCTGATTAGTTTCCACGAACCGGACAATGATCGTAATCAGGTGCTTTATTGCCGGTTGGGGAATGGTGACCGTGAGCTGATCGACCGTTTTGTGCAGAAATACGTTTCGTCGGGCTATCCTCCGAAAACATTCGATTATAAGGGCGAGGATATTATCATTTATCCGATGGCTGACGGCGATTTTCTCGCTTGTTATCTGACGGAAGATTTCTTGGTGCTCAGTTGCCAGAAGAAACTGATAGAGGAGGTGATCGATATTCGTAAGACAGGCAAGTCATTGTCCGGAGACCCTGATTTTGAGGAAGTGCGTACACCGAAAAAAAGTACGGCTATCGCTACTGTTTATACCCGTCTGGCAGGAATGATGGGGTGGACGGAGTTTGATATGAAACTGAAAGATGATTTCATCTATTTCTCCGGCATCAGCCACCATGTAGATACTTGTTCCACCTTTATAAATGTAATCCGGCAACAGGAATCCGTCAAGGGATTTCCGGGTGAAACGCTGCCTTCTACCGCTTTTTATTTCAGCAAACAGGGAATTACGGATTGGGCGTCCTTGCTTTCCTATGGTGACCGGCAGGAATATGCGACGGCGGGCAGGACAGGTGAGGTCCTGAACCGGGATCGGGAACTGTCGCGCTATCTGGCGGAAAATACGGGGCAGGACTTGGTGGCGTGTCTTTTCCAGCGGGAAGATTCGCTGATGGGGCCTGCGGCTGTTTTGAGCCTCTCTGTGATGGATGTGACTGAAGCGGAAAGAATGTTGCGCTCGTTGGTAAATACGGCTCCGGCAGAGGAAGGAATGGGGCGGAATTCCCGTATAACTTTTTGTTATACTCCCGCTAAGGCCTATCCTGTATATAGGTTGCCTCAGACAACGTTGTTTACGCAACTAACCAGTTTCGTAGAGCCGTCTATGCATGTTTATGCCACATTCTATGGAGGGCGTTTGCTGCTGGCTCCGGATGAGGATAGTTTGTTGAGATATATCCGTCAGTTGGACAACGGTGAAGTGCTCGATGGAGCATTGGCTTATCGGGCGGGCACGGACGGATTATCTGATTCGTACCACTTCATGTTGATGGCGGACTTTGCCCATGTGCTCGACCAGTCCGGCTATCAGGTTCGCTATGTGCCGGAATTCTTTCTCCGCAACTCCGACTTTTTCCGTAATTTCGTTCTTTTTGCACAGTTCACTTGTGCGGATGGGGTGGTGTATCCTAACCTTGTTTTGAAGTATAAATCCGAGTAGAATCCGATGAAAAAAACAGGCGAAAAATAGAGGGGGAAAATAGCTCTTAATTTGCGAAACTAAAAGCTCTGAAACGCCTTCTGGCAGGGCGCGAAAACCGAATGGAAACCAGTAGAGTAGAGAAGAGTATATAATTCTATTCTAAAGAAATAGAATTAATAAGAAAAAAGATAGAGGATTTTGCCGCCGCCGACTTACTTTTTATTCCATTCCGTAAGATGTCTTTGAGGGAACTCATGAAGGGGTGTCAAAAGTAACTAAAGTGAGGACTGTTTAGTTACTATTGACTTTTGGGGTCAGTCCGAAAACCCTGTTTGAGCTCCATGCTATACCGAAAAGAATATATTTAGGCACGGATTACACGGATTTCACGGTTTTAGTGCTATGATTACGTAAAACAACCGTGTTAATCCGTGTAATCCGTGCCTAATCCTCAATTTATAATTTTGTTCATTTCCGTACAAAAAATAATCTGAAAACAACCGGGTTTTCGAACTGATCCGACTTTTGGCGCACCTTCATGGGGCTTTTTTTGTCTCGCTGCCCAATCTCCTTCAGCTCGCTGCTCGATTTCTTTCGCCTCGCTGCTCAGTCCTTTTCAGCTCGCTGCTGAATCTGCGTTGGCTCCGAGGTGAATTCACTTCAGTTCGGTGTACGGTTACTGCAGGGGACAGTCATAAAAAAAACTCCCGATAGAAATGGTTTCATCGGAAGTCTTTTTATGCGGATCATTTTAATTCTTAGAACGGCAGGTCGTCTTTTGCATCGCCCGGAGTGAAATCCGGAGTAGCAGACGGAGCCGGAGGAGGAACGGGAGCACCCGGAGCCATAGGGGCACCTGCGCTTACACGCTCAACTTTCCATGCACGGATACTGTTGAACCAACGGTCGTTCCATTGACGGGCGTCAACGTCGAATGATACGGTCAGTTCTTCGCCCATCTGAATGTTGAACTGTTCGATTTTGTCGGCACCAAATACGTCGAAACACATTTTGCGCGGATATTGGTCATGGTTTTCAATTACGAACTCTTGTGATTTCCACTCGTTGCCGCTAGTCTTTGAAACTCCACCTCTCGGAGGGAGGATAGCGATGATTTTTCCTGTAAATTCCATTGCGATAATTTTAAATTCTGCGGCGAAGTTACAATTTTTTAGGAATATCCCTCACACAATGCTTGTTTTTTCTTTCGTTTTCTTGGGCAGCACGAATCTTTTTTCGTAACTTTGTGCGATATATAATTCAAAACTTAAATACTCGAAAATATATGAAATTTATCGTTTCAAGTACTGCTCTTTCCAGCCATTTACAGGCTATCAGTCGTGTAATTAACTCAAAGAATGCGCTGCCTATTCTCGATTGTTTTCTCTTCGAATTGGAAGACGGAACATTGTCTGTGACTGTTTCTGACAGTGAAACGACTATGGTGACTACCGTAGAGGTAAATGAAAGCGATACAAACGGGCGTTTTGCCGTAGTAGCAAAAACATTGCTTGATGCACTGAAAGAAATTCCGGAACAACCGTTGACATTCTACGTCAACACGGACAATTACGAAATCACAGTGCAGTATCAGAACGGAAAGTATAGTCTGATGGGACAGAATGCTGACGAATTTCCTCAGTCGGCTGTATTGGGCGACAATGCAGTCCGTGTGGAAATGGAAGCGAACGTACTGCTCGGCGGTATCAACCGCTCGGTATTTGCGACTGCCGACGATGAGCTCCGTCCGGTAATGAATGGTATATATTTCGATATTACAACAGAAGACATCACAATGGTGGCATCGGACGGTCATAAGCTGGTACGTTGCAAAACGCTGGCTGCCAAAGGAAACGAGCGTGCCGCGTTCATCCTTCCGAAGAAACCCGCTACATTGCTGAAAAACCTGCTTCCGAAAGAACAGGGAACCGTGACCATCGAATTTGACGAACGCAACGCCGTGTTTATGCTGGAAAGCTACCGCATGGTCTGCCGTCTGATCGAAGGACGTTATCCGAACTACAACTCGGTGATTCCGCAGAACAACCCTCATAAAGTGACCGTAGACCGCCAGCAGCTGATCGGAGCTTTGCGCCGTGTGTCTATCTTCTCTTCCCAGGCAAGCAGCTTGATCAAACTGCGCATGCAGGAAAATCAGATTGTGATTTCCGCACAGGACATCGATTTCTCCACTTCTGCCGAAGAAACGCAAGTTTGCCAATATGCAGGCGCTGCCATGAGCATCGGATTCAAGTCTACTTTCCTCATCGATATCCTGAACAATATTTCAGCCGATGAAGTGGTAATCGAACTTGCCGATCCATCCCGTGCCGGAGTCATTGTACCGGTAGAGCAGGAAGAAAATGAAGACTTGCTGATGCTGCTGATGCCGATGATGTTGAACGATTAGTTATTTAATGGATAATTGAGAATGGATAATGGATAATGAGCTGCGCTGTCAGTAGTCAGGAGTTATCCATTTTTTATGTTTCCTGTCCATTCTTCATTATCCATTATCAATTGTCCATTATCCATTGAATAATTATCCATTAAAGAAAGATATGAGATTAAATTTGAAAAACCCGATTGTTTTCTTCGATTTGGAGACGACGGGAACCAATATCAACACAGACCGGATCGTTGAAATTTGTTATCTGAAAGTATATCCTAACGGGAATGAGGAAACGAAAACAATGCGTATCAATCCCGAAATGCATATTCCTGAAGCCTCTTCTGCCGTACATGGCATTTATGATGCAGATGTGGTGGATTGTCCGACTTTCAAGGAAGTGGCAAAGAATGTTGCCCGTGACATTGAAGGCTGCGATTTGGCCGGATTCAATTCCAACCGTTTTGATATTCCGGTATTGGCAGAAGAATTTCTTCGTGCCGGCGTAGATATTGATATGACAAAACGCAAGTTTGTGGATGTACAGGTGATCTTTCATAAGATGGAGCAACGCACCCTTTCGGCTGCCTATAAGTTCTATTGCGAAAAGAGTCTGGAAGATGCCCATACGGCTGAGGCTGATACACGTGCCACTTACGAGGTGCTGAAAGCACAGCTCGACCGTTATCCGGATCTTCAGAACGATATCGCTTTCCTGGCAGAATATTCTAGTTTCAGTAAAAATGTAGATTTTGCCGGACGAATGGTGTATGACGACAACGGTGTGGAAGTATTTAACTTCGGAAAATATAAAGGAATGTCTGTAGCCGAGGTGCTGAAGAAAGATCCCGGATACTACAGCTGGATTTTAAACAGTGATTTCACGTTGAATACCAAAGCGGTGCTGACCAAAATCCGTTTGCGTGAAATGAGTAATTTGATTACAAAATAATGCTAAAAGGAAAAAAGATAATTCTTGGAATAACCGGTAGCATCGCTGCTTATAAGGCTTGTTACATTATCCGCGGGCTGATAAAGCAAGGAGCGGAAGTGCAGGTTGTCATTACTCCGGCGGGAAAAGAATTTATTACTCCCATCACTCTTTCGGCTCTGACCAGCAAACCGGTCATCAGCGAGTTTTTTGCCCAGCGGGACGGCACGTGGAACAGCCACGTAGACCTGGGATTGTGGGCAGATGCCATGCTGATTGCACCCGCCACTGCCTCTACCATCGGAAAGATGGCGAATGGGATAGCCGACAATATGCTGATAACCACTTATCTTTCGGCTAAAGCTCCGGTATTCGTGGCACCGGCTATGGACCTCGATATGTATGCCCATCCTTCTACACAGAAGAATCTGGATATACTGCGTTCCTACGGCAACCATATTATCGAACCCGGAACGGGCGAACTTGCCAGCCATCTGGTAGGCAAAGGGCGTATGGAAGAACCGGAAAACATTATTCGTGTGCTGGATGAATTTTTCTCTGCAAGTGCCGAACTTCAGGGAAGGAAAATCATGATAACCGCCGGACCGACTTACGAAAAAATTGATCCTGTCCGTTTTATCGGCAACTATTCTTCCGGTAAGATGGGATTTGCACTGGCGGAAGAGTGTGCACGCCGTGGGGCAGAGGTGACGCTGATTGCCGGACCGGTACAACTGAAAACGCAACATTCACGTATTCACCGGATTGATGTGGAGTCTGCCCGGGAAATGTATGAAGCAGCGCAAGCCTGTTTCCCGACTGCTGATGTAGGGATTCTTTGTGCGGCGGTTGCTGATTTCCGTCCCGAAACGGTGGCCGGCCAAAAGATCAAGCGAGAGAAAGAAGAAGAACTGACCTTGCACCTTCAGGCTACGCAGGACATTGCTGCAAGCTTGGGAAAGATCAAAGAAGAAAATCAACTGTTAGTGGGCTTTGCCCTCGAAACGAACAACGAACAGCAGAATGCCGAAGGAAAGCTCGAACGCAAAAACTTCGACTTTATCGTCCTTAACTCCCTGAATGATGCAGGAGCCGGCTTCCGTCATGATACAAACAAGATTAGCATTATTGATCGCAAAGGTCGCAAGGATTATTCTTTGAAGCCTAAACAGGAAGTAGCACAGGACATTATCGACCATCTGGCCGCTGTCTTAACTATCTGATCTTTAATTCTCATTTTTTAATTTTTAAATTACAGAAAGTGTTACGTTCACTCTATATTCAGAATTACGCATTGATAGAAAAACTGGATATCGGTTTTGAAACCGGGTTCTCTGTCATCACAGGTGAGACAGGAGCCGGAAAATCGATTATTCTGGGAGCAATCGGTCTGCTGCTGGGGCAGCGTGCCGATGTGAAAGCGATTCGTCGTGGAGCTTCTAAATGTATTATCGAAGCACGTTTTGATATCTCGGCATACGGCATGCGTCCGTTTTTTGAAGAGAACGAACTGGAATACGACGACGAAGAATGTATCCTGCGACGCGAAGTGCAGGCATCCGGCAAAAGCCGTGCATTCATTAATGACACGCCCGCTTCGCTGGCACAGGTGAAGGAACTGGGCGAACAGCTGATCGATGTGCATTCGCAACATCAGAATCTTTTGCTTAATAAGGAAGGTTTTCAGTTGAATGTGCTCGACATTCTGGCTCATAATGACGACGCACTGGAGAAATACCATTCATTGTATAACGAATGGAAACAGCTCGACCGTGAACTCTCCGAGTTGACGGCACTTGCCGAGCAAAGCCGGACAGATGAAGACTATCTCCGTTTCCAGCTGGAACAGATTGAAGAGGCTCATCTTGCCGAAGGAGAGCAGAGCCTGCTGGAACAGGAAGCGGAAACATTGAGTCATGCCGAAGAAATCAAAGCGGGACTTTACCGCATCGAGCAGTCCTTTTTCTCGGATGAAGGCGGACTGCTTTCGTTCTTGAAAGATAATCTGAATACGCTGAATGGCCTGAAAAAAGTATATCAGCCTGCCGGCGAACTAAGCGACCGCATGGAAAGCGCTTATATCGAACTGAAGGATATTTCGCAGGAAGTATCATCGCAGGGAGAATCGATAGAGTTTAATCCTGCCCGGCTGGACGAAGTGAACGACCGTCTGAACCTGATTTATTCTTTGCAGCAGAAGCACCGGGTGCAGACACTCGAAGAATTGATTGCCTTGGCGGATCAATACCGGAATAAACTGTCCGAGATTACCTCTTATGATGACCGGATAGCCGAACTGACTGCCCGCAAAGACGCCCAGTATGACCGGGTGAAGAAACAGGCAGCCGTACTGACAAAAGCCCGTGCGGCAGCCGCCCGCGAAGTAGAGAAACAGCTGGCTGGCCGGCTTGTCCCGCTGGGGATGCCCAACGTCCGCTTTCAGGTGGAAATGGGCTTGAAGAAAGAACCGGGCGTACAGGGTGAGGATACTGTCAACTTCCTGTTCTCCGCTAACAAGAACGGAACCTTGCAAAGCATATCTTCTGTCGCTTCCGGAGGAGAGATTGCACGTGTGATGCTTTCTATCAAAGCGATGATTGCCGGTGCGGTGAAATTGCCGACGATTGTATTTGATGAGATTGACACCGGAGTTTCCGGTGAGATAGCCGACCGCATGGCAGATATGATGCAGGAAATGGGTGACCGCAACCGCCAGGTGATCAGTATCACGCACCTGCCGCAAATTGCAGCTCGCGGGCGCGCTCATTATAAAGTATATAAGGAAGACAGCGATACGGAAACGAACAGCCATATCCGCCGTCTCACCGATGAAGAACGGGTAGAGGAAATAGCTCATATGCTGAGTGGAGCCACACTGACAGAGGCTGCTCTTAGCAATGCGAAAGCCTTGTTGACCCGTATTTCATAATCCATAATTCAAAATTTATAATTCAAAATTACAATGACCGATAAAAGTGAAATGATTTTCGGCGTCCGTGCCGTCATAGAAGCCATTCAGGCAGGAAAAGAGATTGATAAGATCCTCGTCAAGAAAGATATTCAAAGTGATCTTTCAAAGGAACTTTTCGCAGCATTGAAAGGCTTGCTGATTCCTGTTCAGCGTGTGCCGGTGGAGCGTATCAACCGCATCACACGGAAGAATCATCAGGGTGTGGTTGCCTTCATTTCCTCTGTGACTTATCAGAAGACGGAAGATCTTGTTCCTTTCCTTTTCGAGCAAGGCAAGAATCCGTTCTTTGTGATGCTGGATGGCATAACGGATGTGCGTAACTTTGGCGCGATTGCCCGTACCTGCGAGTGTGCAGCGGTAGACGCGGTGATTATTCCTGCACGTGGCAGCGTGTCGGTGAATGCCGATGCCATGAAGACTTCCGCAGGTGCATTGCATACACTCCCTGTTTGCCGCGAACAAAATTTGCGTGCTACTTTGCAGTATCTCAAGGATAGCGGTTTTCGTATCGTTGCCGCTACCGAGAAAGGAGATTATGACTATACGAAAGCCGATTATACAGGTCCGATGTGTATTATTATGGGGGCGGAAGATACGGGTGTATCCTATGAAAATCTGGCTCTCTGTGACGAATGGGTGAAAATACCGATGCTGGGAACCATCGAATCTCTGAATGTTTCCGTGGCTGCCGGTATTTTGATTTATGAAGCTGTGAAACAAAGAAACAACGACTGATATGAAGAAACTTTTAATCTTACCTCTGGCGCTTTTCCTTTTGGTACAGAGCGGTTGGGCGCAAACCCCGAAATGGGTGGAGAAGGCGAAACGTGCTGTATTCTCAGTAGTGACTTATGACAAGAATGACAAGATACTGAATACCGGGAACGGATTTTTCGTATCCGAAGACGGGTTGGCTCTGTCCGATTACAGTCTTTTCAAAGGGGCCGAACGTGCGGTGATTATCACGGCTGAAGGCAAGCAGATGCCGGTCAGCCTGATTTTGGGAGCAGATGATATGTACGATGTGATTAAGTTCCGTGTGGCCATCACTGAGAAGAAAGTGCCGGCGTTGACCGTAGCAAATACGGCTCCGGCTGTAGGGGCTGATGCGTGGATGCTTCCTTATTCTACGCAGAAGAGTATCGCCTGCGTTTCGGGTAAAGTGAAAGAAGTATCGAAGATTGCCGGCGAATATCATTATTACACCTTGAGTATGCAGATGAAGGACAAGATGGTGAGTTGCCCGGTGATGAATGTGGAAGGACAGGTGTTCGGTATTTCCCAGAAGTCTTCCGGTGCCGATACAATAACGACTTGTTATGCGGCAGGAGCGGCTTTTGCGATGTCGCAGAAGATTAATGCTTTGTCTTTGGGAGATGTAGCCTTGAAAAACATTGGTATCCGTAAAGGATTGCCCGAAGCTGAAGATCAGGCATTGGTGTATCTGTTTATGGCTTCCACGCAGATGTCGGCTGATGACTATGAGAAATTGATGGACGATTTCATCCGCCAGTTCCCTGGCAGTACGGATGGATATATTCGCCGTGCCGGCTATTATGTGGCAAAAGGGAAGGAAGATCAGTCTTATTTCGATAAGGCGGTAGCTGATTTTAATCAGGCCCTGAAGATTTCAACCAAGAAGGATGATGTGTATTATAATATCGCCAAACTGATATACGGTTACCAGCTCTCGAAACCGGAGCAAACTTATAAAGACTGGACGTACGATACGGCTTTGAAGAATGTCCGTCAGGCGGCGGCTATCGATCCTCTGCCCGTTTATACGCAGTTGGAAGGTGATATACTTTTTGCTCAGCAGGATTATGCCGGTGCGTTGGCTGCTTATGAGAAGGTGAATGCCAGCAATCTGGCTTCGGCTGCTTCGTTCTTTAGTGCTGCCAAGACAAAAGAGTTGCTGAAGGCAGATGCAAAAGAAGTAATCGCATTGATGGACAGTTGCGTAGCTCATTGTCCGCAGCCTGTCACAGCAGACTTTGCTCCTTATCTGTTGGAACGTGCACAACTGTATATGAATAACGATCAGGCAAGAAATGCAATGCTCGATTATGATGCTTATTATAAGGCTGTGAATGGTCAGGTCAATGACCTTTTCTATTACTATCGTGAGCAGGCTGCATTGAAAGCCCGCCAATACCAGCGTGCATTGGATGATATCGTGAAAGCGATAGAACTGAGTCCTAAGGATCTGACTTATCGGGCAGAGCATGCGGTTATTAATCTGCGGGTAGGGCGTTATGAAGAATCTATGCAGATATTGAACGATATATTGAAGGATGAGCCGAAGTATGCAGAAGCATACCGCTTGTTGGGACTTTGTCAGATACAGCTGAAGAAGACAGATGAGGCTTGTGGAAACTTCAATAAAGCGAAAGAACTGGGCGATCCGAATGTGGAGGGGCTTATAAAGAAATATTGTAAATAAGCGTATATCTGCCGACCGGAGATATATACTTAATGTTGAAAAAGTAAACCCCTGCCGACTACAGAAGTCGGCAGGGGTTCTTCGTTTTTGGGGACGTTGTAAAATACTCTCTCTCTCTAATTTCTCCCCACTTGTCAAGTTCAGGTTTCAGGTCTTAATATGATATATAGGTTTGATTCTTTTTTGTCTTGTTTATAAGTTAAATGCAGTAATTTGTGAAATACTGCATCCGCTCTTCATTTTTTTTCTCCAAATGGTTACTTTTTTACTTTTTGACCTATAAAAAGCCTGAAATCGACTTTGTTCAGTGAGTAAATTTAAAATATAGTATCTATGTCGTGCATACTCTTGTTGTATTTTCATGTTTTTAGTAATCCTGTCTTCGTTTTTCTTGTTTATAAGTGGAAAATAGTAGAGTTGCAGAAAGAGTTTTTTGAAAGGCGAAAATTAGAAGTAGCAAGTTTGGGAATTGCAAAATTAAACTAGAGTTATCTATATTTTAGGCGCAAATCGAAACTTATATTAAATTTATTTGTTTGTTTTCATAAATATGCCCATCTTTGTGCCGTTATTTGATTCGTTGCGTAATAGGTAACGGATAAGTGTGGGGTAAATAGATGATTTATAGCAAAAAAAGCATACAAGAAGTTCTGCCGGCAGATGTGACTGGCAGGAGCGTAGCGCACCCTAAACGTTGGTTAGTGGCTTTAGTACGTGTTTCTCATGAGAAGAAAACGAGTGAGCGGCTATCTAAAATGGGGATTGAAAATTTCCTTCCTGTTCAGCAAGAAGTGCATCAATGGAGTGATCGTCGAAAGGTAGTCGAGCGTGTTCTTCTTCCGATGATGATATTTGTGCATGTCGATCTTTATGAGCAGAAAGAAGTTTTAACATTGGGTTCTATCAGCCGATATATGGTGTTGCGTGGAGAGAGTACTCCTGCTGTCATTCCCGATGAACAGATGCACCGCTTTAAGTTCATGCTAGACTATTCTGACGAGACGATTAATATGAGTACGTCTCCCTTGTCACCAGGAGAAAAAATTAAGGTTATCAAAGGACCACTATCCGGACTTCAAGGAGAATTGGTTACTGTAAATGGGAAATCGAAAGTCGCAGTCCGGCTTACTATGCTGGGATGTGCTTTTGTAGATATACCAGTAGGGTGTGTGGAACCGCTGGAAAAATAAGGGTTTAAATAAGTGAAACAAGCATTAAGTGAACAAAAGGGGTATGGTGAATTTTTTACTGCAAGAAAACATAGATGATCTGCAAAAGCTGTCGGATCGTCTACTTCATATCAGCGATGAAAATGGGTATATATACGCTGATGACCTTTCAGAATTACATCAAGCAATTCACGAAAAAATCATAGATCTATATTCCCAACGGGGGAAGACACCGGAGCAGGATGCTACCCTGTGTTTGGCAATCCTAATGGGATATAATGTGTCGATGTACGCCAATCCGGAAGACGAAGAAAGAAAACAGGCTGTTTTGATCCGTTCTCTGTCTCTTCTCGATGTTCTTCCCCCTTCTCTTCTTAAGCAACAGTTATCTGCCGTTTGTCACGAGATGCAGGAGCTGTGCGAAATCAACTGAAACTTTTTTATTTGTCAATGAAAATGCAAAAACTTTTTGGCATTCTACTCTTTTGTTTGATGCTGGGAAGTGGCTCGCTTATGGCTCAGTCCATGAGTGACTCACAAGTACTGGAATATGTAAAGGACGGTATCCGGCAAGGTAAGGAACAGAAGCAGCTCGCTTCCGAACTGGCCCGTAAGGGTGTAACCAAGGAACAGGCAATGCGTGTGAAGCAGCTGTACGAGCAGCAGAACAATGTAAATACCTCGAAATCAACGGGTACGGACATCAATGAATCCCGCCTGCGTGAAGAAACAAAGGAAAATACTTCCGACATGCTGGAGGACCATCCCACCACTCAGGACCTTGCCCGTGGTGATCAGGTCTTCGGACGCAACATCTTCAATACCCGCAACCTGACATTTGAACCCAGTGTCAATCTGGCTACTCCCTCCAATTACCGTCTAGGTCCCGGTGATGAAGTAATCATTGATATCTGGGGTGCCAGTCAGAACACCATCCGCCAGCAGATCTCTCCGGAAGGTACCATCAATATTTCGAAGATCGGTCCTGTCAACCTCAGCGGTATGACGGTCTCTGCCGCCAATGACTATCTGAAAGCGGCATTGAATAAGATATATAACGGTTTAAACAATACTACCGACCCCACTTCGGACATCCGTCTGACACTTGGTAATATCCGTACCATCCAGATCAATGTGATGGGAGAAGTAGTGCAGCCGGGTACCTACGCCTTGTCTTCCTTCTCTACGGTCTTCCATGCGCTTTATCGCGCAGGCGGCGTGAGTGATATCGGTAGCCTCCGGAATGTGCAGCTGGTACGAAACGGAAAGAACATCGCCACCATTGACGTCTACGAATTCATCATGAAAGGCAATACGCAGGACGACATCCGCCTGCAGGAAGGTGATGTCGTGATTGTTCCCGCTTATGATGTATTGGTAAAGATCAGCGGCAAGGTAAAACGTCCTATGCGTTTCGAAATGAAAAAGGGGGAGTCGCTGTCTACCCTTATCACCTATGCCGGTGGCTTCGATGCCGATGCCTACACGCGTTCATTGCGTGTTGTCCGTCAGAATGGTGAGGAATACGAAGTCAACACGGTCAAGGACATGGATTACAGTATCTACAAAATGCGTAACGGTGATGTCGTAACCGCCGAAGCCATCCTTAACCGCTTCACAAATAAACTGGAAATCCGTGGTGCGGTGTACCGTCCCGGCATCTACCAGCTCAGCGGCAAACTGAATACCATCCGCGAATTAGTCAATGAGGCTCAGGGTCTGACCGGTGACGCTTTCCTGAATCGTGCCGTCCTCTATCGGCAGCGTGAAGATTTGACGAGTGAAGTTGTTCCCGTAGATATCAGGTCTATCATGGACGGTACTTCCCCGAATCTTGCCTTGATGAAGAATGACATCCTCTACATTCCAAGTATCCATGATCTGGAGGACCGTGGCAATGTCACAGTTCATGGTGAGGTCGCGCATCCCGATTCATATCCCTATGCGGATAACATGACTCTTGAGGATCTGATCATTCAGGCCGGTGGTCTGCGCGAAGCTGCCTCTACTGTCCGGATTGATGTCTCGAGACGAATCAAGAATCCCCGCAGTACTGCGGATAATGATACGATCGGCCAGATGTACAGCTTCTCTTTGAAGGATGGCTTCGTAATAGACGGCCAGCCCGGTTTTATCCTTCAGCCTTATGATCAGGTATATGTCCGTCGCAGTCCGGGTTATCAGGCACAGCAGAACGTCGCCATTGAGGGTGAAATCCTTTTCGGAGGAAATTACGCCATGACCAGCCGTGAGGAACGTCTTTCTGATCTGGTGAATAAAGCCGGTGGTCCGACCAGTTACGCTTACCTGCGTGGTGCAAAGCTGACTCGTGTGGCTAATGCCAGTGAGAAGAAACGTATGAGCGATGTCGTCCGCTTAATGCAGAGACAGTTGGGTGAGGCCATGATTGATTCTTTGGGTATCCGCGTTGAAGATACCTTTACGGTTGGGATTGATTTGGAGAAGGCCTTGAGTAACCCTAAAGGTAATGCCGATCTTGTTTTGCGTGAAGGTGATGTGATCTCTGTTCCTAAGAATAATAATACCGTAACTATCAATGGTGCTGTCATGGTTCCGAATACGGTTTCTTATATACAGGGAAAAGATGTGGACTACTATTTGAATCAGGCCGGTGGTTATTCAGATAATGCGAAGAAGAGTAAGAAGTTCATCGTTTACATGAATGGTCAGGTGACGAAGGTGAAGGGTAGTGGTAAGAAACAGATTGAACCGGGTTGTGAGATTATTGTGCCTAGTAAGGCTAAGAAGAAGGCGAATATTGGGAACATACTGGGTTATGCTACTTCCTTCAGTTCTTTGGGGATGATGATTGCTTCTATTGCCAATTTAATAAAAAAATGATAACCTTTTTATTGCTATGATGGAACAACGATTAGAAAAGGAGGCTCTTTCTGAATTAGATAAGAGCTTAAACAAAGAGATCGAAATTGATTTGATAGATATTTTACGTAAAATAATTACTTATCGTAGAGTGCTATATAAAGCCGCTGGCATAGGATTGATTGTTGGTGTCGTTGTAGCATTGAGTATGCCTAGTCAATATACAGTTCAGGTAACTCTTTCACCTGAAATAGGGAACTCGAAAGGAAGTGGTGGTCTAGCTGGGCTTGCTGCTTCTTTTTTGGGAAATGGAGTTACTATGGGAGAAACAGTAGATGCTTTAAATGCATCTCTTTCAGCAGATATAGTTTCTTCAACGCCTTTCTTATTAGAGATTTTAAACATGCAAGTTATTGTATCTCCAAAAGGGGATAGAATGGATTTAGGTTCCTATTTAGATCACTGCTCTTCGCCTTGGTGGAGTTATATAATTGGTTTTCCGAGTCTGATTATCAATGGAGTTCAGTCATTCTTTAAAGATGAACAAATAACAGATAAGATATCACAAGGAGCTATTGAACTGAGTAAAGAAGAAAATGATAGAATTAATTTTCTGAAAAATCATATAACTGCTGGAATAGATAAAAAAACTGCAATAACTAGTATTTCTGTAACTTTGCAAGATCCCAAAGTTACTGCAATTGTTGCAGATTCTATAATTCATAAATTACAAGAATATATTATTAATTATCGTACATTCAAGGCTAAAGAGGATTGTGCTTATTTGAGCAAATTATTTGAGGAACGGAAAGAAGAATATTATGTGGCCCAAGGAAATTATGCTGATTATATGGATAGTCATGATGATTTAATTCTCCAAAGTGTACGTGCTGAACAAGAACGATTGCAAAACGATATGAACTTAGCTTATCAGGTATATAGTCAAGTCGCTAATCAGTTGCAGGTTGCTAGAGCAAAAGTACAAGAAGAGAAGCCAATATTTGCAGTGGTTGAACCGGCAGTTGTGCCATTGGAGCCTTCAGGCGTGAGTAAAAAAGTATATGTTTTATTGTTTGTGTGTATAGCAGTGATTTGTACAGGTATTTGGATCCTATTTGGTAAGGATATATTGCTTCTTTTAAAAAATGAAATCAAAAAATAATTTCTAAACTAGTCTCATTTTATGGGGTAACTATTTATATGAATTATATATTTATAATCTTAGCTTTTGTAATCTCTGTTTTCATAGCGAGACTTATTATTCCTCGCATTCTCATGATTTCTCTTCGTAAGAAACTATTCGATATTCCTGATGAGAGAAAAATACATAAACGTGCTATACCTCGCTTGGGGGGCGTCTCTTTCTTTCCTACGATATTGTTCTCTTGTTGTATAGTATTGGCATTTCGTACTTTGACGGGGTATAGTATTTCAACTGTGCAAACAATATATGTGCTGCCAGAATATTTACTATTGGTGTGTGGTATGGTTCTTTTATATTTGACAGGCATTGCTGACGATCTCATGGGGGTTCGTTATCGGCAGAAATTTGTGATTCAAATTATTTGTGCATGTTTTTTTTCAATTGCAGGACTTTGGATAAATAATCTTTATGGATTGTGTGGCATCTATTTTTTACCTGCATGGATTGGTATACCTTTAACTATATTAATTGTTGTTTTTATTACTAATGCTATTAATTTGATAGATGGTATTGATGGGCTTGCTTCGGGGTTAAGTAGTGTATCTTTATTGGTTTTTGGACTTCTCTTTATTAATAAAGGTTTGTGGTCATATAGCATGATTGCTTTTAGTACTGTTGGTGTACTTGTTCCTTTTTTTTATTATAATGTTTTTGGTAGTGCTGAACGTGATCGAAAGATATTTATGGGTGATACAGGTAGTTTAACATTAGGATATATATTAAGTTTTTTAGCCATAAAATATAGTCAGAATAATGAAACTGTAACTTCTTATGCTGAAGGTGCCTTTGTTATTGCTTTTAGTACTTTAATAGTTCCTGCCTTTGATGTTATTCGCGTTGTGATTGTCCGTGTTCGTAATAGGACGAGTCCTTTTGAACCTGATAAAAATCATATTCATCATAAGTTTCTTGCAATGGGATTCACCCCACGTAGAGCTATGGTAGTTATCTTGATGATTTCATGTGGTTTTAGTGGAGCGAATATATTGCTAATGCCTTATGTTGATAATACGATAATGTTAGTAATGGATATTATTGTGTGGATTGGATTAAATTTATGGTGGGATAAGGTAAGAGATCGGAAAAAATATAGTAGCTAACTTTGGGCATTAAGTTCGATTGCTTTTTTTAGACTATCAATTACTTTGTAAACTATACGAGAAAATGTGTAAAAATGGGCTGGTAGATTTTATTAACTCTCCGATATTTTTAGTCCAATAATGTTTTATCATATTTTTTCATCTTTATAACTCGATTAGTATTGCAATTTTGAAAATATTTGGCCTATAACATACTGTTTGTAATACTTTGATATAGTATAAGATGGATAATAAAGAGATAGAATAGTGTGTAAAAATAAGATGATTCCTCAATTTAAATAAGTATGCAAGTTATAATTTTAGCAGCCGGTATGGGGCGGAGACTGGGTGAACTAACCCAAGATAATACAAAATGTATGGTTACGGTAAATGGTGTTCGTTTAATTGATCGTTTACTTCGACAACTAGTTTCAGTTTCTAATCCCTTACATCGTATTGTGATTGTAATTGGCTATGAGGGTAAAAAACTGAAAGAATATTTAGGTAACTCTTATCAACATATTCCTTTGGAATATGTTGAAAATCCTATTTATAATAAAACGAATAATATCTATTCCCTGTTTCTTGCGAAAGAGGAATTAGCATATGATGATACATTATTGGTAGAATCAGATTTGATTTTTGAAGATGGCGTTTTTGAAAAAGTATTGTCAAATCCTTTTCCAAATTTAGCTGTAGTAGCTAAATATGAAAGTTGGATGGATGGTACAATGGTTGTTCTTGATGGTGAGAATAATATTGTTACTTTTGTCCCAAAGTCGGCATTCAGCTACAATGATGTGGAACGCTATTATAAAACAGCTAATATATATAAATTTAGTCGTGATTTTTCGGTGACTAAATATATTCCTTTTTTAGAGGCTTACAGTAAGGCGATGGGGACGAATGAATATTATGAATCAGTTCTTCGGGTTCTTTCCATGCTAGATAAAACAGGATTGAAAGGATTGCCAATAGATAATATGAAATGGTATGAAATAGATGATGTACAAGATTTAGATATTGCAGAAACTCTATTTGCTACAGATGGTAAAACAAAACAGCTTCGTTATCAACAACGTTATGGGGGGTATTGGCGTTTTCCGCATTTATTGGATTTTTGTTATTTAGTAAACCCTTATTTCCCGACTGAGAGAATGCGAAATGAACTTCGTGCTAGTTTTGATACATTATTGAGTGAGTATCCTTCAGGTATGAAAGTAAATACTTTGTTAATGAGTAAATACTTTAATATTTATCAGGATTATGTTTGTATAGGTAACGGTGCTGCTGAACTGATAAAAACTCTTATGGAGCAACTTACAGGAAAATTAGGAGTTGTTTATCCTACTTTCGAAGAATACCCTAATCGTAAGGATAAAAACACATTGGTTCTATACATTCCCAATAATAGGGATTTTAGATATACGGTAAAAGAGTTGGAAGAATATTTTGAAGATAAAGATATTAGTTCGTTATTATTAATAAATCCAGATAATCCTTCGGGTAATTTTATTTCTTGCGAGGATGTATTAAGTCTAGCAACTTGGGCCAAAATTAGAAATATTCGTTTGATTGTAGACGAATCATTTGTAGATTTTTCGATGGGGTCAGTTTCTAATACACTATTGTTAAATAGTATATTAGATAGCTTCTCAAATTTAGTTGTGATAAAAAGTATTTCTAAGTCTTATGGGGTACCAGGTTTACGTTTGGGAGTTCTTGCGACAAGTGACGCCTCGTTAGTTCAGATAATTCGTAAAGATGTTGCTATTTGGAATATCAATTCTTTTGCGGAATATTATATGCAGATCTTTGGTAAATATGAGAAAGATTATTTGGAGGCATGCCAGAAATTTATAGCAGAACGGGAACGTTTTTATATGGAACTTCAGAAGATTCCATTTTTGCGTGTAATTCCTTCCCAAGCAAATTATTTTTTATGTGAGATTATGGAAAAATATTCTTCATCTGAATTGGTTGGTGCGTTATTGGAGTCTGCAAATATATTGATCAAAGATTGTTCTATGAAATTTGGATTTGAGCATAAGAATTATATACGTATTGCAGTAAGAAATGAACAAGAAAATAACAAGCTCCTTAGTGCTTTGATACATTTATAGTATTCTTCTTTATATCTTTTAATAAATTAATAGGAAGTAACTTCATGAACCAGTTAAAAATAGGTGCTGTCCTTTCTTATATCTCAATCTTTTTAACTAATATTATTGCTCTACTTTATACACCTTATTTGCTTCGAATGCTAGGGCAAAGTGAGTATGGGCTTTATTCATTAGTTGCTTCCGTTATAGCATATCTTACCGTACTAGATCTAGGGTTTGGAAATGCTATTGTTCGCTATACTGCTAAATATCGGGTAGAAAACAGGCAAGAAGAACAATATGAAATGTTTGGTATGTTTCTGATTCTTTATATAGGTATTGGTGTTTTTGCTTTATTAATAGGTTTAGGCTTATATTTTAATGTCGATACTTTGTTTAGTTCATCAATGGATTATGATGAAATACGAAAAATACAAATTATGATGCTATTAATGACATTAAATTTGGCAATAACTTTTCCCTTTAGCCTTTTTGGTTCCATTGTAAGCAATCAGTAAACCCCGTATCCTAGACCATAATAGTTCTTCATACCTTTGCGTGTGAATTATAAAACGTAAAAGATATGAAGGTAAGCAAT
>NZ_FNNN01000042.1 GCF_900106755.1 Bacteroides faecis MAJ27
TATTTAACCAATTTATTACTATATTTGAAAACAGGATTCAAGTATAAAACCCGAATCCTGAAGTTTTCTATTTACACAAAATGGTGGACAGTGCCTTCGTGTCACTTCCTTTTTTATTATTTTCAAATATGAAATTTGTTTTTTATTTAAATAAATTTGTAGTGTTCCCTCTAGAACGCATACCCGAATCCTACATTTAAATAAATAGGATACATGGCAAATGAAATAGTATCGAAATCCTTCTTGAAGATATCGTTCAATCCCCATGTTAAGTCAGCATACACATTCAAATGTTTGAATGCTCTCCACTCACCGCCTAATTGCAATCCCCATTGGAATTTACGCAGATTGTCAGAGAAATCATAAGTAGCAATGCTTTCACCGGTAAAATCTACTCGCGAACCTGTCTGATCAGGAGTGCGCAGGTGACCTTCATATACATGTCCGGAGAAGTTTCTTTCAATAAGATAAGATACATACGGACCTGCTGAGACTTTCCAACGTTTACTTACTTTATAGTTGGCAACCACTGGGACAGTCAGATAAGAGTTTTTGACTTTAGTTTTTACGCCACCGGTCCATAAGCCTTGTAACTCTCCACCGTTGGTGTTGATAATCTTCATACCATAGTTTTTTACTGTAGCTTCTGTGGTCATATTCTTGTTTTCAAGTCGTATCCCTACAGTCATTCCCCATTTCGTGTCAAACCATTTAGTTGCGTTTCCTTCAATTGAAATAGCGAGGCCACCAGGGGCATAGCTATCTATTTTACGAATTTCTTCAGGTAGGGGCAATGGCGAAGTTCCTCCAATACTGAAACCTGCTTTGATTCCATATTCCCATCCGTGTAAGTACGACCAGATGATACCTTGATTTCTTTCTTCTTGCGCCTGCGCTGAAAGTGTACTTACTAATAGTAGTACAGCTATAATATTGAGTAATTTATATCTTTTCATTTTCTTGTTTTTTTTAGTCTTCGCAAATAAGTTCTACTTCATCGACATACAATGTACTGCCCACTGCTCCTTTAAAATAAGCACCGTCTACACTGGATGAAAGCACAATACCTAATTTGTATTTTCCATTTTGCAATTTTGTATCATCAATTACTCGTCCTTTTACAGGTTCGAAGGGGATTTCAAAATTAATCCACTGATCTGATTCAACAACATCTTCCGGTTTAATTCGTGCTAATGATACTAACTTATCTGAAGTAAATACATCATCGCCATTAAGCATGACAGAATTATTCTCAGCTTCATACATAACAGCATAAATATCACATTTATCTCTTACCCCGTCTTGTGGTTTTCCTTCTACAGAATATACATCTCCTGCTTTAAATTTATAATATCCTTTAAGCATTTTAGGGCGTTTATAGAACTGGAAACCGAAATTAGTGGCTTTTCTAGGGTCTGTCAATGCATTTCCTACCTCAAATATTCCGATAAATAAGTTACCGGCAGCAATATACATCTTTACCATTGCTCCAAAACTACCGGTATCACGAGTTTCCAATTTAACTCCTTTACCTCTAAAACCATTGGCTACTTGTACAGTAGGGTAATCTGTTTTGGAGTTTGCCATACCTGTCAATTTAAATCCCGGATTACCGCTTGACCATTGTAATACTTTGGATATTTCTTGTGAAGTGCCCGGCTGGAATTCATAAAAGATATCGTAGTCATTGGAAGATAGCAACTCTTCAAAGCTGAAAGAAGTAGGTAATTCTGCTAAAACTACATTAACTGTATATACAGGTTTCCATTGACCGTCTTCTGATGTCACAGTGAATTTGCGAGAATGCGGTTTTTCGCTGAAATCATATGTGGATTCTGTGTCCCCAGCGGCTTGATCGTTTATTTTTATGCTAGCTCCTTCTGGGACTACAAATTCTAATTTTTGTTTGGAAAGGTCGGCTCCCTTGTTTACGTATACATAAATCACCTTAGAATCAGCATTGATGTTTGCTAGTTGTACATCATCACCTGTACAGGCATCAATGGCTGCTTCTGAGTTTAGCGCTTCATCCTGTATACAGGAAGATGCTGCACATGCAAGTATGAAACAGGCTATTAAAGTCTTAATTTTCATGCGGTTTAATCTTTTTAGTTACTAATTCAGTCTCTTTTTATAAAACTCGGGTGCAAAGTTAAGTTTCTTTTTGAAATCTAGCGCTCTGTTAGTGAGGGAATTCAATAAAATTAGAGCCTTTTATAAAAATAATGTGGGCTAAGGTTAGAAAAAGACCTTTCGCAGCAGGGCGTTCAATATCTTATTCATAGTGATTAAAACCGATGTTTTATTGTCATCTGTCAGCTTTTAGTAGGCAAACTATTATAAATAAGATAATTATCTCCTGACAATACACCCTGATAATACGGCTGACAATAACAATTGTCCATTCTATTGTCAGCCGTATCATGCTGTTATTCCAGTTTGACTACTTGATAAAGAGTCCCTTTGTAAGTATGCTTGGAGGGTATACCGCATTTTTGCAGAAGTCTTCCAAAGTGATATACTTTGCTGGAAGACAGGGGTATGCTACTCTTTTTCTGCAAGTAGTTGAGTATTTCCATTGGTGACAGATATTCTCCCTCGCCTTCCTTTTGGGCTCCTTTGAAGTATTGGTGGAATAATTGAAGAATAGCAGGAGTTTGCTCAAATTCGCGGTTGTTTTCCGTCATGATCTTTTCGTCTTCGCTGTCGAACCAGTAGCGTTCGCCGTGATAAATCTCATGCATTGCCTGTGCGTAGAGTTGCTCATAGTCTATCGGTTGGGTGGTGTCAATGACTCCTGTCACTTCGACGCAGATAAAACGACGGCTTCCTGAAGGATCAGTCAGCAGGTCTTTTTGGTTGCTCGTGCCGATAAAGGAGGCATACCGCTGTAATTCCTGTACCAAACTGCCGTGGGGCTTTCGCAAGTTGACTACAGGTTTCTGGAGGATATGCTTTAAAAATCCCTGTTGAGTAAGAGTCACCTGATCAAACTCATCGATGTTGATCAGAGCAAAGCGGTTCAGATATAGTTCTGCATCCCGTTTACGGCTGAAATCAATGCTGTCTGTGTAGTAGGCGCGAAGTGCGGGTGGTATAAGCTCCCGGCAAAATGTAGATTTATGGGTTCCTTGCATGCCTACCAATAGAGGAGATGTGCTATTAGCGTGTTTCTGACCTATTCCACGCCAGTGAGCCACCATATTCAGAAACCAACGGTGGAAAAGCATTCCCCAATAAGGATTTTTGCAAGGCACTCTGCTTGCCAGTGCCAGAATGTGGTCTTTTCCGTCCCAACGGGGCAGGCTGAACATAAATTCCTCCAAAGGATTGTAGACAGGTACCCGGTTCGAATGCAGATAGCGGTCTATATCCCTGTCCCACACTGCGATCCCTTCGGATTGGGCATCGAGCATGATACTGTTCTGTGCCCGTTTGTCAATGGCGCTGAAGTTGAAACGGAAGGAGACGCGTTCGCGGTATTCCACTTCTCCGATCTGCGTATTGTGCCGGAACTCATAGCGGCGTTCCATAAACTCTTCCATTTGCAGGTTAAGGCGTTGTTCTTTAGTCAGACAGTCTTTCCGGTTGAATCCTTTGCATTCCTGATATACATTTTTGATCATTTCGCGCAGCAGCATGGCATCGTTTAACTTGTAGAAGCGGGTGAGAGTGCGCCGTGTCACTTCTTCTTGCGGTATTCCCGAATGAAAACAGTTTTCCGCCAGACGGACGACTAATGCCTGAGGATCGTCATTCCAATGCCATTCCACTTCCAGTTCTTCGAATGTCTTTCGCACAGCGGCTTCGTATAGCAATGCTATCGCATCTTGCGTGGCATATCCCGGTACAGTGCGGTTGAGGGGAGAACTTTCGGCAATCGTCTTTTCCCTGTATGTCGTTTCGCCGGGCATGCTGACGGGCTGTGATAAATAGAATGGGACAGGATCGGGACGATAAAACAGGTCGGGATCATAGCTGAGGCGTGAGTATTGTTCAAGTTTCGGCTCTTTCAGCAGAAGGTTGAAGGGGATTTGCGGCTGATAACATTTAATGGCGAGTCGGTAAGCGTGCGCCTGAAATATTTCAGCTTCTTCCGCTGTCTGGGGTAACTTACCGTCCGGACGGGTGAAGCGAGTCCAGATTTTGACGCTTTTATCGCTCGAACCAGCAAAAGCCAGCATGGTTTGTGGTAGTTCCGCTGCTTTTCGTTTTACCAGGGCTATTTCTGCTTTTCCTGCCAGCGGACCGACCGTTAATTCTACAATACCATTGTAAGTTTTCATTTTCTTCACACCGTTTACGCGTCCGAAGACTGCGGCAGGAATTATTCTGGGCAATTTGTGGGCAGCTGAGCAAGGTTCACCGGGTAAGACAAAATGCAGGGCTTCGCGTAGGCCGGATACCGGACGGAGTTTAGTCTCTTTCTTCATTTTCTCTATCAGTAGGTTGATATCCATCACGCTTAACGCTTCCGTATCTCCGTTTTCTCTGCTCTCCCTGATTTGTGTAATCTTCATTTTTCTATTTTGATTTTTCTTGATTTAATTTTGTTTGTACCAGGCATCGAAGGTACGGATAATATGCCGGTGAAACAAGCGTTTGCGCTTTTATTATTGAGAAATTTCGCGCGGTCTTTATCTTTTACAATAGTGCGGTCTGAAGGGCAGGGAAAGTATAGCGGACGAGGAGTAGAAGGTATGCTTTGCTCGTGCCACGCCTTTGGCATGCTTGTGCCACGCCCTTGGCACGACTGTGCCATCGCAGTGGCACAACTGTGCCAAGCGCTCTGCACAACCATTTCAGAGGTTTGGCACAATCGTTTCCGTAGGTGGCACAACCGTTCTGATAGCTTGTCACAAACCATATGGATACTTGAACGGGAAACAACGAAAGGAGAGATGTTGGTGACAGTGTGAAATGAAGGCTCTTCTCCTGTGCGCACAAAAGAGTAGATTCTTACTCCTTGCAGTCGTCTGAATGACATAGCTGACCATTTCTCATTGGTATTCGTCTGAATGACAGAACCAAATGATAGCAAAAAATATATTGATACGCTTTAATGTGAGGTATATCGGAAATTTCCCTCACTCCATATGCTTGACAGTAAAATGGTGCTATTGCTATTGTCAGCTTATTGTCAGTGCTTATTGTCATGAGGTAATCTGTTTATTATAAGACTATTATGTGTAAAAAGCTGACAGATGACAATAGAAATCTATATTTAATCATTATGTAGATAATACGAATTGTGATATACGAATTAATGCATAAATGTGCGGAAATGAAGAATGATGAAGAGAAATGATAATTGAAAATAAAAAAGAACACTTAATCAGTTACAATGAAAACAATTATTCTTATATTTACAGAGTATTGTTAACCCAAGGACCCAAAAGAAATGAAAACTAAAAAGGGATTACTTAGACAAACTGGGCAATTAGTAGCTTTTGTTGCCATTGTTTTATGCAGCTTCACGCTATCTGCATGCGGTGATGATGATGACGACGACATTACTGCTCAGTCCATTGTCGGTAAATGGATATTAGAAAAAGGAGAATATGCAATGACCAACCCAATAACTGGGGAGGTCGTTCGGGGAACTTATAATGGTAGTACCGATAATGGACAGGTTTACTATCATTTTAATGGAAAAGGCGTTTGCACCTATACAGAAGCAAATTCTGATTATCAACCGAGATTAACCGAATATATTTATGATCCCGAAAAACAGATAATAGCAGTAGGAATAAGTTTCTACCGAATCACTCAGCTCAGTTCCACACAATTAGTATGGGAAAAATTAGATGCTGCTGATGATGTTAATTATCTATTTAGGGAAACCTTTGTACGCGAATAAGACCGGAAACTGAAAAAGCCGGTCACGATTTCCCATCGTAACCGGCTTTTATCCTATATGTTAACCTAAGACCTATAAAACCTTTCTGCTATTAATCACACGCATTGCTGCGGTATAGTATTCGCATGGAACTGAAACGAGTATACCGTTCAATCCGTTGTCTTTCATTGAAGCCTCGATATAC
This sequence comes from Bacteroides faecis MAJ27, assembly GCF_900106755.1. Taxonomy (GTDB): domain Bacteria; phylum Bacteroidota; class Bacteroidia; order Bacteroidales; family Bacteroidaceae; genus Bacteroides; species Bacteroides faecis. The sequence continues at coordinate 6,045 of NZ_FNNN01000042.1, forward strand.
GCTGCTTTCAGAAGACTCTTCACGCTGGCCACCTCCCAGGGACTACCAGCAAAAACATTGACCTGAGAAATCTTTCTACTTGTAATCATATTCTTTTGTGTTTTGGTTTTTACTGCCGGCAAATATAAGAAGGGGAAATTATATATGAGAGCAATTTTGAGTCATAAAAGTATAGAAATGATGCATTGGTCTGATTTTAGCATAAATTGATCAGTTTGTAGCATTGGTACCAAAAGAAATCCTCCCTATGCTGTTTGAGGAACAGATAAGGAGGATTTTATCGATGAGTCGGCTGTTTTTTGCTTATTTCTCGTCGTTCTTGCGAATCTCCACACGGCGAATCTTACCGCTGATCGTCTTTGGCAGTTCGTCAACGAACTCAATCACACGCGGATATTTATAAGGTGCAGTGACTTTCTTAACATGGTTCTGCAATTCTTTGATCAATTCTTCTCCGGCGCGTGCCTTATAGTCTTTAGACAATACGATGGTTGCTTTCACTACCTGTCCGCGAATCTCGTCGGGCACTCCGGTAATAGCACATTCTATCACGGCAGGGTGTGTCATCAAAGCACTTTCTACTTCGAAAGGACCGATGCGGTAACCGGAACTCTTGATTACATCGTCTGCGCGTCCTACAAACCACAAATAGCCGTCTTCGTCTTTCCATGCAACGTCACCTGTGTAGTAAATGCCGTCATGCCAGGCTTCGTGTGTACGTTCCGCGTCGCGATAGTATTCTTTGAAGAGTCCGAGAGGTTTGCCTTTGCTGGTGCGGATTACGATCTGACCTTGTTCTCCCGCTTCTACAGAGCGGCCTTCGTTGTCTATCAGGTCCACGTCATATTGTGGATTGGGCAATCCCATACTTCCCGGTTTCGGTTCCATCCAAGGCATGGTAGCTACTGTCAATGTCGTCTCAGTCTGTCCGAAGCCTTCCATCAGCTTGATGCCTGTCAGTTTCTTGAAAGTCTCGAATACGGCAGGGTTCAGAGCTTCTCCGGCGATGGTGCAATACCGCAATGAGGACAGATCATATTTGGTCAGATCTTCATGAATAAGGAAACGGAAGATAGTAGGAGGTGCACAGAGTGAAGTCACCTGATACTCTTGTATCTTTTCCAGAATAGCTGCGGGGGTGAACTTCTCATGGTCGTAAACGAAGATGTTTGCTCCGGCAATCCACTGTCCGTAGAGTTTGCCCCATACTGCTTTTCCCCAACCGGTATCGGCAATGGTGAGATGGAGACTGTTCTCGTCCAGATTGTGCCAGAAGCTACCGGTAACGATATGACCTAACGGATAGGTAAAGTCATGCGCTACCATTTTAGGTTCACCGGTAGTACCGGAGGTGAAGTACATCAGTGAGATGTCATCATTCGTATTGGCATGTCTCGGACGGACGAACGGAGCAGCGTTCTCGATGCCCTGATGGAAATCTTCGAATCCTTCCGGAACTTCCGGACCTACACTGACTAACTTTTCTACGCTCGGACACTCAGGAAGAGCATCTTTGATGTGTTGCAATACGATTCCTTCACCGGCAGCTACAATCATTTTGATGTCGGCGGCGTTGCAGCGGTAGATGATATCTTTCTTTGTCAGCAGGTGGGTTGCAGGAATAACTGTGGCTCCCAGCTTATGCAAGGCGATGGTGCTGTACCAGAACTCGTAGCGGCGTTTCAGAATCAGCATCACCATATCTCCGCGACCGATGCCGAGGCTCTGGAAGTAAGAAGCCGTCATGTCCGTATAGCGTTTCATGTCGGCGAAAGAGAACTGGCGGCTTTCGCCCCGGTCATTGGTCCAGAGTAAGGCATTCTTGTCGGGTTGTTCGGCTGCCCAGGCATCTACTACATCGTAACCGAAGTTGAAGTTCTCCGGAACATTTATTTTCAGGTTCTTGATAAAATCCTCTTGTGAGGCAAAGTTAGTCTTTGCTAAAAATCTTTCTACCATAATGTTATTACATAATTACTGCCAGAAAACGTACCGTTTTGCCATCGAGCGCTTTCATGCCATGTGGAAGTTTTGAGTTGAAATAGATACTGTCACCTTGGTTCAGGATGATTTCCTTACCTTCAATGTTGATAAGCATACGCCCTTCGAGCACAAGATTAAACTCTTGTCCGTTGTGGTGGTTGTAATGAATAGGCTCGTCGTCTCCTTTGGGTTCGACAGTAACGATGAACGGATCGGCTGTGCGATTCATAAAACCGGCTGCCAGTGATTGGTATTTGTAGGCTCTGGTGCGTTCGATGCTCGTGCCTTTGCCGGCACGGGTGACAAAGTAACTGCTCATTTTCGGTTCTTCGCCAAACATCAGTGCATCCAGTGCAATGTTATAGGTGCGGGCTATCTTTTGTAACATGCTGACGGAAATGTCGTAATCTCCTGTCTCTGCGAGCCGGTATTCCTCGGCAGATATGTCACAGTCGCGGGCGATGTCTTCAGACGTTAGTTCCAGTACGTCACGCAATCCGCGAAGACGCTCTGCGATTTGTTTAATTTGATCATTCATACAAGTGGTTATTTTTTTATAATTAATAATTTTGCGGTATTATTTGGATGCCTTCATCGCCTTGATAACGGCGGAAGTAAATCCGTTGTGTTCCAGTTCGTTGATTCCTTTGATGGTGATTCCGCCCGGAGTGGTCACCTTGTCTATTTCCACGCTGGGATGAGTATCATTATTCAGAATTAATGCGGCGGCTCCTTTGACAGACTGGGCTACCATCTCCATGGCATCTTTAGGACGGATGCCCATTTCGATACCGGCTTGCATGGCAGCCTGGATGTATTTCAATACATAAGCGATGCCGCAGGAAGTCAGTGCCGTGGTAGCTGCTATCTTTTCTTCGGGGATGAGCATAGACATTCCCATTTCATTGAACAGCCGGAGCATGAACTGGTTTTGCTCATCGTTTGTGTTGCGTGCTGCGATAAGTGTCATGCTTTCCAGTTCGCTGATGGCAGTGTTGGGGATGAGGCGGAACATCGGCATTTCGGGGGCTATCACAAAGTGTGCAAGCTCTTCAAAGCTAATGCCGGCTGCTACAGAGACGAGAGTTTGTCTGCTCTTTAGCTTCAGCTCACGCATCACCGGTTCCATGAACCATGGCTTGACCGCCAAAATGACAATATCTGCTCCTGCAGCAGCTTCTGCGTTATTCTGAGTTGTGGAGATGCCCGGAAATTCTTCTTTCAGCTTTTCCAGTTTGCCTGCGCTGGGATTGGATACAATGATATCTGAGTCTGCTATCAGACTTCCTTTTGCCAGGCCGCGGGCTATAGAACCACCCATGTTTCCTGCACCGATAATAGCTATTTTCATATGCGCTTATTTTTTATGGATTCTTACAGACAAAGGTAACGGTAAATTGCGAAAAAACAAAAAGCAGCCCGGATAAGAAAAATATTTCTGTATGAGGCTGCTTTTTTGTCGGCTGTTTATTAATCAAATGAGCGATCAGAGTACTCTCTTGAAACGGGCAAGGAATTCGTCCGCTTCCTCCATGCTGAGGCAGAGAGGGGGTAACAGACGAAGTACGTTTGTACCGCTTGCTCCCGTAAATACATGCTCATCATAGATGAGTCGGCTGCGCAGTTCTTTGATCGGTTCTTCAAATTCGAGTCCGATCATCAACCCGCGTCCGCGTACTTCTTTGATTTGCGGAAATTTCTTGAGTTCTTCCAGCAGGTAATTACCGACTTTAGCGGCATTTTCCACCAGATGGTCCTGTTCAATCACATCCATTACGGCAAGAGCTGCCGAGCATGCCAGGTGATTTCCTCCGAATGTAGTTCCCAATTGTCCGTAGACGGGTTTGAACATCGGACTGATCAGTACACCTGCCATCGGGAATCCGTTACCGATACCTTTGGCTACAGTGATAATATCCGGCTGGATATGATTGTATTGGTGAGCAAAGAATTTACCGCTGCGACCGTATCCGCTCTGTATTTCGTCCAGAATCAGGATCGTTCCGGTTTCGGTACAAGCGTTGCGAAGTTCCTGCATGAATTCGGTAGTCGGTATTTTGATACCGCCCACTCCTTGTATTCCTTCGATGATAACAGCGCATACGTCTCCTTTTGCCAGTTCCTGTTTCATCGCCTCGATATCATTCAAGGGAAGATAGGTCACATGTCCGTTGTTATTGATCGGAGCAATGATGGAAGGATTGTTCGTAGCCTCTACTGCCAACGAAGTACGTCCGTGGAAAGCCTTGCTGAAGGACACTACTTTGGTACGTCCGTTATAGAAAGAAGCCAGCTTCAGCGCATTCTCATTGGCTTCGGCTCCGCTGTTGATCAGAAACAGGGAATAGTCTTCGTAACCGGAGATTTTTCCCAGTCGTTCCGCTACCTGTTGTTGCAGCTTATTGATCACCGAGTTTGAATAGAAACCAAGGGTTGCTACCTGATTGCTGATCATCTCCACATAGTGGGGATGCGCATGTCCGATGGAAATGACGGCATGACCTCCGTAAAGGTCCAGATATTCCGTACCATTCTCATCCCATACCTTACAGCCTTGTCCTTTGACTATATTGATGTTATATAAAGGATATACGTCGAATAATTTCATAATTCTTCTGTTTTTAGAAAGCGGAAGGTTTCAGCCGTAATCCTACGGTTTCTTCCAGGTTGAACATCAGGTTCATGTTATGAACTGCCTGTCCGCTGGCGCCCTTCAGCAAGTTGTCGATGCAGGAGATAATCAATAGTTTGTCACCATGTTTCTCCAGGTGTATCAGACATTTATTTGTATTTACGACTTGTTTCAAGTCTATATTCTTATCTACGATATGAACGAAGGAGTCTTTGGCATAATATTCTTCGTACATGCGAATGATCTCTTCGAGTGCTACTTTGGTTTTCACGACAAGAGTGGCAAAGATGCCGCGTGGGAAATCGCCCCGATAAGGGATAAAGTCGATCTCTGAATCGAAGCTGTTTTGCAGCTGTTTCAGTGATTGCTTGATTTCCGGCACATGCTGATGATCGAATGCCTTGTAGATGCTGATGTTATTGTTACGCCAGCTGAAATGACTGGTAGCACCGGGTTTCACGCCGGCACCGGTACTTCCGGTGATAGCATTAACTGAAACATCGTCTGTCAACATCAGATTCTTGGCCAGCGGAAGCAAACCTAGCTGGATGCAGGTGGCAAAACAACCGGGATTGGCTACATGCTTCGCCGTACAGGTAGCACGGCGGTTCAGTTCCGGCAGACCATAGATGAAATCATGATCGTCACTCTTGATACGATAATCCATCGAGAGGTCGATGATCTTCAAATCTTCCGGCACGTTGTGGCTTTCCATAAATTTCTTCGTGTCGCCGTGGGCAGTACAGAAGAAAAGCACGTCGATAGCGTCCAGGGGTAACTGGTCGGTAAATCTCAGGTCTGTTTCTCCGTATAGTCCTTCGTGTACGTCGGTAATTTTGTTTCCGGCATTACTGCTGCTGTTGATAAATACGATTTCAGTTTCCGGATGGTTGAGCAGCAGACGGATTAATTCGCCTGCTGTATATCCTGCGCCACCAATGATTCCTGCTTTAATCATATCTCTTCGTCTTTATGGTTATTGTAGTAAACACGTAGCGGAGTAGAAGTCACCTTAATAAAGCCTTTCGCATCTTCGGCTGTCCAGCCTTTCTGCATCTCGCCATATTCGCCAAACTTCGTTTTCACGAGGTCATCTTCCGATTCTACGCCAACGGTAGAGAAAGAAAGCGGACGGAGTTCGAGGATTGCCGTACCGTTAACGTTACGTTGGCTTTCCTGAAGCATAGCTTCGATATCACGCATTACCGGTTCGAGATACTGGCTTTCGTGGAGGAACATTCCGTACCAGTTGGCTACCTGATCTTTCCAGTATTGCTGCCATTTGCTCAATGTGTATTTCTCGAGGAAGCGGTGGGCACCGATAATCAACATCGGAGCTGCTGCTTCGAAACCTACACGGCCTTTGATACCGATAATCGTATCGCCTACGTGCATATCGCGTCCGATACCGTATGCCGCACCGATTTCTTCTACTTTTTGTATCGCTTTGATCGGATCGTCGAATGTTTCGTCGTTGACAGCTTTCAGTTCTCCCTTTTCGAAAGTGAGACGGAGTTGTTCGCTGCCTTCTTTTTCCACATGTTTCAGATAGGCTGTTTCCGGTAATCCCTGTGCGGAGTCGAGGATTTCGCCACCACAGATGGATGTACCCCACAAACCTACGTTATAAGAGTATTTCAGCTTGGTAAAGTCTGCACTGAAACCATGTTTGTTCAGATAGTCGATTTCTTCCTGACGGCTCAATGCCATATCACGGGTCAGCGTGATGATTTCTACATTCGGAGCCAGTACAAGGAAAGTCATGTCAAAACGAATCTGGTCGTTACCTGCTCCGGTAGAACCGTGGGCAATGGCATCCGCACCGATTTCGTTGGCATAACGTGCGATGGCCAACGCCTGGAAGATACGTTCCGAGCTGACGGAGATCGGGTAAGTACCATTACGCAGCACATTTCCGAAAACCATATATTTCAGACTCTTTTCGTAGTATTCCTGAGTAACGTCCAATGTTACATATTTCACTGCTCCCAGTTTGTAGGCGTTTTCTTCGTTTGTCTTCAGCTGTTCTTCGCTGAAACCGCCCGTATTGGCACAAGCTGCATATACTTCGTAACCTTTTTCTTTAGCGAGGTACATGACGGTGAACGATGTGTCCAGTCCGCCGCTGAATGCCACCACTACTTTTTTTTTCTTTTCTTCCATAGTGCTGTATATATTAAATGTTATTTCTTTCTTGTTCTTTTTTTATGTTCCGCGGGTCTGTCGGATCGTACAGCATGGCTGTGCAGATGCAGAACTTACGGTTTTTAGCCACCAGTATATCGTGGTTGGTGCAGCCTTCGCATCCTTTCCAGAAAGCCTCGTCGTCTGTCAGTTCATTGAAAGTGACGGGGACATATCCTAGTTCGGTGTTCATTTTCATCACTGCGGCTCCGGATGTCAGACTGAAAATCTTAGCTTTCGGCCATCGGAGACGTGCCAGTTGGAAAGATGCTTGTTTGATGCGCTTTGCCAATCCTAATCCGCGAAAATCGGGATGTACAATCAGACCGGAGGTTGCTACGTATTGCTTGTTTCCCCATGATTCGATATAGGTGAAACCTGCGAATGTGTCGCCACAGAGCGCGATTATTGCTTTGCCCTCTTTCATTTTAGTCGCTACGTATTCGTGTGTGCGCTCTGCGATTCCGGTTCCTCGTACGGCAGCAGCATTTCTGATAGTTTCCAAAATAGTGTCAACGTAAACCTCATGTGAGGCGTCGGCTACCATAACATCTATTTGTTGAGTGTCCATTTCTTTATATATAATATAGGTATAGTTATTCGATATTCGGAATGATGAGCGACAAAAGCTGACGTACTTTGCTTGTGGCTACTCCTTCACGCAGAACCAGCATGATGGTATCGTCACCGGCAATGGTTCCCAGAATCTCGCTGAACTCATTGTTGTCGATATCATAAGCCATGCTGCTGGCGTAACCGGGACGGGTACGGATAACAGCTATATTGCCGGAAAACTGTAGGGAGATAAATCCATTGTTGCGCAACATCTCACCGGCACTCTGGTCAGTGGAACGTTTATACATGATGTTATTCGGCAATACATATACATACTTACCGTTCATACTTGCAGCTTTGGCTACTTTCAGTTGTTTCAAGTCGCGGGAGAGGGTGGCTTGTGTCAGTTCGAAGCCTTCACGGTTCAGCTCTTGCAGCAGTTCTTCCTGCGAGCCTACCTCCTTGCTTGAGATAATCATTTTGATGGCGTCTAACCGATTTGCTTTCTTCTTCATTGCATAATTATTCTAAGAATGGCGCAAAATTATGCATTATTTCGGAGAAAACATGCATAAATCATGCTTTTTTTGCATAAAAAGTAAAATTTATACTGATGTAAGGTTTGGCTATGCAGATTTGTGTCAAAATGCACATCCTTTCTATCAAAATGCGTAAGGAAAAGGAGGAAGGAACCGCCTATCTTTGCAATGTAGGTAAATGGATACCTTAAATATATAGACAAAATACCATGAAACAGAACTTTTTTGCAGTCGACCTGGGCGCAACAAGCGGCCGTACAATCTTAGGCTCTTTTATTGAAGGCGGATTAAATCTGGAGGAGATTAATCGTTTTCCTAACCACTTGATCGAGGTGGGTGGACATTTCTATTGGGATATTTATGCATTATACCGTCACATTATCGACGGATTGAAATTGGTAGCTCACCGTGGCGAATCTATTGCCTCTATCGGTATAGATACATGGGGAGTAGATTTCGTCTTCCTTGGAAAAGACGGAAACCTGCTTCGCCAGCCTTATGCATATCGTGATCCGCATACGGTAGGAGCACCGGAAGCCTTTTTCTCTCGTATCTCTCGTAGCGAGGTATATGGTAAAACTGGTATTCAGGTAATGAATTTTAATTCACTTTTCCAATTAGATACTTTGCGTCGCAATCATGACAGTGCATTGGAGGCAGCAGACAAAGTTCTGTTTATGCCGGATGCGTTGAGCTATATGCTGACCGGGAAGATGGTAACCGAATATACCATTGCTTCCACTGCCCAATTAGTGAATGCACATACGCAACGTCTAGAACCGGAGTTGCTGAAAGCAGTCGGACTGAAAGAAGAGAATTTCGGTCGTTTTGTCTTCCCGGGTGAGAAGATAGGAACATTGACTGAAGAAGTGCAAAAGATAACAGGATTGGGGGCAATTCCTGTGATTGCGGTGGCCGGACATGATACCGGATCTGCTGTAGCAGCTGTTCCCGCACTTGATCGTAATTTTGCATATTTGAGTAGCGGTACTTGGTCGCTGATGGGGGTGGAAACAGATGCACCGGTGATCACTGCTGAAACAGAGGCTTTGAACTTTACGAATGAAGGTGGCGTAGAAGGCACAATTCGCCTTTTGAAGAATATTTGTGGAATGTGGTTGCTGGAACGTTGCCGTCTGAATTGGGGAGATACAAGCTATCCGGAATTAATAACCGAAGCGGATTCGTGTGAACCATTCCGTAGTTTAATCAATCCGGATGACGACTGTTTTGCAAATCCTGCGGATATGGAACAGGCTATTCGTGAATATTGCCGGACTACTGGGCAGCCGGTTCCTGAGCAACGTGGACAAATAGTACGTTGTATCTTTGAGAGTCTGGCTTTGCGTTACCGTCAGGTGTTGGAGAACTTGCGTGCGCTTTCTCCTCGTCCTATCGAAACTCTGCATGTGATCGGTGGAGGTAGCCGTAATGACTTGTTGAATCAGTTCACTGCCAATGCTATCGGTATTCCGGTTGTGGCAGGACCGTCTGAGGCTACAGCTATCGGTAATGTCATGATTCAGGCAATGACGGTGGGAGAGGCGACGGATGTTGCGGGTATGCGTCAGTTGATAAGCCGTTCAATTCCGTTGAAGACTTATCACCCACAGGATATGGCAGCCTGGGATGCGGCTTATATCCATTTTAAAAACTGCGTTCGATAAATTCCGGAGAATCAAGAAATAACCGACAGAATAATATTAACTTTTAATAATAGAATATCATGAAAAAAGAAGAAATGATCCAGAAAGCGTATGAGATTGCTGTTGAACGCTATGCAGCAGTAGGTGTAGATACTGAAAAGGTACTGAAAACCATGCAGGACTTCCACTTGTCACTTCATTGCTGGCAGGCTGATGATGTAACGGGATTTGAAGTGCAGGCAGGTGCACTGAGCGGAGGTATTCAGGCAACCGGTAATTATCCGGGCAAAGCTCGCAATATAGATGAACTGCGTGCCGACATTCTGAAAGCCGCTTCTTATATTCCGGGTACACACCGTTTGAACCTGCACGAAATCTACGGAGATTTTCAAGGTAAAGTGGTAGACCGCGATCAGGTAGAGCCTGAACATTTCAAGAGCTGGATTGAATGGGGTAAAGAGCATAACATGAAACTCGATTTTAACTCTACTTCATTCTCACATCCGAAATCTGGTGATTTGTCACTGTCTAATCCGGATGAGGGCATCCGTCAGTTCTGGATTGAGCATACCAAACGTTGTCGTGCCGTTGCCGAAGAAATGGGTAAGGCGCAGGGTGACCCGTGTATCATGAATCTTTGGGTACATGACGGAAGCAAGGATATCACTGTAAACCGCATGAAATATCGTGCATTGTTGAAAGATTCTCTGGATCAGATATTTGCTACTGAATATAAAAACATGAAAGACTGTATTGAATCAAAAGTATTCGGTATCGGTCTGGAAAGCTATACAGTAGGTTCCAATGACTTCTACATCGGTTATGGCGCATCCCGTAACAAGATGGTAACTTTGGATACCGGTCACTTCCATCCGACTGAAAGTGTTGCCGACAAAGTATCCTCTCTTTTGCTTTATGTGCCCGAATTGATGCTGCACGTAAGCCGTCCGGTTCGTTGGGATTCCGACCACGTAACCATTATGGATGATCCTACAATGGAACTGTTCAGTGAAATTGTTCGTTGCGGTGCATTGGAACGCGTACACTACGGTCTCGACTATTTCGATGCTTCTATCAACCGTATCGGTGCTTACGTTATCGGTAGCCGTGCTGCTCAGAAATGTATGACACGTGCTTTGCTTGAACCGATTGCCAAGTTGCGTGAATACGAAGCTAACGGTCAGGGCTTCCAGCGTCTGGCTCTGCTTGAAGAAGAGAAAGCTCTTCCATGGAATGCGGTATGGGATATGTTCTGCTTAAAGAACAATGTGCCGGTAGGCGAAGATTTCATTGCAGAAATCGAAAAGTACGAAGCGGAAGTAACTTCTAAACGGTAAGTTATGGATATTCTAATTGGCTTATTGATTATAGCCATCGGTAGCTTTTGCCAGTCCAGTTCCTATGTGCCTATTAATAAGGTGAAGGAATGGAGCTGGGAAAGCTTCTGGTTAGTGCAAGGTGTGTTTGCCTGGTTAGTGTTCCCGTTTTTGGGATCACTGCTGGGGGTACCTGCAGGAGGCAGTTTGTTCGACTTGTGGGGAGCTGGAGGTGCTGGAATGAGCATCTTTTATGGTATATTATGGGGAATAGGCGGATTGACTTTTGGACTTTCCATGCGTTATCTGGGCGTTGCGCTCGGACAAAGTATAGCATTGGGTACTTGTGCCGGATTCGGAACTCTTTTTCCTGCTATCTTTGCCGGAACTAACCTTTTCGAAGGTAACGGATTGATTCTTCTTTTAGGTGTTTGTATTACGTTGGCGGGTATTGCTGTTATCGGTTATGCCGGTGGCTTGCGTGCGCAGAATATGAGTGAAGAAGAAAAACGTGCTGCCGTAAAGGATTTCGCATTGACCAAGGGATTGCTGGTGGCGCTTCTTGCGGGTGTGATGAGTGCCTGCTTCGCTTTAGGGCTGGATGCGGGAACTCCTATCAAGGAAGCTGCTTTGGCAGGTGGAGTGGACGGACTTTATGCCGGTCTTCCTGTAATCTTCCTGGTGACTTTAGGCGGATTTCTGACAAATGCCGCTTATTGCCTGCAGCAGAATGTAGCTAATAAGTCTGTCGGTGACTATGCCAAAGGTAAAGTCTGGGGCAACAATCTTGTGTTCTGTGCGTTAGCTGGTGTACTGTGGTACATGCAGTTCTTCGGACTGGAAATGGGTAAGAGCTTTCTTACGGGAAGTCCCGTGCTGCTGGCTTTTTCGTGGTGTATCCTGATGGCATTGAATGTGACATTTAGTAATGTATGGGGAATTATCCTGAAAGAGTGGAAAGGAGTGTCTACCAAAACGATCACAGTATTGGTTTGTGGTCTGGTGATTCTGATTTTCTCTTTGGTGTTCCCGAACTTGTTTTAAAATTTTAGGCATGGATAATACGGATAACGCGGTTTTAATACATGGCTCTTTAACCGTGAAATCCGTGTAATCCGTGCCTGATAAATAAATTATATTATAATATGAAATCAATTTTAGAAAACCGTCCGGCACTTGCCAGGGAAGTTAATAAGGTGGCTGAAGTTGCCGGATACTTGTGGCAAAAAGGATGGGCTGAACGTAACGGTGGTAATATCACTGTTAATATCACGGAATTTGTTGACGATGAAATTCGCCGGATGGAACCGATAAGTGAAGTAAAACCTATTGGCGTTACATTGCCATATCTGAAAGGGTGTTATTTCTATTGTAAAGGGACTAATAAACGCATGCGTGATCTGGCTCGCTGGCCGATGGAAAATGGTTCGGTTATTCGTATCCTGGATGACTGTGCCAGCTATGTTATCATAGCCGATGAGGCAGTTGCACCGACTTCGGAATTGCCTTCTCATCTGAGTGTGCATAATGATTTGCTGAGTAAGAATTCTCCTTATAAGGCTTCTGTGCATACTCATCCGATTGAGCTGATCGCGATGACACATTGCGAAAAGTTCCTTCAGAAAGATGTGGCAACCAATCTGTTATGGAGCATGATCCCCGAAACGAAAGCATTCTGTCCGAGAGGGTTGGGTATCATTCCTTATAAATTACCCAGCTCGGTAGAGTTGGCGGACGCTACCATCAAGGAATTGCAGGATTATGATGTGGTAATGTGGGAAAAGCATGGCGTCTTTGCTGTTGATTGCGATGTGATGCAGGCTTTTGACCAGATTGATGTACTGAATAAGTCGGCATTAATTTATATCGCTGCCAAAAATATGGGCTTCGAACCGGATGGTATGACTCAGGAACAAATGAAAGAAATGTCTGTTGCTTTCAATCTTCCTAAATAATACTTGTATAAATCATTGAATTTATCTACTTTAGCGACCGCGGCATTTTCTATGAATGGGGAATGTTGCGGTAACTTTAAAATTATGACACAACTATGAATCGCATTATTCTGAATGAGACCTCTTATTTCGGCGCAGGATGCCGGAGTGTAATTGCTGTGGAAGCAGCCAGACGTGGCTTTAAGAAAGCCTTTTTTGTGACAGATAAAGACCTTGTCAAATTTGGTGTGGCTGCTGAAATTATAAAAGTATTTGATGACAACCATATTCCGTATGAACTTTATAGTGATGTGAAGGCGAATCCTACAATTGCCAACGTGCAGAATGGTGTGGCTGCTTATAAGGCTTCCGGTGCCGACTTTATCGTAGCCTTAGGTGGCGGTTCTTCTATCGACACGGCAAAGGGGATTGGTATTGTTGTGAATAATCCGGATTTTGCTGACGTGAAATCTTTGGAAGGTGTGGCTGATACCAAACATAAAGCGGTTCCTACTTTTGCATTGCCTACCACTGCCGGAACTGCAGCTGAAGTGACTATCAATTACGTAATCATCGACGAGGATGCACGTAAGAAAATGGTTTGCGTAGATCCGAACGATATTCCTGCCGTAGCTATTGTTGATCCGGAACTGATGTATTCTATGCCGAAAGGGCTGACTGCCGCTACAGGTATGGATGCATTGACTCATGCTATCGAAAGTTATATTACTCCAGGGGCATGGGCTATGAGTGATATGTTCGAACTGAAAGCGATTGAAATGATTGCTCAGAATCTGAAAGCGGCAGTAGATAACGGTAAAGATACAGTTGCCCGTGAAGCAATGTCACAGGCTCAATATATTGCAGGTATGGGATTCTCTAATGTAGGTCTGGGAATTGTGCATTCTATGGCTCACCCGCTGGGTGCTTTCTATGATACTCCTCATGGTGTTGCCAATGCTTTGCTGTTGCCTTATGTAATGGAGTACAATGCTGAATCTCCGGCGGCTCCGAAGTATATTAATATTGCCAAAGCGATGGGCGTCAATACAGACGGTATGACTGAAGCTGAAGGGGTGAAGGCTGCTGTTGAAGCAGTGAAAGCGCTTTCCTTGAGTATCGGTATCCCGCAGAAATTGCATGAAATTAATGTAAAGGAGGAAGATATTCCGGCGTTGGCGGTAGCTGCATTTAATGATGTTTGTACAGGAGGTAATCCGCGTCCTACGTCGGTAGCGGAAATAGAAGTATTGTATCGGAAAGCATTCTGATACGAATCAAATAAGGTTTGTTTTTTATAGGCATCCGGAGGATCTGAACAGGTACTCCGGATGTTTTTTTATTGTTTAGCATGTGTTTTTTGAAAATAATTCCTACTTTTGTTCGATTCAATTACATGAAAACACGCCTGTATGAGTGAGGAAAATAATCTGGGATTAGAATTTAAATACTTGATTGTAAATGACATGGACCGTAAGTTCGGTCTGTGGGTAAATACAGTTGGCTACCAGTCTATCCCTCCCGATTCTCCTTATCCGTTGAAAGAACATCCGTCCGGCTACTTTTTCAATGCTGAAAAAGGAAGGGTGTTGCGGGAATATCAGTTAGTCTATATAACGAAAGGGCGTGGTTTGTTTTCATCCGATTCTACTCCTGAAAGACAAGTTTGTAAAGGTCGGCTGATGGTGCTGTTTCCCGGACAGTGGCATACCTATTATCCGTTGCGTCAGACCGGATGGACAGAATATTATATCGGTTTTGAAGGGCCGACAATTGATGCAATTGTGGGTGATGCCTTTCTTTCTCCGGAAAGGCAGATACTGGAGGTTGGAATAAACGAAGAACTGGTGTCTTTGTTTTCTCGTGCTTTGGAGGTGGCGGAGGCGGATAAAATATCTGCCCAGCAATACCTGTCCGGCATCGTACTCCATATGATAGGTATGATTCTTTCTATTTCCAAGAATAAGGTCTTTGAGATGAGTGATGTCGATCAGAAGATTGAACAGGCAAAGATACTTATGAATGAAAATGTATCCGGCAATATCGACCCGGAAGAGTTGGCGATGAGGCTGAATATCAGTTATTCATGGTTTCGCAGGGTTTTTAAGGAATATACCGGTTATGCACCTGCCAAGTATTTTCAGGAACTGAAACTTCGTAAAGCCAAACAGATGCTGGTGGGTACTTCCCAATCGGTGAAAGAAATCTCTTTTTTCTTAGGCTTCCAGTCTACCGAATACTTCTTCTCCTTTTTTAAAAAACGTACAGGGCTTACTCCGCTTGAATACCGTTCGTTCGGTCGGGAAGGATAATAATAAGTTATTTATTGTTAATCTTCTTGATGCGATTTAACTTTCCCTCTTTAATCTGGTCAAAGATAATATTGCAATTAAGCAATCAGTTTATTATCAGATTAACAATAAAAAGAAAAGAGACATGAAAAGAATCGTATTTTGGATGGTAGCTTTACTACTGATGAGTGGTGTAGCAATGGCACAAGGTAATCGCCAGGGCGGAAGACAGCAGATGGACCCGAAAACCCGTGCGCAGCGTATGACGGAGCGTATGGTGAAAGAATACTCTCTGAATGAAGACCAGAAACAACAACTGTTGGATGTAAACCTTGCTTGGGTGGAAAAAATGGCTGCTAATCAAGGTAGACATTCTAAAGATGATAAAGCTGCTAGGATGACAAAAGAAGAACGTGAAAAGAAGGCAGCGGAAATGAAGAAATCTCGTGAGGATTATGATGCCCAGCTGAAGAAGATTCTGACTAAGGAACAATATGATAGCTATGTGAAAAAACAGGCTGAGCGTGAGAAACAGATGAAAGAAGGGCGTCAGAACCGACAAAAAAGGCAAGGGTAATATAGATTGTAATGAATGGATGTACTTCCTTACGGAAGAAGAATAAAGGAGATACTGCTGATTTTCGGTAGTATCTTTTTTTTGTGTTCAAGCGGTTTTTGCTTGTTTTTTATGAGATTGTGAATAAGTCAATTCTGGCTTGTTTAAAACGATTCTCTTATATAGTTAATAGCTTTGTTGTTAATGAATTAACCTGTTGATAACTTTGTTGAAAACATGGTTGATATCACGATGGACCTGTGAATAAAGGAACCGGGGACGGTTGAACTTATTAGGGGAGAGATAAAAAAAGAACCGCTTAAAAAGCGATTCTTTATTGAGTTGCGGAGATCCGACTCGAACGAATGACCTTTGGGTTATGAGCCCAACGAGCTACCAACTGCTCCACTCCGCGATGTTTAACGGGTGCAAAGGTACGGCTTTTCTTGAATAAAACAAATTATTCTCCAGTTATTTTTCAGAAAAAATATCGGATAATCTCTATTGTATTGAAAATGAGAGGAATATTGCCAGAACTTTTTTTAGTACCTATTAATATACAAATGTTAATATTCTGCGCTTTTTCTTGTGTGGTCTAAAGAAAAGAATTACTTTTGCTCAAAATATTCAGCAATGTGCAATTAGTATAACCTATGACCGTATCAAAAACGAAAGCCAAGTTAGTAGACGTTGCCCGCCAGCTCTTTGCAAAGATGGGGGTGGAGAATACTACGATGAATGATATCGCTCTTGCTTCGAAAAAAGGTAGAAGAACACTCTATACCTATTTTAAAAGTAAAGATGAAATTTATCTGGCTGTTGTAGAATCGGAACTGGATATCTTGTCGGATATGATGAAACGGGTGGCCGAAAGAGATATGTCGCCGGACAAGAAAATGCTGGAGATGATTTATACCCGGCTGGATGCAGTTAAAGAGGTAGTTTACCGAAATGGAACTTTGCGGGCCTATTTCTTCCGTGATATATGGCGGGTGGAAAAGGTTCGTAAGAAGTTTGATGCGAAAGAAATACAACTTTTCAAAGCAGTATTATTGGAGGGGCAGGCTAAGGGTGTCTTCCACATTGACGATGTAGAAATGACAGCCGATTTGATACATTATTGCGTAAAGGGGATTGAGGTACCTTACATCCGCGGTCATATAGGGGCTCATCTGGACGAAGAAACTAGAAATAAATATGTGTCCAACATTGTGTTTGGCGCACTGCATAGAACAGAAATTTAATTAAATAACTTTTAGTATGGGATTATTAGACGGAAAAACAGCCATTGTAACTGGTGCCGCTCGTGGTATTGGCAAGGCTATCGCTCTGAAGTTTGCTGCCGAAGGTGCAAACATTGCATTTACTGACCTTGTCATTGATGAAAATGCAGAAAATACAGCTAAAGAACTTGAAGCAATGGGAGTAAAAGCCAAAGGCTATGCTTCGAATGCAGCCAACTTTGAAGATACTGCAAAGGTCGTAGAAGAAATCCATAAGGACTTCGGACGTATCGATATTCTGGTGAACAATGCCGGTATTACCCGTGACGGTCTGATGATGCGCATGAGTGAACAGCAATGGGATATGGTAATCAACGTGAACCTGAAGTCTGCGTTTAACTTCATCCACGCTTGTACACCTGTTATGATGCGTCAGAAAGCTGGTAGCATTATCAACATGGCATCTGTAGTGGGTGTTCACGGTAATGCAGGACAGGCTAACTATGCTGCTTCCAAAGCTGGTATGATTGCATTGGCTAAGTCTATTGCGCAAGAACTGGGTTCTCGTGGTATCCGTGCCAACGCTATTGCTCCGGGATTCATCCTGACAGATATGACTGCGGCTCTTTCTGACGAAGTAAGAGCTGAATGGGCAAAGAAGATTCCTTTGCGTCGTGGTGGTACTCCTGAAGATGTGGCAAACATCGCTACCTTCCTGGCATCAGATATGTCTTCTTACGTATCGGGGCAGGTGATTCAGGTAGATGGTGGTATGAACATGTAATCGAACAGCATGACTGTTGTATACGAAGACAACCATATAATTGTAGTCAACAAGACCGCTTCCGAGATTGTCCAGGCAGACAAGACGGGAGATACACCGCTTTCGGAGACTGTAAAACAGTATTTGAAAGAGAAGTATCAGAAACCCGGAAATGTTTTCCTCGGTGTGACACACCGGTTGGACCGCCCCGTAAGCGGTCTTGTTATTTTTGCCAGAACGAGTAAGGCACTCACCCGACTGAACGAGATGTTCCGTTCCGGTGAGGTGAAGAAAACCTACTGGGCAGTGGTGAAGAATGCCCCCAAGGAGCCGGAAAATGAATTAGTGCATTATTTGGTACGTAACGAGAAGCAGAACAAGAGTTTTGCTTATGATAAAGAAGTGCCGAACAGTAAGAAAGCAATTTTAGATTACCGGCTGATCGGACATTCGGAGAATTATTATCTGCTTGAAGTAGATTTGAAAACCGGACGTCATCACCAGATTCGTTGCCAATTGGCAAAGATGGGATGTCCCATTAAAGGTGACCTTAAATATGGCGCTCCACGTTCCAATCCAGATGGCAGTATTTGTCTGCATGCACGGAAGGTACGATTCATCCATCCAGTGTCTAAAGAGCTGATAGAGCTTGTGGCCCCTCTTCCCGAAGGAAATTTATGGAAAGGATTTGAACTGCTTTAGCCAGTACAAGTCCTTTTTCTTTTGCCAAAAGAGTAAATATCCCTGCCATCCCTATGGTAAACTCTGGCGACAGCCTGATAGTTTCGGAATAGATTCTATATTTGCATCATAAAAACTTTTATTTAATTAAATTATACCATGAAGCAAATTCTATATCTGTTACTGGGATGCCTCATTCCTTTCCAGTTTCTAACGGCAAAAATGTATTCTTCACCGGAAAGAACTCCGGTTGATTATGTAAATCCATATATCGGAAATATCAGTCATTTGCTGGTACCCACTTATCCGACGGTTCATTTGCCTAACAGTATGTTGCGTGTATATCCCGAACGGGAGAATTTTACCGGAAATACAATTAACGGACTACCGCTGATAGTGACCAGTCACCGGGGAAGTTCGGCTTTCAATCTGAGCCCTTATCAGGGAGAATTACAAAAGGCAGGCAGCATTATACAATATGGATACGACAATGAAGTTATCAAGCCTTATTATTATAGTGTTGATCTGGATGATGACGGGATGTATGTTCAGTATGCTCCTTCCCACCAGTCCGGTATTTATCAGATAGACTTTTCGCAGACAGACAAGCCTGCTTATCTGATCTTTAACACTCGCAACGGAGAATTAAAAACAGACGGAAAGTCAATCAGCGGTTATCAGAAACTGGGTAACCATACACAAGTTTATATTTATCTGGAAACAGATCAACAGCCTTTGAAGATCGGTACTCATCAGGGGGCAGTTATTCGCACTACAGATAAGTCTACGCAAGGACATAATGCTTATTATATACTGGAATATCCGAAGGGAACAGCCTCTGTACTGCTTCGCTATGGTGTATCATTTATTTCTTCCGAACAGGCAAAACAAAATTTGCGCCGTGAAATCAAGAACTACAACTTGCAGGCTGTAGCCGATAAGGGACGTTCGGTATGGAATGAGACATTGGGAAAGATTTTTGTAAAGGGAGGTACGGAAAACGAGAAAACAGTATTTTATACTTCTCTTTATCGTACGTATGAACGCATGATTTGTATTTCTGAGGATGGCAGATATTTTAGTGCTTATGACGGGCAGGTACATGATGACGAAGGCATTCCTTTCTATGTAGACGACTGGATTTGGGATACTTATCGTGCCACTCATCCGTTGCGTCTCATCATTGAAACGGAAATGGAGAGCAATATGGTAAATTCATTGATTCGCATGGCGTATCAGATGCAACCCAACTGGATGCCTACTTTCCCGGAAATCAATGGTGACAGCCGTCGTATGAACTGCAATCATGGTGTGGCGACGGTGCTTGATGCGTATAATAAGGGAATGCGCTCATTTGATCTGGCAAAAGCCTATCAAGTCTGTAAAGCTGCCATTACTGAAAAAACACTGGCTCCCTGGTCGTCCAAACCTGCCGGAGTATTGGATCAGTTCTATAAAGACCATGGATACTTTCCCGCACTTGCCGTAGGTGAGCAAGAAACAGTGCCCGAAGTGCATTCGTGGGAAAGACGACAGCCGGCAGCGGTTACTCTGGGAACAGTGTATGACGAGTGGTGTCTGGGAAATATCGCCCAAGCTTTGGGAGATAAAAAAGAGGCAGACTATTTCTTGAAGCGAAGCCTGAACTATCACAAGATATTTAATAAAGAAACCTGTTTCTTCCATCCGAAAGATTCGTTTGGAAACTTTATCCAGCCATTTGATTATCGCTATTCTAGCGGAGTAGGCGGACGCGATGCGTATGATGAAAATAACGGTTGGGTGTATCGGTGGGATCTTCCTCACAATGTAGCCGATCTGGTGAATATGATGGGTGGAAAGGAGCGTTTCGTAGAAGAACTGGAACGAATGTATAGTACTCCTTTAGGGAAAGGACGACCGGATTTTCATCATCAGTTTGGTGACCATACGGGTAATGTCGGTCAGTTCTCGATGGGAAATGAACCTGCCATGCACATTCCTTATCTTTATAATTATGCCGGACAACCTTGGCGTACTCAAAAGCGGGTGCGTAACTTGTTGACGCAATGGTTCCGCAATGATCTGATGGGTATTCCCGGGGATGAAGACGGAGGCGGATTGACTTCGTTCGTCGTCTTCTCGATGATGGGATTTTATCCGGTTACTCCCGGTCTGCCGATGTATGTGATTGGAAGCCCGGTATTTGAGAATCAGACTATTCGGTTGAGTAACGGAAAAACTTTTCAGATCGTGTGCCGGAATTATTCACCGGAAAATAAGTTTATTCAGTCGGCAAAGCTGAATGGAAAGGTATGGGATCAGTCATGGTTCAGCCACGAAGACCTCATGAAGGGTGGAGTATTGGAATTTGTGATGGGTAAACGTCCGAATAAAGCCTGGGCTGCCGGAGACGATGCCGTTCCGCCTTCCTTTGCGATGTGATTGGAAATTCTAACTAAATAAGAAAGATACAGATGAACACATTTAAACTATTAATGGCTGCTTCCTGTTTTTTGGCTATGACAACGAGCGGAGTGGCGAAACAGGACTATTCAAAGAGTGAGGGATTGCTACAGTATGTCGATCCCTATATCGGTTCCGGTTTTCACGGGCACGTATTTGTCGGTACGAGTGTCCCTTATGGTATGGTACAACTCGGACCTAACAATATTCATAAAGGCTGGGACTGGTGTTCGGGATATCATTATTCCGACAGCATCCTGATTGGTTTCTCACATACGCATTTAAGCGGTACGGGATGTACTGATCTGGGGGACATTCTGATTATGCCTCTCAATGAGATCCGTACTCCCAGAGGCAATCAGGACGATATACGTGATGGATATGCGTCGAAATATTCGCATGATAATGAGATAGCCCGTCCGGAATATTATTCCTTACTTTTGGACAGGTACAATATCAAGGCCGAACTGACTGCTACTGACCGGGTAGGCTTTCACCGTTACACCTATCCGGAAGGGAAACCGGCTTCCATACTGATTGACCTGCGCGAAGGCAACGGTTCCAATGCTTATGATAGCTATATCCGTAAAGTGGATGATTATACAGTGGAGGGCTATCGCTATGTCAGAGGATGGAGCCCGTCCCGAAAGGTATACTTTGTACTGAAGAGCGATCAGAAGATAGAGAAATTTACTGCTTATGATGATAATACACCCAAACCCTGGGACCAGCTGAAAGTTGAATCGGTGAAAAGTGTACTGACTTTCGGCCATGTGAAGGAAGTGAAGATTAAAGTGGCTATTTCCTCCGTCAGTTGTGAGAATGCAGCGATGAACCTGCAAGCTGAACTCTCTCACTGGGACTTCGACAAAGTTGTGAAGATGAGCAGCGAACGTTGGAACAAGCAACTGGAAAAGATGACCGTAGAATCAGATGACGAGGCTGCCAAACGTGTCTTTTATACCGCACACTATCACACGATGATCGCTCCGACGCTGTATTGTGATGTCAATGGTGAGTATCGGGGGATGAATGATATGATTTATACAGACCCGAAGAAGGCGAACTATACGACTCTCTCCCTGTGGGATACCTATCGTGCTCTGAATCCTCTGATGACTATCATCCAACCCGAGTTGGTAGACGATGTAGTCAATTCAATGCTTTCTATTTATAGGCAACAGGACAAACTTCCTATCTGGCCTTTGATGAGCGGTGAAACAAATTGTATGCCGGGGTATAGCTCTGTTCCGGTGATTGCAGATGCTTACCTGAAAGGATTTACCGGATTTAATGCGGAAGAAGCCTTGACAGCAATGAAAGCGACAGCCACTTATGAAAGGCAGAATGGAGTTCCTTATGTGCTGGCAAAAGGATACATTCCGGCAGATAAAGTTCACGAAGCCACTTCTATCGCTATGGAATATGCAGTAGATGACTGGGGGATTGCCGCTATGGCACAAAAGATGGGAAAGACGGCTGATTATGAAACATTCTCAAAACGTGCTCATTACTATAAGAACTATTTCGATTCTTCTATCCACTTCATTCGTCCGAAACTGGAGGATGGTTCCTGGCGTACTCCTTATGATCCGGCACGTTCTATTCATGGAGTCGGTGATTTTTGCGAGGGTAACGGATGGCAATATACTTTTTTTGCTCCGCAAGATCCTTATGGATTGATTAGCCTGTTCAGCGGTGACAAACCGTTTACTTCCAAGCTCGACAGTTTCTTTACGAACAATGACAGTATGGGTGAAGGCGCTTCCAGCGACATTACCGGTCTTATCGGACAATATGCACACGGCAATGAGCCGAGTCATCACATTGCCTATCTCTACACCTATGCCGGTGAGCAGTGGAAAACGGCTGAAAAAGTTCGTTTCATCATGAGTGACTTCTATACAGACCGGCCGGATGGCATTATCGGTAATGAAGATTGTGGACAAATGTCTGCCTGGTATCTTCTTTCGGCTATGGGATTCTATCAGGTAAACCCGTCTGACGGTGTATTTGCTTTCGGAAGCCCGCGTTTTAAGAAGATAGAGGTGAAAGTGCGTGGAGGCAAAGTGTTTACAGTAGAGGCTCCCAATAATAGTGAAGAAAATATCTATATCCGGAAGGTTTACTTGAATGGCAAACCTTACCATAAAAGTTATATTACATACAATGATATAATCAACGGCAGTACCTTGAAGTTCGAGATGGGTAAAAAGCCGGATAAAAACTTTGGCAAAGCTTCTGCTAACCGGCCAATTGTTTTGAATAAATAGGAGGAAGAAGTTTTTTTAGGGTAAGTGTAAGTATTGGTTAGGATGATTAACGCCTTCAACTTATTAGCGAAAGCTTATATTTGAAGGCGTTTTTCTTATTTATAGGAGATACGGAACTAAAAAGAAGAAGAGGTTGTGTCAAAATGCTGGCACAACTTTTTTTTATGCGCAAAGCCCAGACTTTCCCAAGCCCGGGCTTTGTTATTACCTAATTTTTTTGTAAC
>NZ_FNNN01000044.1 GCF_900106755.1 Bacteroides faecis MAJ27
ACAAAAACTTTGGGTAATAACAAAGCCCGGGCTTGTGAAAGTCTGGGCTTTGTGCATAAAAAAAGGTTGTGCCAGCGTTTTGACACAACCTCTTTATAATATATAAGCCTTCTCAAATTCGCTTTTTTCTTTCGGACTTTATCTTGCCCGATGATATACTTCTCTCATAAATGTCGATTTTCTTGTTTATTCTTCTATCTTTTTGCCTACTTTTTTCTACTTTTGCAAATCATTTATTCAAAATCCAACCATTGATATGCAGGAGAAAATAATAATTCTTGATTTCGGTTCGCAGACAACACAGCTGATTGGTCGTCGCGTACGCGAACTGGACACGTATTGCGAAATTGTTCCTTATAACAAGTTTCCTAAAGAAGATACAACAATTAAAGGAGTCATCCTTTCCGGAAGTCCTTTTTCGGTTTATGATAAAGATGCCTTCAAGGTAGATTTGAGTGAGATTCGTGGCAAATATCCTATTTTGGGTATCTGCTATGGTGCACAGTTTATGGCGTATACCAACAATGGAAAGGTAGAACCGGCTGGTACACGCGAATATGGGCGTGCGCATCTGACTTCTTTCTGCAAGGATAATGTGCTGTTCAAAGGAGTGCGTGAGAATACGCAGGTATGGATGAGTCATGGTGATACGATTACTGCTATCCCGGATAACTTCAAGAAGATTGCCTCGACAGATAAAGTAGATATCGCTGCTTATCAGGTGGAAGGTGAAAATGTGTGGGGAGTTCAGTTCCATCCGGAAGTATTCCATAGCGAAGACGGGACGCAGATATTGAAGAACTTCGTAGTCGATGTTTGTGGATGTAAGCAGGACTGGTCGCCGGCTTCTTTCATTGAGAGTACGGTTGCTGAGTTGAAAGCTCAGTTGGGTGATGACAAGGTTGTGTTGGGCTTGAGTGGTGGTGTCGATTCTTCGGTTGCTGCCGTATTGCTGAACAGAGCCATTGGCAAGAACCTGACTTGTATTTTCGTAGATCACGGAATGTTGCGTAAGAATGAGTTCAAAAATGTGATGAACGATTACGAATGTCTCGGTCTGAATGTGATTGGTGTGGATGCCAGCGAGAAGTTCTTTACAGAGCTTGCTGGTGTGACCGAACCGGAAGGTAAACGTAAGATTATAGGTAAGGGCTTTATCGATGTGTTCGATGTGGAGGCTCACAAAATAAAAGATGTGAAGTGGTTGGCTCAGGGTACTATCTACCCGGATTGCATTGAATCATTATCTATTACAGGTACGGTGATCAAGAGCCATCACAATGTAGGAGGTTTGCCCGAAAAGATGCATTTGAAATTGTGCGAACCGCTTCGTTTGTTATTTAAGGATGAAGTTCGCCGTGTAGGTCGTGAGTTGGGTATGCCGGAACATCTGATTACCCGTCATCCTTTCCCGGGACCGGGATTGGCTGTGCGTATCCTTGGTGACATCACCCGGGAAAAAGTGCGTATCCTGCAAGATGCTGATGATATTTACATTCAGGGATTACGTGATTGGGGATTGTATGATCAGGTATGGCAGGCAGGTGTTATCTTGCTCCCGGTACAGTCTGTAGGTGTTATGGGAGATGAACGTACTTACGAAAGAGCGGTAGCATTGCGTGCTGTGACTTCTACTGATGCCATGACTGCGGATTGGGCGCATTTGCCTTATGAATTCCTGGGCAAGATTTCGAATGATATTATTAATAAGGTGAAAGGTGTGAACCGTGTAACCTATGATATCAGTTCTAAACCACCTGCAACAATCGAGTGGGAATAAGATATTTCTTTGGTTTATATAAAATTCCAGTATCGAAAGTTACTGGAATTTTTTTATGTAATATATCATTTGCTCTTATTATAGTTTGATTCATCTAAACTTGCTGGTAAGAGGTGAAATCTTAATTATATATGGTAGAAATTAGGGCATACGTTTTGTTTTTTATGCATTTATTCCTTGGGGCTATCATTGTTTTGTTACTTAATATGTTTGAAAATGAATAGTTGTGCTTGATTGTCATTATTCGTATTTACACTTAACAGATTGGGATAAGTTGCTCTAGAACTTGGTAATTTTATACCAATAAGTGTGTTTTTTCCTGTTTTCATAGGCTTTTCAAAGGTTATTAAGTTTGTGTGCTACTTAAGACGGTGTAAAGTTATTAATAAAATTGGTAAACGCAATGTTTTTTTTATTTTAATTATCGACAAACGATACTTTTTTCGTTTTTCCATTCTACTGTTCGGGTCATAATTAGACAGATGTAATCTTTCGTATGTTTTATGTTATTGTATATCAATGTTTTGTATTTAATATACCAAGTTCTAGAGCGACTTATCCCAATCGGTCAATCACGACTGAATTTAAAAACTCTTATTTATGATAATGCAAAATTATAGACCTCCTCCGATGTAAAATTAAAATTTTATTATCGTTTCTTCAGCATAGCTCAGAACAGTGCTGAAGGAAGATTGAATTCATTAAAAATTTCAATACCCCCAAGAAAAACAAATGAATGATAACAGTCAAACACAACTATATATATTCCCAAGCTTACTAAATATTAAGATAAAGCATACACACCCAAAAACAAACGTATAAGAGTAAAAATGCACATCTTATTTCTACCACATTATAAATAATGTTAGATACAATAGTAAGTTTTCTACTTGTCTATATTAACCAAACTAATAATTAACCTTTAATCACAGAAAAACAATGCAAAAAAGAACTATTTTTTTGACATTCTTTGCCGCCGTATTCATTTATCTGACTTCATGTTCAGATAGTAAGAATATAGGAAGTGCAGTATTCAATCCGGATCAACCTATTGAAGTGACCGGATTTTATCCGGATTCCGGTGGAATTGCCACCCCTATGATCGTCGAAGGCAGAAACTTCGGATCAGACACTACCAATCTGAAAGTTTACTTCGAGGATGTAGACGGAATAAAGCATCCGGCAGGCTTAGTCAGCTCGAATGGAAACAAAATCTACTTGTATGTTCCTTCAGGACTGACGTACAAGAAAGAAATGAATCTTCTAGTTGCCCGAACGATGCCTGACGGGAAAGAATATGAAGGACAAGCTAGAAAACAATTTATCTACAAGACTCAGACAAGTGTAACTACCGTAATAGGTCAAGCTTCACCGGATGCCGACCAGCCTACTGTGGGAGGGGATATAGCTACTTCTACGTTGTCGGCACCCAACTACATTTGTCTGGATGATGAGGATAATATCTTTATCACCGAACGTCATGTTTGGCACGGAGGAGATAATTACCCATCCGTCACCTGTAAGAATGATAAAGGAGAGAACTCGAATGGAAATGTTGTCATGGCTTCTGTCAAGAGTAATTCAGTGCTTGTACTACAGTATGGTACGGCGGCCATACTGAATGCTCCTGCTTTCTCGGATATAGATAATACGATGTATGCTCCTGAAGATGGTGGTATGGGGTTCTATGCTTTGTCTAAAAGTGTAAGTTATGCACCTCGTCGTCTGACAGTGTTGCTGGATGATGCAACAAAGGATATCGCCGATAATAATTATAAGCACTGTTTCGTGGTGAACAAGCTCGACCATTACATTTATACGGTGATGGTAAGAGGCCAACTGGTCAGGATAAAACCGAATACCCGTACTTGTGAACTCCTGCTTAAGAAGGTAGGTACTTCCACCAGACCTGATGCCTGTGACTCATACTGTGCATTCAGCCCTGTCAAAGGACAGGAAAATATGCTTTACATCGCAATGGCTGAAGGTAATCAGATATGGAGAGTAGATGTCGGTAATCTGGAAGGTAAAGATAAAAATACCTATCCTGGTGAGGGTTATGCCGGAAAAGCTATAGTAGAAGGACAAGTTGCAGGAAAAGGATGGGAAGACGGTCTACTGAGAAATGCCAAGTTTAATAATCCCCACCAGATCTGTTTTACGGAAGACGGTAAGTTGTATATCGCTGATTGTGGTAACAATTGTATACGAGTGATTGATACAAGATTGTCAATAGACAAAGCTACCGTAAGTACCCCTATCGGACTTCCGGGAATGAAGGGCTATAAAGATGGTGGTCCGGACATCGCTATGTTCAATCATCCTTTCGGAGTTGCTGTCAGCGCCGATGGACAAATCGTGTATGTTGCTGATACCGGAAATAAAGTGATTCGTAAATTGTCTATAGAATAACCTTTTATAATACATATATGAAAAAAAATCTTTTATTGATTGTGCTGCTGATGATACTCATTCCATTGGCAGGTTACAGTCAGAACGAAACGAAGACACAGTTTACAGTGGCGGGCGTGATTGTGGATGCATCCGGTGAGCCATTGGTAGGTACGGCTGTTTATGTAAAGAATGAACCGGGAGTCGGCGTGGTAGCGGATTTGGACGGAAAATTCAAAATTAGAGTGACGAAAAATGCTACGTTGGTATTCCAGTCGGTCGGTATGAAGAATGTCGAGATGCTGATTACCAAAGATGAAGAGAAACTTAAGATTGTCATGAAAGAAGACGAGACTAAGATTGACGAAGTAGTGGTAACGGGTATGAGTTCGCAGAAAAAAGTCTCGGTAGTAGGTGCAATTACCACAATCGATGTCGCGCAATTGAAAACTCCCGCCACCTCTCTTAATAATATGATCGGAGGTCGAATGGCAGGTGTCATCACTATGCAGAGTTCGGGTGAACCGGGGAAAAATATCTCTAACTTTTGGATTCGTGGTATCAGTACTTTCGGAGCCGGTACCGGAGCATTGGTGCTGATCGATGGTATCGAAGGAAGGCTGGAGGATATTGATACCGATGACGTTGAATCATTCAGCATTCTGAAGGATGCTGCAGCGACGGCTGTCTATGGAACACGCGGGGCCAATGGTGTAGTATTGGTGACTACCAAACGCGGTACCAGCGGAAAACTGGAAGTGACCGGACGTGCTACCATGAAAATATCCCATATCAAACGTCTGCCCGAATATCTGGGAGCTTATGATTACGCGCTTCTTGCCAATGAAGCCAGAGCAATGTCGGGAGAAGATGATCTGTATACCCGTCTGGAACTAGACCTTATCAAAAATAAGTTGGATCCGGACCTCTACCCGGATGTAAACTGGATGGATGAAATCATGAAACATAATTCTATCCAACAGAATTACTATGTCAGTGCTAAAGGAGGAGGTGATGTTGCCAGATATTTTTTATCGATAGGTTATCAGGATGAAGGTGCTGCTTATCGTCAGGAAGAAAACCTGTTTAAGAAACCATTGAGCGTAAACAAGCTGAACTATCGTGCCAATATCGACATGAATCTGACCAAAACAACCCAGTTGTATTTCGGTGTGGACGGATATGTCAATTCCTATGTCAGCCCGGGCGGAATGAATACAGACGCAGTATGGTCTGCTGTCCAGCAGTTGACACCACTTCTGTTTCCGGTTACTTACTCCGATGGTACGTTACCCGTATATGGAGGACAGCGTACATTGGCTTCTCCCTACGTCATGCTGAATAATACCGGATATATGCAAAGTGAGGATAACCGAAACATGCTGACGCTTAAATTGACACAAGAATTCAAGGGATTCTTGAAAGGACTGACATTATCCGTACAAGGGATGACAGAGCATATCGGTTATTTCAGTGAGTACCGTTCTATCTGGCCGGATCTTTACCGTGCTACCGGGCGAACGGCACAGGGAGTTTTGATTAAATCACTGCGCTCTTCACAACAAAGTCTGGCATACGGAGATGCTGAACACGCTTACAGACAGTACTACCTGGAAGCAAAAGCTAATTGGAACCGGACATTCGGCGATCATACTTTCGGTGCGTTGCTCGAATACTATATGAAAGATGAGAAGGATTCTCAATGGGGAGCCATTGATGATTTGGGTATCAGCAGCATTCCCAAGCGTCATCAGAATCTCTCCGGACGTATCTCTTACGACTATAAAAACCGTTATTTTATTGACGCGAATTTTGGTTATACAGGTTCTGCCCAGTTTAAAAAAGGCGAACGATTCGGTTTCTTTCCTTCCATTGCTGTCGGATGGGTTCCTTCCTCTTATAACTGGTGGTCTGAGAAACTGCCTTGGTTCACATTTCTGAAATTTCGCGGTTCTTACGGTATTGTAGGAAACGACCAGATTGTTGCCGTCAACGATTATACAGGCGTAGGACGTTTCCCTTATATGACTATGATTGACAATCACGCCGGATCTGCCTGGGGATACCGCTATAATGGTATCACAGAAACCTATACTGGAGCCGACAACTTAAAATGGGAAGTAGCGAAGAAGGCAAATCTGGGTATCGACGCCAAGTTCTTTCATGACAAGCTGTCTTTTACTGTCGACATTTTCCGGGATACTCGTGATCATATCTTTCAGGATCGTGTGACGTTGCCTTCTTTTGTAGGTATGGTGACCTATCCGAAATCGAATGTAGGACGTATGCATAGTGTGGGATCGGACGGAAACATTGAGTTTTTCCACCAGATCAACAAGGATATGAATTTTACCATTCGTGCTAATTATACGTTCTCACAAAACGTCATTGACTATTTTGAAGAGAACAAATTACCTTATGATTATCTCAGTGTGACTGGCAAGCCTTTTAATATTTTGCGCGGATACATCTCCGAGGGGCTGTTCGCCAGTAAAGAGGAGATCAATACCAGTCCTGACCAAAGTGGATTCGGAACGATACGTCCCGGTGACATTAAATATCGTGATGTGAACGGAGACGGCATTATCAATGAAGACGACAAGGTGCCTTTGTCTTACTCCAACCAGTTGCCTAGAATGATGTATGGATTCGGCGGCGATTTTCAGTGGAAAGATTTGACCGTGAGTATCTTGTTCAAGGGTTCTGCGAAAGTGGATTACTATCGTGCAGGACTTGGCAATGACTACGGATGGATTCCGTTTTATAACGGAGACTTGGGAAATGTGATCAAACTAGCTAACAATCCCAAGAACAGATGGACCCCTGCATGGTATTCGGGAACTACTGCTACAGAGAATCCGAATGCGGAATTTCCACGGCTTTCTTATGGCAAAAACACGAACAACTCCCAGCTTTCTTCTTTTTGGAGACGGAACGGGTCTTTCCTGCGCCTTCAGGAAGTCAGTCTGAGATACAGCCTGAAACATCTGCCATGGATTAAATCGGTTGGATTGTCCTCCGTTGATCTGGAATTTGTTGCCAACAATCTGTTCACTATCGACAAAGTGAAATACTTTGATCCTGAACAGGCTTCGGCAAATGGTGCTGTCTATCCGATACCTGCTACTTATGCTTTCCAGGTATACTTAAGATTCTAATCACATAATATTGAAAATTCATGAAAAATCGAATTAAAATACTTTTGGGAGCGGTCATTGGCAGTTCTTTACTGTTCAGCTCCTGCAACTTTCTGGATGTAGACAGCTATTTCCAGGCTACATTCAAGGAAGATTCCATTTTCCATAGCATGAAGAATGCCGAAGGATATCTTTGGAATACCCCGACCCGTTTTCCAGATGCTGGTGCCATTTGGGGAAACTCATGGAATCCGGGAGAAACTGCTTCGGACGAGATAACCGTCAGATGGCAAACTAGCGAATTCTGGGGAGCGCAGTTCAGTATCGGTAAAATTAACAGCAGAAACCTGCCGCGGGATTTGTGGTATACTATGTATGTAGTAGTGACAAGATGCAACCGGATGTTGGAAAATGTCGGCAAAGTGCCCGATATGACGGAAGCTGACAGAAGACGCTATATCGGATATGTACACTTTATGCGCGGTTATGCCTACTACCATTTACTGATGAACTACGGTCCGCTGCTGATTGTGGGGGATGAAGTGCTGAGCACTTCCGAATCGGCGGAATACTATAACAGGGAACGGTCTACATACGACGAATCTGTGGATTATATATGCAATGAATTCAAACTTGCTACGCAAGGCATTTACGGACCGACCGAACAGAGTATCAGTTATTCTGATCGTCCTACGAAAGGAGCGGCTTTGGCACTGATAGCCCGTTTGCGCCTGTTCCAGGCTTCTCCGTTGTTTAATGGCGGTGATGCTGCCCGTCAATGTTTCAGCAACTGGCAACGTAAAAGCGACGGTGCCGATTACGTAAACCAGACTTACGATCCCGACCGTTGGGCGATAGCAGCCGCTGCTGCAAAACAGGTGATTGATATGGATTACTATTCGCTGTTTACGGTGATGCCGGACAACCAGCATCCATATCCATTGGCAGATAATGTTCCTACAGCTCCATTCCCCGATGGTGCAGGTGGTATTGATCCTTTCCACTCTTTTACTGATATGTTCAACGGTGAAGGTATTATATCCACTAACAAAGAGTTTATTTGGGCAATGTCATCCGTCAATGTGCGTGACTACACGAAGCACTCGTTCCCGGTAGGTTTCGGAGGCTGGGGCGGTATGTCCGTACCCCAGAGAGTGGTTGATTGCTTCCTGATGATGGACGGTAGAGACATACACAATGCATCGGCGGACTATCCGTATGTGGCGGATTTGAGCCAGACAATTGGCACTAATAAAGTATTGGGGAGCTACCAGTTGAGGGGAGATGTACCGAAGATGTATGACAATCGTTCTGCACGTTTTTATGCTTCCATCGGATTTCCCGGACGCCAGTGGACTATGAATTCAGCTTCTTCTGATGCAAGCTATATCAATCAGCAGTTCTGGTATTCGCACGATGATTCGAAAGCCGGACTGGCTGGTGCGGGGAGCAATGTCAACGATTATAATATCAGCGGTTATACTCCTGTCAAGTATATTCATCCGGATGATTCATGGGCTGGTGGAAAAGGGAATGTGAAAGGTTCATTCATAACCAGTCCCAAACCGTTTGCCATCATCCGTTATGCGGAAGTTTTGCTGGAATATGTGGAGGCACTGAACAACGTAACGGGTACAGTAACCGTTACCACCCCTGATATGACAGGTACGGATGTCGAAGTTACTGTCAGCCGTGATGTTCAGGAAATGGCTAAATACTTCAATATGATCCGCTATCGTGTCGGGTTGCCCGGTCCGGCTTTGAGTGATATGAACGACGCGAACAGATTTGAACAGATTATCCGTAACGAACGGCAAGTAGAACTCTTCAACGAAGGCTACCGCTATTTCGATACCCGCAGATGGGGTACTTTCCTCACAGATGATGCAAATATGTCCAATTGGCGGGGACTGGATGTACAAAAAGATCGTACCGATGTCAGTGGCAATCCGGGATTCTGGAATATTGTGACGATCGATCAGCAGAATATCCGTGACCGTGTTGCACTGCCCAAAATGGTATTTATGCCGATTCGCCATGATGAATTACTGAAAGTTCCCGCAATGGATCAGAATCCGGGATGGGACAGATAATGAAAAACAAGAATAACAGAAAGAAAATATGAAGAAGATAGTAACTATAATTCTTTGCTCTGCTTTGGTTGTAATAAGTGGTTGCGATAACTATGATTTCGCTCAGGAACAATTCCGCAAAGAAGTAAATTTGCTCAGTAATTCGAGCCTGGTGTACGATCGCCAGGTAGCCGAGTTGCAGCAGGGAGGAGATACCCTTTTCGTGGTGGCTTCATTAAGTGGTTCGCAGGCTTCCGATGAATCGTTTGCAGTAGCACTGCAAAACTCCGATACATTGTTGAGAGCTTACAACAAATCTAATTTCGATATCAATAAAGCACGCTTCGCGAAGTATTTGCCGGAAGAATGTTATGAGTTTCCGACTATGGAAATGACTATTCCTGCCGGCTCTTCCAAAGCGATGTTTCCGGTGTATCTGAAAAATCTGGATAAGATTTCACCCGACTCCATTTATTTTCTCGAATATAAGATTGATTCGCTGAAGACACCGGACTGTAATCCGAAGAAGCGACACGTGCTGCTTCGCATTCATAAGGAAAATTATTATGCATCCACACAAACGGCAACATATTACAATTATACGAGTAGTACCATTATCATTCCGAATACGGATGGAACCAGTGAAGTCCGTCGTCCGACGAATTCCAATCGTGTATTTCCTATTTCAGAGAATTCCGTACGTCTGATGGCAGGCGATGAAAGTTTCAGTGACTATACCACTGCACTGGATATCATCAATAAAGGAAGCATTATTCTGGAAATGGGAGAACAGTTACCCGAGAATCCGCTGGCAAAAGAGCTCACTATCCTGCCATATAAGGATATCGACGTAATGCAATTGACTCCCATCGGAGAGTATGACAATACGTATTTGCTGAATGTCATCCGGACACCCGACGGACGTGCCACTTATTATAAGGAGTTCCGTCTCCATTACAAATACCGTTTGCAGTCTACCGACCGATACAGGGAGGTAAATGCTAAACTGAGATACCAATTCAATCCAAGAGTAGAAAACTTGTAATGCATCTAATGATATGAAAAAAAATATACTAACTATCGGACTGGCAGGAGTCTTGGGGACATTTATCGCTCTTTCTTCCTGCGGTCCCGATTATGAAACAGAGTTCAATGTGCTGACTTTGACCGTCCCCAGCGAGAGTCAGGCGGCTGTCGTTTTTCCCCTTGCCGGCGGTGAACATGAGATAGAAGTGGAGACCAACGTGGCGCTCGATAACTGGACGGCAAGTTCGAATGCCGGCTGGTGCAAGCTACAAAAACAAGAAGGTAAAGTCACGGTATCTGCCGGCGAGAATGAGGATTATAAACAGCGCATAGCGGAAATCACGATAGCTTACGGTCATCAGAGCTATTCCATTAATGTCAAACAGTTCGGTCTGGAACCGGTGATAGAAGTGGAAGGATTGACGGCTGATGGAATGAAAGTAGTGGATTCTAAAGTGACTTCTCTGACTATTCCGGTAAGTACCAATCTGAATCTGGATGTTATTACCGTGCCGGATACCTGTGATTGGGTACGTTTTAACGAACCGGAGCAGCCGAAGGCAAAGAAATCACAGCAAGCGGAAAGAGCAGAGAACACAGTCAAGAAGAACCTGACATTTACTCTGAACCAGAATACCGATACCATTGTGCGATATTGTACAGTCACTCTGCAGTCATCACAAAACTATAATTGTGTCGGTACACTCATTATCATGCAGCAGCCGAGAGGATATATTGTTGACATTGACGAATCAAAGAAGGAATATCAGGTGAAAGCTACCGGAGAAACGATCACGATTCCATTCAAAGTAAATGGGCCTGCAGATGCGTATACTTATGAAGTGGAGGCTTCTGCCCGCGAATGGATTACGCCTTTGCCTGCCACGAGAGGTATGCGCGATGCTTCCGAAAGTTTCATCATCCAGCCTAATACTATAGAGGAAGAACGAGTAGGACATATCACATTCAGAAGCACTGATCCGATAGAGCCTAATGAGTTCACTGTCACTGTTACGCAAGAGAAATTTGTTCCGGTTCCTCCTGAAGGCGTGAAAAATCCGACAGCTACTCCGGGAGCGGGATTTATTAAGTTGAAATGGGAAATGCCTGTAAATGTGAATTTTACAAAGATGAAAGTCATCTATCATGATCCTGTAACGAAAGAAGATAAAGAACTGGAAATTGCTGATAATACTACTACCTTATTCATTGTAGAAAACACATTCAAATGTGGCGGTGAATATGAGTTTACCATCAAAACATACGGTCCTACAGGTATGGAGACGGAACAGCCTGCAACTGTAAGAGGAACTTCCGAAGAGTCTGTTATCAAGGCACGCATTGCTCTTACAGTCGATATGTTCTCTGCCAATGCGACCGAACCGTCCGAAGGATCACTTGCAGCTTTGGTCGATGATAATATAAATACCTATTATCATACAATATGGAGCGGAACATCACCCAATAAGCAGCCTCATTATCTGCAAATCAATATGTCGGAATTGCCATTGCAGTCCTTGCGTTTTGAGTATGATGGCCGAAATAATGGTAATGGTGCCGGGGACGTAAAACGTGTAGGTATCTGGGGAAGCGACAATGGCAATACCTGGACGCTGATGGGCAAAGAAACTTATACATTACCCGGCAGCAGAGGACAACACGTTGAACCTAATGAAAATATAAAAGTTGGCAAACCATATAAGTACATTCGCTTTACCCCGGAAGCTCGTCGTGATGTCGATCCGATAGATCCAAGTGGAGGTAACGGTTGGTGGAACATGGCTGGTATCTATCTTTATAAGATAAATGATCACGATGAGGCTTGGGCCAGAAAAGAACTAGGCATCTGACAAACTAAGTGAAAGACTGGCGGGGAGTGAATAAGATTGAAATTTAGGCACATTTTCTTATAAAACTCCTTGCCAGTTCATTTTTTTTATTTATATTATCCGACTATTTAGAATCATATACATGAAAACAAAGAAACTGAGTATCATACTATCTGTTTTGCTGGTAATCTGCATAGCTATCGGTTGTCATTCACAGCAGAAACCGGACATTCGTCCTCATCCTGTAAATCTCAGTGCTGACAGTTTTTATCAAAAGGCGGTAGCTATTTTACAATCATCTTATGATGTCGATTCCACCCGGAAGTGCATCAGCCTTTTAGACCGGGCACTGTCGATTGATAGTCTTAATCCCGATTATTATGGTACCAAAGCTAAGTTGCTGGCTGAAATGGGTGAACTGGATTCTGCATTATGTATACAGCTACTTGCTATGGAGAAAAAAGCGATAACAGGAGAATATATGTTTCAGTTGGGATTGTTTCAGGCAGCCAGAGATATGAATGCTGAGGCACATCAAAGTTTTGAAAAAAGTATGGAAATTCTACAGGCAGTGCTCGAACAATATCCCGACAGTTTGGGTGCATTTATTCTTGAGGAATCAGCCAATGCACTTTATCTGGGAGCGGACAGCCTCTATATGAAAGATATCGATGCTATTCGCAAACGTTTTCCGGACAGACTCCTGGAAATAGAGATGATCCGCAGACTGAAGCCACACTCACTGGTGAAGCAAATCAAAAAGATTCAGATAGAGAATGAATATAATATTGATTTCGATCTGGATAGTCTGGTCTACGAAATGGAAAAACAACAAAAAATATAATACTATGTTATTGGATAAAATGAAACATACGTTATGTATCTCTCTTATTTTGCTGGTGGGAGTCACTGCTCTATATGCCTGCAAGAGTGATGATAAGGAGTTACAGGGAGAACCGGTACTGCAAGTCCAGAAATCCATCGGATTCAAGAAAGAGGGTGGGGAAGTAGCCGTACCTGTCAAATCGAACCGGGAGTGGAATGCATCGGTAACCGAGGGAAAAGAATGGCTGACGGCAAGGACAGCATCGGATACAGAACTGACGGTTTCGGCAACATCCAGTCCCGAAAAAGGAGTCAGAGAAGGAAATATTACTATCACCAATAATGCACTGACTGCTAAACTCAGAGTTGTGCAGACAGGCGGTGACCTGATCATTGAAGTGGCTGAAGAGAGCCGTGTCATTCAGGTGGCGGGGGCAGGAAAAGATCATCAGGAAGTCAACTTGCTTTCCAATACTGACTATGAAGTAGTTATTCCGGAGGAAGCCAAAGACTGGATTATCGAGAAAGAAGTACCTGATACAAGAGCCGATCTGGCATCCAGTACACGAATATTCTCCATAGCTTCCAATCCTCTGGCTACAGAAAGGAATGCTACGATCAAGTTTGTATCCAAAGAAAATACAAACATTTATGACCAGTCGGAAATCAAACAACAAAAGAAATCGAGTGATATTTCGGAGGTGAATCCGGAGAAAGATGTACAATTGAAAGTTACTGGCGGATACGACACTGACCATCAGCCGGGACAGGATATATCGAAGTCTTATGACGGTCAGTTCGGCGGAACCTGTTATCACTCCACATGGAGTCAAGCTGCTAAATTCCCCGTTACTCTTGAATATCAATTCGACCAGAATCAGCTTTCGCTAGACTATATCCTGTATCACAGCCGAAATGGTAACGGTAATTTCGGAGCATTCGAACTTTACATCAAGCCTCAAGGAAGTGCGGATTTTGTTCATATACAAGATTATGATTTTAAAGGAGCAGGAGGCAGTCACAGGATATTATTGAACGATCCGGTTGTACCCGCAGCTGTTAAATTTGTAGTTAAGAGTGGATTGAATGATTTCGTTAGTTGTGACGAGATGGAATTTTTCCATGCTATGGAAAATCCGCTTGATGAACAACTGACAACTGTATTCACCGACCTTTCATGCAGTGAACTCCGCCCGGACGCTTCCGACGAAGTCATCAACCGACTTCCGGCATTCTTCAATGTGCTGGCAAGGTCTTTGCAGGGCAATACTTATCCCGAAGCAGAAAAGAGATTCAGGATACAGTCTTATCAAGCATATAGCGTGCCCGAATATTGGGGAGATAAATTGAGAACCAATTACTACTCACCTCTCTGCAACCCTACCGGTATCATAACGAATGTGGGAGAAGAGATGGTCGTTTTGGTGGACGGTATTCCGCAAGGTGAATCCATTTCACTGAGATGTTGCTCTGATCTGGGACCTGACGGTGAGGAACGGTTTCTGAAAAATGGAATCAACAAGTTTTCTTTCTCACGTGCAGGAAATCTGTTTGTTATCTACCAGAAACTTGATCCCCGTGGCATGCCGGCAGTGAAAATACACTTTCCGCCTCAGTATGTGGAGACAGCGGAACACGCACGTGTAGGCTTCAATGTATGGGATCTGACAGTAGATAAAACCGATGACCAGTTCCGTGAATATATCCGGAAGGCAAAATCTGTTACTTTGGATGGGGCTGATAAATGTGTGTTTGTTCTGAAAGGCAGGAAGATTCTGTTTACAGCATTGAAAGACTTATTGCAAAATCAGGACAACTTCAAACAGTATGGGGTAGTAAGAGGAATGGAACGATGGGATAACCTGATAGACTGGGAACAGGAACTGGCTGCTATCGATACCTATTCAAAAACGGGAGAATTCAATTCATTGATGCATGTCACGACTTTCACTGACGGACTTTATGCTACCAATTATTACATTAATATGGCAGCCGGTGATGTAAGTACAAAAGACGGATGGGGCTTCAAAAATAATTTCGATCCGCGCGATATGGACAAGAATCAAGATAATGAATGGGGACCGGGACATGAACTCGGGCACATGCATCAGGGGGCTATCAATTGGCCTAGCACTACGGAATCAAGTAATAATCTCTTTTCTAATTATGTGGTATACAAGATAAATCAGTGGGGCTCACGTGGAAGTTCTATCGGAACATTGGCTGCTTACCGATATGCGCCTCCGACCCCTTGGAGCAGATTCATGCATCCGCGAGATCCGAACACGCTGGCATTTACTCCTCAGGATATGACAGCCGATGATGCCAACAAATACGGACTGTATCAGGGAGAAGCTTCCGAAATGCACATGCGCCTCAACCAACAATTGTGGACCTATTTCGAACGTATCGGTAAGAAACCGAACACCATCCGCAAGATATTTGAACAAGGACGTACTCCTGAATTCTGGTTACCTTTCAATGATCCGGGAGCAGCACAGCTGATGTATGCGCGCAACGTAGCAAAAGCTGCCAATATGGATATGACCGAATTCTTTGATGCTTGGGGATTCTTTATTCCGGTCAGTTTCAAGTTGTATGCTTACGGAAGCTTTTCATATACCGTAACACAGGATATGATTAATCAGACGCTGGCTTATATGAAAACATTCCCTACCAAGTGTCCGCCTATTGAATATATTGAAGACCGGAGATATCAGGCAGGAGCCGGAGGCAACCAAAAAGGTATATCCGAAGATGGGGGAGATGTAGGGTATTTCGAAACATTCCAGAACAATGTAAAAATCACTAAGACTGTAAGTTATTCTGTTTTCGGAAGAACGTACACAGTGACTAATGGCGAACAGGCGGTTGCTTTCGAATTAATCAAGGGTGGCAAAAAAGTATGGTTTGCCAATCGGTTTGTATTTACCGTACCTGCCGGAGCAGACATTGAAGGAGCGGAACTGTACGCTGTTCAGGCGGATGGGCAACGTATTAAAGCAAATAAATAGGGAAATTTACTGAATATCCCCAATCTTATACGGAATGAAGAGTAGCTTTTACTTTTGAGTAGAAGTTACTCTTTGTTCTAATGAAGATAATCCTCTAGCTTCCATCCTGTATCCGATGAATAGTTTGCTTTTACATACCGTCCTTGGAAAATAGAACCGTTTATCGTTTGTAACCATCCAAAACTCCAACGAGGCAACTTGCTGATCTGTTTTATTAATTGTTCGGTCAGAGCTTGATTCTCTTTATTCATGATCTCATTGGGTGATAATAAATATCCGGTCGTTTTCCCTTTTTTATTCGTCACCAACAAGATATCTACGCCAAATTTTGTGGTTGATGTTTTATGCTTTTTCAAATTATCATTAACGAACTCTTCTAATAAATCCAGTTTATATTGAAGATTACTATACCAGCAACCATCTGTACTGGCAATAGGCGAATACTTGATAGTAGGACGAGGACAGCGAGGACCTTCCATCGTTCCGTTTTTTGCAATATTTAGAAAGTTTTGTGATATAACCTGTCCCTTTTCTATGTCAAACTCAGCTACATTCTTCGTCACAATTTCTCCAAATAAGTCTTTGGGACACGATAAGGCTGTTATCTTCCCCGAATACCATATTGCAGGAATCCCTAAATCGTCTTTTCCATATTTTTCAGCCAACTTATTCTTATAGATCAATGCTTCATTCGACTTTCCTTCTTTTGATGAATATATTTTCTTTAAGTATAACATAGCCTTTTGTCCTGAAGAATATTCAAAACGCCATTCTGCACGAATATCTTTAGGTCTTGGTAAATCGGATGGTAATAGAGATTTTTCCATAAATACTCCTGCTTCGGGAGATTCTTCAATGTTATAAACAATATCATAATTCTTCAAAGCATCGATAGCTTTTTGCTCTTTATAGTTAGATATCATCTTTTTTACTGGAATATAATGTTGGGCATAAACGGTATAAGTATAACATAAGATACTTAGCAAAAGAAACTTTTTCATAACTTTATTTTTTATGACAGAGTCGTTTTAATGAAAATAATCATTAAATCTCCAGCCCGTATTTTGCGAATAGTCCGCTTTCAAATATCGTCCTTGAAAAATTGAACCATTTATTGTTTCCAACCATCCAAAACTCCAAGGAGGTAGCTGATTAATACGCTTTAGAAGATTATTAACCAATATTTTCTCTTCTTGTTTTTCTGTTTTTTGAGGGGCTAAAATATATCCTGATTCTTTACCTTGGTTATCGGTTACAATTAAAATAGATAACGCAAATGCTTTTATCGATGATTTTACAGCATCTTGGTTTACAAACTTTTCTAATGCCCCCAAATCATTATATCGCATACTATCATGCCAGCAACCATCTAACATCATTGCTTTCTGTGACTTTTTTTCTATGCTTCCTTTTTTTATAGGTACATTTTCTTGTGAGATAACAATACCCTTAGAAATAGTTAATACAGCTTTTTCTCTAGATACAATTTCTCCAAACATATTTAACGGGCATAATAAAACATCAATCTTTCCCGAATACCAGACAGCAGGAACTCCATTGCTGTTTTTTCCATATTTATCGGCTAATTCATCTATAAGACTAATTCCATTTTCGCCTTCGATCTGCATTAAAGTGAGGGTACGTCTTAAAGGATCGCTGGAAGAAGGGGTATACAATAAACTCCATTTTATTTTGTCATATTCTAAATTTATTTTTGGTTCTGAAAATGGAAAAAGATCTTTATTAACTACAACTGCGTCTACTTCAAAGCCATCTATGGATTGCATAGGTGTATTTTTTACTTCAGATTTACTAAAATTCAAAATCATGTTCGAGATTGGCAGGGTTTTAGTTTGACCCAATGTTGTGTTACTGATTATAAAACAATAGCACATAAACCATATAAAAGTCTGTTTCTGCTTCATGAGTATTAATTTAAAGTTGTGTGATTCTGTAAAGATAGAAATAAATTTCGCATCTTTGTAAAGAATATGAATCTTTTTTTATGTAAACATGACAATTTTCCTGAAAGTGTCAAATGGATGTAAAAGATTGTGGACCAGTATGTTTCGAAATGATAGCTAAATATTACGGCAAATGCTATTCAAACTGGTTAGTTGTCTTGTTTTTTGATAGAAAAGTGGGAGAATTGATTTGTTCCAATAAATAAAATGTTAATTTTGCAGTAGTTATAAAAAACTAGCGGTTATGAAGAATGTGGTAGAGAATAGTGATTGGGATGTATGAAAAATAGTTCGTTAATTTTGTTGTATAATAATGCAGAATATTTGCCTTTTCACTTATCTTCAGGTTTCGAATCAAAA
The DNA here is from genome assembly GCF_900106755.1 of Bacteroides faecis MAJ27. Lineage (GTDB taxonomy): Bacteria > Bacteroidota > Bacteroidia > Bacteroidales > Bacteroidaceae > Bacteroides > Bacteroides faecis. The sequence continues at coordinate 18,399 of NZ_FNNN01000044.1, forward strand.
GGATGGGAGGTTACTCTAGATAAAAGACTGCTTGGAAAGGCTGCTGTCGTTGTTTTCCACCTTCCTACGTTACTTGATGTATTATCGGAAGAATTAGAAAAAACTGAAGGACAGTTTTGGGTTGCTTGGAAACATTCGAGAGAACGAGAATGGAGATTCAACACTAAACCAGTATGGGGAAATATATTTGACTTGTATTTATCTTATTCTCCTCAGTGCTATTGGAAATGCGCTACAACTTTTGGTTCTCAGCTACGTCCGTACAAACTAATGTATCCTTTATTGGACGAGATAACGAATTGGTTTAGAAAAATAGATTTTATGATAATTGGAACTCAAAAGGGAGGAAGTACTGCTTTGCATGACTACCTTCATCATCATCCTTCTTGTTGGGGATCATTTTTAAAGAGCCCGGTTTTTTTCTTTACCCAACTGAATATGCGAAAGGATTTCCATTTTTTATGGAATATATGTGGAAGGAATATCCTCCTTTCCGTTATTCTTTATCCGATAGTCTTTTGTTTGAATCTACTACTTGGTATTCTTATTGGCATGAGGTTCCTGAAAGACTTTTTGAATACAATCCTCATTTGAAATTTATTTTTCTTGTTAAAAATCCCATTGATAGAGCTTATTCGCAATATAACATGTTGATAAATTGGGGGAAAAGCCAGCTTTTACATGAATATGAACTTTTCTCTGATAAAGAACAATTGAATATTTTATTAAAGAAGCTACTTGATACTCAGAATTTTCCCTTTTCGTATTGGGTCAATCAGGAAATAGAAAAGATAAGAAATCAGGAGAATACGCCAATAGATTTTTTTCCTGATTTTCTACATCGTGGATTTTATTATGAACAATTAGAGCGTTATTATCAGTTTTTTCCTGTGGAGAATATTTTAGTTATTGAACATCGTGAATTAAAAAACAATCGCATATCTACACTCAGAAAGATTGAACAATTTCTAAATATTTCCTATGTGGATTGGAATACAATAAATTTAGATGATAAGTTTGTCTCACAATATAATGTAAAATTACCTAGTGATATTCGTAATAAGCTTAAAGCTTTTTTCAAGCCATATAATGAGAAATTTTATAAACTCATAAAGAGGAACTTTGATTGGTAATAATTTATAGTTTGAGTTAGTATTTTCTATTTTTGCGAATCTTATCTGTGTTTGACTTCAGAAATAATTTTTTGGTATGTTGGACTGCATATTACTTTGGGAGACAAACTCCATTCGTTTATTCGCTCTTGCAAAATGCTCTCTTATTTTACCCTGCTGTTCCATATTACTTTGAGTAACATCCGAGTACCCAAAGTCCCTTTGTTCTGAGATAAAAGGAAAGATAACCATTTTGTTTGTGGCTAGTTTGGATATAACTCCATCGGCTGTGTCAGTATCCTGAAATGAATAATCCAGCATCTTATCAAAAAAACGATTATAAACAACAATGAACTGCGTGCACCAAAACCAGTCTACTTTATAGCGATGATATCCTTCAGGAATCGCTTGTCCAAATCCTCCAATACCACCAGTAAGTACTTCCGCTCCTTGTATATAAGCTTCTGTAACTTCTTTGAACAGTAATTTGGGAGAATAATTTTCCGTGAAATAATGGTCGTCTTCGCAAATGACAATGATGTCATCTCCTTTCTCTTTTGCCATTTTTATGATTTTGATCATACTATTCCACAATCCTACTGCACCGATAGGATGAACCGATGCTTCTACCCAATTTAACTCGAATTCTTCCTTGTTGTCGAACTCCTTAATTATATGTTGCTTACGTTCCACTCTTTCTTTCATATTGATAACATAAACCGGTAGATAAAAATCCGGTTGATGCTCGGATGCGAGCTGTTCTATGATCTTATTACTTTTATCGAGCCATATATCCCAGTTTAAACGTTCTTCAAAATCCTTTCGTGCTGTTTTCATTAGTTCGAAATATGTTGTATGGTTATTAAATGTCTCTTCAATTTTATCTGCATATTCCAGCGAAGAAGCGTCGATGTTGAACAGAAATCCATTTTCTCCTTCTTTGATAACTTGTGATACACCTCCTACATTAGTACCTAACGATGGAATACCATAGGCGCATGCTTCGCAGAAAGCTATTCCAAAGCAATCAAAACGAGTGGGTAGAATCAGAAAATGCGATCGTGTCAGGATCTCATGAAATTTTAACCTGTCATTGGAGTTTGTTTTGTCAATAAAAGGGTATATTTCAATATTCGGATCATTTGGTAAGGACATTGGAGGTTCACTTCCTATAATAGTGAGCGTACATTGAAATCCCCTTCCTTTTAGATTATGATAAATTTCAAGTACTTTGTTTCCACCTTTCATATTCCAATTTCTTCCGATAAATAAGAGGTTACATGGTGCATTTATCGGCGATACGTTATCTGGAATCGGGATGTTTTCTATGATATTCGCTCCAAATTCAACCACTTCTATTTTCTTGGCATCAGCATTGTAATCCTGCATTGCGCTCTGTTTTGCCCATTCCGAACAATAAATAATTTTATCCGCCTTTTGTATAGCGAGTGATTCCAGTTGTTCGGCTAGTTTGGCAAGACTTTCGTCCTGCCAGCTCATGTATTGATTAAACAGATGAAATGTAGTATCTCCAATATAAATAAGTGGTACATCCGTAAGCAATCAGTAAACCCCGTATCCTAGACCATAATAGTTCTTCATACCTTTGCGTGTGAATTATAAAACGTAAAAGATATGAAGGTAAGCAAT